>NZ_JADEYS010000009.1 GCF_015209595.1 Pontibacterium sinense | reverse complement strand
TTTATGATCGAATTTGAAGACCGCTTGGCGGATTACATTTAACCCTGGCAGTTACACAGAATTATTTACAGGGTCGGGGTTTTCTGAGAGGAGGGTGTTGTCACCCTCCCTATGCAACCTGATGGTTACTTATTCCTTCTTATCTTTTGATCGGCGCGTGATCTCGGCTTCAAGTTTTTTGATTTCGGATGTTTCCAGCCATTTGTCGACCCATTCCTGAATTTCGGACCGTTTATGCGTTGTTTTGGTCCATGCTTTGTATGCTTTTAGGTGCTCTTTGGAGACAGAGTTCTTATTTTTATCACCGTCAATGCAGCTCACTGGAAAGGTTGGGTTTTTCTTAAACTGACGCTCGATCCAGCCAACCACAATTTCCTTGTCTTGCTTCTTGAACTTCATCACTGACCTCAGATGATTTTGCTTGTAGGTGTTAGTTATTGCACGGCCATTCTAACTAACGAGGGCCATATTTCTGTTACAGAATTATGGTATCGCAAGGTTCGGTCGCTAATTAATATGAATGTTATTGAGCGTTCATGGGATCAGCGTGATTGAGAATAGTGTAAGCTGAGGTTAACCCCGCAGCATTTTCCTTGTGAAAACGAGCGATCTGCTTCCGATGTTTTTTAACACAGGTATGCAGAAATGACGTTACGCGTATGCTACAGCACGCATGAGTTTGATAATGTAGATATTCATCTACGCACCTTACGTAATAATCAGGAGTTTGAAGATAAGGATGGCGTAGCGGAAAAGCTGGGCATCTCATCGGCTACCTGGCCAATTTTTGGTGTCGTCTGGCCATCGGGGCAAGTACTGGCCCACCATATCTTTAAATCTGATTTTGCCGATAAGCGTATTCTGGAAGTTGGTTGTGGCATTGGCTTAACCAGTTTGCTGCTTAATCACCTACATGCTGACATCACTGCCACTGACTATCATCCTGAAGCGGAAAATTTTCTCCTTACGAACTCTCATCTGAATCAGGATCGCGTGATCCCTTTTGTGCGTACAGGCTGGTCTGACGAGAAGAGTGAGCTTGGGGAGTTTGATCTGATTGTAGGTAGTGATTTGCTCTATGAAGATGAGCATATCGATATGTTGGCCGCGTTTATCAATCAGCATTGCAAACTTCATTGTGACATCATTCTTGTGGATCCCGGACGCGGTCGCCATGCACGATTTAGTCGGCGAATGGAGTCACTTGGTTTTACGCTTTATACCAATAAACCTGCGCAGATTGACTATCTGGAGGGGCCTTTTAAGGGTGTAATTCTGAGGTATATTCGGTAGGTGTGGAGCAGGGTCTCAATGTGCCACTTATAGGGGATAGATGTCGGGTGTTGATGAGGTACTATGGTGTAAAGGTCGGTATGAGCATGTGCTCGATCTTAAGTGATCAGGATGATCACTGTCTCTGTCAGTAGCAGTTCCTTACAGAGAGTATAGAGAGCTTATCGGTGTCTCCGGTATGCTAGGAAAAGGATTTTCTAATGCGTTATTCAGCTATGATTTTTCTGCTGTTTTGCCAGCTTTGCAGTGCAGAGCAGCTTGCCAGTCGTTCTGTGTTAGGCGGGTTGTTAAGGTTAGACCTCCCCATCAATTTTTCTCGAATGTCCGAATATCACTTACGGATCAAGTATCCCGGCTCGCGTCCGCCGACTGAAGTGTATAGCATCTCAAACGGTGCGGTCAGTATTGCTTTTAATTATACGCGGAACGCCATCCAACCTTCTCAAATCGCTGAAGTTCACACCTTGATGTCCACCTCTTTTCGTCGGCGTTATCCTTATGCACGTTGGTTCAAAAGTGCCGTCATTGAAAAGTTTGGAACGCGCGTATTTGTGATGGAGCTAATGACGCCCGCCGTAGATACCGATGTTCATAATATTATCTATGGCATTCCGCTTAAGGGACGTTTATTGCTGGTTTCGTTTAATACGACGGCGGAAGAGGCTGAACGATGGTTAGACACTGGAAAACGTGCTTTTGACACCATACAGTTCCCGGACTCAGGGGCCCGGAACCTGGATTAACGCAATATGTACTGACGATGTATTAGATACGATTAGGATACCAATAATACATTTTCTGTGAGAGTGATTAGATTAACTCAGCGTGTAGGTTTGACGCTCTTCCAACATCTGTTTGGCGTCCTCTTGCTCCATCGGACGGCTGATCAGATAGCCTTGTGCTGAGTCGCAATCATGGGTGGCTAGTAGGTCTAGCTGCTCGGTTGTTTCGACACCCTCAGCTATAACACTCAGTCCAAGATTGTGAGCCATGGTGATGGCGGCGCAGACGAGCTCAAGGTCAGCGTGGTCATGGGTGATATCCCGGACAAAACTTTGATCTATCTTCAGCACATCAAATGGGTAGTTACGCAGGTAACTGAGTGATGAGTATCCGGTACCAAAATCATCCATTGCGATAATGATGCCGGCATCAGTGAGTTCATCCAATGCCGTTTCTATAAAGCCATGACCGCTCATCAAAACGCCTTCGGTGATTTCCAGCTCAAGGCAGTGTTGTGGGAAGCCACTTTTCGCGATGCGTTGTTTGATGTGGTTGATCAAATTTGGGTCACGGAACTGTCGTGGCGATAGGTTGACCGCCATCGACAGTTCTCGATGGAATTCGTTATACCACGCAGCACCTGTTGCAAGCGCTTCTTGCAGGACAAACTCTCCCAAAGGAAGAATGAGTCCGGTGTGCTCGGCCACCGGAATAAATTCCCCGGGAGATACATCCCCAAGAGTTGGATTTCGCCAGCGAAGCAACGCTTCGAAACCGGTGATTTCGCCACTTTTTACATCGATCTTGGGCTGATAGCAGACGCGAAATTCATCACGGGCCAGGGCTCCGTGCATCTGTTCCTCCAGCAGCAACCTTCGGGATACGTCCCGATTCATCGCACTGGTAAAGAATGCAAAGGTATTTCGACCCGCTTCTTTGGCGTGATACATCGCGGAATCCGCACTTCTCAGAAGATCTAAGCGGTCTTCACCATCTTCTGGATAGATGGCGATGCCTGCGGTGGCCGTCAGTAATAGCGCACGACCATCGATACTGAAAGGGTGGCGAAAGCAATTGATCAGGTTTTCTGCGATAGGAGCAACATCATCTGCAGAATTAATATTGTCCAGCAATACGATGAATTCATCACCGCCCAGGCGACCGACGGTATCGCCTTGGCGTACGGCTCCTCGCAGGCGCTTACTGGCTTCGATCAGCAGCTTATCGCCGGTGGCGTGGCCCAGCGAATCGTTGATCTTTTTGAAGTCATCCAGATCCAGATAGATCACGGCAACACGATGCTTGTGGCGGCTTGCCGTACTGACAAATTGTTCTAGCTGGTGCTGGGCAAGAAATCGGTTTGGCAGGTTAGTCAGACTGTCAAAGTGTGCTTGATGGCGAATCCGCTCTTCCTGTTGCTTTCGCTCTGTGATGTCTCGTGAGACACCTAATATACCGATCACGTTTCCTTTGGGGTCATACAAAGGGGTTTTGATCGTTTCCAGCGTTTCCTGATGTCCGTCGTCTGCATAGGTAACAACTTCTTCATTGCTGTGCGGCCCTCGCATATTAATCGCAAGAAGGTCGTTTTCCCGGAACAGATCAGCCAGGTCTTTATCGACAAAGTCATAGTCTGTTTTGCCAACAATGTCGGCTTCTTTAGCCCCAAAAAACCGTTCAAACTTTGAATTGCAGGCGATATATGTTCCGTCCGTCGCTTTAAGCCAAACCAGATCGGGAATGGTTTCTACTAATGTACGTTGGTAGGCCAGGCTTTTCTGGTGAAAGCGTATCGAACGGCGTACTAACCAAAAGACCAGCAGTGTTGTAATGACAATAAAGAACAGACCTTTATAGGTCTGTGCAGTCGACAGTGACTCAAGATCGCTGGTTAGGGCTTCGATCGCTCTGTCTGAAAGGATGACCCAGAGAATGGAAAACAGGCAGTACAAGGCGGCAATTTTTATCGCCGGACGATAACTCAGCTGATGTTCGCTGGGGATTTTGTATGGGGCAGGGTCCGATAATCGGAACTTCATGTCAGCACATTCTCTATGGATGAGTTATGTCTCTGGCATCGTGCCTAGGCCGGATGCTACGAATTGCCTGTTTGATGCAGTGAGCATTTGAAATGCGATAACGATAACAAAGTGGGTTGCTGAATAGTATTTTATCTGTGAAATTTATTGATGCACGTTCAAAATATCAGACGCTGGCAGGGAGGAGCTGGTGATTAAGTAGATCGAAGGAAAGGCGGATGTGTTGTATGTTTTAGTGATCATCGTGCGACAGGACGTGAGTTAGATCCACACAGGCCCTGTCGAGAGTATTCATTGCTGATCAGAGGGATTTCTGTAAGGAGAACGCACCTCGCAGATCGCCAGCATTAAAACCCCGTGCATTATCGGCGGGATATAAAACGTTTAGCTTTTCAGCGACTTCTGGCTTGATCTTACTGCCGTGACAGGCAAGGCATTTGTCGCCGACCGGGATAGCCTTCATCAATCGGAAGACCTTGTTGCCATCGCCATCCACCAGAACCTGGCTGAAGAGCATTTTCTGTAAGTTGGCGCCCGCAGCTGCTTGTTTCTCAAACTTCTTCAGTACCGTTTTTTCCCAGTCATCAGGTGCGTTATGTTCGTTTCGTAGCTTCAGGCTGGTGCGACCAACCGTCCAGCCTTTATCTTCTGCAACTGCTTGAGTGATCGGAGATGCTTTGGTGTTGCACACCTGAATTGCAGCGGGCAAACCACCTGCTTTGGCTGCGTGCTTCAGCTCTGAGCCTAAGTTTCCAGCCAGTGTTTTGATAACACCTTTAGCTTCTTGCTGTAGCGCTGGGATGTTAATGGGTTCGATCTCTGCGGCAATCAGGCTCTGGGCGGAAAGTAGTGCAAAGGCGCTGATTACGGTAGATGCCATCAACTGTTTCATGTTGAGTGTCCTGTCGTAGAAAAGGGTTGTGGATAAGGCTTAGAAGACAGGGTTAGGTTATATTCATATATCTAAATTAGCAATATCTAATGTTTAAATTGAACGCTACGCTATTTTGATCTATCCGCGGGATCTTCTGGTACAATGGCGCCTTAATTTTAAGGCCAGCTAGGGAGTATTTCCTTGACTCAGTTTCGTCCTTGCATCGACCTGCATCAGGGTCAGGTTAAGCAGATTGTCGGTGGTAGCCTCAATGATCAGGGCGCTGATACCAATTATGTCAGCCCATATGATTCTACCCACTACGCCAACTTATACCGTCAGCATCAATTGATGGGCGGACATGTGATTGCACTGGGTCCGGGTAACAAAGAACAAGCCTTAAAAGCACTCTCCGCATGGCCGCAAGGGCTGCAGTTTGGTGGCGGCGTGAATGCCGATAATGCTGCTGAATTTCTTGATGCTGGTGCCTCTCATGTCATTGTGACCTCTTATCTGTTTGAAAACGGTCAGTTTAGCTGGGAACGTCTGGAGCAGGTCAAAGCAATCACGGGTGCTGACCGTTTGGTGCTGGATCTGAGTTGTCGTCGGACCGACAGCGGTTGGAATATCGCGACTGATCGTTGGCAAACGGTGACCGAAACCGCAGTGGATGCACAAACACTGAGTGCGCTGAGTGAGCATTGTGCGGAGTTTCTGATTCATGCGGCCGATGTTGAGGGGTTGCAGGCAGGTATCGATCAGGATCTGGTGACGTTATTGGGCGAAGCGTCATCTATTCCGGTCACGTACGCCGGTGGAGCGCGTTCACTGGAAGACCTGAAACTGGTGGATCAATTGTCTGGCGGGAAGGTCGACCTGACCATTGGCAGTGCATTGGATATCTTTGGTGGTGAAGGTGTCACGTTGGAAGAATGTATTCAGTGGAATCAGCGTTAATCTGACTGTTTGGAAAGATCATAAAGTCTGAGCGGCTTGATTCGCCGCTCAAGTAAAAAGCCAGCGCTGTGCTGGCTTTTTTATGTGTGGAGCGCAGGATCAGGCTTTTTCATGTAAGCAACGACCAGAACAACGCGCACACCATTCACTTTGCCTTCTATGTGTTCCGGATTAGAAGGCAAGCCGATGTTTTAAACCTTCATCTGAAATGCCTGCTTCTGCCCATGCTATTACATCCTTCTCCAGATAGAGCATATCGAGCAGATCCGGTGCCCATCCTTCGCCAGATAAATGCTTGAGCATGCGCCAAGCCAGCAGACTCTGGTGTCCAGATGCTGTCTTCGGGCAGCGCCAATGGTTCACGTCGATGCTGTTGCTGTTGACCTGAGTGCGGCAGGTGTCGAATCGCAAAAGCGGCTTGTTCAGCACAGCCGTTAGATGGCGCGACACCATATACACTCAGGTCTTCTTCAGACGTGAAGCGTTCACATTTACTGCCACTACGCTGCAAAAGGGTTTGTTCAATTGTCATAGGAATTACAAGCTCAAAATTTGTGCGGCAGTTTTAGGCGTCTGCAGCTAAAACTTCAAACTGATCAGATCTTAGGGAAGGGGTTGATTGGGTCAAATGTAACAACGCGGGAGGTAAGCCTATCTCCATCGTTACAGGGCGGTGGTCGGAAATTGTGCAGTCCAGTACTTCAGCAGAGCGCACTTCAAGTCCGGGTGACACCAGAATGTGGTCCAGTGTTTGTTGTGGTTGCCAGCTGGGATAGGTGTGCTGGGAGGCTGCTGATTGCAATTTTAGATCTTTGAGTGGGCTGCGCGTGTTGAGATGTTCCAACGGGTTATTCATATCTCCCATCAGTACCACGTGTGGATGGTCGCCGATTATCCGCCGAATGTATCTCAGCTGACGGTCCTGTGTGCGGGTCCCCAATGCCAGATGCAATACCACGATAAGAAGGCTGTGTTCGCCCTGGCCAAAGCGTGCGATGACAGCACCACGCCCGGGCAGAATACCGGGTAAACCATGATCTTCAACGTAAGAGGGCGGGATGCGACTGAGAATGCCATTGCTGTGCTGGGCGAGTTTTCCCAGATTTCGGTTGAGCTGTTGGTAGTAAAACGCGAATTTACCGGTCTCTGCGAGAAAGCGTACCTGATTGACAAAGCCGCTTCGAATGCTGCCGCCATCGGCTTCCTGCAGTGCTGCAATATCATAATTGCGCAGAAGGTATCCTATCTCCTCCAGTGTATGGTTGCGTTTATGGTGAGGCAGCAGATGTTGCCAGCCACGCGTAAAATAGTGATGAAATGCGTGTGTACGGATACCGACCTGAATGTTGAAGCTGATCAGGCGCAGGCTATCGCGACGTGGCATGTCATAGGGCGCATGCGATGTTTCAGAGTATGGCGCATTTAAAACCGCAGAATGGAACATAACAAGGCGCTCGGAAAGTTATGTTTACTATCAGGATAGTGGAAGATTGTGACTGTATCGTTAGGATTCGACGGCTTTTCATTCATGCTAATCTGGGCGTTTACACCGACCCAAGTCCAATAGGGGTTGAGCGCTAATTCCTATAAAATAGGTTGGTTATTAATGAGAGGTGAATTTGTATGACAGCGAATGCTGAACGCCCTGTACCCCCTGGCGATAATGAGTGTTGTGAGGGCGGTTGTTCCCCTTGTGTATGGGACCACTATCACGAAGAAATGCGTGTGTGGCAGGAGCAGCAGAAGGCTGAGAAAGCGAAGGCACAAGCAGAACTGGAAAAGTCTGAAGGAGATGCTGGCCACTGAATTTTTGGGTATCGACCTGCCGATTATTCAGTCTCCGATGGCAGGTGTGCAGGGCAGTGACCTGGCAATTGCCGTATCCAGTGCAGGCGGTTTAGATTCCTGACTGTGCGTAATGTCCTGTCAAGATGCCATACGCACTGAGTTGGAGCATATCACTGCGGCGCGTGAGTTACGCTGGCTTGAAGCGGGGGCATCTCTGCATGTTTCTGTCGGAGGATTTGACTACTCAATCAGGTACAGTTGCATTGGTGCCACAGACTGTTAGTGCAGTGGATCTTCCAGTCATTGTGACAGGTGGTATCGCAGATGCTCAGGGTGTGTCCTCAGTGATTGCCCTGGGTGCGGCAGGTGCACAGGCTGGAACAGCTTATATGTTATGCCCTGAAGCAAAGACTAGTGCAGTGCACCGTAAAATTTTATCTGATGTTGCGGTGCATCATGCCGCAGTGACTAATCTGTTCTATGGACGTCCCGCACGAGGCATCGTGAACAGAGTGATGCAGGAGTTAGGCCTGCTGTCTGATCTGCCTCCGGTGATTCCGTTTGCCAGTACAGCGATCGGCCCACTGCGTGCGGGCTCAGAGAGTATCGGTAAAGGCGACTTTACACCCCTTTGGGCCGGACTAAATGTATCGTGTTGTCAGGAGATTTTCGGTGGCAAAGCTCACCCTGCTTTTGGCTTCTGAACTGTAGTTCTTCTGGTATTGCGACTGCAGCAAAAACTGACAGAAATCATTTTTTATATCAGTGAGTTACAAAAAGTTATTGTAAACATTTCGGGGCATGGTATTAGTATAAGTGTCAACCGTGACTCAGTAGTAAGGATTCGTTATGAACGTTAACATCACTAACCGAAATGACAGCAAAGTATCTGATTCCCTGCGTGATCGTATCAACGCATGGTTGGAAAGTAGTGCAGAACGCTATGAAGCGATTACCAGCGCCCAGGTGACTATTGAAAAGTCTGATGAGCGTTCTGCTGTGGTAGAAGCAACAGTCCACGTTGCAGGTAAAGATGTATTTGCCAAATCTGAAGCGGCTAACTTGTATGCAGCATTAGACGGGCTGGAAGATAAAATTGATCGTCAGCTGGATAAGATTCACCAGAAACACGTCAACAAAAAAGGTACTCAGAAACCTGAAGAGATGGACTCTGATGCTGGTGTTGATGCAGACGACATGGATGAGGATGCAGTTCTGGTTTGATAAAACCATATCACATACAGGTTGCGTCGCTTGAAGTGTAGTTAAGGTATCGCGCGTAACTTTTTAGTTTCATGACATGGTGTATAAGGCGATAAAACCCCAGCCAGAGTTAGCTCTCGCTGGGGTTTTTCGTTTAGGTGTTGTAGTCGCCAATGACTTTACTGCAGAGCAGGTAAGTTTCGGTAGAGCTCTAAGGATTCCGGGTTGGCCAACGCATCGGTATTGGCGACAGCTTCATTCATGACAACCTGCTTAACGGCGAGCTCGACAATTTTTCCGCTCAGGGTATGAGGTATATCAGCGACCTGAATCACTTTGTCGGGGACATGATGTGGGCTGGTATGTCGCAGAATCATACCTTTAATCTTTTCGACCAGCGCGCTATCCAGTGTCATATCCGCCTGTAAGCGAACAAACAGGATCACTCGTACGTCTCCGTTCCAGGGTTGGCCAATACAGATGCTCTCCATGACCTCTTCTAGCTGCTCTACTTGGCGATAGATTTCGGCTGTGCCTATGCGTACGCCCCCTGGATTCAGTACAGCATCGGAGCGGCCGTAGATAATCAGGCCATCATGATCGGTGATCTCTGCATAATCGCCATGTGCCCATACGTTGGTGAAACGGGAAAAATAGGTTTCATGGTAGCGGGTTTGCTCCGGGTCATCCCAAAAGCCAATTGGCATGGAGGGGAAGGGCGCTGTGCAGACCAGCTCACCTTTCTGACCGGTGACTGATTGTCCGTGATCGTTGAACACCGCCACTTCCATGCCCAATCCCCGGCACTGTATTTCACCGGGATACACCGGCCGAATAGGGCAGCCAAGGGCAAAGCAGGAGATGATGTCCGTACCACCGGAGATAGATGCCAGCATTAGGTTGGTTTTGATGTGTTGGTAGACATATTCAAAGCTTTCGTGAGAAAGAGGTGAGCCGGTGGAGAGCAGTACCCGTAAACGTGTGAGTGAATAATCATTCATCGGAGACAGTCCGGTTTTCTCCATGGCTGACAGATACTTGGCGCTGACGCCCATCATGCTGATCTCTTCACTATCGGCGAGTTTCCAAAGCACCTCTACATCAGGTGCAAAGGGGGCTCCGTCATACAACACCAGCTTAGCGCCGCTGGCCAAGCCGCTGACCAGCCAATTCCACATCATCCAGCCGCACGTGGTGTAGTAGAAGAAGCTGTCTTCTCGGTTTAGATTCAGGTGTAAACGATGTTCTTTGATATGTTGAATTAGGGTGCCTCCGACACTGTGTACGATACATTTAGGTACACCGGTGGTGCCGGATGAGTAGAGGATGTAGAGCGGATCGTTAAAGCGTTGTTGCAAAAAGTCGATAGCGGCTGGTTGCCGATCGGGAGCGAATTCGCTGAACAGTAAGGCCTTGTTAATATGTTTTATATCTGGCTTTTTGTGGAGATAAGGTATGACGATGATCTTTTCTACAGAATCGATTTCTTGAGCCACACTGTTGATTGTGTGGAGGCAGTCGGTTTGCTGGCCATTGTAGTAAGAACCATCGGCAGTAAATATCAGCCGTGGCTGGATTTGGCCAAAGCGGTCCAGTGTGCCTTGAATACCAAAGTCGGGTGAGCAGGCACTCCAGACGGCCCCTAAAGAGGTGGCTGCAAGCATCACGATGACCGTTTCCGCGATATTGGGCATATAGCCTGCAATCCGGTCTCCTGGCTCAATGCCGTATGCTTTTAAGGCATCAGCCAGAACTGCAACCTGAGCGAAGAGCTCGGCGTAGGTCAGCGAGCTGTGTTTTCCCTCTTCGTTCCAGCTAACGATGGCCGTGTGTTCGTCTCGATAGCGGAGCAAGTTTTCAGCAAAGTTCAGGCGGGCTTCGGGAAACCAGCGGCTTTTATAAAATGGGCGCTCGCGTTGCAGGATATGGTCACTGTCGGCTGAGGCGATAATTTCACTGAAGTTCCACACCAGTTGCCAAAAAAGTTCGGGATGCTTTACGGACCAGCGGTGCACTTCACCGTAAGATGACAGGTGATGGTGGTGATGAGTATTTATTTGATGCATAAACTGCCACAGCTGGCAGTTGCGCATCTGCTCAGCTGACGGTTGCCATAGTGGATCGGTCATAGGACCACCTCAATACCTCATGGGGAGGTTAAGAATTGATCATTCCATATCTTAAACGTTGATGAAGATCGACTGTTCGTCAAGCAAGCCTCTTAGCGCAAGCTGACGTATAATGAGTGCCATTCTTTCATCTGGCACCTGTGGTGCCCGTCAAATGGTTGTTTAATGACTCAGCAGCAGAAAAATAATCCGCTCCACGGTATTACGCTGGAACGTATCGTGACGGAGCTTGAAGAACACTACGGTTGGGAGCGATTGGGGCAGTTGATCGATATTCGCTGCTTCAAGAAAGATCCCAGTGTGAAGTCGAGCCTTAAGTTTTTACGTAAAACGCCTTGGGCACGGACAAAGGTGGAAGATCTGTATATTAAAACCCAGAGTACTCCCTGGGGACGTAACTGAGAGAGAACGATGCAAATTACTAAAGATACTGTTGTGACATTTCACTATGTACTGTCTGAAGTGGACGGTGAACAGATCGAATCTTCCTATGATGTTGAGCCGATGGCTTTTTTACACGGACATCAGAATATCTTTCCGAAGATTGAAGAGGCGCTGACCGACAAGCAGGTGGGCGATAAATTAAGTGTGGTGTTGGCCCCCGTTGATGGCTACGGCGAACGTCAGGAAGGTAATACCCAGCGAGTGCCGATGAAACACCTGCTTACCAAAGGTCGCCTGAAACCGGGGCAGTCTGTAAAGGTGAACACCGAGCAGGGCCCGCGTGATGCAACCGTGGTTAAAGTGGGTCTGAAAAACGTTGATCTGGATACCAATCATCCGTTGGCAGGCAAGCATCTGCAGTTCGATATCGAAGTGACAGAAGTGCGCGCGGCTGCACAGGAAGAGCTGGATCACGGCCATGCGCATGGCGTCGGTGGTCATCAGCACTAAGGCTGATATGCGCAACGGATGAATCTGTTGCAACTAAAACCCGGTCTGGGGGAACAATTTAACAGTTCTCTCGCACCGGGTTTTTGCGTTCTAAGCTATCTTTTCTACTGGAACCCCTGTCAAACCCGCCATTAGAGAGGGTCTGGTTATGCCCAGTTTTAGCAAACAGAGTCAGCAACAACTCAAAACCTGCCATCATGATCTGCAGTCTATTTTTGCTGCTGTTGAGCGTGCGGTGGATTGTGAAATCAGCTGTGGACACCGCTCGCATGATGAGCAAGAGCAAGCCTATGAAGAGGGACGTTCAGGGTTTCACTGGCCGGAAAGTCATCATAATGATAAACCCAGTATGGCAGTGGACGTCACACCAGTTGATATTGATGAAGATGATATGCGGCGTTGGTATTGGTTTGGAGGTTATGTGCGAGGTTTAGCTGATCGGTTGTATGACGAGGGTGTTGTCACCCATCGATTACACTGGTCCGGTGAACAAGGCGATCCCGAGTTGAGCAAGTATCCGCATTTCGAGATTTACCTTCCCCATTGATCAGATTCGCCGCGTAAAAAGGAGTCTGTCTGAATACGTGATTTGCAGTACACTAGCGGCTTTGATTAGCTGCAAGGCGATAGATTAAAAGTGTACGCACAACAGATTATCGACGCGGGTCGCTGGATCGATCAGCAAGGCTGGTGTCCAGCGACCGGCGGCAACTTCTCTATTCGGCTCAATTCAGAAACGGCTCTGGTCACGGCCTCAGGTTGTCATAAGGGCCATCTTTCGGAACAGGATATGCTGGAGGTCGATCTGTCAGGTCAGCCTAAAGCTGATGTATCTGACCGTAAGCCATCCGCTGAAACCCTGCTTCATACCCGTTTATATTCGTTGTCTTCTCATATTGGTGCGGTGTTGCATACGCACTCGGTTGCATCAACGGTATTGTCATGTCTTGCAACCCACGATTGGCTTGAGCTGAGTGGATATGAGATGCAGAAATCGCTTGCCGGCAATACGACTCACGATGAAACCATCCGGTTGGCCGTATTTGATAACACGCAGGATATGTCTGACTTGGCCGGACAGGTGTCTGAGCGTTGGATGGACGAACCTCTCAACTGGGGTTTTTTGGTGAGTGGCCACGGTTTATACGCCTGGGGTAAAGATATGCAGGAGGCGCGACGTCACCTGGAAGGTTTAGAGTTTTTATTCGCCTGTGCATTGGAAATGCGCCGGATGGGAGCACGTTAAATGAGCATCAAAGCGATTCTGACTGATATCGAAGGCACGACAACGGATATCAATTTTGTCCATAAGACCCTGTTTCCCTATGCGGCGAAATACTTGCCAGACTATGTGCGAGAGCATGCGGAAGATGATGCAGTTCAAGCGATTCTGGCAGATGCACGTACCGAGTTGTCAGATCCCGAGGCTGAGCTGGAAACACTGATCAGTGCCTTTTTGAATTGGATTGAGCAGGATAAGAAAGTCACTGCACTTAAAGCGCTGCAGGGCTTGATCTGGGTTGAGGGTTATCAGCAGGGTGACTTTACCGGTCATCTTTATCATGATGCGATGACCTATTTGCAGAGCTGGCATGAGCAGGGGTTGCCACTGTATGTGTTTTCGTCAGGGTCGGTAAAAGCACAAAAGCTGCTATTTGGTTATAGCGATGCGGGTGACATTACGGGCCTGTTCAGCGGTTATTTTGATACGACAACCGGTCATAAGCGCGAGCAGGCATCGTATGAAACGATTGCGGGCGTGATGGGTCTGGATGCTGCAGAGGTGTTGTTTCTGTCTGATGTGAGCGAAGAGCTGGATGCGGCGCGGGCTGCCGGTATGCAGACGGTATTACTGGCACGTGATGAAGAGCCGGAGATGTGTTCGCACACGATGGTCACCAGTTTTGATGAGATCGAATTATAAAGGAGTTGGACGTGAGCGCGTTGACTGTATATCAGGAAAGTAATCCGCAGGCTGTGTTAAAGCACAGTGACGATTACATGGATATTGCTGAAGCCCTGGCCTTCGTAGGCATCCGTTTTGAGCGCTGGGAAGCGGCACAGGTGATCACCGCTGAAACCCCGGCAGATACCATTCTGGAAGCCTACCGATCACAGATTGATGAACTGAAGGCGACAGAAGGTTATGTCACCGTGGATACCATCAGTCTGGCGGCTGATAATCCGATGAAAGATGAGTTGCGGCAGAAGTTTCTGAGTGAGCATACCCATAGTGAAGATGAAGTCCGCTTCTTTGTGAGGGGCGAGGGTATGTTTTACCTGCATATTGAGGATCAGATATATCAGGTGCATTGCTGCAAAGATGATCTGATTTCAGTGCCTGCCAATGCCCGCCACTGGTTTGATATGGGGCCAAACCCTGACTTTACCGCTATCCGCTTCTTTAATAATCCGGAGGGTTGGGTGGCAAACTATACCGGTGATGCGATTGCCGATGGATTCCCAAAATTTGATGGCTGATCTCGCCAGTTTGTAATCTGCATCTAAAAAGCCTGACAGCGATCAATAATCGCAACGTCAGGCTTTTTTTGTGTGTGGCTTTATACCGTTATCTTACGTGTATTCTAATTGGCGTCTGTGCGATGCCTTAGTTATTCAGGTGAAGCAGTGCGCCCTGAGCGATCTGTTCCTGATCGAACACGCCGTTATCCAATATCCAGCCGGTAACCAACTTAGCCGGAGTTACATCAAAAGCGGGGTTAAATACCCTGGCATTTTTCGGGCTCCAGAGCACCTCGCCAAAACTTCCGCTGACACCTTGCACCTCTTGTGCACTGCGCTCCTCAATCGGGATAGCTGCACCGTTTGGGCATGCTGGATCGACGGTGGTGTAAGGCGCAACAACGTAGAACGGTACCTGATGGTAATGCGCGTTAACGGCCAGTGAATAGGTGCCGACTTTATTCGCGAAATCGCCATTGGCGGCAATACGATCAGAGCCGACCAAAATGGCGTCTACCTTGCCTTGTGCCATAAGGAGTGCAGCCATGTTGTCGCAAATCAGCGTGTAATCAACACCCAGCTTTTGCATTTCCCATGCGGTGAGGCGTCCCCCTTGAAGCAGCGGGCGCGTCTCGTCGACATAAACATGGGGGTGTTTATCCTGAGCCTGCAGTGCTGTTATGACTCCGATGGCGGTTCCCGCACCAGCGGTCGCCAGACTGCCTGTATTACAGTGGGTCAGAACGTTACTTCCAGCAGCAATAAGATTGGCCCCGTTGGCCGACATTTTCTGGCATAAGCGAACGTCCTCTTCAAACAGCTGTTCAGCAGTATAGGGCAGTGCGTCAGGACCGCCTGTATCAAGTGCAGTCAGCATCGAGTCCAGATTATTCATCAGGTTGACAGCGGTAGGGCGGGCCGCACGCAATCGCGAGGCCGCTTCGCGGAGATCTGCTTCACCCATGCCATCCTCAGCCAGACGCGCCAGCAGCAGGCTTGCACCAATGCCGATCAAAGGGGCCCCCCGGATCTGAAGCTTTTTAATCATGTCGATCATGTCGTCAGCAGTTCGACAGGGAAGCCAGATCTCCTTATGGGGTAACTGGTGTTGATCAAGGACTTCAAGTTGGTTGTCGAGACAGCGGATGCTGGTGGCGAGGAGGTCTTTCATTGGCAAACTGTTTCGCTTTGTGAGAATGTGCGCAGTACCTTAGCAGAGCTTCCCTAAACGGGGAACTCTCTCTGTTTTAACGGCGAGTGGGCAGGGAAGGGTAAAAGACATCAGATTGAGTGGTATCAGGTTATTAAGGTAACCCTATGAATTTTAAAAAGTTCGAAACGGATGAAGAGTTAGTTGGGTTTGTGTTGCAGCACACGGATTTGTTTGCGGCAGATGCAGAGCTGGTGGTTAGCGAAATTGGTGACGGTAACATCAACTTTGTATACAGGGTTTCCGATCAGCACGGTCTGAGTGTGATTGTGAAGCAAGCCTTGCCTTATGTTCGCATCATTGGTGAGGGTTGGCCGCTGTCGCAAGATCGTATTCGTATTGAAGCGGAAGCGCTGCAAATCGCCGGTAAGTACTGTCCGGATCTGGCACCCGAAGTTTATCGTTTTGACCAGCAACTCTGTGCCATCGTGATGGAGGATATTGGTTCCCATGAAAACCTGCGACACCTGCTGATTGAGCGTCGGGAATTGCCTCTGCTGGGGAATCATCTGGGTCGCTTTCTAGCCCAGACAGCCTTCTATACCTCTGACTTCTATCTTGATTCTTATGAGAAGAAAGATCAGGTCAGTGGCTTCACCAACCCTGATCTATGCAAAATTACGGAAGATCTCTTCTTCCTTGATCCCTACTGTGATCACGAACGAAACAGTATCAACGATCACATCCGCATAGAAGCGGAAGCGTTATGGACTGACTCCGCACTTAAATTCGAAGTCGCGAAGCTGAAGGCCAAGTTCCTTGGTCAGCCTCAAGCACTGCTGCATGCGGATTTGCACTCAGGATCTGTTTTTGCGAACGCAATAGGTACAAAAGTCATTGATCCTGAGTTCGCGTTTTGTGGGCCGATCGCGTTCGATGTGGGCTCGATCATCGGCAACCTTTTGCTGAACTATGCTGGGCAAAGTGCTCTTGAGGGAGATGTGCTGCAACGGAGTGCGTATCAGAAATGGTTGCTGGAGACGATCAAGACGCTTTGGGCTACGTTCGAGATCCAGTTTACAACGTTGATTGAGGAGCAGGGGTGTGAGCCCACGCTGAGCCAAACTGAGTATGTTGACTGGTTTATGGCTGAGATTTTCACCGATTCTCTGGGTTATGCAGGCACCGAAATGATTCGTCGAAGCATTGGTCTGTCTCACGTAGCGGATCTCGAATCCATTGAAAATGCTGAGGCGCGTGCAGGCGCAGAGCGGTTGTCTCTTGAGGTCGCTCAGCATCTGATTAAGTATCGCAGTAGTTTCACGGATATGGCGTCTGTGTGCGACTGGATTTCCTCAAACTATAAGTTGTTATAAGCACGAACGGTTTGTCTTTATAAACCCGATAAGTACTGATCTCCAGCATCGCCGCGTGAATGTCATTTCTTTGTTTCTTAAGGGAATAAAAGTGTTAAAGCTTTAACTGTGTGGGCCGATGATATAGGGAAGATTGCTAAGGATGTCTCTTAGACAAGGACTTATCGGGTTTCTCTATGCGTGAATTTAACCTGCCTGAAAGCTGCACTGTGGTAAGTGTCAGAGGTCTCCATCGCCAACTGACGGAGCTTGCTGCGTCCCAGTCTGATGTTTCTCTCAATGCCTCAAATGTAACGGCTATTGATGCGGCCAGTCTGCAAACGCTCACTGCTTTTATTATTGCTCAGAATCAAAGTGGCAAAAAAACCATCTGGACAGGTTGCTCAGCGACTTTTACGGATGCGGTGTCTCTGCTTGGGCTGAAAGAGCAGCTTGGTCTGCTGTGATTGGGTTGTGATTGATATGTGTGTGATATATCTGTTTGAACGAGAGCAAAAGCTATGAGTATTGATACTAGCGAATTTCTTGATGTTTTGATGGAAGACAGCCTGGAAGCGCTCTCTGATATGGAGACGTCGTTGCTCGACCTCGATAACGGCGGTGACGATTCTGAACTGATTAATACCATCTTCCGCGGTGCGCATTCCATTAAGGGTGGCAGCGGGATGTTGGGTCTGGATGAGGTTGCGGGTTTTACTCATCTTATGGAGACCTTGCTGGACGAAGTCCGCGAAGGTCAGCGCAAGATCGATATGCCAGTCATCGGCTTGCTACTGGAATGTGTGGATGCGCTTCGCGGTATGTTCGCTGCCATCAAAGAGGGCGTTGATAATGACGCTGTTTTGATTGCCTCTTTGGTTGAGCGATTGACGGCGACATTGGAAAATCGTGAGCCCGTAATGGCTGCGCCAGCACCAGTAACTGTATCAGAGCCCGAGATACCGAAACCTGATCTGCAACCTGAAGTGCAAATAGAAACGATGCTAGATGAGCCCTTGGGCTTCGCAGAGGCCCCTTCAGAAGATCCGTTATTAGATCTGTTGGATCTGGAATCAGCAGCGTCTGAGTCCGATGACGATAGCACCATGAATGCCTTATTAGCACCTCCTGGCGATTTTGTGACACCGGGCTGGGCGGTGCAGTTTGTTCCTGATCATGATCTGTTTCTGAATGGCTTTGACCCTCTTGATTTTATTCGTCAGCTGGCAAAGCTCGGTGGTGTAGATGCAAAATCGGATGTCAATGTGCTGCCGGGGTTGGCGCGCATTAATCCAGAGCAGTGCTACATGGCGTGGGATATCAATGTAGTGACTGATGTGGGTTCAGATGCTGTCCGTGAGGTGTTCTCACCTGTGGCGAGTCAGTGCGAGCTCATCATCGAGCCTCTGCAGGAAGCCCATGCGAATCAATTGAGAGCGATCATTGCGGAGCAGGAAGCGGCGCGTAAAGAGCAAACTGGGCAGGACGCTGTCAGTTATCTGCGAGAAACCGTACTGGGTGAATCTTCTTGCGACGCAGTAGAACCTGTGATGACAGCGGAAGACTTTGGGGTAACAGAAGAGCCTGTTATACCGCCTGCGGATAACGAGACCGACCTCTTATCAGCAATGGTGCCGCCGCCAGCAGAGGATGCAGTGAGTGATATCAATGACACGGTAGCAGTTGATGCCGGTGAGCTGGTATCTGATGCAGTCGATTCAGTTCCAGGCAGCGAGTCGCTTTCAGCTGGTCAAACCGCGCCTGCAATTGAAATAGAGGCACCCGAAGTTGAAGCCACGGCAGACAGTAATGCAGCCCCGGTATCGGAAGTACCAGCCGTCACCGAAGTGCCCGATGCTCAGCCGCAGGTAAAGCCAGCGGCGAAACCTAAATCGAAAGCGGGTGCCCGGGCTGCAGATCGGAAGGCGAACGACAACGGTGGCTCCATTCGTGTTAGCACGCAAAAGATTGATGCGTTAATCAATATGGCCGGTGAGTTGGTCATTACGCAGGCGATGCTCGCACAATTGGGTGAGAAGTTGGAAGATTCCGGATTGCAGGAGATTGAACATCTGCGGGATGGTTTGGCTCAGCTTGAACGTAACTCGCGTGAATTGCAGGATGCGGTGATGAGTATCCGCATGTTACCGATCAGTTTTGCGTTTAGTCGCTTCCCTCGAATGATCCGTGACCTCGCCACAAAGTTTGATAAAAAAGTCCGTCTGGTGACAACAGGTGAGCAGACTGAGCTGGATAAAACGGTCATGGAAAAGATCGGTGATCCGCTTGTACATTTGGTGCGCAACTCGTTTGACCATGGCATTGAGATGCCTCAGGACCGTTTAAAAGCGGGTAAAGACGAAACCGGGACCATCGAGCTGAATGCATATCATCAGGGTGGCAACATCGTCATTGAGGTGATTGATGATGGTAAAGGTTTGGATCGCGAAGTTATTATCGCCAAGGCCCGAGAAAAAGAACTGATCGGCCCTGATGAGCAGGTGCCAGAAGATAAGGCACTTGAATTGATCTTTGAGCCGGGTTTCTCGACAGCCGCTCAGGTGAGTGACTTATCCGGACGCGGTGTGGGCATGGATGTTGTGCGCCGAAATATCCGAGATCTAGGTGGCCACATAGAGCTGGAATCCGAGCAGGGCAAAGGTACCCGCTTCACAATTCGTCTGCCATTGACGTTGGCTATTCTTGATGGCCAGTTGGTGACTGTGGGGAATGAAACCTTCATTGTGCCGCTGATCTCTATTGTTGAATCTTTGCAGATACAGCCTGAACATATGAAAACAGTGGCAGGTCAGACGGAGCTTTACCATCTGCGCGACGAATACATTCCAGTCGTGAAGTTGAACGAGTTATTTAGTATTAAGCGCCATAATCACTCGGGAGCAGAGCATGATTTGCTGGTAGTGGTTGAGGGCGATGGTAAGAAGATAGGCCTGCAGGTCGATGACCTGTTGGGGCAGCAGCAAGCATTTATTAAAAGTCTGGAAACTAATTTTAAGCCGGTAACAGGGATTTCCGGCGCCACCATATTGGGGGATGGCACAGTGTCATTGATTCTTGATGCGGGTGCGATTGTTCGTCTTTCCAGTAATAGCGGCACCTAAGGGGCAGGATAATGGCTTTGATTAAAGCAGGAGAGCGTAAATGAGCAGCTCTATGCAGAACGCAGAAGAAAATAATTTCGGTATGGGTGTTTCTGTGGGTGAGGATCAATACCTCACCTTCATCATCGCGCAGGAAGAGTACGGTGTCGATATTCTGCGAGTACAGGAGATCAAGGGGTGGAGTAAAACCACGCCTATTCCTAATACTCCCGACTATATCAAAGGTGTGATGAACCTGCGCGGGGCGATCGTCCCGATTATCGATCTTCGGGAGCGTTTTGGTTTGCCTCCGCTGGAATATGGCCCGATGACCGTCGTGATCGTGCTGAGTGTATTCAGTGAGGAACGAGAGCGCTTAATGGGTGTTGTAGTTGATGCGGTATCCGATGTTTACAACGTTAAACCTGATGATTTAAAGCCCGCTCCTGACTTGGGTGGCAAGCTGCGTTCAGAATTTGTAAAAGGCTTAGCGACAGTTGATGAGAAGTTAATGATCGTGATCGATATCGACAACTTACTCAATTCCGATGAGCTGTCACTGATTAAAGAAGCCAACGCTTAATTCAGCGGAAGACAAGAATAGAAGGGCCTGAAGGGTTACATCCTCAGGGATGGATGGGCCAGGAATAATAACACCGCAGTTCAAACGATAGCGTGCTGCGTAGATGAGGTACTCAGAAGATGGCCGGAATCATCGATGATCTAAATGTGTTGTCAGACATTCTCGAGCATTCTCCAATCAACATTATGATTGCGGATGTTGATGAAAATATTATTTTCATTAATCAGCAGGCAAAAACGGTTT
This sequence comes from Pontibacterium sinense, assembly GCF_015209595.1. Taxonomy (GTDB): domain Bacteria; phylum Pseudomonadota; class Gammaproteobacteria; order Pseudomonadales; family Balneatricaceae; genus Pontibacterium; species Pontibacterium sinense. Next base: position 149,946 of record NZ_JADEYS010000009.1, on the reverse strand, counting down.
TAACGAATGTAGAATCCGAGATTGCTAAATATATCCCCGGCTTTAGAGCTTCAGAGGTTGTCGGCGGCAGTATTCATCGCTATCACAAAGATCCTGAGCCTATTAAGCAGATGTTGCGTGCGCTGGGGCCGGGTCAGGTTCGTAAAGGTTATATCACACCGGGGCCGTACCTGTTTCAGCATGAAACGCGTCCGTTATACAACGCTGAAGGTGTAAGGCTCGGTTATGTTGTGCAGTGGAATGACGTCACAACACAGCGTACTGCACAGGAAGAGGCTGATCGCATGAAGTCCGGTGTAAACGGGGCGAGTAATGCGCTGATGCTTTGTGATGAGAATCGCAAAATTACCTTCGTCAATCCTGCTGCGCATCGATTGCTTGCACGTCGTGAAGCGACGTTGCGTCAGTTTCTGCCGCAATTTGATGTCAATAATCTGGTCGGTGCATGCATCGACATGTTTCACCGAAACCCTAAGCATCAGGAAGCGTTGCTCTCTGATGCTTCACGCTTGCCTTATACCGGTAAAATTACACTGCCGGGCGTTGTGTTGGAAGTGACAGCGACCATGGTCACCAATGGTGATGGTGAGTATCGCGGTAATATGGTTGAGTGGCGTGATTTAACCGAAGAGGTTGAAACGGAAAATAACATCCAGAAACTGATTGCTAATGCAGTTAACGGCGATCTAAATGATCGATTGGAAACCGAGCATCTGGATGGCTTCAATAAGGTTTTATGTGAGTCCATCAATCGCCTGCTGGATGAAATTATCCGTCCTATCCATGATGCCTCTGAAGTTGTTAAAGGGCTGTCGGAAGGTGATCTGACCAAGCAAGTCACTGCGGATTATCAGGGTGAGTTTGGTGCGCTGAAGCAGGCGGTTAATTCCTCTATTGGTAACCTGCTGGGCATGGTCAATGAGATTCGCGAATCTTCAATGAATATCGGTACGGCGGCCACTCAGATCTCCGCAGGTAACACCGATCTAAGCCAGCGTACGGAGCAGCAGGCTGCAAGCCTTGAAGAGACTGCGTCTAGCATGGAGGAGATGACCAGTACCGTTAAGCAGAATGCCGATAATGTTAAAGATGCTAGTCGTTTGGCAAGCGGTGCGCGCGAGCAGGCTGAAAAAGGTGGTGCTATCGTCGCGTCTGCGGTTACTGCAATGGGGGAGATTAACTCTCGCAGTAAGAAGATCGCGGATATTATTGGTGTGATTGATGAGATTGCGTTCCAGACCAATATTCTTGCGCTGAACGCCGCAGTTGAAGCAGCGCGTGCGGGTGAGCAAGGGCGTGGTTTTGCGGTTGTGGCTGCAGAGGTGCGTAATCTGGCACAGCGTAGTGCGAGTGCAGCGAAAGAGATTAAATCTCTGATCAATGACAGCGTTGAGAAAGTCGAAGAAGGCACGCGCTTAGTAAGCGATTCGGGTTCCAGCCTTGAGCAGATCGTTTCGGCGGTGAAGCGGGTTAGTGAAATTGTTGCAGAAATTGCGGCTGCCAGTGAAGAGCAATCTATCGGCATCGAACAGGTGAACAAAGCGATCATGCAACTTGAGCAGGTGACTCAGCAGAACGCAGCATTGGTGGAAGAGGCTGCTGCTAGTAGTGAATCGATGCGGGATCAGTCACAAAACCTGAACAACCTGATCAGCTTCTTTGATACCGGTTCTGATAGTCGTCAGCCAGCCTCTCGCCGCTCATCTGCGGGGCATTCAACGCCTCCATCGGGCCGTCGATCTGCCTCACGCCCTGCTCCTCAGCCTCGTCAGCCGGTTGAAGCTGAAGATGAGTTTTGGGAAGAGTTTTAATTTACGGATGATCGAAGATGTATCCTTATGAGACAGATAAAAAGGGAATTTGAGTTACGCGATCAGGAGTTCCAGTATATTCGTGATCTTGTAATGACCCAGACGGGAATTGTGGTCAGTGAGAATAAGCAGGAGCTGATCTATAGTCGTTTGTCTAAACGGGTTCGGGCGCTGAATCTAGGAGGTTTTGATGATTACATCGACCTTTTGGAGGACGGCCGCAATAAAGATGAAATGGTGGCGTTTGTAAACGCCATCACCACCAACCTTACAGCCTTCTTTCGCGAAGGCCATCACTTTGATTACTTGCGGGATCATGCGTTACCTAAAATTATGGAGCGTAATCGTCAATCCCGGAAAATTCGCATTTGGTCTGCAGGCTGCTCTACAGGTGAAGAGGCGTACTCCATCGCTATGGTGTTGGCTGAAAAGCTGGGCTTTGATACATGGGATTGGCGTATTCTGGCAACTGATATCGATACCGATGTGCTGTCTTCCGCCAACAGCCGCATTTATTCCGCAGATCGAGTAACTGGGATTGATGCACAGCGTCTTCAGCGTTGGTTTAGAAAGGGCGGCGGGAGAAATCAGGGGCTGGTTCAGATTGCGAAGGAGTTAAACGATCGAATCTCGTTTAAGCAGCTTAATCTGGTCAAGCCTTGGCCTATCAAAAACGAGTTTGACATTATTTTCTGTCGTAACGTGGTGATTTACTTCGATGTGCCCACGCAGAAGCGTATTTTCGACGGCTATGCGCGACATTTGGCGGGTCATGGTAATTTATTTATCGGGCATTCCGAATCCCTGCATAAAGTGACTAACCGTTTCGAAAGCTTGGGGCACACGGTGTATAAGAAGCGGGATTCTTAATGGATATATTAGCTAACCCCGCGCATCCAAAGCCTGAAGCAGCATTGCAGGGATTTAGTCATGTCCGGCGCTTTTGGGATGCTCCACGAGGGCGTTTTGTTGCCAAAATACTACCGGGACAATATTACGTCACGAAAAATAGTGAAGCGATAGCGACTATTCTTGGTTCTTGTATTTCGGTGTGTATTAGTGACCCAAACATCGGTATCGGTGGGATGAATCACTTTTTGTTGCCCGGTGGCAATGCCGCGTCTGTTCATGATGAGATTATTGGGCAAGCGCCCTGCGCACGCTATGGTATCCACGCTATGGATATGCTGATACAAGATCTTATCTATCATGGCGCGGACCGTCGTAATTTAGAAGTTAAGGTCACAGGCGGAGGCAAATTGATGTCTGCGAGCAGTGATATAGGCGATCACAATATCGCCTTCGTTCGTGAGTATTTGGCAATAAATAAGTTGTCAATTCATGCTGAAGATGTGGGTGACAGCTTTCCGAGAAAAGTGCTCTATTTTCCTGACACCGGACGGTTGCTGATTAAAAAATTGCGTGATACATCTCTCGATCATATATGCCGTCGAGAGGATAAGTTTTTGCATAAAATTGAATGCCCAGAATGAGTCTGGCAATTGGGCAAAGTATACGGTAATGACGTTGTATCTAAGTAAGAAGAGTGCAATTCAGGTGACGTGTTATCTTCACTTAAGATGTTCTGTACCCCATATAAGGACATACAGCCATGATTAAAGTACTCGTAGTCGATGATTCCTTACTGGTAAGAAAAGCGTTAGCACGTGCACTTTCGGCTGATCCCGACGTTGAAGTGGTTGGTACCGCTGTTGATCCTTATGATGCGCGCGAAAAAATTAAACTGCTTAATCCTGATGTGCTGACGCTGGATGTATCCATGCCGCGAATGGATGGCATTACGTTTTTAAAGAATTTGATGCGGTTGCGACCAATGCCGGTGGTGATGGTATCGAGTTATACGGCTGATGGCGCGCAGGAAACGCTTGATGCGCTGGAATTGGGGGCGTTTGACTATGTGACAAAGCCGTCAGGTAGTCATGTCGATATCGATCAGTATAAAACTGAAGTTCTGCAGAAAGTTAAAGCTGCAGCGAGGGCAAATATGTCTTCGCTGTCGCGTACCCGTGCGAAAGTTGAAGTGGCGGGGGGCGCGGCTGTAGATGGTTTGAGTATGCGGGATCCGCTGGAGCGGGCAAAAGTAAAAAGCAAAATGATTGCTATTGGTGCTTCAACGGGTGGGACTGAAGCTTTAAAAGATGTGATGAGAATGATGCCGGCGGAGTGTCCGCCGATTGTTATCTCTCAGCACATCCCTGAATCCTTTAGTGCGCCTTTCGCTAAGCGCCTTAATGAGTCATCCGCTGTCACGGTTAAGCAGGCTGAGGATGGTGATCTGATTTTACCGGGGCATGCTTATCTGGCACCAGGGGATGATCATTTGCTGGTTGTGCGTGAAGGTTCGAATATGCGTTGTCGTTTGAGCAAAAGCCCGCCAGTAAATAGACACCGCCCAAGTGTCGATGTGATGTTCGACTCCGTTGTGCAAACGGTTGGAAAAAACACAGTCGGTGTATTGTTGACCGGTATGGGAAATGATGGCGCCAAAGGGTTATTGAATCTACGGAATGTTGGGGCGATGACTATCGCTCAGGATGAAAAGAGCAGTGTTGTTTGGGGGATGCCAGGTGAAGCCGTTAAGCTTGGCGCCGCGCAGAAAGTTGAGCCATTAACACGTATTCCAGACCGCATAATGGAGGCGGTTCGTAAAAGCTGCGGTGTGTAGCGCTAATATTGGGAAGAGGTTGTCAGATGTCGTTTGAATCTGTTTTACCAGGTAGTGAGGTTCATACCAGGTCTTCTACTGCATCGTTGCAGAGGGATAAGGATTTGATCCAGTGTATGAACGCCGTGCTAAGTGGAAATTACACGGTGGCCCCGGTGGGGGATGATCAGGTTTCACAAACGTTAGCGCAACTGATTGACCATTTGCGTGGACGTGCATTAGGTGATTTGGATGATGTCGTTGACCTTTCCATTAAGTCCAATGAGACGGGCATCTATTCAGCCAACGTGCAGATGCACTTACGGGAAATTGATCAGCGCACGCAGCAGATTGCGTCGGCCGCCGAAGAGATGAGTGCTTCAGTTAAAGAGATTAAGCGTAACTCTGACAGTATTGTGAATGAGGTCGGTGGGGCTTATCGCGTGGCTCAGTCCGGTGAAGTGGCGGTAGAAAAAACCGTTGTCAGCATGGATACAATTGCAGAGCGTGTTGATAGCACTTTGTCCAAGCTCCGTGCTTTTACCGGTTTTACTAAAAAAATCTCCGCTATTGCTGAGGATATTAAAAGCATCGCTTTTCAGACCAACCTGTTATCTCTGAATGCCTCGGTGGAGGCGGCGCGTGCAGGAGAGGCGGGGGCGGGATTTAATGTTGTTGCGAACGAAGTGCGCCTGTTATCTTCTCGCACGTCGGATGCAACGCGCCAGATAGAGCAGTTGTTGCATGAGTTGCAGGAAGAGATGAGCGGAGTGGCTCAGCAGATTGATGCCAGTACGTTGGCAATCAATGAGGGGCAAAATTCCGCGCGTGAGGCGGGCCATCTTATGGCCGATATTCGGAGCAATATTGATCAGGTCAATCAGATTTCTACGCAAATTGCATCGACCCTGACCCAGCAGGATGTGGCCGCACAGGATGTGGCTGCAGGTATTGCTGATATAGCGTCTCACACATCGGAGAATGTTTCAGAGATAGATCATGTGTTAGATACGATGGATGAGGTTGATGGATTAATCAGCAGCCGCATCAATGTGATGGCCGGGATTGAAGTGCCGGGCAAGGTTGTGAAGCTGGCGAAATCAGATCACGTGATCTGGAAGCGCCGTCTGACCAATATGGTTGCAGGACGAGAAGGGCTAAATGCGTCAGAGTTATCGAATCATCATACGTGCCGTTTGGGGCGTTGGTATAGCAGTGTGAATATACCGGCCTATCAGCATCATCCGAGCTTCGTGAAGCTGGCAATTCCGCATAAGCAGGTGCATGAGCGTGGAATTCAGGCGGTAGAGCTATATAACCGTGGGCGGGTCAAAGAGGCAATGCAGCGTATTGAGCGTGTTGAAGCAGCGTCTGTTGAGGTTCTTGAGTTGTTAACCGATCTGGAAGAGGTTGATCGCTAATTCAGGTTAATCCTAAGTAATAAAAAACCCGCTCATTGAGCGGGTTTTTTTGTATCAGGCTGAACCTACCGAAGTAGGTTCAGAATCACACGAAGTGATTAAGTATTCGAGGCGATAATATCTCGCAATACCATCGGCAAGATGCCTTTGTGACGGATTTGATCCAGCTCTGACGAGGTATCAACACGTGAAGCCAGCTCAATCTGCTGTGATGAGCCATCCGCTCTGTTAATGGTCAGCTCTACAGAACCCCTAGGCTCAAGCGTATCAATGCCATTCAGGTCGAACGTTTCTGTGCCATCCAGATTCAGAGATGCACGTGTTACGCTTTCCGGTAACTGCAGAGGCAGAACACCCATCCCCACCAGATTGGATTTGTGAATACGCTCAAAGCTTTCAGCAATAATCGCTCTGACACCCAGCAATGCAGGCCCTTTAGCAGCCCAGTCACGTGATGATCCGGTGCCATACAGTTTGCCGCCAAACACAACGGTGGAGGTGCCTTCTTCACGGTAACGCGCAGCAGCGTCGTAAATAGACATTTCCGTTGGCGCACCTTCAGCTGGGTGAAAACTGGTTACAGCGCCAGTAGTTCCAGGCAGCATCAGGTTTCTGGCTTTAACGTTGCCGAAGATACTACGCAGCATCACGTGGTGGTTGCCTCGGCGTGCTCCAAGCGATGTCATGTCGCCGTCTGCCACACCTTGTGAACTCAGGTATTCGCCAGGAGGAGAGTCCGGGCGGATACGGCTTACTGGGGAAATGTGGTCAGTTGTTGTGTTGTCATCACACATCACCAGCATGCGCGCACCTGAGATATTGTTCAGTGCGTCTTCAGGTGTTTCCAGAGAGAAACCGTCGAAGAAAGAGATTTCCTGGATGTAGGTGGAATCTGCATCCCAGTCATAAACAGGGCCGGTAGGCGATTCAAGGTTCTGCCAGGTTTTCGGGCCGTCGAGAGAGTTCTCATAGGTTTCGCGGAAGGCCGTCGGATTCATGCACTCATTCATGGTCTGAGTAATTTCAGCGTTGCTTGGCCAGATATCTTTGAGGAATACATCGTTTCCGTTTGCATCCTGACCAAGTGGCTGAGTGGTCACGTCAATGTTTACGTTGCCTGCCATCGCCATCGCAACAACCAGCGGTGGTGACATCAGGAAGTTGGCGTCCACATCAGGATGTACGCGACCTTCAAAGTTTCGGTTACCGGACAATACAGACGCAGCGATGATATCGTGGTTCTGCAATGCTTCTTCTATACTCGGTGCCAGAGGGCCAGAGTTACCCACACAGGTTGTACAGCCGTAGCCCGCGGTATTAAAGCCCAGTGCATCCAGATGTTGCTGCAGTCCCGCTTTGGTTAAGAAGTCGGTCGCAACCGGTGACCCTGGGGCCAGAGACGTTTTTACGCCATCCGGTACTTTCATGCCCAGTTCGTTTGCTTTCTTGGCCAGCAAGCCAGCCGCGATCAGCAAGCCAGGGTTGGATGTGTTGGTGCAGGCGGTGATCGCCGCGATTACGATATCGCCGTCTTTTAGTTCCCTTTCAGGCAGAGGCGCGAAAATACCCGCTTCGTCTGCTTTCATTGGGGTAACGGTTGCAACTTCCGGATTACGGTCGCCTTCAGTCGCCGCTTTTCTGAATACATTACCGATCTCAGCCAGCGGTAGTCGGTCCTGAGGTCGTTTCGGACCCGCCACAGACGGTTCAACCGTGGACAGATCCAGCTGCAGAAGATCGGTATAGCGAGGAAGCGCCTGACCCGGCGTCCAGGCCATATTCTGTGCTTTGTAATAAGCCAGTGGCAGATCGCCATCCCTTCCGGTTGCTCTCATATAGTCGGCAGAGACTTCATCAAATGGGAAGAAGCCCATGGTTGCGCCATATTCAGGCGACATATTTGCGATGGTTGCACGGTCAGGCAGGGATAGGTTGGCACAGCCTTCACCGACGTATTCAACGAACTTACCAACAACACCACCCGGATAGTTACGCAACATTTCCGTGATTGTCAGTACCAGGTCAGTCGCGGTGACGCCTTCTCGTAGTGCCCCTGTAAGCTCAACGCCCACAACTTCTGGTGCCAGCATTTGCATCGGTTGGCCAAGCATAGACGCACCGGCTTCGATACCGCCAACACCCCAGCCCACAATACCCAGCGCGTTCGCCATTGGCGTATGGCTATCCATACCGATCAGGGTATCCGGAATCATCAGGCCATTCATGTTGAGATAGCCTTGTGCCAGATATTCCAGGTTAACTTGGTGAACGATACCGGTTTGCGGTGGGATAATCCGGATGGTGTCGAATGCCTGCGCGCCCCATTTCAGGAATGCATAACGCTCTTTGTTTCTTTCCGCTTCCAGCTCGCCATTGATTCTGAGAGAAGCAGGGCTACCGGTATTGTCCATGGTAACCGTGTGATCGATAACCAGATCTGCGCGTACCAGAGGCTCAATGATTGCAGGGTCCAGGTCCATACGTTGAACCGCTGAACGCATGGCAGCAAAATCCACAATGGCGGGCGTGCCACTCAGGTCGTGCATAATGACACGGCCTGCTGTGAAAGGAATTTCGATCGGCTGTTTGCCCTGATGCTCTGTCCAGCCACCAAGCGCCTGAACCTGCTCTGCGCTTACGCCGTTCTGGCCAACATTTCGGGCAATACCTTCAAGGATAGGGCGAAGTGAAAAAGGTAATGCATCAAGGTCGATACCAAACCGTTCTGCGGTATCTGGAAGACTGTGGTAGTTGTGCTTCGTTCCGGGGAGAGTTTTAACAGAACTGGATGGATCGAAATCGATAGGACTTGTCATTTTTTATACCTCACGCAGATAGGACGTTTCTGAACCTACAACCTTTATTGCACGAGCAACCGCTTATTGTTGAAGCGGCTTGTCAGTCGTATATTCAGCCGTCAAGCGAACCGCTATTTCCTGCACCATAAGTTTTTACTTTGTTGAGATTGTCGACAATGTTAGCCAATAGGAGCTGTAAATCAAGTGATATTGGAATGATTTCGTCTGAATTACATACAATCTGCGACTATTTGCTAGTGCGTATAGAAGTTTTTGGCAACTTTAAACGTGATAGGGCTCGTTTATGCAATGCAGAATTCATGGCATGTTGTGGTTATAGATGGGTTTGCCGATGATAGAGGGGAGGTTGAACTCAGGCACGATAAACAACTAGCCATGAAAATGATTGCTATTTACAGAAAAAACGGTCCTTCATATAGAAATAGAAACTACAGTACAACCAATGTATACCTTCAGGAAGACTTTGATTTTAGTGGTATTTTTTCTATTTATAGCGACTATAAGTTTCATTTAAGTAGTTTTGATTGAGCTGCTTGTACCTTTTTCCTTATAATCCGTCCGCAAATCATAACTAGATCTAAGTGAGACGTTGGACGCTATGAGCTACTATTCTGAGTACCTAGAAGAAATTGAGGTTCGTAAAAAGGACCTAGGTCTGAACCCAAAACCAATCGATAGTGCCGAACTGCTATCCGAGATCATTGCCCAGATTAAAGACACGGGTAATGCAGAGCGCGAAGCTTCTCTAAACTTCTTCATCTACAACACTCTACCTGGTACTACTCCAGCGGCTGGCGTTAAAGCGGTTTTCCTAAAAGACATCGTTCTGGGTAAAGAAACGGTTGCAGAAATCTCTCCTGAGTTCGCACTAGAGCAGCTGTCTCACATGAAAGGTGGTCCTTCTGTTGAAGCTCTGTTGGATATCGCACTGTCTGACGACGCTCAGGCTGCAGCGGCTGGCGAAGTTCTGAAGTCTCAGGTATTCCTGTACGACGCAGACACCGCTCGTCTGGCTGACGCTTTCAAAGCGGGCAACGCCATCGCTAAAGAGATCCTGGAAAGCTACTCAAAAGCTGAGTTCTTCACCAAGCTGGATGATATCCCAGAGACGATCAAAGTTATTACCTACATCGCTGCAGAAGGTGATATCTCCACTGACCTGCTGTCTCCGGGTAACCAATCTCACTCCCGTGCTGACCGTGAACTGCACGGCCTGTGCATGATCTCTCCAGAAGCTCAGCAGGAAATCGCTGAGATGGGCAAAGCTAACCCTGATGCTAAAGTGATGCTGATCGCTGAAAAAGGCACTATGGGTGTAGGTTCTTCCCGTATGTCTGGTGTTAACAACGTTGCACTGTGGGCTGGTGAGAAAACTTCTCCATATATCCCATTCATCAACAACCGTCCGGTCGTTGCGGGTACTAACGGTATCGCGCCTATCTTCCTGACGACTGTTGGTGTAACCGGCGGTATCGGTCTTGACCTGAAAAACTGGGTTAAGAAAACTGACGCTAACGGCGAAGTTGTTCGTGATGCTAACGGCGACGCAGTTCTGGAAGAAGCTTACTCCGTTGCTACGGGTACGGTTCTGACTATCGATACCAAAGCGAAGAAACTGTACAACGGTGACGAAGAGCTGGCTGACATCTCAGATGCTTTCACCCCACAAAAAGTGGAATTCATGAAAGCTGGCGGTTCTTACGCGGTAACCTTCGGTAAGAAACTGCAAACGTTCGCTGCTGAAACTCTGGGTGTTGAAGCGCCAGCGGTATACGCTCAGTCTAAAGAGATTTCTCACGAAGGTCAGGGCCTGACTGCGGTTGAGAAAATCTTCAACCGTAACGCAGTAGGTGTTACTTCTAAGACTCCTCTGCACACCGGTTCTGACGTTCGCGTTAAAGTGAACATCGTAGGTTCTCAGGACACTACCGGTCCTATGACCTGTCAGGAACTGGAAGCAATGGCTGCTTCTACTATCTCTACAAGCGTTGACGGTGCTTTCCAGTCTGGTTGTCACACTGCGTCTGTATGGGACAACAAAGCTAAGGCTAACACGCCTAAGCTGATGGCGTTCATGAACGCGTTCGGCGTAATCACTGCGCGTGATCCGAAACACGTTTACCACTCCATGACTGACGTTATTCACAAAGTACTGAATGACATCACAGTTGACGACCGCGCAATCATCATCGGTGGTGACTCTCACACCCGTATGTCTAAAGGTGTTGCGTTCGGGGCTGACTCCGGCACCGTTGCGATCGCACTGGCGACTGGTGAATCGGCAATGCCAATCCCAGAGTCTGTGAAGGTAACCTTCAAAGGCAGCATGAAGCCTCACATGGACTTCCGTGACATCGTACACGCGACTCAGCAGCAGATGCTGAAGAAGTTCGCTGGCGAAAACGTATTCCAGGGTCGTGTAATCGAAGTGCAGATCGGTACTCTGCTGGCTGACCAGGCCTTCACCTTCACCGACTGGACTGCAGAAATGAAAGCGAAAGCTTCTATCTGTATTTCTACTGATGAGACGCTGATCCAGTCTCTGGAACTGGCTAAGTCTCGTATCCAGATCATGATCAACAAAGGTATGGAAAACGAAGCGGGCATGCTGCAGGGTCTGATCGACCTGGCTGACAAGCGTATCGCTGAAGTTAAATCCGGCGAAGCACCTGCTCTGGCTCCGGACGACAACGCACAGTACTACGCTGAGCTGGTTGTTGACCTGGACGCAATCGATGAGCCAATGATTGCTGACCCAGACGTAAACAACGAAGACGTCTCCAAGCGTTACACCCACGATGTGATCCGTCCGGCTTCTTACTACGATGGCCGTCAGGTAGACCTGGGCTTCATCGGTTCTTGTATGGTTCACAAAGGTGATATGCAGATCATCGCTGCGATGCTGCGTAATCTGGAGAAGAAAGGTCCTATCACCTTTAACGCGCCACTGGTTGTTGCGCCACCAACTTACAACATTGTTGACGAGTTGAAAGCGGAAGGCGACTGGGAGCTGCTGGAGAAATACGCTGGCTTCGAATTCTCTGACGAGAATCCAAAAGAAGAAGCACGTACCAAGTACGAAAACATTCTGTACCTGGAACGTCCTGGCTGTAACCTGTGTATGGGTAACCAGGAAAAAGCGGAAGCGGGTGACACCGTACTGGCGACTTCTACCCGTCTGTTCCAGGGCCGTGTTGTAGAAGATACTGCAGAGAAGAAAGGTGAGTCCCTGCTGGGCTCTACTCCAATGGTTGTACTGTCTTGTATCCTGGGTCGCTTCCCGACTCTGGAAGAGTACAAAGAAGCCGTTGAGGGTATCAACCTGACTACTTTCACTCCACCAAGCGAAGATCTGAGCGTAGCTCCTCACGCGATCCCAGCTACACGTATCTAATCACTGATAACGTGACTAGCAAAAAGCCCTGATTACTCAGGGCTTTTTTTGTTTGTGGGTTAGTTTTCTCATTCTGAACAAGGGTATTTAAAGTATTGTAAGCTGGGTTTTTCTCTGAACCTACAGGCCATAAAATCTTCGCCGATCGTCTCTCTGTTCCTGATACGGCTTGTGCACCAGTCTCTACTATTACCTGTACAGCAATATGCGGGTAGGCAGTTTTAAATTTGGTCTCTGATAGATTTCTATCAAATACCATAGAAGCAAATGTAAAAGCCGCTTGACTGACCTCTCTTCAGATAACGTTGTATGTCAGTAGTATGCCCCGCGCGTCCTGATCGATCAGCTCGGCTTTCTTGATTGGCATTGTGCTGCATTGAACTCTTAAACTCGCGAAAACCAAACAGAGTTGGTTGCAGGCTTACGCGAAGAGCCTGTAGATGCAACATTGTTTAAGTGTGCTGCAGGGGGGGCTTTCGCTTTAACTTCTTTTATTTGGTTCTGCGGCCGGTCTACAGAATCATGCTTCTTAGGAATGATTCCATCACGTGCCATCTTCGGCATTGCATTGGCATGCAGTGGGGTATCTGGATGGTTAAATGTTTCTTCGTAAGCGCGCGGGTTCTTCCGTAGCTCGCCAGAGCGGTTGTTTGATCAGCATCCAGTGGTTTTGCTGGCAGGTCTTCAGCAGCGGCTTCTTCTACATGTTTACGATAAGCTTCAAGTGCGGTTACGCTCTCATCTGTTGTCGCCACGTGGCGAACATTTGGCCGTTTTCTGTGTGTGCCGACAGGTCGCGATTATTGATTGGCGTCTCGAGTACTACCTAAAACAGGCTGCAAGGTTAAGTATTGTCGATAATCTGGGGATCATTCTTTTTGCGTGTGCGGCATGGCCGTTCAGTATGTTTAGGTGGGTTAGCGGGTTGATATTTAAGCAGAAGGAACGTTGCAGTTACCAATGTGACGGGATGATGAAAAGGTCCCCGGCAGAAATTATAAATTATCGTAATGCACTTGGTGGCATAACGTTAGTACAACGTGCTTTAATACGCCAACACCTGTTTGATATCTGTCAAGAGAACGCCTTCTAGCCAGATTTAGGTTAGATGAACGATAGTTTAAGATGCCTTTAACAGGTATCTTGTTATTGCTTTATTTTCTGTATGGAGACTGAGTCTGTGACCTCGCAGATCTGGGCCGCACTTTCCGATTGGGAACTGGATGCGGAACTCAATAGTGATAAAACCCAACGGATTCAGGCGGCATTTGAAGCCCTGAGTCAGGATGATCTCATCTACCGTGGGGTACAGAGTGAGCGTAACCTCTATCATTACACGCGATTTGTGGCGGGTAACCCGCATTCGCTCAAAAACCATGTGCGCCGCATCTACATGGCAACGGCACTTGGGAAACGTGATGAGTTGGCCGGCGCGTTAATGGACTTGCTGTGGATTCTGGACAAGAAAGGTCCGACGCTACGAAGGCGTATTTTTGAGCAGGTGTCAGCCATGCTCGCACCACGTGCCAGAAAAGTTATCAGTCACGCTATTGAAGCTGATGATCGTAGAATGTTATTGGAACTGCCGGTCGACAGAGCGGTAGTGGTTAATGGACAGTTCTTACCCGTTATATAAGGATGGCGGGAGAGGCTACGGACGGAATGTTCCATGAGCATATTAGGAACGGATAGTATCGAGAGAACGCAAGTGAAAAAGCTGGCTTTGTCCGGTTTTGATGGTTCTGCTATGGCTTCTCTTGAGCTATTTCTCAGCAAGGAAAATGGTCTGCGGGTGGTTGGAGCAGATCAAGCTGATCTACTTATTGTGAATGGCGATCAGGGTATTGATCCTGATGAGCTGAAAGCAACGTATACCGAAAAATATTCTAAACCAGGCATACTAATCAGTGTGCGAGACCTTTCCTGGCCTGGTTTTATCCTTCTTAAAAAACCTTATAGCTCAGATGAGTTACTTGATGCCATTCGTACGCAGTCTGTATCGGGTAGCGGTAGTGCTGATGCGCATCTGCGGGCGGAAACTCGTGTCGCTGCGATCATGGGGATTGAAGAACCTGCAGGTACTTCCCGTAACGAGGCGTATGACAGTTATATGTCGCGTGTGGGTGCTGGACAGGAAGTCATTGACTCTCTGAATAGTGAGAAGTCTCTCAAGGCTCAGAAGAAGATGCTCCTGCAAGAGAAGCTGCGGCGGGGTAAGGAGGCGGCAAAACGTGCCGCTGAACACGCTTCTCGTCGTCATCAGGAACTGTCCGCATCTGTTGTGGAAGAAAAGCCTGAAGTGAAGCATGTGCAGTCTGAACGCTTGGTTTCGTCTGATGCAGAAGATGAAGTCAGGGAGCTGTTGCGGCAGGCAGAAGAGGCGCAAAAAGCGGCCAAAGTTAAGGCGCTAAAAGAAGCTCAGGAAGCGAAATCCCGAGTTGATGATGCACGCAAAGAGCTAGAGAAACTGGAAGAGCATAAGCGTGAAGCGGCCCGTCTTGAGGCTGAAAGAAAAGAAATAGAGCGTAAGGAAGCAGAACGTAAGGAAGCTGCGCGAATTGTCGCTGAAGAAAAAGCTGCCGCTAAGCGTGCTGCGGAAAAAAAGGCGCTTGCAGAGAGGCGGTTGGCAGAAAAAAAAGCGCAGGAGCGTAAAGTAGCAGAACAGCATGCTGCAGAAAAAAAAGCGGCTGCACATCGGGAAGCGCTAAAAAAGGCAAAATTTGAGGCTGAAGCTAAGGCGGCGGCTGAGAAGTTGTCAGCAGAAAAGCTGGCAGCTGAAAAAAAGGCTGCCGAAAAGCGGGCGAGAGTTAAGGCCAAGGCTGCAGAGGAAGCGCGTAAAGCTAAAGAACTTGTGGCGAAAAAGCATAAGTCGTTGGTTGAGAAGGGCGCGCTTAAGCTGATTCCTGATGCGCCTGATGTTGTATCTCGGAAAAAAACCTCCGCTCAGCCCGCTATTAAGTCTGTTAAAAAATCGACTGCAATAATTAATGACGATGAGATGGTGTATCGTTGTTGCGGTAACCTTGCAGATGTTGATGTAACGCGCCCGGATGAGCGTCGTCGTATCTATTTTAATACCGATGGAGCGCTATTATATTGGCTTCCATTAGCGGTTAAAAAAGCGAAGTTAAGTAATACCCCGGTTGAGATTGCAGGTTTGCCACGTTGTTTCGTTTATTTGCCGGAGGAAGATCGTTTCTTTGGTGATTTTGGTGAAGATCTGTTGTTGCAGTATGCATTGAGTCGCTTTGGCTTTGGTGAGCTGGATCTAAAAGAACGTCTTGATCTGGCAGTATCAAAGCCAGAATCTACAGGGGATAAAAAGACCCTTGAAGATCGTGATGCAATGATCTGGAAAATTGCTTTATGGACGGCTCGTGGTCGTCTGAATCAGCGTATGGATCCAGAGAAAGTGTATAAGTTGAAAGAGCGTCCGGATTTCTCTCGGATGATCGAAATTCCACATGCCCCTGAGATTACGGAGCTGTGGTTTGATCACCGTTTGTCGGCGCTTGATATAGTTCGAATTTTAAATGTACCTCAACGCTATGTGTTTGCTTATATGTCGGCTGCCGATGCGTTGGGATGGTTACAGGAATAGCGTTAGTTTTCGCGGAGTAATTGGTTAGTGTTGGACGAAAATTTCCGTAACGAATATTTGCAGATTACGCCTGCTGGTGCCTATTACGCCACAGTGAGTTCTGAGCCTGATGATGCCAGGGCGCTGTTGTTGCAGTTGCTGAGTGCTGAGATCGCTTTGCCTTACAGCGAAGAGCTGATTGAGGAATTGACTGATCTGGATCAGGAGCAGGCGTCAGATCTGTTTAACAAGCTGCGTGAAAAAGGATTTGTTGAGCTCAACGAAAACCCTGTAGTGGTTGTCGATGAAGTCGTCGAAAAAATGCTCCCGGAATTACTGCCGTTGTTGTCAAACACCGGTCGGGTAGCGTTGGCGGATGACCAGGGATTCTGTCTTGGGGCAAGTGGTTTTGATGATACACACGCTGAAGCGTTGTCAGCCCTTGCTGCGGATGTAATTTCCCTTCATGAACGTCATCTTCCTCTGCTGAATCGGGAGCTGTCCTTTAGTGGTGAGTCCTGGGGTATGCTTGACCCAATTGGACAAAGTCAGGTTGGATTCTGGGTTGTGCATATGGGGAGTCAGAAGTTTATGCTCATCGTTGATGAGATGCCTAAGCTGAATCAGCAGGCCTTCGTGAATCTTCTCAGTGTACTGGCTCGCCGCTATCTGGATTATTGATAACGATCAAAAAGTTATAACCCATAAAAAGATACTATAAGCCCTAGTAAAATAAAGGAGAACGTTTATGCGCTCGGAGATGCTGACCTCCATTTTGAGTGACCTGAACGGGACATCTGCAGAGATTGAAGCATCTGCAGTTATCTCAACCGATGGTTTGATGATTGCTGCTCTGCTGCCTTCAGGCATGGATGAGGATCGCGTAGGTGCAATGAGCGCTGCGATGCTTTCCCTCGGTGAGCGTACAGCGAATGAGCTGGCTCGTGGAGAGCTGGAGCAGGTGCTGGTTAAAGGTGATCAGGGTTACATTCTGATGACTCACGCAAATAATGATTCTGTGTTGACTGTTGTTGCTAAACCGAATGCGCGTCTGGGTCTGATCTTCCTGGATGTAAAACGTGCAGCGGAAGCGATTGGTAAAATCCTGTAACAGATCTCACGGAAAGAATCAGTAACAAGGCTTGTGTAATGTCAGATCAAGACACCGGTGAAAGCCGGGAAGTAACAATCAGTTATCATGACGGCACTTCGCGCGCTGCGACTGTGGTGGACCGTGAGGTGCCTTATCCTGATGGAAAGCTGATTGTTTCACGAACCGATCCAAACGGAATTATTACTCATGCGAACCAGGCATTTATTGATATGTCTGGTTATACCAGAGATGAGTTGATCGGTGTAAATCACTATATCCTGCGTCATCCTGATATGCCTTCTGTGGCATTTGCGGGGCTTTGGGAAACCATTGAGGCAGGTAAAAAGTGGCACGGGTACGTTAAGAACCTACGAAAAGATGGTTCTTACTACTGGGTGAAGGCGACGGTTATTCCAAATATTCGTAACGGTAAGTTGGTGGGTTATACCTCGGTGCGCCGTAAGCCTTCCCGAAGCAAAATTAAGGCGAGCGAAGAGCTCTACGCAACCCTGATGTAAAGGAGTACTGAAATGGCGTATAACCTGACTGTTAGTCCGGACTTTGCTCCGGATCATATCTCGGGTTGGTACTTTTTCAACACATGGTTGCAGCGTCAACTGGATGTTGGGGTCCATCTTGAGTTGTATGATTGCTTCGAAAAGCAGCGCAGCGACATTCGTGATAATAAGATTGATATGATTTATGCCAATCCTTACGATGCGTCTATGCTGGTGAGGGAGTTAGGTTTTAAAGCGATAGCACGGCCGCAGGAACGACCTGATGAGACCGTCATTGCGGTAAGTGCTGAATCAACGATTAGTTCTGTTGAGGAGTTGCAGGCAGGAATTACTGTGGCAACGACTGATGACCCTGATGTTCATACCATGGGTATGATCATGCTGGAGCCGGCAGATCTTGACGGAAGTAATGTCACTACCAAGGAAGTTGATACTTACGTTATCGTGGCTAAAAACCTGTTGAATGGTAACGCTGACGTCGGTTTCTTTTTGAAAGATGCTTACGATGAGTTGTCTGACTTAATTAAAGGTCAGATGAAAGTCTTGGTGAGTAGTCAGATCAGTGTTGTGCATCACTCTTTGTTAGTGGGCCCCACTATGCAGGAGTTTATCCCTCGTCTTGAGGAGCGTTTGTTCTCCATGCATGAAGATGAGAAGGGTAAAGGTGTTCTTCAGAGTATGAATCTGGAGGAGTGGGAGCCGATGACCGAAGAAGAAACAGAGTTTATGATTGATCTGATAGATACACTTGTAATCGAGTAGGTCTGCTCTTCTTGTATTTAAAAAGCCTCGTTTATACGGGGCTTTTTTGTTTCTCTAGCCGGCGTTAAGTTGATGTCGGTCGTTTGGTTGTCTTGGGGTTGGTGGGTATAATTATCGACTAAGAAGCGGTCGGTGTTGGTTGGGCCGTTGTAGAGGCGAGTTTAGTCAGAGGTTTCTGAGTGGAAGTACTGGAAGAGATTAAAGGCTTTCTGGGGTGTGAAACACCGGATCGTTGGATTGATGAGGCAGTGAGTCAGCAGGATATTTTGCTGATTGATCATGCGCATTGTGAAAAGAAAGCCGCGTCAACGGCGATGACGTTAATGTTTCGCTATGTAGATCGACCTGACTTGCTCAATAAAATGTCTCGATTGGCGCGTGAAGAGTTGATCCACTTTGAGCAGGTGCTGGAACTTATGGATGCGCGTGATATTGAGTACGGGCACCTGTCATCCGCGCGTTATGCGGGAGGATTACGTCAGCATGTGCGGACTTCAGAGCCTGGGCGTCTGATTGATATTCTAATTATCGGTGCGTATATCGAAGCGCGTTCCTGTGAGCGTTTTGCTAAGTTGGCGCCGTTTTTGGACAGTGAGCTGGCAAAATTCTACCGTTCGCTGCTGAAGTCTGAGGGGCGTCACTATCAGGACTATCTGGGTCTGGCTCGCCAGTACGCCGGTGAGCCAATCGATGAGCGTATCGAATTTTTCCGTGTGAAGGAAAATGAGCTTATTCTGGCGTCAGATGATGAATTCCGCTTTCATAGTGGGGAGCCGTCCTGGTAGTTGCTTGAATGGCTTGTCGCCTATGGTGTCATGGATGGTGTGCGCACTGATCGGTGTGGTCAGTGCGTGCTGTTAACCGGTTCGTGTAGAAGCTCGCAGCCTGCTTCGTTGCAGCTTAGATACCACAACTCTTTATCCCAGTCTCCCAAAACGATGCGTGTGCCTGTCTGGTTGTTTAGCTGTTGCTGGTGAATGGCGGGGCGATGCGTATGGCCGTGAATCAGCAGTTGGCATTCGGCTTTTTTGAGTGCTGATTGTACGCTATCCGCGTTAACATCCATGATGCTCTGCGACTTCTCCGCATTTTGTTCCTTGCTTGCTTCGCGCAGCTGGCGAGCGATCTCCAGTCTTTCTGGCAATGTTTTGCTCAAAAAGTCCTTCTGCCAGTCACCGTTGCGAACCAATATTCGAAACTGCTGATACTCTTTGTCGTCAAGACACAGCTGGTCCCCGTGCATTATCAGTGCAGATTGGCCATCGGGAAGACGTATGATGCTTTCTTCAGGCAATAGTTCGGCACCGATCCGAGAGGTAAATTTCTTGCCCACCAAAAAGTCTCGATTGCCGTGCTGGAAGAAGATTTCTATGCCTTGCTTGGACAGTGTGTCGAGTGCATCGATGATGGGGGTTAGGTCGGGGTGAATGAAGTCATCACCTATCCAGGCATCAAAGATGTCCCCAAGTAGAAACAGCTGATCGCAGTCGGAGCAGGTATGATGCAGGAAATTCAGCAGCGCCCGGGTAAGATCCGGACGCGTTTCGCTGAGGTGTATATCAGAGATAAACAGGGTGCGCATGAGAGGCGTCTGATTACTCGCTAACGGTGGCAGTAGTAATAATAACGTCTTCTGCTGGTACGTCTTGGTGGCCTGCGCGCATGGTGGTGGAGACAGACTTGATCTTGTCTACGATATCTTCACCCTCGACGACCTGTGCAAAGACAGTATATCCCCAGCCTTCCATTGTTTTAGCGGAGTGATCCAGAAAGCTGTTGTCTGCAACGTTAATGAAGAACTGTGCTGACGCGCTGTGTGGGTCCATGGTGCGTGCCATGGCTACAGTGTATTTCTTGTTGGTCAGGCCGTTGTCTGCTTCGTTCTCGATTGGCGCACGGGTATCTTTCTGTACCATGCCCGGTTCGAAGCCTCCGCCCTGAATCATGAAATTGTTGATCACGCGGTGAAAGATAACACCGTCGTAAAAGCCGTCGCGAACGTATTGTTCGAAGTTCTCAGCGGTTTTTGGCGCTTTCTCGTAATCCAGTTCCAGAGTGATGTCACCCAGATTGGTCTGCAAGATGATCATTATAATTTTCCCGATTCTGACTCGTTTTTTGCCCCTATTATACGCAAGTAGCAGTTGAACGCATCTAACTTACAGATGCGTGCGTTAATTTATCCGTTCAATCAAACAATTAGGCGTGGCTTAGCGATGCTTTCAGGCGGTGATCTGTTTATAATGGCTCGCATCAAAAATGCCTGTTTTTATCAGGCTCCAGAAGCAGCGAATAGTAGCGACAAGACGTTAGATATGAGTAATAACGAAACCAGCAAGGCTTCCAATTTTATCCATCAGATGATTGAAAATGATCTGGCAGCAGGTGCTCACGACAAAGTCGTAACCCGTTTTCCGCCGGAACCTAACGGTTATCTGCACATCGGTCATGCAAAATCGATTTGCCTGAACTTCGGCACCGCTGAGAAGTTTGGCGGCGTATGTAATCTGCGTTTTGATGATACGAACCCAGAGAAAGAGAGCCAGGAATACATCGACGCAATTATGTCTGATGTGAGCTGGCTTGGTTTTAAATGGGGCGGCGATGTTCGTTACACCTCTGATTATTTCCAGCAGCTCTTCGACTGGGCTGTGCATCTGATCAAAGAGGGTAAGGCGTATGTGTGTGACTTAAGCCCGGAAGATGCACGTGATTATCGTGGCAACTTCACTACACCTGGGCGAAACAGTCCGTTCAGGGATCGCAGCGTTGAGGAAAACCTTGAGCTGTTTGAGAAGATGAAAAATGGTGAGTTCGCAGAGGGTGCTTGCTCATTGCGTGCCAAGATTGATATGGCTTCGCCGAGCATGATTCTGCGTGATCCGATGCTGTATCGTATCCTGCACATGGCTCATCACCAGACCGGTGACAAATGGTGCATCTACCCGATCTACGATTTTGCACATGGTCAGTCTGACGCCATTGAAGGCATTACGCATTCTCTGTGTACGCTGGAGTTTGAAGAGCATCGTCCGCTGTATGATTGGTTTATCGAAAACCTGCCGGTGCCTGCGCAGCCAAAACAGACTGAATTTGCCCGTCTGAACATCAACTACACCGTGACCAGTAAGCGTAAGCTGAAACAACTGGTTGATGAGCATATCGTAGAATCCTGGAATGATCCTCGTATGCCAACCATTTCAGGTTTGCGTCGTCGTGGTTATACCCCTGGGTCTATTCGTAACTTCTGCGACAGCATTGGTGTAACGCGTTCGAACAGTACTGTTGATATGGGGATGTTAGAGGCGTCTATCCGCGAAGATTTGGATAGCAGCGCACCGCGTGCGATGTGTGTTACGCAGCCGTTGAAAGTCACCATCACCAACTATGATGATGCGGCTGAAGAGTGGTTTGAACTGCCGGCTCATCCGAAAGATGAAACCATGGGTGTCCGTACCGTTCCTTTTACGCGTAACCTCTTGATCGAACAGGATGACTTTGCCGAAGTACCTCCGCGCAAGTGGAAGCGTCTGACGCAGGGTGTGGCTGTGCGTTTGCGTGGTAGCTATGTGATCACCTGTGATGAAGTGATTAAGGACGAGGCGGGGAACGTTGTTGAGCTGAAATGTAGCTACGACCCGGCCACTAAAGGTGAGAACCCGGTCGGTTACAAAGCGAAAGGCGTCGTGCACTGGGTATCTGCAGACAACTCTTTGCCGTGTGAAGTGCGTATGTATGATCGTTTGTTCACCGAAGAGAATCCTGATGGTGACAAAGAACGTGATTTTAAAGACTTCATCAACCCAGAGTCGCTTGTGGTGCTGAGCAATGCACGCGTAGAGCTGGGTTTGAAAGATGTGCCAGCAGAAAGCCGATTCCAGTTCGAGCGTACCGGTTACTTCTGTGTTGACTCTGACTCTAGCAGTGACAAGCTCGTGTTTAACCGCACAGTGGGTCTGCGTGACTCTTGGGCAAAAGCACAGAAGTAATAACTGACAGAGATAGTGGAGAGATCAGTGCTGCAGATTTATAACACGCTGACAAAAGAGAAAGCCCCTTTCGTGCCATTGGAAGAGGGGAAGATCAAAATGTACGTATGCGGTATTACCGTATATGACCTCTGTCATATCGGTCACGCCCGGGTCATGGTGTCTTTTGACGTTATTACCCGATACCTGCGTGCCCGTGGTTGGGATGTGGAATACGTCCGTAACATCACCGATGTTGACGATAAGATCATCAGGCGTGCAGGCGAAAATGGTGAGGCAGTTGATCAGCTGACGGAACGAATGATTGCAGCAATGCATGAAGACGAAGACCGCCTCTCTGTTTTGCGTCCGGATCAGGAGCCGCGTGCGACCGGCCATATTGATGATATCGTTGAAATGGTGTCGACACTGATCGAAAAGGGTTTCGCATACGCTGCGAGCAACGGCGATGTTTATTATCGCGTTGAGAAGTTCGCAACGTACGGACGTCTGACCAATAAAAACGTTGACGAGTTGCGCTCCGGCGCGCGTGTTGACGTTGAAGATGCTAAAGAAAGCCCGCTTGATTTTGTTTTGTGGAAATCTGCAAAAGAGGGTGAGGTGAGCTGGGCATCGCCATGGGGTCCGGGTCGTCCGGGTTGGCACATTGAATGTTCTGCAATGTCCAAGTGCTGCTTAGGTGACACATTTGATATCCATGGTGGCGGGCCTGATTTGCCGTTTCCTCATCATGAGAATGAGATTGCGCAGTCAGAAGCCGCAAACGGTGTTAAGTACGTTAATACCTGGATGCATGCAGGGCCGGTTCGGGTGAACAAAGAGAAGATGTCCAAATCATTGGGTAACTTCTTCACCATTCGGGATGTGCTCGAAAAGTACAATTCAGAAGTGGTCCGTTATTTTCTGTCCAGCGTACACTACCGCAGCTATATCGATTATAGCGAAGACAGCTTGAAAGAAGCGCGCAGTGCGCTGGAGCGTTTCTATCAGGCGTTACGGGGTGTTGAGCTGAATGATGCACCGCTTGAAAATGATTTCGATGCGCGTTTCTACGCGTCTATGGATGATGACTTCAACACACCAAAAGCAATGGCGGTGTTGTTTGAGTTGGTGACTGAACTGAACATCGCGGTGCGAGAGAATCGTGTTGAAGCAGGTCAGTTGGCGGCTCAGCTAAAACGCCTGGCTGGTATTCTGGGGTTGTTGCAGCAAGATCCTGATAGTTTCCTGAAAGGGGAAGATAAAGAAGGTGAGCTGAGTTCAGATGCGATTGAAGTGCTGATTCAGCA
This sequence comes from Pontibacterium sinense, assembly GCF_015209595.1. Classification (GTDB taxonomy): domain Bacteria; phylum Pseudomonadota; class Gammaproteobacteria; order Pseudomonadales; family Balneatricaceae; genus Pontibacterium; species Pontibacterium sinense. The sequence continues at coordinate 126,605 of NZ_JADEYS010000009.1, read as the reverse complement.
GCGTGCTCAGGCGAAGAAAGATCGAGACTTTGCGGCGGCGGACGGTATCCGCGATGAGCTGGCAGCGCAGGGAATCATTCTGAAAGACACCCGCGAGGGTACGAGTTGGTTCCGAGAGTCGTAACTCGCTCACACTCCGAAAAGGCAGTCGTTATGACTGCCTTTTTTGTTTTATCAGTGCGTAATGTCATTAAATAGAGTTGAGTATAGATGTCTGACACTACACTGGTTCTTTTTTGTAAGCGTCCCGCTTTGGGCTTTGGAAAGCAGCGTCTGGCGGCAGATCTTGGTGAGCAGGCTGCCTTTGAAATCGCCGTGGGTTTATTGGCCTGTGCGCTGGAAGATCTTGAGCATTGGCCGGGTCCAGTCGTTATTGCTCCTCACTCTGATACCGAAATTGCATGGGCCAAGAGTTTGTTGCGTCGTTCAGTGTCTGTTGTTCCGCAGAGTGAAGGTAACCTTGGGGAGCGTATAGAGAAGATCGATTGTCGGCTTCGAAGTAAAGGGGCAGACCAGTTGCTGGTGATTGGCTCTGACGCGCCGGAATTGAATGCAAGGTTGCTCGCACAGGCGGTTGAATTGCTGACCGATCACGATGTGGTTTTTTCTGCGGCTGAGGATGGCGGGGTCTCTTTGATGGCTAATCGGAAACCCTGGCCGGAACTGAAACCGATGCCGTGGAGTACACCGCAGCTGGGGGGGGCTTTGCAGAAGTTGTGTGAATGCGCAGGGCAGAGTGTCGGTTGGTCCGGGCCTTGCTCGGATGTGGATCGTTTGCATGATCTTGAGCGGATTAGAAAAAATTTGCGTATGGATCCACGACCCGCGAGGCAGTCGTTATTGGCGATAATTAGTCGTTGGCAATCAGATGAGTATGGCCAGACGTCAAAGTAGTATGGTGGTAATTAAGTGTTGGTATGAGTTGCGAGGTTGGAATGGAGCGGATTCGTAGTCGTCATTGGTATGAAACGGCGGATGGGGCAAAACGCGGTTATATTGAGCCTTCTGTGTTGCGCGAGCTTTGGTTTCATACGGGCACGGCATGTAACCTGAACTGTGATTTCTGTTTTGAGGGCTCAGGTCCGGGCGATCAGAGGCTTGGATTGGTGAAGTTGGCAGACGTAGAGCCTTTCATAAAAGAAGCACTATTGTTGGACGTTGAGCAGTTTTCTTTTACTGGCGGTGAGCCGTTTTTGGCAAAAGATCTGGTGAAAATTCTGAGCCTCGCTGCGCAGCATAAGCCGTGTTTGGTACTCACAAATGGCACTGAGGCGTTACACAAGCGCATTGATGAGTTGGATGTGTTGCTTCAGGCTCCGTATCCCGTCAGCTTTCGTGTAAGCCTGGATTCCCCCGTTGAGCATGAACATGATGAAGGGCGCGGTGAAGGGAATTTTCAACGGGCACTCGATGGTATCCGGATGTTGCAGCGCAAAGGTTTTTCGGTCTCTGTTGCGCGTCATATGCAGGCTGATGAAGATAAGGCAGCTGTCGAGTTAGCTTATCGGCAGCTGTTCAATGAATATGGCATTCAGGCTGATCTCGCACTTGTAGCCTTCCCGGATTTTCTGCCGCCCGGAAGCGTAGGGGGAGGGCCTGATATCAGTACGAGCTGCATGACTCAATATCACTCAGCAGAAAGTCGTGCTGGTTTTATGTGTGCTTTTAGCAAGATGGTTGTGAAACAGGATGGGCAGATGCGCGTATATGCCTGCACCTTGGTGGATGATGATCGTGAGTATGATCTGGCCGGGTCGCTGTCAGAGGCGTTGGAGACACGTATCAGTATGAAGCATCATCGTTGTTTCAGTTGCTTCAAATATGGCTCGAGCTGCAGCGAGATCTGATGTCTGTCAGCGTTATTATCCCGGTAGGACCTGGAGAGCCAGAGTTGCCACCGCTCTTGGGGCAGTTGGATATGCTGCCAGCGTGCTGGCAGATCGTCGTGGTATTGTGTCCGGAAAGTAAACACTTGGCGTCGGTTGTAAAGCAGAGTTGCTCGGCTGAGATTGTCGTTGCGTCTCGTGGTCGTGCGCAACAGATGAATGCAGCCGTAAAGCTCGCAACCGGGGATTATCTCTGGTTTTTGCATCTGGACTCTGTGTTAACTGACACAGGCGTGGCTGCATTGCAGAATGCACTGCTGTCCCGGCCTCAGGCGCTGCTCTATTATCAACTGAGCTTTGCTCAAGATGGCAGCGGGCCAATCTGGTTGAATGCGTTCAGTGCGAACTTGCGGTCTCGTTGGCTCGGTGTGCCCTTTGGTGATCAGGCTTTTTGTCTGCCTCGAACTGCTTTTCTGAAGTTGGGGGGGTATTGCGAAGATCTGCCGTATGGTGAAGATCATGTGCTGGTGTGGCGTTTGCGTTTAGCGGGTGTGTCACTACAGATGTTGCCGTCTGCATTAGAGACCAGTGCCCGTAAATATCGAGCTAAGGGGTGGTTGAGGCTGACACTGCTATATCAGTGGTATTGGCTGCGACAGGCCGCACCTTATGCCTGTCGCTTATTGAGAAAGAAGTTACTCGGTTAGTCTCGTGGTGCTTTTATTTCAAATCGGATGATGGGCTGTGTTGTTCGCGTCTACGCCATCTATGGTACTTTTCGATCCATGTTAATAGCTTTTCAGGGCTGTGTGCCCGTTTCCATTCTCCGGCGGCAAACTTGTTGGCTTCTGAGAAGGTAGGGTAAGCATGTATGGTGCCAAGGATTTTGTTTAGCCCCAGGCCGTGGCGCATAGCCAGTGCGAATTCCGCAAGCATATCTGATGCACGACTGCCGACCAGAGTGACACCAAGAATGCGGTCTTTACCCGGTGCGGTTAGTACTTTCACCATGCCGTAGTCGTTTGAGTCAGTAATAGCCCGGTCAAGATCTGACAGGTCGTAGCGAGTGATCTCATAAGAAATTCCCTGGGCATCAGCCTCTTTCTCGTTTAAGCCTACCCGCGCTATTTCCGGTGAGGTGTAGGTAGTGAAAGGGATATAGCGATGATCCACTGCAAACTTCTTGATGTCGCCGAACAGGGCATTCACGGCGGTATACCACGCTTGATGGCCTGCTGCGTGAGTGAACTGATGCGGCCCTACCAGGTCCCCGCAGGCCAGGATATTGGGGCAGCGGGTGCGTAGGAAGCGGTCGACCTCAAGCAGTTCCTGGTCTTTCGTATCGATTCCAAGTTGTTCCAATCCGAGCCCTTCTAAGTTGGCGGTACGTCCAGTGGCAACCAAAACCCGGTCAAATTCAATATCAACTTGTCGGTCTTGGTGTTGAGCGGTCAGCGCGTAGCCTTTTTCTAGTGCCCGAAATGTTACTGGCGTGTGCTCATAGCAGATGTTGATGCCTTCCTGGGTGAGGCGGTCTGCAACCAGTGTGGCGGCGTCCAGGTCTTCGCGTGAAAGAATCTGGCTGCCGCGTAAAACGATCGTGACCTGGCTGCCAAATTGGTTGAAGCATTGGCCAAGCTCGCAGGCGATTGCTCCCGCGCCCAGTATCAATAGTCGCGGAGGAAGTTCGTCTATCTCCCAAAGCGTGTCTGATGTGAGCGGTGCGACATCATGAATGCCCGGTATGTCAGGTATTCGTGGCTTTCCGCCTGTCGCCAGAACAATGTTGGGGGCAGATAGGCGTTGTCCGTTAACTTCTACTTCCCAAGGTGAGACTAACTTTGCTTCGCCAGATAGACATTCAACGCCAAGTTTCTCGTAGCGTTCAGTTGAATCGTGCGGTTCTATCTGGGTAATCACGTGTTTGACACGTTGCATGATGTCCGAAAATTCAAAATTTGCCTCTGCGGTTTGAATGCCAAGGGTCTTCGCATTGCGTATGTCTGCAAGAAAGCGGCTGGTACGGATGAGTGCTTTTGAGGGTACGCACCCCGTATTGAGGCAGTCGCCTCCCATTTTATTTTTTTCAATGAGGGTGACTTTGGCTTTTACGGCTGCTGCGATATAGGCGGTAACGAGGCCGCCTGCGCCTGCACCAATTACCAGCAGGTTGCGGTCAAAGTGAGTGGGTTTGGTGAATTTCCTATAAATGCGGTGTTTCTGAAACACTTTGATCGCAGCGCGTGCAATCCAAGGGAACAATCCCAGCAGCGCAAGTGATACTAGGATGGAGGGAGATAGAATGCCTTGGATATCCTCCAGTGCGGCAAGCTGAGTGCCGGCATTTACGTAAATTATTGTTGCCGGGAGCATGCCTAGCTGGCTAACCCAGTAATAGGTTTTAACCGGCATGCGTGTGACGCCCATCACCAGATTAATCGCAAAAAATGGAAAGAGTGGAATCAATCTAAGGCTGAAAAGATATGAGATGCCATCGCGCTCGATGCCGCTGTTAATCGGGGCTAGCAGCACGGAGAAGCGGCGGGAAACGAAGCCGCGTGCAAGGTATCGTGCCGCCAGAAAAGCAACAGTTGCACCAATTGAGCTTGCGAAGGATACAACGACAGAGCCCAAAAGTGTGCCGAATAACGCGCCCCCCAAAAGGGTAAGTACGGCAGCGCCGGGCAGGGATAACCCGGTGGCGATTATGTAAATACAGAAGTAGAGGCCGACGCTAAGCCAAAGGTTGTCGCTAACAAAAGCAGACAGGGTTTCCTGTTGCGTTTTGATATAGGAGAAATCAAGAAAGCGTCCGAGATCGAACAGAAAGAAACTGAGGATGATAAGGGTAACGATGCCAAGCAGAATGCTTTTCTTGCCGGGTTTCATAAACGGTCTCCACGCTGCGTAATCCGGTCAGGTTAGCACAGCGCAGAGAGCTTGATGACTGTTATCGTGGAATAAGTTGTGTGGTGTCCTGGGATGCGATAGCAACCTGATTTTTGCCCTGTTTTTTGGCGCTGTACATGGCTTGATCTGCTGCGTGGATCAGGCTGTCGATGCTGTCCCCCTGAGAGGGATAAATGCTAATTCCAATGCTTGCGCTGACCCGTAGTTCAATGCCGTCGATCTCTACCGGAGTTGAGATCATATGCATCAGGCGTTCGGCGAGCAGGCGAGCCTCATCCAGATGGGTAAGTTCATCTGCCAATACCAGGAATTCATCCCCGCCAATGCGGGACACCATATCGGATGGTCGAAGCGCTGCGGAGAGTTTATCGGCGAGAGCGACAAGTAGCTTGTCACCCAGTAGGTGTCCGAAGCTATCGTTGATGGGCTTAAAGTCATCCAGGTCTATGAATAAAATGGCAAAATGGCTACCCGCAAGGCTGGCGCGACTGAGTGCTTTTTCGGCCCTGGCTTCAAAGTGAATACGGTTGGGAAGCTTGGTCAGGTTGTCATGCAGAGCCTGGAAGCGGATGGTATCAAAAGTGCGCTTTTGCTCGGTAATATCACTCATGACGCAAACAAAGTGACTGATATCTCCGTCTTTGTCGTATACCGCTGAGATATTTGTCTTCTGGATATAGACTTCACCGCTGCGTTTGCGATTGGCAATCTCTCCAATCCATTGTCCGGTGTGAAGCAGGTCACGCCAAAGCTGCTTATAGAAATTGATGTCGTGATGGCCGGACTTCAATAAGCTGGTTTTTTGATCTAGAGCCTGTTTATCTGTAAAGCCAGTGAGGGCAGTAAATGCCGGGTTAGTCAGGATGATGCGTGCATTGTTGTCCGTAACCATGATGGCTTCGGTTGTGTGCTCCAGTACTTTTTTGGCAATCTTCGCTGCATTACGGCGTTTCTTGATGTCGCTGATGTCTCTAAACATAAGCTGAATTGCACTGGCGTTATCGTAGGTGGTGCGCGACAGGCTTAATTCAGCATCAAATGTGCTGCCGTCGAGGCGAACCAGTTGTTCTTCGATAGGTGGTAATTTGTCGTGCTTTGATTGTTGCAGTGATTTCATTAATTCATCTGCGGAGGTGCGATTGGAATCGCTGGCAATATCAAGCACGTTCAAGCCGATTAGCTGCTCGATGCCGCAAGCCCCTAACAGTCCAACTGCTGAACTGTTGGCGAGGATAATGCGGTTATCAACGCTGAGAATGATCGCCTCAGGCGAGCTTTCAAACAGCGCCTGATATCGACTGTTGCTGTCTCGGGATAGACGTGTCATTACCTCTGCCTGGCGCAGTGCGCGTGCGCGTCCACCCAGCATCAAGAAACAAGCGAATGCGCCAAGCGTGCCGATGAGGCTTCCACCAATCAATATGCTCAGGTCATGACGATAAAGTATATCCGTCGATGCGAATGCGTTAAGTGGTGTGTAATACAGGTCGATACGCTGATGGGAAAGTTCTAGTGTTTGCTTTAGCCGAAAAGGCAGAAGATGGGGGTCTGCCTTTTCGGATGGGTGGCTATCGTAAAGCGGTTTTTGACCGATTCGTTCATCTACTGCTTCGACATGAATAAGTGGATCAATTTTTTGAAGTGTTTCTTCCAACAGCATGCTTAGGCTAAAGCCAATGGTTACCCAGCCATGGAAGAGTGGGGTGTATGGGTCATTCGGGTCAGGACTTTCGACCGGCAGTAGGAACAGGTAGTCCAGAGACTGCTGATCGGTCGGAAGTAAAGATATCGGTTCTGATAGCGCGAGAGAGCTGGAGTTTTTTGCTCGCTCAGCGGCAAAACGGCGGTTTGATTCTGAGCCAATATCAAAGCCCCGCACCTTCTGTGTAATGGTGTCTGGGGCTGCTTGCATTAATACAAACGCGTCTTCTCGCAGTGTGTCTGGAAAAATACGAAAGTCGGGCCCGTATGTTTTACGTTGAATGTCGACGAACATTTGTCGATTGCGCTGGGGAACGTAGCGAGTGTAAGTGATACCAATAATGCCATTGGCTTCAAAATTCAGTGCGGCCTGTTCGAAGTAAAGCGGCCAATGTTTCTCGACATCATTTAGGTGGTTTAGCACCAGGCCCCGAGTTGTTTTTAATAGTAATGGATAACGATCGAGTTTTTCTTGAATCAGAAGGGTTGTCTGATTGGCAAGGGCCTGAAAACGGGTTTCAAACTGTTCTTTATTGATGTTTGCGCTAAACAGGCTGGCGTAATACGTAGCTAGGATTGAGCCCAGCAGGACTGTGGTGGGAATGAGGAACTGACTCCGCCGTGTGCGATCAATGCGTTTGGTTTCCATTATCAGAGCTGTGATTCCCCAAAAGTCGGCTTGCTGCCGTTGGTTACGTAAGCTGTTTAGGTTGTTGAAACGATAGTGCTCGGTTTGTTTTAGGTGTCGAACATATGGGGGTGGGGTGTAGATCGGTAAGCGCTTTTAGTTCGGCTTACCGATCGTGCATAGAGATGCTGATTAATCCAGCTTCTCTGCGGCTTCCAGTGTGTTTTCCATCAGCGTGGCAACCGTCATTGGACCTACTCCGCCGGGCACGGGCGTAATCCAGCCAGCGCGCTCTGCTGCGATGTCATATTCCACATCACCCACCAAGCGTCCATCATCCAGTCTGTTAATTCCGACATCGATGACGATAGCGCCTTCTTTAATCCATTCGCCTTTCACCAGACCTGGGATTCCAACGCCAACAACGACAATGTCTGCTCGATTGACGTGGCCAGGCAGATCACGGGTAAAGCGGTGTGTCGTAGTAACGGTGCAGCCAGCAAGCAGCAGCTCCAGGGACATTGGGCGACCAACGATGTTGGAGGCACCTACAACAACTGCTTCCTGACCGTGCAGATCAATGCCAGTGGATGCCAATAGAGTCATAACCCCTTTAGGTGTGCAGGGGCGGAGAACAGGCATGCGTTGTGCAAGTCGGCCGAGATTGAATGCGTGAAAACCGTCGACATCTTTGTCCGGGCGGATGCGTTCTAAGATTTCGTCGCCGTTCAGGTGTGCTGGCAGAGGAAGCTGCAGCAAAATGCCGTGTACAGAAGGATCGGCATTCAGTTCATCAACAAGCTCTTCTAGCTGCTGTTGTGTTGTATCGTCCGGTAGATCGTAAGAACGGGAATCGATGCCTACTTCTTTACAGGCATTCTTTTTATTGCGTACGTAAACTTGTGAGGCCGGGTCAACACCGACCAGTATCACTGCCAGGCAGGGGGCAGCTTTGCCGGAAGCGATGCGCTGTTGAATACCTTCAGCGACCTTGCGGCGTACATCAGCGGCAATTTGTTTGCCGTCTATTGTTTTTGCGCTCATATTGCGGATGCTGTCCTATAAAACGAATTTTCACTGGCGCAAATTCTCTCATGGTTGACTGTCAGGGCCAAGGGCAATTGGTTGAGCATTAAGCAGAATATGTATATAGGCGCTTGTTTTGGTTGCAATTTGACCATTGTTTGAGCGCTAAGCTGTTTATTTCATTAAAAAAATAAAAAAGTGTTGACGACCTAAAATCGGCTCTATAATATTCGCACCACCTTGAACGGCGGCGCTAACACAGACCACTTAGGAACGTGAAAGCAAAGCAGTTAAGGGCGGGCAACAAGGCGCCCGTAGCTCAACTGGATAGAGCAACGGCCTTCTAAGCCGTAGGCTGCGGGTTCGAGTCCTGCCGGGCGTGCCAAGAAGATGTTGCTGAAGAAAGTTGAAGTCTTGATTAGAGATATGGTGGGCGTAGCTCAGTTGGTAGAGCCCCGGATTGTGATTCCGGTGGTCGTGGGTTCGAGCCCCATCGTCCACCCCAATCTCTAATAATGTAGTGCGGACGTGGTGGAATTGGTAGACACGCCAGATTTAGGTTCTGGTGCCTCACGGTGTGAGAGTTCGAGTCTCTCCGTCCGCACCATTTTTAAAAGTAGTATGTTGTGGTGGGCGTAGCTCAGTTGGTAGAGCCCCGGATTGTGATTCCGGTGGTCGTGGGTTCGAGCCCCATCGTCCACCCCATTCTACGAAGTCAAATTTTGACACTAATTAATCGCTTATATGGCGATTTTTTTGTGCCTGAAATTTGGCTTTTCCTGCTTAATTACTCCTTCCGTTATTTTGCCTACGCAAAAATGCCTTTCATACGTTGATTTGCTTGACTAATTGCGCTGGTTGCTTGAAAATTTTGCGCTTAAATTCTGCCCGTAAGGCGATTAGTGTTTCTTGCAGGGCATACAGGTTGCAGGCTTTATTGGATAAAGCCTGCTGATCTAGCTGGATCAAAATGTATAAGTATTAATGAGGAATTCCATGCAAGTTTCCGTTGAAACTACTTCCGGTCTCGAGCGTCAGGTAACTGTTACTGTACCGGCTGAGCGTATCGATCAGGATGTTCAGAAGCGCGTTCAGCAGACCGCACGTACCGCCCGTCTTGATGGCTTCCGTCCAGGCAAGGTGCCTGTAAAAGTCGTTAAGAAACGTTACGGCAAAGGTATTCGTGAAGAAGTACTGAATCAGGTTATTCAGGAAACTCTGTTCAAAGCGACTACTGATGAAAAGCTGCAGCCTGCGAACAGCCCAAGCATCGAGTTCAAAAACGATAAAGAAGGCGAAGATTTCGAATACGTTGCAACGTTCGAAGTTTACCCTGAAATCGAGCTGGCTGATTTCTCTGGTGTAGAGATCGAGAAGCTGTCTGCAGAAGTTAAAGATGAAGATCTGGATCAGATGATCGAGACTCTGCGTAAACAGCAGGCATCTTGGGATGAAGTAGAGCGCGCTGCTGAAGATGGCGACCGTGTTAAGATCGACTTCGCGGGTACTATCGACGGTGAAGCATTCGATGGCGGTAAAGGCGAAGGCATGGATCTGGTACTGGGTTCCAACACCATGATCCCTGGTTTCGAATCCGGTTTGGTTGGCGCAAGCGCTGGCGATGAGAAAGAGCTGGATGTTACCTTCCCGGAAAGCTATCACGCTGAAGAGCTGAAAGGTAAAGACGCTAAGTTTGCAGTTAAAGTACAGAGCGTTTCTGCCCAGACTCTGGCTGAGCTGAACGAAGAGTTCTTCTCCAACTTCGGTATGGAAGAGAAAACTCTGGACGGCTTCAAGGCTGAAGTTCGCAAGAACATGGAGCGCGAGCTGGTCAATACGCTGAAAATGAAGCTGAAAGATCAGGTGTTCCGTGAGTTGGTTAAGCTGAACAGCATCGATGTTCCAGCTGCGCTGATCGATAATGAAATCGATAACCTGCGTCGTCAGGCGGTTCAGCAGTTCGCGGGTCCGGATTCTGATTTCGATCTGAACATGCTGCCTAAAGAGATGTTCCAGGAGCAGGCGGTAAGCCGCGTATCTGTTGGTCTGCTGGTTCAGGAATTCATCAAAGCAAACGACATCAAAGTTGATGACGAGCGCGTTCAGACTTCCATCAAAGAACTGGCTGAAACTTACCAGGAACCACAGCAGGTAATCGACTGGTACAACAGTAACCAGGAGATGCTGAACCAGATCCAGAGTCTGGTAATGGAAGATCAGGTGCTTGATCAGCTTCTGGCATCTGCTAAAGTCTCTGAAGTAGAAGTTAGCTACGAAGACGCCATCAAGCCGGCACAGCCGGAAGCTGAAACTGAAGAAGACGCTGCTGAGTAAGCAACGCCAAGTAAGTCACAGTTAAAAAAACGGCAGTTGGCGTAGGCTGGCTGTCGTTTTTTTTTCGCGTAATTACGCTAAGGAGATAAAGAATGGGCGAATTTGGAAAAGGGTCCGCTGATATTCTCAGCAGTCTGGTCCCTATGGTAGTTGAGCAAAGCGCGCGCGGTGAGCGAGCTTATGACATCTACTCTCGTCTGTTAAAAGAGCGTGTCATTTTCCTGGTCGGTCCTGTGGAAGATCACATGGCGAACCTCGTTGTGGCTCAGCTGTTGTATTTGGAAGCTGAGAACCCGGACAAAGACATTCATCTGTACATTAACTCTCCGGGTGGATCTGTGACTGCGGGTATGTCTATTTACGATACCATGCAGTTCATTAAGCCTGATGTCAGTACTATGTGCATGGGGCAGGCTGCAAGCATGGGTGCGTTCCTGCTGGCCGGTGGTGCCAAAGGTAAGCGCTTTGCGTTGCCAAATGCGCGTGTCATGATTCACCAGCCATTGGGTGGATACCAGGGGCAGGCGACGGATATTGAGATTCACACTAAAGAGATTCTTAGCATCCGTGAAAAGCTGAACCGTATATTGGCAGAGCATACCGGGCAGGACCTTGAGACCATCGCTCGTGATACAGACCGTGATAACTTTATGGCTCCGGAAGCAGCTAAAGAGTATGGTTTGATTGACGATGTTCTGGGACGTCGCGCTGGTTGATAACCCTCCTATAATATGAGGGTGGGTTGAAAAAGGTCTGGAGAGACTCCATAAAGTATCTTTCCGGATTTGCACATATGAGGTAGTCGAATGTCCGACGAAATTAAAGGTAAAGATGGCGACAGCGGTAAGCTGCTGTACTGTTCATTCTGCGGAAAAAGTCAGGATGAAGTGCGTAAACTGATCGCAGGACCGTCTGTCTTTATCTGTGACGAATGTGTTGATCTGTGCAACGACATTATTCGCGAAGAGATTCAGGAAGCAGAACCCCAGGAAGGGAGTGATCGCTTGCCGATTCCTGCGGAAATTGCAGAAACCCTGAACGAGTACGTTATTGGTCAGGAGCAGGCTAAGAGAGTTCTTGCGGTAGCAGTTTATAACCACTACAAGCGTCTCCGCTTTCAGGGCGGAAAAGACGGCGTAGAGCTAGGCAAAAGTAATATCCTGCTGATTGGTCCAACCGGTAGCGGTAAAACACTACTGGCTCAGACGTTGGCGCGAATGCTGAATGTGCCTTTCACCATTGCTGATGCAACCACGCTGACTGAGGCGGGTTACGTGGGTGAAGATGTTGAAAATATCATCCAGAAGCTGCTGCAGAAGTGCGATTACGATGTAGAAAAGGCCCAGTTGGGTATCGTTTACATCGATGAGATCGATAAGATTTCACGCAAATCTGATAATCCGTCCATTACCCGAGATGTATCTGGTGAAGGTGTACAGCAAGCGCTGCTGAAGCTTATCGAGGGAACGGTAGCGTCTGTGCCGCCTCAGGGTGGCCGTAAGCACCCTCAGCAGGAGTTTTTGCAGGTTGATACCTCCAATATCCTGTTCATCTGTGGTGGCGCGTTTGCGGGCCTTGAGCAGATCATTCGTGATCGTTCTGAAAAGAGCTCTATTGGTTTCAATGCGATTGTAAAAGCGAAGGATGAAGAGAAGTCCGTTTCAAAGGCTCTGCAAGAAGTTGAGGCAGAGGATTTGGTGAAATATGGTCTGATCCCTGAGTTCGTGGGTCGTCTGCCAATGATTGCTGCGCTGGGTGAACTGGACGAAGACGCTCTGATTCAGATTCTGACAGAGCCTAAGAACAGCCTGACCAAACAGTACTCTGCACTTTTCGGTATGGAAGGTGCGGAAGTTGATTTCCGTGAAGAAGCGTTGCACGCTGTTGCAAAAAGAGCGCTTGAACGTGGTACCGGTGCACGAGGTTTGCGTTCAATTCTGGAGGCGACATTGCTTGATACTATGTATCAGTTGCCCTCTATGGAAGGTGTCAGCAAGGTAGTGATTGATGAAGGTGTAATCAGTGGTGATAGTGAGCCGCTGTTGATTTATGAAAACCGCGAGCAGCAAAAGGCGGCTCCGGAAGAATAATCAGCGATCAATACACACAAATAAAAAGCGACCATCAGGTCGCTTTTTTTGTATTTGGCGTCTTTATATTCACGCCCCTAGCGGAGCTCCTGAGCCTTTTTCAGGAGTTTCTCCATCAGGGTGTCCAGCTGAGACTGTTCATCCTTTGATAGCGCTGAGAGAAGAAACTCTTCGCGCTCCAATACTAATGGAACGATCTGTTCATAAATCTCCAGGCCTTTTGGAGTCAGGTTTAGAATAATCAGGCGTCTGTCTTCGGACGATGGGCTTTGTGAAATGAGTTCTTCTTTGACCAGCTTAGATATCGCTCGGCTGACGGGCATTTTATCCATAGAGGTGTAGGCCGCGATCTCTTTTGCGGACATCCGTGGTTGGGTGCCAAGTGCTGCAATGACGCGCCATTCCTGTTGGGAGAGATTGAACTGCCCGGAATACAGCTGTGCGATCGAGTCACTGATTGTGGACTGGAGTATCGATAGCTTGTAGGGAAAGAACCGTGGCAATTCAAGATGTTGCGCTGGAGGACGGCGGCCCATTGTACTGATTTCTCCGAAACATAAAGCGTTATAGATGTGATTTTAATGGTAATGCGGCATTTCTAACAGGTAAAAACATTATTTCCATTTAAGTAAGAGTGCCATAAAAGTTAAATAAAACAACAAGATAAGCATTCAGATTGATCTTTGACAATCGTAACAAGTGTTACTAATATGGTCTCATCCTTACACGGAACACTAATACAAGAATTAAGACAGGGCCTTAGTAATGATCAAACTTGAGCAGATTCACCACGTTGCTTACCGCTGCAATGATGCAAAAGAGACCGTTGAGTTCTATAAAGAAATGCTGAACATGGATTTTCTGGTAGCGATTGCAGAAGACCGTGTACCGTCTACTAAAGAGCCTGATCCTTACATGCACCTGTTCCTCGATGCGGGTAACGGTAATATTCTGGCGTTCTTTGAGCTGCCAACCAAGCCTAAAATGGGACGCGACGAGAACACGCCTGAATGGGTTCAGCATATTGCTTTCCGCGTGGCTGACGAAGCGGCACTGATGAGCGCGAAAGAAGAGCTGGAAGCGAAAGGTCTGGATGTTGTGGGCCCGACTGAGCACGGTATTATTCGCTCAATCTACTTCTTTGATCCAAACGGTCATCGTCTGGAGCTGACTTACGTGAAAGGCACTGATGCTCAGATGAAGCAGTTGGCCGAAGTTGCACCTGCGATGCTGGAAGAGTGGTCTCGTACGAAGAAAGCGCCTAAGCATGCGGCTTGGTTGCACGAAGAAGAATTCAAAGACGCTTAAGTCGTTTGTAGTACGTTCTGATTAGAAAAAGGCGCGGTTAATACCGCGCCTTTTTTGTTTCCGGAGTTTGTATGATTCTTGCGGGCGCATTTGGTCATGTTGCCAGACTATCTTGGTGTTGGTTGGTGTGTACTTTGGGCGGGGTGATAAAGGGTACTCAAGTACGAGAGTTTGTGCGCTGCGTTAAAAATATACTTTCTTCCTATAGGGTTATTTTGCCTAAGAGAGGGAGAGAAGAATATGAAACTGGTTAAGCCACTGATTGTTAGCGCTGCACTGGCGGTATCTGTATCCGCTAACGCTGCAGGAAGTATGGAAGAGGCTGCAGGTAAGGAAGTGTTCAAGCGCTGTCATGCGTGTCATTCTGAAGATTCAAGTAAGAATACCTTTGGTCCGAGTCTGACAGGGGTTGTGGGGCGTTCGGCGGCAAGCCTGCCACGTTTTAACTACTCTGATGCGCTGAAGAATTCAGGTATCACCTGGACGGAAGAGAATTTGCGCATGTGGGTGGCTGATAATGAAAAGCTCGTGCCTGGAACACGTATGCGTCACGTATCTATCAGTGATGAAGCAGAGCAAAACTATCTGATCGCTTACCTTAAGACATTAAAATAAGCGGATCGATAGCTGATCGTCAGACATAAAAAACGCGGCTAGTAGCCGCGTTTTTTTATGCAGAAAAACTCATTATCGACGATTCGGTAAAACGTCTTTTAGTTTTTCATTCATCTCCAGCATGCACTTTTCAGTCGCGTCCCAATCGATGCAAGCATCGGTTACGGATACGCCATACTGCAGGTCATTGAGATCAGCAGGAATAGACTGGTTGCCCCAGCCCAGATTACTTTCGATCATCAAGCCAACAATTGACTTGTTGCCTTCCAGAATCTGATTTGCGACGTTATCCGCTACCAAAGGCTGCAGGGCCGCATCTTTGCTGGAGTTTGCATGGCTGCAGTCAACCATGATGTTGTTCTCCAGGCCAGCTTTGTCCAGTGCCTGCTCAGTCAGCGCAACGTTGACTGAATCGTAATTTGGTTTACCACCGCCGCCACGCAATACAACGTGAGCGTACTGGTTGCCTTTGGTGCGTACCACAGAGACCTGGCCATCTTCATTGATGCCCAGAAAATTGTGCGGATGGCTAACAGATTTCAGGGCGTTAGTGGCGACTTCCAGGCCACCGTCGGTACCGTTTTTGAAACCTACGGCACAAGACAGACCTGAGGACATTTCACGGTGAGTCTGAGATTCAGTCGTACGTGCACCAATAGCAGACCATGCGATCAAATCCTGCATGTACTGTGGTGAGATCGGATCCAGTGCTTCGGTTGCCAGTGGCAGGCCCAGCTCGGACAGATCCAGCAGAAGTTTACGGCCGATGTGCAGACCTTCTTCAATCTCAAACGAATCATTCATGTGAGGGTCGTTGATCAGGCCTTTCCAGCCGACGGTAGTACGAGGTTTCTCAAAATAGACGCGCATGACCAGATACAGAGAATCCTTCACCTTTTCCTGCAGCTCTTTCAGGCGCTTGCCATACTCGATAGCCGCTTCGGTATCATGGATAGAGCAGGGACCAATCACTACAAACAGACGGTGGTCCTTGCCATCGAGGATATTACGTACAACTTCTCGTCCTTCCATTACAGCTTTTGCTGCTGTGTCGGAGATTGGCATTTTTGCCTTCAGATCATTTGGGTTGATCAGGACAAGGTTTGATTCAATATTGAGATCTTCTACACGTGTATCGGTCATGGTTGTTTCCTAAATGCAAACGGTCGCGTCGTCATTTCTGACGGCCCCTTTGTACCATATATATGTGGTACATATAAGTGCCCATCGGTTCTATAGGGGCATACGGGGAGATTGCGGTGGTACAATCGTCTAAGGACGGTTGACTCGTCTTATTCAATATAGTTATTTGGTTATTCTTGAAAGCTTAGAACTCAACCGGCATCTGGTGGTCAATGAGTCGTAGCGTTCAAACCTAAGGATATAAAGTGAATAGCGTACGCAAGTTTTCAGCTTATTTATTAATGCTTCTAAGCACGTGGTTGCTGGTGAGCCCATCAGCGCAGGCGGGCCTGTTTGATCAGGTGGCGAACCCGTTTGGTAGCAGCGGCCCCGTCGATGTCGAAGAGGCATTTGTATTTGGTTTTGTGCAGGAGGGGGAGAACCAGCTGCAGCTGAACTGGACCATGCCTGACGATTACTATCTCTATCGAGATCGGATGGAGATTAAGCCGGGTGATGGCATCGAGGTAATCAAGCGTAGCAACGCGCCAGCAGAATCAAAAGAAGATCCTCTGTTTGGCAATGTGTTTGTATATCACAACCAGGCAGAGGTTGATCTGACGCTCGGCAGTATCTCCGGACAGCCTGTTGATAGCACTGTAGAAGTGACGTATCAGGGCTGCTGGGAGGGCGGCATCTGTTATCCGCCGGTGACTAAAACGGTTCAGTTATCTGGCATCGGGCCGTTTGTTGCTCTGCCAACCGTAGGGAGCACTGCTCAGGTAGACGCACCGGATACTTTTTCTCCAGCTGCGATGAATGAAACTGAGCAGGATCGATTTGCGCGCCTGTTGGATGGTGATGATCTGGTACTTACCCTCGGAGCGTTCTTTCTTGCGGGGCTCGCCTTGTCATTAACCCCCTGTGTCTTCCCGATGATTCCGATTCTATCGAGCATCATCGCCGGTCAGGGACGCCATATCACAACGGGCAAAGCGTTTTCGCTGTCTTTGGTTTACGTCTTGTCGGTGTCTTTGACCTATACCATCGCCGGTGTAGTGGCGGGTTTGTTTGGTGAAAACCTGCAGGCAGCGTTTCAGAATCCGTGGATTATTGGTTCTTTCGCGGGATTGTTCGTGTTGCTGTCATTATCGATGTTCGGGTTCTATGACCTGCAGCTGCCGAATAGTTGGCAGACCCGATTGAACAATATGAGCAGCCATCAGAAAGGTGGCACAGTGACCGGTGTTGCTGTGATGGGATTGCTATCGGCCTTGATTGTGGGGCCTTGCATGGCAGCGCCGTTGGCAGGTGCGTTGATCTATATCGGTCAGAGTGGTGATCCGGTGATGGGGGGTAGTGCACTGTTCAGTTTAAGCATGGGTATGGGTGTGCCTCTGCTGCTGGTTGGTGTATCGGCAGGCAAACTGTTACCTAAGGCCGGTATCTGGATGGAATCTGTTAAGGCAGGTTTTGGCGTCATGCTGCTGTTGCTAGCGATCTGGATGCTGGATCGTATTGTGGCAACGGAAGTGACCATGTTGCTGACGGCGGGTGTGTTGATCGCAAGTGCAATCTTTATGCATGCGCTGGACCGCCTGCCTGAGCCATCCGGCGGCTGGTTACGCATCTGGAAAGGTGTGGGTGTCATCATGTTGATTTACGGCTCTGCTTTGCTGATTGGTGCATTGTCCGGTAACCGCAGCATGATTTATCCGCTGCAGGGTGTTACGGTCGGTGTTGGGCAGGTTGCTGCAACGCCGGCATTACCGTTCAAAAAAGTGACGTCCCCTGCGCAGCTGGATCAGTTGCTGGCTGAAGCCAGGCGAAGTGGCAAGCCGGTTATGCTCGATTTCTATGCCGACTGGTGTATCTCCTGCATCGAGCTGGAAACCTATACCTTTGCTGATCGCAATGTACAGGTGGCGCTCAGCGGATTCGAGTTGATCAAAGTCGATGTCACCAGCAATGATGCTGATGCAAAAGCACTGAACAAAGAATATGGCGTGATTGGCCCGCCAGCGTTGATCTTTTTCGATCCGCAGGGCCAGCTGCATAAAAACATGACACTGATTGGTGTCGCAGAGCCAGAGGATTTTGTCGCGCATCTCTCGCGACTGGGCACATAACAATAAAATGCTTGTGAGCAATGGAGGATGAACATGGTGAAGAAGTTACTTGTCGCAGCGGCCTTTTGCAGCGCGTTACCTGTCATGGCAGCGGACCCGGATAACGGTCAGGAGCTGTTTCATGAGGTCGAGCTGGAGAGAGTGATCCGCGGCGTCGAATACACGGATGCAAACTGCTACACCTGTCATGAAGCGTCGTACTTTAAGCGACAGGACCGCGCTGCAACCACTTGGCCTAAGCTGAAAGCCTGGATAGAAGGCTGTAACACCAATTTGGATGTGGGTTGGTTTCCTGACGAAGCAGAAGATGTTGCGGCGTATATGAACCGTGAGTTTTATAAATTCCCGGTAGCCGAATAAAGCATCCTCCAAAAAAATGCCCCGTCAGTCAGTGCTGGCGGGGCAAATATTCTGTGGTGGCTTGGGGTACTTCGTTTACCACAGAATACAACGATGATCGTTCCAATTTTTACGGGTGCTCTAATCGCATATTTCCGGCTGCACAGCTTCTAATCGCAAAATGCTGTCCCGCATCGAAGCAGGTACGGCAGCGATCCCATTCTTGTTGTAGTCCACACAGACAATCATGGATTCACCCTCGGCGGCGATAGCTTGATGCTCAACGCTATAGACTACGTGGTACATTTTGAAGCGATCCCCTTTTATCTGTGTAACCCGCGTAGCGGAGATAACCGTGTCGGGATAGGTCAGAGGGATGCGGTAGCGGCAGTTGGTATCGCGCAGGATGGGGCCGACGCCTGTTTCATCCATGATTCCTTTAAAGTCACAGGCTTCAAGGTATGCCATCCGCACGGACTCAAAATGTTTGAGATAGACCAAATTGTTTACGTGCTGAAAGGCATCCATATCACCCCAGACAATTGGGATCTCAATCTGAATGGGATAGTCTTTTAATAACTCGCTTTTCACGCTTTTTTCCTCGTCCTGCCTGATAGACCTATTTAGCCGCAAACCTTTCGATAAGTTAAATTTTTAATAATTATTAAAGCTATAAATCGTGTTTATGGTAATTATTGAAAGTTATGATTTCTGTCTGCATATTTAAGCCCGTATGCTGGGGGTAGTGAGAGACATCGAGTCCTGAGGTCCAGTTATGAGTCAGCACAGTGGTCGTCGATATTGTGGCCAATGTCATTGCGGCAATATCAAATATCAGTTTGAAACTGAGCGTGTGTTAGATGCCCGCAATTCTCGGGAGTGTCAGTGTGAGTTTTGTTTGATGCATCGAAATTTGTACCAGTCTGATCCAGATGGAAAATTGGTGATTGATGTGGGTGATGCTCAGCAATTAAACGCATATCAGTTTGGACACAAAACGGCGAACTTTCTGATCTGTCGGAACTGTGGGGTGATGCCGGTTGTGACCTCTGAGATTGACGGCCAGTTATATGCGGTGATCAATGTGAATTGTCTGCAGCCGCGTTTAGTGCTGGCGGAGGGGGAAAGCGTTGTGCCAATGGTATTTAGCGATGAAAAAGTCGGTCCACGTCTGGCGCGTCGTAAGAAGAACTGGATTGCTGATGTGACGCTGACTCAGAACATCGGTCTGTAGAGTATTTAGGAACCGTATTATGGAGATCAGACAGATACGTTATTTTTTGGCCGTGCAGGAAACGGGAAGCTTTACCCGTGCGGCTGAGAAGATGTTTGTGACTCAGCCTGCCTTGTCGACGGCGGTCAAAGCGTTGGAGGAAGAGTTGGGGGCGGCACTTCTGATCCGCAAACCCAGGCGTATTACGCTAACACCCGCCGGGTTACGCTTTCGTGATCGTGCTTTTGCCATTCTGGCAGAATGCAACGCAGCTAAACGTGATCTGATGGACTCTCGTGATCAGCGGCAGCTCAGGCTTGGTGTTTTGGGTACGCTTGATACGCCGCCCGTGAACGATCTGTTACACGACTTTCGCAGGACCTATCCGGATATTCTGTTGCATCTGCAAACAGGCAGTAGGGAGGAGCTGGCGCAGCGCATGGGGCAGGATAAGGTCGATCTGTTGATTACCTCTCTTTCCGGCGATGAAGCGTCCCATACCGCGCTACCGTTATACCAGGAGCGCTTTGTTTTGGTGGTGCATAATCAACATCCATTGGCGACCCGCAGTAGTGTGCATCTGGCCGATCTCCACGAACAGCCCTTCGTTTTGCGCAAGCATTGTGAGGTGCTGAATGAGGGTAAGCGGGTATTTCTCTCTGAGCAGGCTCAGCCGCACTTTACGTGTCGGACGGACTCTGATGGCTGGGCGTTGTCGATGGTACAGAATAATCTCGCTGCTACTATCATGGGGGAAACGGTTGAGGCTCCCAATATAGTCAAAGTCCCGATCATTGATTTTGGATTGATGCGTACTGTGGGGTGCTTGTGGCGTGCTCATAGTGATCCGGAAGGTGTTAAGCAGTTTACAGACTTTGCTGGACAAAAAAGTTGGGCGCTGGCTGGGTGAGGGTTAGATCGTCCAGTTTTGTTGGGGTACCTCTAAAGAGATAGTTTTGGCTCTGTATGCCCCGCACGAACTGGATTTCAGATGTTCTGAGCCAAAATTGTCACCTGCGGAGACTTTGATTTTAATCAAGAAGTGTCGGGCAGAAGGCTCTAAAGTGAGGGCTATCGAATTTGGAGGTCCCCATGAGTATTCAGTTTAAAGAGCTGTTGGATGCCGCTGGCACGCAGGATGAGCCGCAGCGTTTATTGTTCCTTTTCGCACAGATCGAGAAGCAGGACAGTAAAAAACACAAGCAGCGTCAGCATGGTTCAGTTGTACCGCTGATGTGCGTTGATAAGTTACCCGCAGAACTGACTGATTTTTCCGGGCTGGCCGCTGAGGCGGATCAGGTTTCGGCAGGCTGGGACTTTGTGCTGGCGGCAGGATTGTCTGGTACGGGTGGACAGCCTCCATCGACGGATGATGCGGAACCTCATCTGAATAAGATGGCGAACGATTTGATGATGGGCGCGGATCTGTCCCGTTATGTGATTTTTGATCGTCAGGGTAATCCGGTTTCCATGCAGGCAAACTAAGCATTACCTGCACGATTGATTGGCATTGCCCGGATTTAGGTCCGGGCATTTTTATATCTGAAGGTTTTTCGGTTTGATCAGGTGATTTTTCGTTTCAGGCCGAAGTCTGCCATGATGCGTGTTGCGATCTCCTCAATGGAGAAGTTAGTCGTGTTAATGCAGTTGATGCCTTCATCCCGAAAGATCTTTTCTACTTTACGCACTTCCATATCGCACTGATCCAATGACGCATAGCGGCTGTTAGCACGACGTTCCTGACGGATCGCGGACAATTGGAAAGGCTCAATCGTCAGGCCATACAGTTTATCGCGGTGTTTTTCCAGAAACTCCGGAAGTTTGCTGTGATGGATATCATCTTCGGTCAGTGGATAGTTGGCCGCACGAATACCGAACTGCATCGCCATATAGAGGCATGTAGGTGTTTTTCCGCTGCGAGATACGCCTAGCACGATGATGTCGGCGCGGTCGTACTGTTGAATACGGCCACCGTCATCGTTATCAATCGCATAGTTCACGGATTCAATGCGGTCTTTGTACTTATTCACTTCGCCGATGGCATGTGAGCCGCCGACAGAATAGGATGACCGCGTCTGGAGTTCGCTTTCCAGCGGGCTGAGAAAGGTGGAAAAGACGTCAATTTTGAAACCGTCACACTGACTTAAAATACGACGAATCTCTTCATTAACAATGGTGTCGAAAATGATCGGGCGTTCGCCATCGGTAATGCAGGCATCGTTGATCTGCTGAACCGCGGCTTCCGCTTTGGCAACGGTATCAATATAGGGCAGGGTGACCTTCTCGAATTGAATGGCCTCAAATTGCGTTAGCAGACTGTTTCCCAGTGCTTCAGCAGTAATACCTGTGCCGTCAGAGATAAAAAAAGCAGTGCGTTTAGTCATGATGCGGTGCCGTACTCTAGTGAACCTTCAGAGCGCGGCACTATAGCAGATTTGCAGCAGGAACCGAACGTGGAGGGTTTGGCAGCTCGCATTCCGGCTGCGTTAAATCAATAGTGATGACGGATATCGTTTGCCCGAATCAGTTGTACAACTCCGTGAGCGTGTTCAGCCCTGCCTGATAAACACCACGTATCACTTGTGCTGCTTCTTCGTTACTGGTGCCCGCAGCGTTAAAGCTGGACGACCAGGTCACAATGGAACCGTTGTTGCCGTTGGCTTTTACCGCAATAGATGATTCGTAGTCTGATACCGGCAGGGGTGAAGCATTGATGGTGTAGCTATAGCTATGCTTCTCGTTGTCCATGGCTGTGAGTGTTTCGGTAATCTGTGCGCCATTTCCTAATGTTAAAAGACGAACGTTGTCGGTTCGTTTGCTGTCTTTCACAGCGGGATGCCAGCGATAGAGGCCGTTATAGTCACCCACCAATGCCCAGATAGCTGCAGGTTTTACGTTGAGTTCTACCGACTCTGATACTTCTACAGAGCCCGCTGCTAAGACGGCAGATGAAGCCAGTGTCGCGCCAGACAGAATAAGGATGGCAGCCAAATTTGTTTTAGATTTCATTGAATTACCTGAGTTTTATATTTGTTGTATATCCTCAGAATGCATCAATGTTCCGCACGCGAAAATTGTTCTTGTGCAGGTCGACCAAAGTGCTGGTTTTTGCTGCACTACGGAATCGTGATGGGTGAAGAGCAATACCGTGACATATAAAAGGCCTCGCATGGCGCAGCCTTTTATACATACGCTGGTCTGTTGCTCGGCGAATTACACTTCGCCGGTATATTCGCCGCGTGCAGGGTAGTTATTTTTAATCGCAAAATCGAGCGCGCCGATTAATTCGGAAAAATGTGGGCGCACAAACGGCATGGTTTGTACTGAGCCGTAATACAGTGTTTGTTCCGGTGTGACTAAGAACAAACCCGGCTCGGAGAACAGTGCCGGTTCTTCAATGCCAATGGAGGTTTTGCCCCGTGATGTGGAAGTATATAAACCCCATTCGCGTGCTTTTTTAAGATCCAGGCCGTATCCAATGCGCAGATTCTGGGCATCAATTTTGTCGGCCATGGCACGCGCGCGTTCCGCTGAGTCAGAGCTGATGGCGATGGCCTTTACACCGCGTGCGGCAAACTCTGGCACCTGTTTTTCAAATTCTTTCAGATAGGTGGCGCAGATCGGGCAATGCAGTCCGCGATAAAAGCAGATAACCGTGCCACGTTCGGAGTTTTCTCCGGAGAGGGCAAAGGTGCCGTTATCAAGCGTTTCAACCTGAAGGTCAGGTGTTTTCTGGCGGGGTATCAGCATGCGTGTGTCCTCGTATAGGAGAAATCAGGGGGTTGCTATCAATCCTATCAGGGCATACTGTTATATAAATCCATAATATATGATCAAGACTACGATATGAGCCGTTTTGACCGTTTGTCGGCGCTGATTTCCCGCTTTTCGTTATCGGTATCCCCAGCAACAGGAGAGGAGGCCAACCTGATTGTGTTTTCCCCGCCGGGAAGTGATGTGCCCAATCGGGTGTTACTGTCTCCGCTGAGACTGATTTGCAGTCCTGAGCAAGCAGACTATGTGCCGATGTTCAGAGCGTGCACCGATTGGGGGGGGCAGGCCAACCCTTTGTTATCAGCATTACCGCCACTGATTGAGTTGGATATCTCTGATAACGCTGAAACCGTTATGCTGGTGCGACTGCTCAAAGCTGAAGGTGACGCGCAACGTTGCGGTTTTGGTTCGGTGCTTAACCGGTTGGGTGAAGTGTTAATGGTACGGTTGCTGCGTGCCCAGATTGAGCAAGGTGCTACTGAACCCGGCCTGCTCAATGGATTGTCTGATGCGAGAAT
Source organism: Pontibacterium sinense (assembly GCF_015209595.1). Taxonomy (GTDB): domain Bacteria; phylum Pseudomonadota; class Gammaproteobacteria; order Pseudomonadales; family Balneatricaceae; genus Pontibacterium; species Pontibacterium sinense. Next base: position 103,072 of record NZ_JADEYS010000009.1, on the reverse strand, counting down.
CAGTCGAGCGATTGTTGCTATCCATGAGCGACCGGAAAAAGTCTGGCGTAATGAAGAGTTTGCGCAAATTGCAGGGCTATCATTGAGTCGTTTTGCTGAGTTGTTTGTGCAGGTTGTGGGCGAAACGCCGATGGCGTACTTAAGGCGCTGGCGAATGGTATTGGCCCGACAGGACGTGGAGCGTGGAGAGCGTATACAGACTGTCGCCCGACGTTACGGTTATGGTTCAGGAGAGGCATTAAGTCGGGCGTTTCGGCGCCAGTTTGGGGAAAGTCCGCTGGCATTGCGGCGAGAGGCGGCAGCGGATTTGCAGACCGTGTAGGCTCGCTGGGATAAAAGATCACATAGATGAGGGAGTCACGATGTCAGAAATTAAATTCTCAGCGGAAGAGAAAGCGGTAATCGTTGAGAAGCTTAAACGTTACTTTAGTGTTGAGCTTGATCAGGACCTCGGGCAGTTTGATGCTGAGTTTTTACTGGATTTTATTTCATCTGAAATGGGTGCGTATTACTACAACCGTGGTCTGAGTGATGCTCGCGCGGTGATGCAAAGTAAGTTGGATCAGGTTGATGATGCGATTTATGAGATTGAAAAACCGACAAATTTTGTTCGTTAAGTAAGTGCTTTCCCTCAAAATTTTGAGTGAATGAGACTGTAGGGTGAAGGGTATTTCTCAATCTTTGATCTGTACCAAGCGAGTTGCAAATTATTCTCATTTTTTTTTTAAAACTGAAGTATGATCTGTTACTTATATCGATGATCAAACCATGATTTAAGCACGTGCGAGTGGGAGAAAATCAGAGTGCAGGATTACGTACTGCGCCTTGACCAGGTGGGCATGAATGATGTCGAAACGGTCGGTGGAAAGAACGCGTCTTTGGGTGAGATGATCAGCCAACTGAGTAACGCGGGCGTAAAAGTACCAAATGGATTTGCAACGACAGCACTGGCCTTCCGGGATTTTCTCCAGCATGGTGGCCTGGAAGAGAAAATTAACGAAACTCTAACAGCGCTGGATACGGATAATGTTATCGAGCTGGCTGACACCGGTAAGATGATCCGTGGTTGGATCATGGATGCACCGTTCCAGCCTGCGCTTAATGAAGCGATTGAAGGCGCGTTCGCCGAAATGTGCGGCGATAATACGAACCTTTCCGTTGCCGTACGTTCGTCGGCAACCGCCGAAGACTTACCGGACGCCTCGTTTGCTGGCCAGCAAGAGACCTTTCTGAATATCCGTGGTTTGGACAACGTAAAGCACGCGATCAAAGAGGTGTTTGCGTCTCTCTACAATGATCGTGCTATCTCCTACCGTGTTCACCAGGGTTTTGACCACAGTGAAGTTGCGTTGTCTGCAGGTATACAGCGCATGGTGCGCAGTGAAACTGCGGCATCAGGTGTGATGTTTACCATCGATACAGAATCGGGCTTCCCCCATGTTGCATTTATCACTTCAGCCTATGGCTTGGGTGAGACTGTGGTACAGGGTGCGGTTAACCCGGATGAGTTTTACGTCTACAAGCCAACCTTGAAAATGGGTGCGCCGGCTATCTTGCGTCGAAATTTGGGCGCGAAAGCGATCAAGATGATCTACACCGCCGACGCCAGTGCAGGTAATGCTGTCGAGACAGTAAGCGTGCCGGTGGAAGAGCGTAACCAATTTTCTATCAATGATGAGGATGTGCAGGAACTGGCACGCCTTGCGGTGATCATCGAGCAGCATTATGGCCGCGCGATGGATATCGAGTGGGCTAAAGACGGTGATGACGGCGGCTTATATATTGTTCAGGCGCGCCCTGAAACCGTTAAGAGCCGTGATAAAAGTACTGTTATTGAGCGTTATTTGCTGAAAGAGACCGGCAAATGTCTGGTTGAAGGTCGTTCTATCGGTCACCGTATTGGTTCAGGACCGGTACGTATTGTGAACGATATTACCGAAATGCATTTAGTGCAGCCGGGTGAAGTCCTGGTCACCGATATGACGGATCCCGATTGGGAGCCGGTGATGAAAAAATCAGCGGCCATTGTGACCAACCGTGGTGGTCGTACCTGCCACGCAGCGATTATTGCGCGTGAGCTGGGTATTCCAGCCATTGTGGGCTGTGGTGATGCGACTGATATCCTGAAGCCGGGGCAGGTTGTCACGGTATCTTGTGCCGAAGGTGATACCGGACGTGCTTACGAAGGTAAGCTCGACTTTGAGCATCAGACTAACAATGTTGAATCTATGCCAAACCTGCCGTTCGATATCATGATGAACGTTGGTAATCCGGATCGCGCATTTGATTTCCAGTCTTTGCCTAACTCCGGTATCGGTCTGGCGCGTTTGGAGTTCATTATCAATCGCATGATTGGTGTGCACCCTAAAGCGCTACTGAACTATGACGAGCAGTCACGCGATGTGCGTCAGACGATCGATCGTCGCATCGCAGGATACGGCGATCCGGTTGAATTCTACGTCGAGCGGCTGGTGGAAGGTATTTCAACACTGGCGGCAGCGTTCTATCCGAAGAAAGTGATCGTACGCATGTCCGACTTCAAGTCGAACGAATACGGACATTTGATCGGTGGTGACCGCTACGAGCCAAGCGAAGAAAACCCGATGCTCGGTTTTCGCGGTGCAACCCGTTATATCTCTGATTCTTTCCGTGATTGCTTTGAGCTGGAATGCCGCGCGCTGAAAAAAGTACGCGATAAGATGCGTTTCACCAACGTCGAGATCATGGTGCCATTTGTGCGCACCGTGGGCGAAGCCAAACAGGTGGTTGAGCTGCTGGAAGAGAATGGTCTGAAGCGCGGTGAGAATGGATTGCGTGTCATCATGATGTGCGAAATTCCATCCAACGCGTTACTGGCAGATCAGTTCCTTGAGTATTTTGATGGTTTCTCCATTGGCTCGAACGATCTCACTCAGTTGACGCTGGGGCTGGATCGGGATTCCGGCGTGATTGCGCATCTGTTTGATGAGCGTAATGATGCAGTGAAGCGTCTGCTTGAGATGGCCATTGATGCGTGCCGTGCACAAGGTAAGTACATCGGGATCTGCGGTCAGGGTCCGTCTGACCATCCTGATTTAGCGCGTTGGTTGATGGAGAAAGGGATTAACTCTGTATCCCTTAATCCGGATTCTGTCCTGGATACCTGGTTCTTCCTGTCCAACACCGAAGCGGTGTAATAACGGCTTCAGTTCGCAGCAGCTCCGGCCGGGGTTGCTGCGGCTCTTTTCCTTTAGTTTCCTGCTCTGTTCAGTCTGACTATTTTTCCCCCGTTTGCATAATTGCGCATTAGAGTGATTTATTGGGCCGTGTTTGCTTTGGCGTCGAACAATGCCATCAGCTATGTTGACTATTAAATAGCCAATGCACGGTGCTTCCAATGAGTGATCATGTCTATAAGAAAGTAGAGGTCGTCGGATCTTCTTCAGTCAGTATTGATGATGCGATTTCGCAGGGTGTTCAGCGAACGGCTGAAACGATTAACCACGTGGAGTGGTTTGAGGTTAGTGAGATACGTGGCCATGTTGAAAATGGCAAGGTGGGTCACTATCAGGTTGTGATGAAGGTTGGATTTCGGTTGGATTAGATACGGTATGCCTGCAGGTTGGGAGATTTTCCAGCCTGCAGACATCCTGCGTATTAACGCAGATAGTTCTTGCTGATAAAGCGGAATTTTTCGTTGTTGGCTGTTTGCAGCCATTCGAAGGCAACCATCTCGCGGCTGACGATATAGATGCCCGCCTGTCGCATGCGTTCCAGTGCCAATTCTTTGTCTTTAGGATTGCGAGAAGAGACGCAGTCTTCAACCACATATACTTCACGCGCCTGCTGTTTGAGCTGCAAGCATGTCTGTAGAACACAGACGTGGGATTCGGTGCCTACAACGACGACCTGGCTAGGGCGAAGAGCATTAATCTTTTCGTTGCAGCCTGGATCCGACATGCAGGAGAAGGCCATTTTCTCCATAAAGCCTTCCGCTGGCAGTACATCCAGCAGTGAGGTTGCGGTGCCGCCTAAGCCTTGAGGGTACTGCTCAGATGTGAGTACCGGTACGCTTAGGTGGTTAGCGATCTCGGCTAGCCAGCGAGTATTTTCGACAACCGCTTCACCTTCATGAATGGCAGGCAGCAATTTTTCCTGCAGGTCTACAACCAGCAGGCAGGATTTATTGGGTTGGATCAGCATCGTATATCTCCCTCTGAATGTTGCTCAGGATAGCGTTCGGTTGGCCTGCTGGCTACGCTTGTGGCTGATCTTTTTTATGCAGAAATATCCGATAGCTCAATAGTGTCAGGATACCCATAATGCTAATCGCCACAGTCATCACCAGCGGCGTATCGTTATACATATGACCCACAATGATACCGACCGTTGCTGCACATACCGCCTGTAAAAAACCCAGTAGGGAGGAGGCGGTGCCCGCAATATCGGAAAACGGTGCCAGCGCGCCGCCCATCGAGAGTGGCATCACAATGCCCACGCCAACCATAAAGAGCACCTGCATCGCGATCAGCCATGCCAGTGTGTCTTTTTCCAGCAATGACGGAATCGCCATGGCAATACCGGCGACAGCCGCAGTGCAGGCACCCTGCATTAGCATCTTGCGTTGGCCCACGTAGACGCTGAAACGCTGGACCAGTTGTGTGCCGATCACGTATCCACACACCACCAGTGCAAAGTAGAGTCCGAAGTGTTCTTCAGCAACACCAAAAAAGTTAATCAATACAAAGGAGGATGCGGATAAAAAGCAGAACAGGCCCGAATAAACAAAGCTGCAGCTCAGGGTGTAGCCGATATATTCGCGATGCTTCAGTAGTCGCTTATAGGAGGTCATCACCGTTGTCAGGTTAAACGGTTTCTTGTATTCCTCTTTCAGGCTCTCTTGTACCTTCAGTCCGTAGACGGCCATCAGTACAAAGCCAAAAAAGGCGAGGAAGAGGAAGATTGCCTGCCAATCGAACCAGATGATCAAGCCGCCGCCAAATACGGGGGCAATGGCGGGTGCCAGTGCCATGATGGTACCAATCAGCGCCAACACCGGTGCCGCTTTTTCCGGTCCGTGGATGTCTCGTACCATCGTACGGCCCAATACAGGGCCGCCACAGGCACCTAGTGCCTGAATGAAACGATAGACCATCAGCTGTTCCACGGTTTCGGCCATCGCACAGCCGATAGACGCAAAAGAGAAAATGGCCAGACCTGCCAGCATAATAGGCTTGCGCCCGAAACGGTCTGCCAGAGGGCCGTACAAAAGCTGAGCGACTGCAAAACCGGCAAAGAACACTGACAACGTCAGCTGCATCTGATCAACGCTGGTATTCAGGTCGTCGGTCATGCGGGGCAGGGCGGGTAGATACATGTCCGTGGACAGAGGTCCCAGCGCTACGGCTGCGGCCAGTGTCAGTATGGTGGCGATGGATTGCGGTGAGAACATGATCGCTCCGATATCAGGCGGGAAAAATGGCTGACAGGTTATACCACTGTTTAAACAAAAAAAGCAGGCTCATATGGCCTGCTATTAAAGTGCAAAGAAACTGATCTGTATCAGAATGACGTATAGACGCCATTCTGATCATTATTACTCGGTGTCAGGAACGGTCAGCCCCAGGCGGGTCAGGACGTCATTTACCAAACCTTCCCATTCATTCAGGCGCTGATCATTGGTTTTGGTGATCAGGCCATAGGCACGGAAGCGGTCATTGTGCTGAGAATCGGAACGACCAAAGGTTGCTGCTACTTTCGGATACCAGAACTCAACCGCGACCTGTGCCGCATCGGTGCCATTACGATCGATCAGATCCTGCAGGCCTCGCTCACCCAGTTCAGCATGACGGGATTCACCTTCAGCTACTGCGCGCATCGCGTCGGCCAGTGGGGCATAGGAGGCGTTGCGAAGTTCTTTCAGCTGGATGCCTGAGGCAGCAGCCATCAAGGCGTTCATGACCAGTGCATCTGTCCAGCCCTGTAGCGGGTAGTGGAATACATTCAGGCGTTTGTCACCGCCAATACGGCGATTACCCAGATCCAGGTAGCGGCTCAGGCGGGCTTCCCAGGCATGGGAGGCAACATAAAGTCGGTTATCGACACCAAACTCTTTCAGCAATGTCAGTACTTTTTCAGCATGATCAAACTTATCTGCAACGATCTGCGCAGCAACCTGCCGCTCACGCAAACCCGGGCCTTCATTGATCTGTTCTGCGAAACCTGCAGCACCAGCCAGTTCAGAATCCACGAAGACAACCATCAGGCGCATCAGCTCAGCACGGTATCCGGAAGAGATCTCTTCACCCGCCTGAATCTTTTCACCGTTAGCGATGCGTTCGATTAGTTTTTTATCATCCATTGCCATAAGAGAAGCCTCACTCTTTTTGAGGGTGTAGCGCGTATGCGGTTGCGCGCCTATGTCATTATTTTTTTGGACCATGATTGCTCTGACTGTTACCACAGTGGGGGTGTATGTGTGCTTTTGGCACAGATCCGGTGTTCAGACAATCGGCCAGTCAAAGCAATAACCTGTCATAACGCAAGGTTAACCCAAAAACCAAAAGAGATACAAGAATATTAATTGATAATAAACTTTTCGTATCATAAAGTTTGGTGTATCGTTTGGATTATTGGCATTAAATAGAAGCCCATAGATTAAGCAGAATAAAAGGGTAGGCGAGGGTTTATGACAGATATCGCGATTCTGGTAGGTACTGAATCAGGCAATGCACAAATGGTGGCTGACGCACTGCAAGAGGTGCTGGAAGAAGCACATGAGGTCGCGCTGCACGAAGAGCCAGACTATGACGAGCTGGATTTTTCCAGCCGCGATGTGCTGATCATCAGCTGTTCAACACATGGAGATGGTGAGCTACCAGATAACATCATTCCGCTGTGTGATGCATTGAAGGAACAGAAACCGGATCTGTCTCACATTCGATACGGCGTCGTTGCGCTGGGTGATCAAACCTACCACCAGACATTTTGTCAGGCTGGCAAAGATGTGGATGCGTTGTTAGCCAGCTTAGGTGCGGTGCGCGTAGGCGAGCGTTTTGAAGTTGATGCTTGTACTCAGCCTTTGCCTGATGAAGATGCGCGTGATTGGGTACGTGACTGGGCAGAACAGCTGTAGTAAAAAGTTGTAAACGCCGCCGCATTCTTAAGATGGACTATGCGTCGAAAACGAATATCAAAAGGCTACACCCATTAGGTGTGGCCTTTTCTGTACCTGATACCCCATAAATGGTGTATCAAACGAAACGCGTGTCGAAACATGCATTGCTTATAAATCGTATTCCGCAATAATGCGAAAGCGCGTTAAGTCATCAGAACAATAACAAGTAGCTATTATCAACCGGTTGTCGGTTTTGTGATGCAGCAGAACCGGTACAGAGTGGGATTTATTATGAGCCAGAACCTGTTTGAGAAACACCAGGACACCCTGAAGGGTGCATTGAACGCCATTCACTCACGTGATTACTTCAGCCCTTACCCGGAAAATCCAAGTCCGCGTAAATACGGCGAAACTGCGAATAAAGACGGCGAGAACGCCTTCAAAGCGTATATCGGTCAGGCGTTTGAGCTGGATATGCCGGGTATCACTGGCACTGCGGGCAGCGAAAAATCCCCGTACGGTTTTGATCTGGACGTTCAGTACCCGCTGGTTGATCTGGATGTTCTGCTGCCAGCGATGAAAGACGCGCAGAAAGCATGGCGTGATGTGGGTGTTGAAGCCCGTGCTGGCATCTGTCTGGAAATTCTGGAGCGTATTAACAAGCGCAGTTTTGAGATCGGTTACGCCGTCATGCATACCTCCGGTCAGGGTTTCATGATGGCGTTCCAGGCCGGTGGCCCACACGCACAGGACCGTGGTCTGGAAGCGGTGGCTTACGCCTATGAAGCGATGACCTCTGCACCGGGTGTTGCAACCTGGACTAAACCGCAGGGTAAGCACGATCCGCTGGTACTGGATAAGAAATTTACCGTGGTCGGCCGTGGTGTCGGTCTGGTGATCGGTTGCTCCACGTTCCCAACGTGGAACACCTACCCGGGTCTGTTTGCTTCTCTGGTAACCGGCAACCCGGTTGTGGTTAAGCCACACCCTGCAGGCATCTTGCCTGCTGCAATCAGCATCAAGATTGCGCAGGAGGTTCTGGTAGAGAACGGTCTGCCGGCACACCTTGTCTCTATGGTTATCGACGAAGACGCAACCAAGCCATGCACCATGGAGCTGGCACAGCGTGATGAAGTTCGTCTGATCGACTTTACCGGCAACACCTGGTTTGGTGACTGGCTGGAAAACAACTGTCCGCAGGCGCAGGTGTATACCGAGAAAGCGGGTGTGAACACCATCGTCATCGATTCCACGGATGATTTTAAAGGCATGGTGCGTAACCTGTCTTTCACTCTGAGCCTGTACTCCGGCCAGATGTGCACCACGCCGCAGGATATCTTTGTACCCGCGGGCGGTATCGAGACCGATCTGGGTCACAAGTCCTTCGATGAAGTGGCTGAAGCGATCTCTACCGGCGTGACTAAGTTCCTGTCCGACCCTGAGCGTGCTGCAATGGTGCTGGGTGCGATTCAGGCGCCTGTAACCGCGCAGCGTATTGAAGACAGCAAAGGTCTGGGTACTGTCGTTCGCGATTCCGAGCCGATGGAAAACCCATGGTTCAAAGATGCGCGTGTACACAGCCCGCTGATCATGACCATCGATGCAGACAAAGAAGAGACCTACATGGAAGAGCTGTTTGGTCCGATCTCCTTCGTGATCAAGACTGACAGCACTGAGCAGAGTATTGCGCTGGCGAACAAAGCTGTGAAGAACCACGGTGCGATCACCATGGGTTGCTACTCTTCCAGCGACGATGTACTAGATCAGATCGAAGAAGCTTCTCTGGATGCGGGCGTTGCGTTGTCCTGCAACCTGACCGGCGGTGTCTTCGTAAACCAGAGTGCTGCGTTCTCTGACTTCCACGCAACCGGCTGCAACCCAGCGGCAAATGCGTGTCTGTCGGATCTGGCCTACGTTGCAAACCGCTTCCGCGTGGTGCAGAGCCGTCGTCACCCGAAATAATGAGTCATTGATCATGATAGGGCGGTATTTATTGCTGCACGACCGTCTTCGGTCATATTGCTCTGTCATCGAATTGTTATAAGGGTATTCCCGACTTTCGGGTCATGTTATAAGAGGGCAGAGCCCTCTTTTTTGTGTTTGGAGATATGGAATGAAAGTTTACGCTATCGATGGCATTACGCCGGTTATTGATCCGACAGCTTATGTGCATCCGACCGCTGTATTAATTGGTGATGTCATTATTGGTCCACGTTGTTATGTAGGACCTGCTGCTTGTTTGCGGGGTGATTTTGGTCGTCTGGTGCTGAAAGAGGGTGCCAATATTCAGGATACCTGTGTCATGCACGGCTTCCCTAATAGCGATACGGTTGTAGAGGAAGATGGCCATATTGGGCACGGTGCGGTGCTGCATGGCTGCACTATTAAAAAGAATGCGTTGGTGGGAATGAATGCAGTGATCATGGACGGTGCTGTGGTGGGTGAGTCGTCTATCGTAGCTGCGATGGGATTTGTAAAAGCGAAGTTCGAAGTGCCTGACCGCACGCTGGTGGCAGGTTCGCCGGCGAAAGTGATTCGTGAGCTGTCAGAAGGTGAAATTTCCTGGAAAAGCGCAGGTACGCGTCAGTATCAGGATCTGGCCGTACGCAGCCTGAATACCATGGAAGAGGTGGATGCTCTGACTGAGGTTGAGGCGGATCGTAAGCGCCTTGAGATCAATGTTGACGAAGTCATTCCGCTCTATAAGTTGAAAGAACAGCAGTCTCAAAAAGCCGATTAAGTTACACCTTTGCCATGAAATTGCCTCCATATACTGCTATACAGAGCTAGGGAGTAGCGCTTGATTTGATTGCGTAGCTACAAAAAGTGTAATCATTTCAATTGACTGCTTCCGTTCCGTCAAAAACCGATATAAGGATGTTGTGATGTTTGGCTTTGAAATTTCAGTTGGAGTTATTGTTGTCTTCGCGCTCGCGTTGATTTTCTCGGGTGTAAAGATGGTGCCGCAAGGGTACAACTGGACGGTTGAGCGGTTTGGGCGCTATACCCGAACGATAGCACCTGGGCTTCACCTGATCATTCCGTTGATCGATCGTGTCGGCAGCAAAGAGAATATGATGGAGCAGGTACTGGATGTACCACCACAGGAAGTGATCAGCGCCGACAATGCGCAGGTGACGACAGATGCAGTGTGCTTCTTTCAGATTCTTGATGCGGCAAAGGCGAGCTATGAGGTAAACGACCTCTACCGTGCGATGCAGAACCTGGTTATGACCAACATTCGTGCAGTTCTGGGTTCTCTGGAGCTGGATGCCATGCTCTCCAATCGTGACACTATCAATAGTCAGCTATTGGCAAAGGTTGATGAGGCGACGGACCCGTGGGGCGTTAAAGTGACCCGAGTTGAGATCCGTGATATCTCTCCACCGCAGGATCTGGTTGATGCGATGGCTAACCAGATGAAAGCGGAACGTGAAAAGCGTGCGGCTATTTTGCAGGCAGAAGGTGAGCGTGAGGCTGCGATCAAGGTGGCTGAAGGTCAGCGTCAGGCGCAAATTCTGATCGCAGAAGGTGAGAAAGAAGCGGCGTTCCGTGTGGCTGAAGCCCGTGAGCGTGAGGCAGAGGCCGAAGCCCGCGCGACCGACATGGTATCCAAAGCGATTAGCGAAGGTAATCCGCAAGCGTTAAACTACTTTGTCGCGCAGAAGTATGTCGAAGCCTTGGGGCAGATCGCTTCTGCTGACAATGAGAAAGTTGTACTAATGCCATTGGAGGCAAGTAGCGTCATCGGGTCTGTGGCGGGTATCGGTGAGATACTCAAGTCTGTGAAGAACTAGTGGAGCGTACCGTTGTTTGATGTGATTAACACGTGGCACTGGCTGACATTGGCCGTTGTCCTACTCATTTTGGAAGTTCTCGGTACCAGCGGTTTTCTGCTGGGCATTGCCGTGGCTGCATTTGGTATGTCCGGGATTGTTGCGCTGGAGCTTCTGCCTGAGTGGCAGCATCAGCTGCTGGTCTTTTCCTTGCTGTCGGTTGTCTTTACGTTGGTGTACTGGAAGGTGTTTCGCGGTTTCAATGACAAATCAGCCGAGCCGCTGCTCAATGATCGTGCCGCTCAGCTGATTGGTCGCCGTCTGGTGTTGGAGGAAGCACTGGTAGGTGGTCAGGGGCGTATCCGTGTGGGAGACACGCTCTGGAAGGCTGAGGCCGATGATGAGTTAGAGGCCGGAGCAAAAGTAGAAATTTTTGGCAGTGAAGGGATGACGCTGAAAATTCGTTCGATCGCTTAGGTTAAACCCATATCTTGCATGAAGCGGTACCGATGATGTCGGGCCGCTTCACCTCTCTTGTACTAGATCCATCTCTGTTTAATCCATCTCCGAGCGCTTATCCGCCCGTTATTGCCTCTATGTTTTCTGTGGCAATGATGTGGGCGTCCGTATTGCGCTGTTGGTTCTCTTCTTCTGGCTGGTAAAAGTGTGGCCAATAGGTTTGTACAACGGCACCTTTAGAATCCATGGTGTGACACGTATCGAGCATCGGTGGCTTTTGATCTCCATCAGACCACCCTTCGAGCGCTTCTCGTTCATGGTGGGTTGCCTGGAATGCTGTTGTTGCAACAGGACCAAGTAGCTCAAGCAGGTGGGTGCAGCCATGTACACCGCTGAACATATCGCGCGTGAGTTTGGTGAAGCCAGGTTTTATCTGAGTGCCTATAAGTTGTTTATATGCACTGGTAATACTTGGGCAGCCCCGGAAAGGGGTTGCGTCCATACTGGCGGCCACGTCGAGTATATTCAGGTCCAGATCGATGGTGAGCCTGATTGACATGTTGTGGACAGGTTCGCCTGCGGCCAGTATGCCATCGTCACGATCCTTGAGCTCAATGGCAAAGTTCTTAGTATCAAGTAGATGGCCTTCGATGTCCCACAAGCCATCTTCACGCTTATAACCTTCACAGATAACGCGTCGGGTGTGTTGTTGAACTCGGTTTGCAGGGGTGGGTAATGGCATGATGATCTTACTCTGATACAGATAGCTAAAAAGCCGCACAGGCATTGCCTGGCGGCTTGATGTTGTTTCTTTAGCGGTTGCTGAACTTAGTCGAGAAGCGCCAGCATTTCAGGAATGCGATTGAACTTCTCGCGAGGTTTGTCGCCTTGTGCACGGCTGACTTCTGCTTCATTGATCGTCTGCCAGTCAGAGAAAGCGACCGTGCGTACGTTGCGTTCATCCAACAATGCAGCAATTTTATTAAAGCCTGCTTTGTCTCCAGCGGGCATGTTTTCTTCCAAATCGGCAATAATCTGTTTAGCAACACCCATAGAATCTGCCCGATTGGCAGGAATAACACCTTGAGGACCACGTTTGCACCAGCCAGAGGTGTAGACGCCGTCTTCTACGCGTCCATCTTCATTGCTGACGATGCCGCGTTCTTCATCGAATGGCATGCCTTCAATCGATTGGCTGCGGTAACCAATGGCAGAGATGACTGTTTGTACGTTCAGATCAAAGGTTTCCCCAGTGCCTGTTGCACGGCCGTCTGTAATTTGATTTTTCTCCAGACGTAAGCCGGTTACTGTGCCGTGTTCACCCAGGATAGCCGTCGGGGACGCGCAGAACATAATATGCAAGCGAACCGGTTTGGAATCCGTTGCGTTTTCGGCATAACCACGCAAAGTTTCCAAGTTTTTCTCGATAGCTTTCGCTGCTTTCGGGTCGAAGTCTTCGGGCAGTGCAGCAGGCAGTTGTGCGGAATCAACCAATGCTACACAGCGATCCAGCTCCGCAAATTCACTGAGTTCCGCATTCGTGAAGCTGGCTTCAACTGGGCCTCGGCGACCGATCAGATAAATATCCTGTACCGGCGATTCAGCGATCGCTGCCACGGAATCGGCTGTGATATCGGAGCTTCCCATCTCTGCATCTGTTTTTGCAAGAATGCGGGAAATGTCCAGTGCAACGTTGCCGTTGCCAATGATTGCGATCCCTGAGCTGTCGAGCTTAGGGTTCAGATCGGCGTGATCTGGGTGGCCGTTATACCAGGCCACGAACGCACCTGAGCCGTAAACACCGTTCAGGTCTTCGCCATCAATGCCCAGATCGCGATCCTGTAAGGCGCCGATAGTGACTGCGATAACGTCGTAATGGTCTTTCAATTCCTGATAGGTGATATCGTCGCCAATATTTACGTTGCCGACAAAGCGTACATTGTCACGGGAAAAGGTACGCTCAAACTGACGGACGATGTTTTTGGTGCCTTGATGGTCAGGGGCAACACCTGCACGCACGAGTCCAAAAGGCGTTGGGAGGCGGTCAAAAATGTCTACCTGAGCATCGGCCACCTTTTTAGAAAGCATATCCGCAATATAGCAGCCTGACGGGCCGCTACCGATGATAGCGATGTTGATCATATCGTTGTCTCCGGGGTAAATCGTGACCGGATCTGTGAGATCCGGGTCTCTTATTATGTTTGGGTTCCGGCTACCGTGTATTCATCTGTGCGAAAGATGTCATCGGTTTTAGCCGGAGTATTGCGGCTAGTTAGCTAAATGTGCGTATTGTCAGAGGGTCGGGGAGCGACCGATGGGGCCATTAAAGGCCACCAAATCGTTTATAGAAACGCGGTGCTGCTTCTGGCAGTGGGCCATCGGCTGTTTCCTGCGTTACTGACAGATATTCTTCCGCTTTTACCTGCACCATGCGGTATATGTTGCGTGCCAGAATGCGGGCTGAGGTACCGGCCCATTCGGCAGGGAGCAATTTTTCTGGTAGCTGCGGGTCACGTAACAGGACGCGCCGGTAGTGATGGATCATCAGTGTCCGCAGCTGGAAGCATTGTTCCGGGTCCAGTTCTTCCGCGCTTTCCAGTGCGCGAAGGATAGGGCGAAAGCGCTCCAGAAAGGTTTGGTAGTCTTCAGCCAGCTGCTGCAGGTTCCAGCACTCGTGCACCAGTTCTTTGAGCGGTGCGGAGGTTTGTGTGCCAATGAGTTGTGACTCCATATGGATCACTTCACCATTGACGCATAACTCTTGCAGGGTGCTGTTTACTTCTGCCATTTCTGCCATGGGATGCGCCATGACACTGGGTGCAATGTTACCAAAACCGAGCCATTCCAGTTCTTTTTTGACAACCTTTCTCAGCTCGACATCTAATTGTGTCGTAATGACCATATCCCACTTTCCATCCCATTCTGGATAGAGTTCGGCGTAGATACGACGGAATGCGCTCTCAAATCGACGACGCCCGGTATCCGTCAGGCTGTAGTAACTACGTCGACCAACCTGCGTTGAGGTCAGCCATCCTTCCTTGGTCAATCGGAAGATAGATGTACGCACCAGTCGCTGATTCAGACCGAGTGGCTCAAGCAGTTTAATCAGGCTGCCAAGCCAGACAGTACCGCCTCGCGGGGAGATCGCATCACCATAAATAGTAATGATTAGCGAGCCGCCGCGGATCGGGCGCTGGTTTTTGAACTCTTCTACGAGTTCTTCGATACAGCGAAGTTTTGTCATCAAAAAAATCTGCAAATCATTTGTTGTTGACTGCAGGCAGGATGAATATCCCGCAAGCCCTTAATTTACAGGGAATTCTAGTGTGTCCCGCGGCCACCTTCAACTGAATAGGTGGTGTCGTGCTGGACAATGGTGGCCTCAACAAATGGTTGACATGCAGTGAATGATACACTAATTTTGATTTCGGCGTCGAATTTTGTGTCACTTTGGGTGAGCGGGATTGGGAGAGCGGCGCTGTTAGGTTTGCGTTAGTTAGTTAATGTGCGTTTTGCTCAGAACAATCGGAGATAACCGTTTATGAAGACTTACGATAAGGGCGATAAACTGCCAGAGCACTATAAAGAGTGTCTGATCAACCTGATGACGTTTCAGGCTGATTCTGAATACGCCGGTGCTCAGCGTGTAGCTGAAAACCATCGCTTCGCGCCACGCCCGGAAGAAGCGTACCGTCTCTCCAAAAAAGTCATGGAAGAGATGGGTCACGGCTACTACATCTGGAACCTGCTGCGTGATCTGGACGTTGATGTTGATTCACGTCTGCACGAGCTGGCATCAAATCCGGAGAATCCAGATTCAAGCAAGGTCAACGTGATCAACGGTTTCCGTAAAGAAAACTGGTCTACCTGGTTCGAGTGCTGGGAAGATGTTGCCCTGTTCTCAACCGTAGTAACTCCTGCGGCTGTAGCATTCCTGGGTCAGTACCGTGAGTGTTCTTACCTGCCATGGGCGCGTGTAAACGTGCGCATCCATAAAGAAGAGCACGGTCATCTGGCATTTGGCGTTTGGGCATCCAAGCGTTGTATCGAATTTGGTGGTGAGAAAACCCGTGAATTCATGCAGGAGCGTATTGCTAAGTTCATGCAGGTTGGTCTGGGTTTCTACGGCCGTCCTTCTGAAGGTGGCAAGAAGTCCGAGATGTTTGATATCTACCACGAATATGGTCTGAAGGTTAAAACACCTGAAGAGCTGCAGGCTGAATATCTGGAGCTGTTGGAAGACCGTCTGGGTGATATCGGTTTCGTACTGCCGCAAGGTGTTGAGCCAAACTACGACATGCGCGTAGGTTACGGCGTAGAGTGATTAAGAGGGTTTAATCATGATTATCCCATCTCCAGATAAATTAGTTGAAAGCAATGTCAGTGTGTTGGCCAAATTCGGCTACAAAGCATTTGATGGTGCTGAGGAAGACTGGTCTGGGATGTGGGCGCTGCTGAAAGGGGACTTCGCTACGGCGGAGTTTCCTGACGTATCAGATTTCGCCGACATGCGACCAAGTCAGCAGGAAGCTGCAAAAATTTATATGCGCCGCCGTCTGATTGCAGATCGATTCTTTGAAGAGTGTCGTGCTGTTCAGGCTGATCTCTATAAAGGTATTAATACCGATCAGATGGAGCGCTATACATTGGCAAGGGATGCATATGAAGACAGCGTGAATCACTTTGGTGAAGCGCGTGAAAAGCTTGCCGATGTACTAAAGGATGTTTATTGGTAGTGGAAAGTGCAATTGGGTCTTGATATTAGTTAATATGTTAATTAATATTTAAGGCTCAACTGTATATTTTCCTTAAAGGAAAGAGTCTTATGATCCATTTTCGGCTTCTGCCGATGATGGAAGTGGAGTATCTTTGATTGCGATCAATATTTGTGGCCTCGTTTAACCCCGAATGTTTTACGAATGGCAATTGATACAAAGTTTGATGCATCGGGTGCTTCGTTTGTAGCATAACCTGAGTTATGCTCGATGTTCAGGGTTCCGTCAGTTTAATGCTGGTATAACAGGACCCAACAGGTATTACCTGTTTCTTACTTCATATAACAATAAGCAAACCACGCATTTAAGCGTGTCTTTAAAGCCAGGAGAGAAAACCAATGATAAGAAGAAATTTCCTGAAAACAGCTGCAGCTGTAGGTTTGGGTCTGACTTTGTCCACTTCCGTAATGGCAGAAACTGTCATGCGTGTAGCAAGCTGGTTGCCGCCGACTCATCCTCAAAATGCTGTTGTTTGGCCTACTTGGGGCAAGTGGGTTGAGGAAGCGACCGAAGGTCGAGTAAAAATTAAAATCGAATATGGCATGGGTCACCCAAAAACCATGTTCGAACTGGTTGAAGATGGTGTTGTAGACGCAAGCTTCAGCTACCACGGTTACGTGCCGGGTCGCTTCAAGCTGACTCAGGTTGTTGAGCAGCCAGGTCTGGGCGTGAGCGCTGAAGCCGCTTCTATTGCTCACTGGCGCGTAAACGAAAAATACTTCACCAAAGCGAACGAGCACGACGGTCTGGTACTGGCGGCGCTGTTCACTCACGGTCCTGGCCAGATTCACATGGCTAAGCCAATCGATTCCCTGTCTGACCTTAAAGGCAAGAAAATCCGTATCGGCGGTGGTGTTCAGGGTGAAATCGGTAAGCGTCTGGGCGTGACCGCTGTTGGTGCACCGGCTCCGAAAGTATACGAAATGATGCAGCAGGGCGTTATCGATGGTGTTTTCATCCCTATGGGTGAGCAGAAAACACTGCGTCTGAAAGAAGTTGCTCGTAACGTAGTTGCACTGCCAGGTGGTATGTACTTGGGTAGCTTCTCTATGTTCCTGAGCCCTGACTTCATGGATAGCTTGAGCGAGAAAGATCGTAAGGCTGTAATGAGCGTTTCTGGTGAGAAACTGTCTGCATTGGCAGGTCGCGCATGGGATGCAGGTGATGCTGAAGGTTACGTGGCTGCTAAAGAAGCAGGCGTGAACCTGAACGAAGTGGCTGCTGATGGTGCAATGGCGAAAGAATTCAAGAGTCTGGCTAAAGGTATGGACGACGCTTGGGTCTCTCACGTTACTGATCGTGGCGTAGATGCGAAAGCTGCTCTGACTGAGCTGCGTTCCATCGCTCGCTCTTACGGTAAATAAGGAGTCACCGTATGTCATTTAGTGCCTGGGTCACAGCGCACTACGAAGAGAAAGGGCCAGTCAAATGGCTGGCCTTTGCTCTGGAGTTGGTAGCTGCTGTTACGCTGTTTCTGCTGATGGTTCTGACGTGTGCAGACGTATTCGGCCGCTACTTTTTTGACAACTCCGTTGATGGCGCCACAGAGCTGACAGAGATCGGCATCGCCATTTTGGTCTTTGCTGAAATGCCAGTTATTACCTGGCGGGGTGGCCACGTAGTCGTTGATATTCTTGATCGCATGCTGGGTAGCGTGCTTCTTAAAGTGCTGGGCTTACTGTCCGCATTTCTGATGTCTTCATCTCTCTATTTTCTGGGTGAGAGGATCTATTTTCTGGCAGCGCGTTCAATGCGTCGCGATGAGGTAACTGAATACCTCGAACTGCCGGTGGGTCTCATTATTCAGTACATTGCTGTGATGAGCTGGGTAACAGCAGGTGCAATGATCACCTATGGCGTATATCGCCTCCTGTTCCTCTCTCGTGACTAAATAACGATTATTATAAAGTTAGACAGGTAATTTCAGCATGACAGTAGCACTGATCGGCTTTGCTATTCTGTTGGTCCTGATCGTCATCGTGCGTATCCCGATTGCGTTTTCCATGGGGATCGTGGGCTTCTTCGGCTTTGCGTACATGCAGGGTTTGACCTTTGACAACATGGGCGACTTCCGCTGGACAGGTTCACTGTCCATGGCTGCTAAGCGTGTGGTTGATACCGCGCAGGAATACAGTCTGTCCGTTATTCCTCTATTTATTCTTATGGGTAACCTGGTCACCAAGTCCGGTTTGTCCCATGAGTTATACCGTGCTTCCAATGCCTTCTTAGGCCACCGGAAGGGCGGTCTGTCCATGGCAACGGTTGTTGCGTGTGGCGGTTTCTCTGCGATCTGTGGTTCAAGTCTGGCAACCTCTGCGACGATGGCTAAGGTAGCCATGCCTCCGATGCGTAAATACGGTTATGCAGATTCTCTGGCAACCGCGTCAATTGCAGCGGGTGGTACGCTGGGTATTCTGATCCCGCCAAGCGTTATTCTGGTGATTTATGGTCTGCTGACTGAAACAAGTATTCGTGAGTTGTTTGCTGCCGGCTTTATTCCAGGCTTTATGGGTATTCTCTTATACCTGTGTGCTGTGCGGTATGTAGTTTGGCGTAAACCTGAAGCGGGTCCATGCGGTGAAAAGCTGACCTGGCCTGAGCGTATGGAAGCACTGAACGGTGTTTGGGGTGTATTGATCCTCTTTACCATCGTGATGGGTGGTATCTATATGGGTATCTTCACGCCGACAGAAGCCGCAGGTATCGGTGCCGGCGGTGCATTCCTGATCGCGTTGTCCCGTAAAACGCTGACGTTTGCCAGCCTGTTCGACATTCTGACCGATACGGGTCGTACCTCTGCGATGCTATTTGGTGTATTGATCGGTGCACTGATCTTCTCCAACTTCATCAACCGTGCGGGTCTGCCATCTGATTTGCTGGCGTTCGTTCAGGGCTTGGATGTATCGCCGATGATGGTTATCTTCGCGATACTTGGTATCTACATCGTACTGGGTATGGTGTTTGAGAGTCTGTCGATGATGCTGTTGACGGTGCCGATCTTCTTCCCATTGGTTCATAGCTTAGGTTTTGATCTGGTGTGGTTCGGTATTGTAGTTGTGGTTGTTACAGAGATTAGTCTGATCACGCCGCCGGTGGGTATGAACGTCTTCGTTCTTAGTGCCGTATTGCGGGATGTTAAGGCAAGCACCATCTTTAAGGGTGTAACCCCGTTCTGGTGCGCTGATATTGTGCGCTTGATTCTGGTAACGCTGATCGCGCCTATCTCATTGTTCCTGCCTGAGCTTTTATATAGATAACGTTATACCCGAGGGGGCCTGAGGGCCCCCTTGTCATATCACTCTGTTTGATAAGAGACAGAGGAAAGGAGTCTGACATGCTGCCTCAAGTTAAAAAAATTCTGTATGCATCTGATATTGATCAGGGCTCCCGTCCGGCGTTTCGTGCTGCAGTGAGTCTTTGTGGTCACTACAACTCTGAAATTACGTTCCTGCACGTGATTGAGCCGCTGAGTGCGTCTGCTCAGAGTATCGTCGATACGATGATGAACGATGAATCGTTGCTTGAGATGCACGATCAAAGCATTCAGAACCTGCGCGATAAGCTGAAAGAGCGTATCGAACGGTTCTGTGAAACTGAGCTGGAAGAGAGTGAGATGCTGTCTGAAGGTCAGGCGGTTGCACGTGTTGAGGAGGGTACGCCATGGAAAACCATCCTTGAAGTGGCGGACGATATCGACGCAGATGTTATCGTGATGGGTACCCGTACTCACAGTGGTGTTAGCCAGTTTTTGCTGGGATCTACCGCCAATAAGGTGATGCATCATACCAAGCGTCCTGTGCTGGTTGTGCCACTTAAGTAAGTTGAGTCTGTATCAAAAAGCGCGATTTTGCCGCAAGGTGGGTCGCGTTTTTTTATGCCTGACAGATGCATGATTTTGCCGCGTGAAAGGGTGGCGGAGATCTAAAAACAGGATTGATTGTTTCTAAAAAGTGCATTAATACGTCGATTTGTCGGCGTGGAATAGAGCATTGTTTCCAGTGAGGAATATATATTCTTCAATTGTTCGAGGTTATGTTTGCGTTGGATTGAGGTATCTTTATTCAATCCGGTTTCTGGCGTCTGCTGCGAAGAACAGTAAGCCAAGGAACAGATATTCTATGCTTTCTCTTTTGAGATAATCAGAATTAAATAAAGATTAACGATAGGAATCAGATATGGCGAAGAAGCCCTTTGCGTCCTCCGCGGACCTCGGTGTAAAAACTGAAACACTGGAAATTCTGGGTGATGGCATCTATGCACTGACTGCTGAAGGTGACCCAAACGTTTGTGCAGTTGAAGGCGAAGACTTCATCGTAGCTTTCGAAGCACGCGCAACGCCTAAAGCGGCACGTGATTGGTTGGAGCAGCTGCGTGAACACACCGACAAGCCTGTTAAGTATCTGGTTCTGTCTCACTACCACGCGGTGCGTGTTCTGGGTGCAGAAGCATACAACGCAGAATCCATCATTGCGCACGAAAAAACCAAGTTCCTGATTGAAGAGCGTGGTATGCAGGACTGGGCGTCCGAATACGGTCGTATGCCTCGTCTGTTCCGTGAGCCAGACGGCATCAAAGGTCTGACTCATCCAGACATCGTGTTCAACGATCGTTTGGAGATTCCTCTGGGTGGCGATCGCGGTAACCTGGTACTGGAATACTGTGGTCGTGGTCACACTGCGGGTGACATCGTTGCATGGATCCCTAAACAGAAAGTTCTGTTTGCAGGCGATCTGGTAGAAGCTGCTGCTGCACTGTACACCGGTGATGCGTTCCACTTTGACTGGTCTTCCGAGACTCTGGACAAAGTTAAAGCATACGAAGCAGAAGTTCTGGTTGGCGGTCGTGGTGCAGTTGCACGCGGTCGTGACGAAGTTGATGCGGCGATCGAGCAGACGCGTGGCTTCCTGACCGGCATGATCGAAAAAGTGGGTGAAGTTCACAAACGCGGCGGTACTGTAAAAGAAGCGTTTGAAGCAACTCACGAGCACCTGAATCCTAAGTTTGGTATGTGGCCGATCTTCGAGCACTGCCTGCCATTTGACGTTCAGCGTCTGTGGGATGAGTTTGACGGTATTGACTGGCCGCGCATCTGGACTGATGAGCGAGATCAGGAAGTATGGGATAAGCTGCAGGACTAATCTCCTGAGCCTTGTCCGTCGCTCTTTTTGTCCCCGCGGCGTGACAATCATAAACGGTATTCTGTGACATCATGTCCCAGAATAGCCGCTCCGAAAACGGTGCTGTGGTGAAAACCCAGCGCCGTTTTTCTATTTATAAAACGCCATAACGTTAGTGCCCTGTATTGGGGCGTTCTGGTGCTTTATCCCTTGTTTCGCCGGTTAGCCGCTGCTAGTGTGAAATCTGGCTTCAGATGCAGGAGTAGGAAACGTTATGGACGTGTTGTCTGCCATGAATATTTACGTGCGCGTTGTGGATCTTAAAAGTTTCTCGCTGGCCGCAGAGGAGATGGGTATCTCCAGCTCTTCGGTCAGTAAGCAGATCTCTCATCTGGAACAGCATATCGGTGCGCGGCTATTGCAGCGTACGACGCGCCGTCTGAGCGTCACTGAAGTAGGGGCGGCCTATTACGAAAAATGTCAGAAGATCATCAGCCAGGTAGAAGAAGCAGAAAACCTTGTGTCTCAGTTGCAGGGACAACCGCGGGGTGTATTGCGCATCTACTGCAACATGACTTTTGGTCAGATGCAGTTGGCTAAAGCTATTCCTGCCTTTATGGAGGCCTACCCGGATATTCAGGTTGATGTCACGTTGGATGATCGGGCGCCCGATCTGGTGCGCGATGGCTTTGATCTGGCGATCCGTATTGCGGATCCGCAGTTGCCCGATTCCAGTTTGATTGCACGTGAAATCTCCAAAGTGCCGATGTTTATCTGTGCGACGCCCGAGTATCTGGAAGCAAACGGGACGCCCGAGTGTGCAGAGGATCTCAAGAAGCATAATTGTTTAGTCTTTGTGCATGCTTCTAATGCGAACCAGTGGTCACTGGAGCGGGAAGGGAGACGTTGTACGGTGCAAGTGGACGGTGACGTAAAAGCCAATAACAGCTTGGTGGTTCGGGAGACCGTTCTGGCAAACAGGGGGATCGCCAATCTTGCCTATTTTGTGATTGCGCGCTTTGTTGAGTCGGGCGATCTGGTGCGGGTATTTCCGCAATATGAACCTGAAAAACTATCAATTTTTGCGGTGTATCCGGATCGCAAATATATCTCACCTAAAGTCAGCGCGTTTATCGAGTTCTTTCAGGCATGGCTGGAGCAAAATTTGCAGCAGCAGTGGCCCCAAGATTGATTCTATTGCTGAACAATTGGCAAAAGATTTCTGCAGTTGTTCGGTATTTGGTGCTTTGGGTGTCGCGACGCAAAGTGCCTGAATTTAGACTATCTTTTTGAAATTAAAAGAAGTGTTGTCTTTTCAGAGTGTTATGCCTGATCGGCTTTGTTTCCCCTGAAGAAATAATTTTGTGCTCGTGAGAGGGATTATCGATCGCCCTAAATCCGCTATCTTGGTTACCGTACTAAGCGCGATTCCAAACGCTGAAAATTAAGGAATCTGCTGACAGGTCCTGAGAGGGTTTAGGGGGAGTTGTCAGCAGGTCCCATAACAATAATACGAGTGCCAAGCGATGCTTAACACATACACTTTTCCTGAGTTCGATTATATCCGCTCTGCAGACCAAGACGCTGCACAGCCGGTAAAACACCCAGTGGTTGTGATCGGTGCAGGCCCAATGGGTCTGGCTGCTGCAATTGATCTTGCAATTCACGACATCCCTGTTGTTGTACTGGACGATAACAACACCGTAAGTGTTGGTTCTCGTGCAGTTTGCTACGCCAAACGTTTCCTCGATATTTCTGACCGCCTAGGTGTGGGTCAGCGTTGCGTTGATAAAGGCGTAACTTGGAATGTGGGTAAAGTGTTCTTCGAAAGTGAGCAGATTTACAGCTTCAATATGCTGCCAGAAGAACATCATCGTCGTCCGGGTTTCATCAACCTGCAGCAGTACTACCTGGAAGAGTACTACGTTGATCGCGTGAACGAGCTGGAAAAAGCTGATCTGCGCTGGAAAAACAAAGTCACCGGTGTTGAGCAGAACGGCGACGAAGTCACTCTGACTGTAGAGACCCCGGAAGGCGAGTACACGCTGAAAGCGGATTACATTATTGCCTGTGACGGTGCGGGTTCCAAAACCCGTGCAGCCTGTGGTCTGGAATCCAAAGGTCAGATTTTCCAGGATCGCTTCCTGATTGCTGATGTTGTTATGGATCCGAAGAAATTCCCGCCAGAGCGCTGGTTCTGGTTCAACCCTCCGTTCCACGAAGGTCAGTCTACACTGTTGCACCGTCAGGCTGATAACGTATGGCGTATCGACTTTGACCTGGGTTGGGATGCTGATCCGGAAGAAGAGAAGAAGCCGGAAAACATCATTCCACGTGTTAAAGCGTTCCTGGGTGAAGATGTTGAGTTTGAACTGGAATGGGCGTCTGTATACACCTTTACCTGCCGTCGTATGGATGACTTCCGTCACGGTCGTATCTTCTTCGCTGGCGATGCAGCTCATCAGGTGTCTCCATTCGGAGCACGTGGTGCGAACTCCGGTATCGAAGACATTGATAACCTGACCTGGAAACTGCAGGCAGTGATGAACGGTCAGGCAGACGATAGCCTGCTTGATACGTACTCTGAAGAGCGTGCGTTCGCCGCAGATGAGAACATCCTGAACTCCACGCGCAGTACAGACTTCATTACGCCGAAGAACGGTGCTAACCGTGCGTTCCGCGATGCGGTCCTGTGGCTGGCAAAAGATTACACCTTCGCCCGTCCGCTGGTGAACAGTGGTCGCTTGTCTGTGCCGCCTTTCCTGACAGAATCGTCTCTGAACACCGAAGATGATGGCAGCTTTAACTGTAAAGTGGTTGTCGGTGCACCTTGTACTGATGGTCCGGTGAAGCGCAACGGTGAAGAAGGCTTCCTGTTAGGTGCGTTGGGTAACGTGTTCAACGGCATGCTGTTTGTTGATAGCCGCAACGATCTAACTGCTGAAGCGGTGGCTCAGTTGGGCGAGCTGGCGCAACAGGATGTACCGGTTAAGTCATACATCGTTGCCAGCCATGACATGGATATCGCACTGCCAGAAGGCGTAGAGCTGCTGATCGATTCCGTGGGTGTGGTGAAAGAACGTTTGGATGCGAAGGGCGGTACCTTCTATCTGATGCGTCCTGACCAGTTGGTAACAGCACGTATGCGCAGCTTTGATAAAGCCGCGGTAGTTGCAGCGCAAAACAAAGCGCTGGCTAAGTAACGGACAATAAGAAAGAGAGATGACAATGACTAAACTTATTACCGAGCCAAATCTGCCGCGTCCAGATGATTTCTATCAGGAACTGACAGATCTTCATCGTGATTTGACCGATGAGCAGAGCGTCGATGTGAATGCACGACTGATTCTGCTGCTGTGTAACCACATCGGTGATCAGGAAGTGCTGTCCGAAGCGATGCAGACTGCACGCAAGCACATTCCTGCACAATAAGCGTTAAATAACGCAATACTCAGGCTCACCGGCAAAATGGTATAGGAACAGCGACTTACGCAACGTTCTTGTGCAATTTTTAAAGGTGGGCCTTTACTGTTTTTATGCTAGGGTGATCTGGCCCCGAAAAAGGTTAACGAAAACCGCTCCTGTTATGCAGGAAAAGGTGTCAGATACGTCTTTACGGCGAGAATTATGGAGGAAGGCAGAATGCCTGCACTGAACGAGACTCATGATCTAAACCTCACCAGCTGGGTTGCATCTGCAAACGATGCCCAGTGTGATTTCCCAATCCAGAACCTGCCATTTGCGGCGTTCCGTCGTCAGGGTAGCGATGAAGCATTCCGTGGTGGTGTGGCAATCGGTGATCAGATTGTGGACCTCGCAGCAGCCAAAGCGACCGGCGTATTTTCCGGTCTGGCGCAGACTGCAGCGGAAGCCTGTGCGGCACCGCGTTTGAACGATTTTATGGGTATGGGTAAAGAAGCGTGGTCTGCACTGCGTCTGGCTCTGTCCCAGGCTCTGCGCAGCGGTTCTGCTGCTGAAGCACAGCTAAGCGCTTGTCTGGTGGCTCAGGCTGAGGCTGAATACGACCTGCCATGCACCATCGGTGACTACACCGATTTCTACACCTCAGTGTTCCACGCAACGACTGTGGGTTCGCTGTTCCGTCCAGATAACCCATTGCTGCCAAACTACAAGTGGGTGCCAATCGGTTACCACGGTCGCTCTTCATCTATCGACGTATCCGGTCAGAGCTTTCACCGTCCAAAAGGCCAGACAAAAGCGCCTGATGCAGCAGAGCCAAGCTTTGGTCCATGTAAGCGTCTGGATTACGAGCTGGAGATGGGCATCTACATCGGTAAGGGCACTGATCTGGGTGACACGATAGCACTGGACAGTGCTGACGATCACGTATTTGGTTTGTGCCTGTTTAATGACTGGTCTGCGCGTGACATTCAGGCGTGGGAATATCAGCCACTGGGTCCATTCCTGGCGAAAAACTTTGCGTCTACCGTATCTCCGTGGATTGTAACCACTGAAGCGCTGGCGCCGTATCGTACAGCGTGGTCACGTGACGAAGCTGATCCACAGCCACTGCCTTACTTGGAATCTGAAACTAACCGTGCTGAAGGTGCAATCGACATTCAGCTGGAAGTATTGCTGGAATCCGACAAGATGCGTGCGGAAGGTCAGGGCGCTGCCAAGCTGTCTGAATCCAGCTTCGTGCACTCTTACTGGACCGTTGCTCAGATGGTCGCTCACCACACGGTGAACGGTTGTAACATGAAGCCGGGTGACTTCTTCGGTTCCGGTACTCAGTCTGGCCCAACACATGATGAAGCTGGTTCCATGCTGGAGCTGTCTCTGGGTGGCAAGCAGCCAATCACACTGGCGAATGGTGAAACCCGTACCTTCCTTGAAGACGGTGATGCTGTGATCATGCGTGGACATTGCCAGAAAGAAGGTGCAGCACGCATCGGTTTTGGTGAAGTTGTCGGTACTGTACTGCCTGCTAAGGCTTAATTGTCTGGTTAGGGTATTATCACGCCGCTTTCAGGGCCTGTCCTGGGGGCGGTATGGATTCATTTAGGGATTTCTAAAATGATTCTTTACGACTACTGTCGATCCTCTGCTGCGTATCGCGTCCGTATTGCCTTGAACCTTAAAGGCCTGGCCTACGAGCAGGTACCTGTGAACCTGTTGAAGTCGGAACAGCGTGGTGAAGAGAATTTGGCGCGTAACCCTCAGGGGTTGGTGCCATCTCTGGACGATAACGGAGAAATGCTGAACCAGTCACTCACGATGTGTGAATATCTGGATGAAGCGTATCCTGAAACACTTCAGTTGCTGCCTTCTGATGTGCTGGAGCGTGCCCGCGTACGTAGCCTGGCACAGCTGATTGCTTGCGATATCCATCCGGTGAACAACCTGCGTATCCTCAAATACCTGGTGTCTGAATTCGGCGTGTCCGATGAGCAGAAAACCGCGTGGTATCAGCACTGGGTTCAAGAGGGTTTTGTGGCGTTGGAGCGTGCTCTGGCTGATTCAGATCAGACGGGCAAGTTCTGTCACGGTGATGACCCAACACTGGCGGATGTGCTGCTGGTGCCTCAAGTATTCAATGCAAATCGCTTCAAGGTGGATATGAGCGTCTATCCAACAATCGCTCGTATTGCGGATGCATGTAATGAGCTGAAGGCGTTTGCGGATGCTCATCCGGATTTGCAGCCGGGCGCTTAAGCGTTTAAGTGATAGGTTATAAAAAAAGCCGCAACAGGGAGATCCCTTGTTGCGGCTTTTTCGTTTAGCTGCGGAGCAACGCAGAGCAAGGTGCTGAGGGAGTTAACTATCGTGCATGGCCTGCATGGATTCTTGTGTCCACTGCAAACTGTGGCGATAGGCGCTTTCATACAGATCTATATCCATATCCAGCGGCAGTTCATTCCAGTTGCCGGTTTCATAGGCAATGACGGCTTTTAGGGTTTCTCCGATCGGCCCGGCGTAATCGCGCAATGCATCTTGAATATCGGCCGCCAGTGGTACCTGTTCGAGCAGTGTGGCCTGATCAATATCAAGCAGTGCATGCAGGCCAGACATCATGCCCGCCATGAAGTAACTACCTGTATTCCGCTCATTCGTGGCATTGGCCAAGGCTTCACACATGGCTCCACGGATCAGTAGCATGCGACATAGCTCTTCGGGCTTGTCGTCCTGGCTAGTCATTGAGATCAGAGTGACCCAGCGGCGGATCTGTTCCATACCCAGGAGAACCACTGCATCCGTGATCGACTCAACCCTGCGCACCAGAGAATATGCTGCTGAGTTGACGATACGTAACATTTTGAACGTGAGCACCGGATCCTGAATAATCAGCGATTCCAGGTCTTCAGGTGTCGCCTCCGGACTGTTCACTGCCTGTACGAGCTGCATCAGTGTTGCTGCATTTGCTTCCAGCTTCTTACCTTTGACCAGTTTGGGGCGGCTTAGAAAGTGTCCTTGAAACAGTTTAAAGCCAAGCTGACTGCAGGCGACGAGCTTTTCGCTGCTTTCAATCTTGACCGCTACCGGTGTGACTTTGAAAAAGCGTAAGCGCGACAGGCAGTTGCTGAGTTCTTCGTTATTCAGTTGCGACACATCCACTTTAACCATCTGCACAACTTTCAGCAGGGGGTCGTAGGCTTCGCTGTACGTGAAGTTATCCAAGACCAGGCGATAGCCATCTCGGGCAAGCGTAAGAATCGCTTTAATGGCCTTAGGGGAGGGCCTAACCGTTTCAGGGATCTCGATCACGACCTGTTTTCGAGGCAGATCGGGGAAGTCGCCGCTGAGTAGCATCTCTTCACTGATATTGATAAAGGCAGGCACGCGCTTTACAGAGCCTGCATCACTGATACAGGTATAAGCATTCAGCAGGACTTCTATTGTCGCACTGGCATCTCGGAAAACTGCGTGTTCGGTATCCTGATCATTGCGGTATAGCAGTTCATAGGCAATGACCTTCTGGCCGCTATCGAAGATCGGTTGGCGAGCCATTAATACCTGGCCGCGGGCGCTCGAATCCATCGCTTCTTTTTCTCCGGGCAGAACTGTGTAAGCCCGATCTCCAGATCAGGCCTGTCGTCATTTGGGCCTCTAAGTGTAGCGCTGGTTGCTGAATGAAGATAGGGAGGTTATGTGGCGGCTACAAAAAATAGTAGCCCTGATCGCTGGGAAAATTTAAAAAACGCATGAGCATACCGAACTCAGGGGAATGGCTCAATTTGTAGTTTAACTACAAAGGGTTGCGGTTGATTTATGTCAAGAATGACTGTCAGGAACAGGAGGATAATTTAGCCAAGAAGTCGAAAAGTTAACCGGAAAATTAAAGGAGATATCAATGACTGCAGAGCCTCAAGTTACCCCTTCTGGTTCCGATCTGGTCGCACCACAAGTCGTGGCCGAGGTCGTTAATCAAGCTAACAACCCTGTAGCTGACGCGACGACCGAAACTGCCGAGCGCCCATTGGAAGCATTGCTCGACGGTGAGAACGATTATCCCTACGACAAGAAAATTTCCCGCTCAAATTATGAAAAGCAGAAAGAGGAGTTGCAGATCGAACTTCTCAAAATGCAGCAGTGGGTGCGTGATACAGGACAGCGTGTCGTTATTATATTTGAAGGTCGTGACGCAGCTGGTAAGGGCGGTACGATCAAGCGCTTTATGGAACACCTGAATCCGCGTGGTGCAAAAGTGGTCGCACTGGAAAAGCCGACCGAAGTGGAAAGCGGTCAGTGGTACTACCAGCGTTATATTCAACACCTGCCAACGGAAGGTGAGATCGTGTTGTTTGACCGCTCATGGTACAACCGCGCCGGGGTAGAAAAGGTTATGAACTTCTGCACGCCATCTGAATATCTCGAATTTATGCGCCAGACTCCTGACCTGGAACGTATGTTGGTACGCAGCGGCATTCGTCTGTTTAAATTTTGGTTCTCGGTGAGTCGTGATGAACAGTTCGGTCGCTTTCAGGCTCGTCGTACCGATCCACTGAAACAATGGAAGCTGTCACCGATTGATCTGGCTTCTCTGGATAAGTGGGATACCTACACCGAAGCCAAAGAATCTATGTTCTTTTATACCGATACTGCCGATGCGCCGTGGACCGTGATCAAATCCAACGACAAAAAACGTGCGCGTCTGAATGCAATGCGTTACGTGCTGTCTAGCTTGCCATACCCGAACAAAAACACGGATATTGAGCTGGCACCGGACCCGTTGATTGTTGGTAGTGCGCGTGATGTACACGAACGCGATGAACACGTTTTAATTCCAGGCGCACTTTGATCGGGTGATCCCCGATAGACAAGGAAAGGAGTAACTAGAATGACCATGAGACAAACCCAGCACGCACTGAACATCGTTGAAGCCTTCAAAGCAAAGCTGACAGAAGAGCAGCGTACAGCCGTTGGTGCTGCGCACTTTGACGAGTTATCGTTGCTGATCGAATCAGCTATGAGCACCGCAGTGTTGGAAGAGATGGAAAAAGCTGCCGATCAGGTAGACGAGCTGGCACATAAACTGCGCCATTTTGCAGAGCACTTTGATAACTAACCTCTCGCTCTGATCGCATAAGCAGGCCCGCGCGGCCTGCTTTTTGGTTTAATTCCTCGCTTTTCCTGCCTTTTAAAGCCAGTTCATAACTGTAATTCAAGATCCCACCGGGTATCCGTGTGCAATCACAGGTATAATAGGTCGATTAAATTCGCCTAAGAGATTGCATGGCGACGACTGCGCTCGATTATCCTGCGTTAAAATTTGACCCAAAATACTCACTTACATTTTGTAAGCCTTGGTTTTGCTTCAAATTGAGACTTACCTAATCTGCGCTCTTAATGTTTTCATGCTTCCTTCAGAGTACAGGTTTGCACAATGAGTATTAACTGGTTTCCGGGGCATATGCACAAAGCCCGGAAAGAGATTGCCAAGGTGATGGACGAAGTAGACGTCATCATCGAGGTTCTGGATGCACGTTTGCCGCAGTCCAGCACAAACCCGCTGGTGGATACCCTGCGTAAGGGAAAGCCAGCTATTAAACTTCTGAACAAAAGTGATCTGGCTGATCCTGCCCGCACGAAAGAGTGGCTTGATTACTTCAATGCGCAACCAGACACCATGGCTGTTGCGTTGGACTACGAACAGAAGAAACAGATCAATCGCATTCCTGACCTGTGTAAAAAAATGGCGCCATCACGCTCCAATGCAGATCGCCCGGTACGTGCCATGATTATGGGTATCCCCAACGTGGGCAAATCCACCATGATCAATGCGCTGCTCGGTCGACGTATTGCGAAGGTCGGTAACGAGCCGGCAGTGACAAAAAGCCAGACGCGTTTCACCTCCAAGAACGGAATGGCGTTATCCGATACACCGGGTATACTCTGGCCGAAAATTGAAGACAAAGATTCCGGTTACCGTTTGGCCGCCAGTGGCGCGATCAAAGATACCGCAATTGACTATGAAGACGTTGCACTGTTTGCCGCAGGTTTTATGCTGAGTGATTACTCGGAGCGCACACAGGAACGCTACAAACTGAAAGCCCTGCCAGAAAGACCTGATCAACTGCTGGAAGAGATTGGCCGCAAACGCGGCGGTCTGCGTCCTGGTGGCGTGATTGATATGCACAAGGCATCTGAAGTGCTACTGCACGAGATGCGTTCTGGCAAACTGGGTCGTCTTACATTTGAGACGGTTGCCGAGTGGGAAGAGAAACACCGTCTGGCAGAAATTGCCCGACTAGAAGCTGAAGCCGCTGCTCTGGCTGAAGCTGAGCAACAGGAGCAAAAATGAGCCGTTCTAAGAAAAAACGCAGCAATGCGAACCAGTTAATTTTTGAAGATGAAACCGGGCCAAACAAAGCTGAACGTTTTGCCAACCCAAACAGCTATGAAGCGCGTAAGAAACGTGCGATGAAAGACCGTAAGAAAAACCGCTCCGTTTACCAGAAAGAGCTGGATAAACAAGAAGCTGCTAACGCAGGCGACAATCAGGGTCGGCCTAAAGGTGGTCGCCTGGCGGACAAGATTCGTAAGATGAACGCTGAAAAGAAAGCAGATTAATTCTGTTTATAGTTTGATCTCCGGTTAACCCTCTTCTATTTTTGGGGATACAGACAACCGGAGATCAAACCATGTCTCACTCACCCATTCACCGTGCCGGGCATTCGCCCATCGAAGTTGAGCTGGAGGAGGGGAAAACCTACACGTGGTGTGCCTGCGGGCGTTCCAACTCCCAGCCTTTCTGTGACGGCTCCCATCAGGGAACCGGTATTGATCCTGTCGTATTTGTTGCCGAACGTAGTGGTACCGTGTGGCTTTGCATGTGCAAACAGACGGCGACACCGCCGCTGTGTGACGGCTCGCACAATAAGAAAAACAACCTATAGGTTGTGCTAGAATAGCCGCCTTTTGATCACCATCGAGGCAGCTCTCTTGCAGCAGTACGACGTTCTTATTGTGGGAGCCGGCGCATCCGGCTTAATGTGTGCAGCTACCGCGGGCTATCGTGGCCGCTCGGTATTAGTTGTGGAGCATACCAAAAAGATCGGGCGAAAAATCCTGATGTCCGGTGGTGGGCGCTGTAACTTCACGAATATCCATAATGGTCCTGCCAACTTTCTCTCGGAAAACCCTCACTTCTGTAAATCTGCCCTGAGTCGATATTCCGCACAGGACTTCATCGATCTGGTGGATCGTCATGGCATCGAATACCACGAAAAAACGTTGGGCCAGCTGTTTTGCAATGAATCCAGTAAAGAGATTCTTGATCTGTTGCTGACTGAGTGTGATTGGGCGGGCGTGACGTTACAGACCGAAACTGAGGTTGAAAACGTTCAGCAGGTCGAGGGTGGCTATCAGCTGCAAACGTCAAAAGGCCCGGTACGTTGTGAGTCATTGGTGATCTCTACCGGAGGTTTATCCATTCCTAATGGTGGAGCGACTCCGTTTGCCTTTGATATTGCGCAGCAGTTTGGTTTGGGTATGACTGAACGCCGCGCCGCACTTGTACCGTTTACCCTGCAGCCGCAGGAACTGGAACACTTCAAACCGTTGTCTGGCATCTCCCATGATCCGGTTGAGATCACGGTGGGCAAAACCACCTTTAAAGAGAGCATGCTGTTTACGCACCGTGGACTGAGTGGTCCGGCCGTGTTGCAGATCTCTTCATACTGGCAGCCGGGTGGGGAGGTAGAGATCAACCTGTTCCCTGAGTTAAATCTGACCGAATGGCTTAAAGAGCAGCGCGACCAACGGCCTAAAGCTGAGCTGAAAACCGTTCTGGCCACCTTGATGACCAAGCGTTTGGTGCAGACCTTCTGCGACCTCTGGCAGATCGAAGGTATTCTGGGTCAGTGCAGTAATGAAAAATTGGAGCAGATCGCGGACCGGTTCCACTGCTGGCATGTGAAGCCAAGTGGCACGGAAGGGTATCGCACGGCTGAGGTGACTCTGGGTGGGATCGATACCAACGAAATATCATCCAAAACCTTTGAAGCTAAAAAAGCGGATGGGCTCTACTTTATCGGAGAATGTCTTGATGTGACAGGTCATCTGGGCGGCCACAATTTCCAGTGGGCCTGGGCCTCCGGCTTTTGTGCGGGCACCTTTGTTTAATTGTATCGACGTAATTAAAACGAAGACTATTGGAATTAAAACGAAGACAGTTCAGTCGCGCATATCTGCATGGGTGCGGGATAATAGGGTGTGTCGCGGGGAATTGTCTGCGTTTTTAATACATCGATACATAGCCTGCCGACTGAACTTATCTGAAATTCAGCCTGGCATCGGACAGGTTGGTTTTTACCAATGAGCGTATCATCTCTGCCAGTTGTCTGTAAAAACCACGGTTTGGCGAGTTCTTTCGCCAGGCTAATACAAGGGTGCGATGCAGATTCAGGTTTTCAACATCCCTGACACTCAGGCCCTGGGGCTGGTGTATCTCTGAATGGATGTAAAGTGAGGGTACAAAGGTCAGCCCCATCCCCATTATCACCATCTGGCGCAGGGCATCCAGGCTGGAGCCCTCGTAATCCCGGGCTATAGTAGCTCCAAGTTCGGAGCACAGAAGCTCCATCTGATGGTAGCTGCTGTACTGTTCTTCCAGCGTAAGAATGTTCTGTCCGTGCAGATGATGCGCTTCGACCTGCTCTAACTTTGCCAGTGGATGATCTTCCGGGGTAATCAGTTTCAGGGGTTCTTCATAGAGTACTTCGGTGGTGAAACGGGGAGTGCCAAAGGGCTGGGATATCAGCACCAGATCCAGCCGTCCTTCAAGCAGGTCAAGCTCTAATGTTTTGGGTGTGTTCTCCCGCACAAAAAGTTTAAGGGAGGCATAGGTTTGGTGTAATCCCGGTAGGATATACGGTAGCAGATAGGGACCGATCGTGGGTGAAACCCCCATACGAAACGTGCCTCCCGGACCGTGATTCATCATTGCTGCCTGGTCCAGCAGACCGTTCATCTCCTCAAGAACCTGACGTGCGTTCGCTAGCAGATCCCTGCCGGCTGGTGTCAGGGTAGCCCCGCTCCGACTGCGTTCAATCAGGGTCAGGTTCAGGGTTTTTTCCAGGTTGTAGATCTGGGCTGTCAGGGTTGGCTGACTGATTTTTAGCTGCTCCGCAGCCCCCCGGAAAGTGGTGGATTCCGCCAGGCGAACAAAGTATTCCAACTGCTTTATGGTCGGTGTTTCAATGGCCAAAACTGCAAATCCTCAGCGATAAAACATGTATAGTGATAGGGTTATGCTATCAATAAAATTAAACAATCTCTATTGAGCTATCAGCTACAGCATCGCAATATTAGGCCCCTCAATTAATCTGGGATTAAGAATAAATCTTAATTTATTAACTGGTTAAGGGGGACTGAAGCTCCGCAGAGCAACTTTTGTTGCTGGTGGTCAAGGTCTTTCGGCTGGTTTTCATTGATTATGAACAGCTGCTGAAAAGGGATGGCTGAAGTTTTAACGGCCAGGGATTCAGGCTGGCTGAAAACGGTTTATAACTATAACAAAATGGATCGATATTACATGCATGTCGTTAAATGGGCGCTGGTCCTTTCAATATTCTGGTTGTTGCTTTCAGGCTTCATCCAACCATTATTACTGAGCTTTGGCGTAATCTCCGTTGTTGTTGTCCTGTTTACTCTCAAGCGGATGGATAAAGTCGAAAATGAGCCCGGGCAGATCGGTACAAGTCTTCGACTGATCCGTTATACCCCCTGGCTGATCGGGCAAATTTTCAGTTCAGGTTTCCATGTAACAAAACTGATCTGGGGTTCACCAGATAAGGTTTCCCCGGCTATCGCAAAAATTAGCGCGAAAGATATCCCTCCAAGCAGTCGTGTCCTTTATGCCAATTCAATAACCCTGACTCCGGGAACATTGAGCGTGGATCTGGAAGAGGGCGAGGTGACTGTCCATGCGTTACAGGAATCATCAATCACTGAGCTGGAAGAAGGTCAGATGGAAAAGAAAATTACCGCTATCTGGGGTGAAAACAAATGACTGAAATTCTGGCAGCTGCCTGCATTGCGATTCTGGTGGTTATGGCGCTTGCTCTGGTCAGGGCATTTAAGTCGCCTACGGTTTACGACCGGATCCTTGGCGTCAATATGTTCGGCACCAAGACCGTTCTGTTTATTGCCGCGAGCGGATTTCTGATGGGCCGTCCTGACTTTCTGGATATCGCCATCGTCTACGCATTGATCAACTTTATCGGAATGGTCGCGGTACTTCGATTCTTCGAATATACCTCACCTATTGAATAACAACTGAGTATAAGTGCTAAGCCATGGATTTCCTGGACATTGTCAGTAGCATACTGCTTCTCGCAGGTGTTTTTTTTGGATTCAGCGGCGCTGTCGGGCTGTTCCGTTTCCCAGACTTCTTCACCCGGGTACACGCAGCCAGTGTCACCGATTCTATCGCCGCTATTCTGATTATCGGCGGTTTGCTGTTACAAACTTCATTCGATCTGAACACAGCCAAGCTGGTGTTTATTCTGCTGTTTCTGCTGGTTACCAGCCCGACGGCCTCCCATGCCCTGGCAAAATCTGCCCGCCATGGAGGATTACTTACGTTGGCAGAAACCAGCCCGCAAGATAAACAGGAGAGTGCTAAATAATGGCTGAGTTTATTGATCTGGTGCTGCTGGCGATGCTGGCACTCACCGCCCTGCGGATTATTTTCTTAAAAGACCTGTTTGCCGTGGTAATGCTGTTCGGTATCTACAGTTTCCTGTCCGCTTTAATATTTGTGAACCTGGATGCGGTTGACGTTGCCTTTACCGAAGCTTCTGTGGGGGCGGGTATTTCTACGGTGCTGATGCTTGTAACCCTGGCGATGACGGGCCGTAAAGAGAAACAGAGTACGCACTCCACGATTTTGCCGCTCTTCGTTGTGCTGGTTACCGGTGCTGCGTTGATTTATGGCACCCTTGATATGCCTCCTTTCGGGCACCCGGATAACCCAGTGCATCAACATGTAGCGCCTCGTTACATAGAAGAGTCACCGAAAGAGGTTGGCTTACCGAATATGGTTACGTCGGTGTTAGCAAGTTACCGTGGCTTCGATACGCTGGGGGAAACGGTTGTAGTGTTCTCTGCGGTTATTGGGGTTCTCTCCCTGCTGGGTGTTCGACGTACGAAGAAAAAAGACCTGGAATCAGGTCTGGAAACTCACAAGGTGCTACATGTGGTTTCTAAGATCATTATTCCTCTGGTGATTCTTTTTGCCCTGTACGTTCAGTTCCATGGCGATTTCGGCCCTGGCGGTGGATTCCAGGCCGGCGTAATCGCTGCAGCCGCTTTTAT
Organism: Pontibacterium sinense; assembly: GCF_015209595.1. Taxonomy (GTDB): domain Bacteria; phylum Pseudomonadota; class Gammaproteobacteria; order Pseudomonadales; family Balneatricaceae; genus Pontibacterium; species Pontibacterium sinense. The sequence goes on along the minus strand of NZ_JADEYS010000009.1, from coordinate 67,068 downwards.
ATTGTATGCACTCGTTTTAGGGCTGCCCAAAGCATTTGCAGTGGTCGGGCCTAAATTCCTGCAGTGGATGGCCGCAGCCGGTGTACTGCTGTATGCCAGTGTCGGTCTGTACAGTATGTACAAGGGTGGTAACTTCCTAGATTACAATACACTCGCCGCAGACCCGATTGCTGGTCAGCACTACGGCATCATCATTATTGAGCTGGGTGTCGGTATTACAGTGTTTGCGGTCATGCTGAATATTTTCTATGCCTTTGGCAGTCAGGCAGAGAGGTCAAACATCCAGTGAGCTTTATACTCGATTACTACAACTACTGGGTCGTCGTTTTTCTGATGATGGCCGGTTTTTATATTGTTATTTCCGCTAACAACCTGGTTAAGAAGATTGTAGGTCTGAATATTTTTCAAACCTCTGTTTTCATGCTCTATATATCCATGGGCAAGGTTACCGGAGGCACAGCACCGATCGTGGTGGAAGGGGTTACTCAATACTCTAACCCACTGCCTCACGTACTTATTCTTACAGCCATTGTTGTGGGTGTTGCCACAACAGCGGTGGGTCTTTCACTGATTGTCCGGATCAAACGAGCTTATGGCACTGTTGAAGAGAATGAATTTGAAAATAAGGATGATGCGATCTGATGCTTGAACAACATTTAACAGCGCTTCCTATTATTCTGCCCCTGATCGCTGCACCAATAGCACTTATCCTGGGGCGCTCAGTGCTTTCCTGGGGCTTTGCCACCCTGGCCAGTGGCCTGGCATTTCTGTTTTCCTGGCAGCTCCTGTCAGCGGCACTGTCGGAGGGTGTAATCAGCTATGCTGTCGGCGGTTGGGCGCCACCCTGGGGAATCGAATTAAGAGTCGATGCTGCCAATGCCTTTGTCCTGCTGGCGGTAACTGCCATCTCAACACTGGTGCTGGTTTACTCGAAGGACAGTATCGAAAAGGAGGTGAAAGCAGCTAATCACTCTCTTTTCTATACCGCGCACTTACTTTGCCTGGCGGGCCTTTCGGGCATACTGATTACAGGTGATGCATTTAACCTGTTCGTATTCCTGGAGATCTCTTCCCTGGCAACCTACACCCTGGTGAGCCTGGCATCAGACAGACGTTGTCTGACAGCTGCTTTCCGTTATCTGGTGATGGGTACCATCGGTGCGACCTTTATCCTGATCGGTGTTGGTTTGCTTTATATGAAGACCGGTACCCTTAACATGATGGATCTGGCGGTCAGAATAGATGCATACGATAGTAGTCGTACGATTAACACCGGCCTTGCGTTCATCATGGTGGGTGTCAGCATCAAGCTTGCGTTATTCCCGCTGCATATGTGGCTGCCTCCGGCATATACCCATGCACCTTCGGCAGTGACAGCGTTTCTGGCCAGTACAGCTACAAAAGTTGCTGTCTATGTGATGATCCGCTTTATCTTCACCGTATTCGGCATTGACCATGTATTTGTTGATATGGGGATGGGCCTTATCCTGATGGCGCTGGCTGTTGTAGCTATCTTCAAATGCTCCTATATGGCAACTGTGCAAAGCAACGTAAAGACAGTACTTGCCTACAGTAGTGTTGCACAGATTGGCTATATGATTCTTGGCCTGAGCCTGGTGAGTGTGACCGGTCTGATGGCCAGTATGATCCATATCTTTAACCATGCGCTGATGAAGGGTGCCTTGTTTATGGCTGTCGGGGCAGTGTTTTATCGCGTCGGTTCTGTCGATATCAAAGCCTTTGCCGGGCTGGGCAGGAAAATGCCTCTGACCATGGCGGCGTTTACCATCGCGGGCCTGAGTATTATTGGTGTGCCCCTGACTGCAGGCTTTGTCAGTAAATGGTATCTGGTTACAGCAGCCCTGGAACAGGGTAATTGGACTGTAGCCGCGTTGGTATTGATCGGTTCACTGTTTGCGATTGTCTATATCGGCCGGATCCTTGAGGCGGCCTATTTTCAAAAACTACCGGAATCACGTAGTTCAGAAAATATTAAAGAAATTTCATGGCTGATGCTGGTGCCTATGTGGGTACTTGTTATCGCCAATATCTATTTCGGTGTTGATACCAGTCTGACAACCGAAGCGGCTAATAGCGCTTCAGAATGGCTTTTTCAAACTAACAATATTTTAGAAAACAATATGGTAGAAGGTAATTCGCAGGAGGTTTCTTCATGAATCTCTGGCAAGCACTGGAACCTGCTCAGTTAATTACACTGTCTATCTGTGTTCCTTTTGTTGGTGCGCTGCTTGTAATAGCGACAGGTAAGATACCTAACCTGCGTGAAGCAGTGACACTGATCACAGCAGCAATACTGTTTACTATTGTTCTGGCAATTACCGATTACACTTTCCAGGGAGTACCGCTCCGGTTGGATGTGGTCGATATTTTCCCGGGACTAGGCATCAACTTCGTTGTTGAACCTTTAGGTGTACTGTTCGCGCTGGTGGCCAGTTTTCTCTGGATTATCACCAGCATATACGCCATCGGCTATATGCGGGGTCACAACGAAGATAACCAGACCCGTTTCTTCTGCTGTTTTGCTTTGGCGATCAGTTCTGTTATGGGTATCTGCTTCTCAGGAAACCTGCTGACGCTGTTTATTTTCTATGAGGTACTGACCCTCTCCACTTACCCTTTGGTAACTCACGCGGGCAACGATGCAGCGAAGCAGGGTGGGCGGGTCTACCTGGGTATTCTGCTGAGCACCTCAATTGCGTTCCTGCTATTCGCGGTGCTTGGTACCTATGCTCTGACCGGAACACTGGATTTCCGTGCTGGCGGTATTTTTGATGATTCACATAATAAAGTGGTTCTCAGTGTTCTGCTGGTTCTGTTCTGCTACGGCGTAGGTAAAGCGGCTATTATGCCTTTCCATCGCTGGCTACCTGCAGCGATGGTTGCACCGACTCCGGTCAGTGCCTTGCTGCACGCCGTTGCGGTCGTAAAAGCCGGTGTATTTAGTATTCTGAAGATTGTTATCTATATCTTCGGTATTGAAGGTCTTAAGGATCTGGCGACAACCGATCTCATGCTGTATATCGGTGCGGCGACAATACTGTTGTCCTCCTGTATCGCTATGACCAAGGATAACCTGAAGGCCCGGCTGGCGTATTCAACAGTGAGTCAGCTCAGTTATATCGTGGTAGGTGCACTGCTTGCATCGTCAATCGCCAGTGCCGGTGCTGCCCTGCATATCGCTACCCATGCGGTTGGTAAGATTACGCTGTTCTTCTGTGCCGGTGCCATTATGGTCGCCAGTCATAAGAAAAACATCAGCGATATGGTGGGTCTGGGTCGCAAAATGCCGATTACTTTCGCAGCGTTTGCTATTGGTGCTATCAGTATTATCGGCTTACCACCTATGGCAGGCACCTGGAGTAAATGGTATCTGGCCATTGGTGCGTTAGAGACGGATAAACTCATCATAGTGGCAGTGCTGATGATAAGTTCCCTGTTGAACATTGCTTACCTGTTACCTATTCCTATCAGGGCTTTCTTCAGCAAACCTGTTGAAGGTGCCGAGCCATGGTCCTGGTCACAAACTAAGGAAGCGCCGTTACCGATTCTGATTGCGCTGACGATTACTTCTTTTGGTTGCCTGGCACTGTTTTTCTATCTTCAGCCGCTGGTCGAGCTCATTAACCTGATTCCAGGAGTCTCAACCGATATGGCAGTTTCAACGAATATGGGGGAGGGGTAGATGTCTGATAATCATGATTCAGATGGCTGGTTTGATAAGCCAGAGAACGTTAAGAAAATGTTAAAAGTTTTCTATGTTATCTGTGGCCTGTTAGTCCTGGTTGATTTTATCGTGCACCGACACATCTACCATGACTGGGAAAATATCCCGGCATTTTATGCCATCTATGGTTTTATTGGTTGTGTTGTTCTGGTGCTTATAGCTACAGAGATGCGTAAGTTCCTGATGCGTGGGGAAGATTACTACGATGAATAGTGTTATACCGTTTCTTCCTTTACTGCTGGCTGCTCTGGCGGCGATTTTGCTGCGAGGCTGGTTGCGCAATCTGATAATGATTGCTGCACCGATCCTGGGTGCCATTAACCTGATGGGGATGGACCATGGCGTGTTCTGGTCCCTTGAGTTTATGGGTTATGCCCTGGAGCCGGTAAAAGTAGACAAACTCAGTCTGATGTTTGGTTACCTTTTCCATCTGGCCTCGCTTATTGCTGTAATCTATGCGCTGCATGTTAAAGATACCGTACAGCATGTGGCTGGCCTGGCTTACGCAGCAAGTGCAGTGGGGGCCGTGTTTGCTGGTGACCTGCTTACCCTGTTTATCTTCTGGGAACTGCTGGCACTGACCTCAGTATTCCTGATCTGGGCTCGTCGTACGGATCGTGCATACTCTTCCGGCGTTCGTTATCTGATCATTCAGGTGCTATCAGGCGTGTTATTGCTGGCAGGCCTGTTGATCTTTGCCCGGGTAAATAACAGTCTGCTGTTTACTCAGATCGGTTTGCAAAATGAAGGTGTGGCTCAGCTTGGTGCCTGGTTGATTTTCTTTGCCTTCGGTATCAAGTGTGCATTCCCGTTTATGCATAACTGGCTAACTGATTCTTATCCTGAGGCGACCCCGAGCGGTACAATTTTCCTGGCTTCATTCACTACCAAGGTAGCGGTGTACGCCTTTGCACGGGGCTTTCCCGGTGAGGAGATCCTGGTCTGGATCGGCGTTACTATGGCCTGTTTCCCAATCTTCTTTGCAGTAATCGAAAACGACCTGCGACGGGTACTTGCCTATAGTCTGATCAACCAGATCGGCTTTATGATCGTGGGTATTGGTATAGGTACTGCTCTTGCCCTGAATGGTGCTGTAGCTCACGCCTTTAATGACGTTATCTTTAAAGGCCTGCTGATGATGACCATGGGCTCGGTATTGCACATGACCGGCAAAATCAACGGCTCTGAGCTGGGTGGCTTATATAAAAGTATGCCCAAAACCACCGTGCTCTGTATTGTCGGTGCGGCCTCTATCTCAGCTTTCCCTCTGTTCAGCGGTTTCGTATCCAAGTCGATGATCATGGCTGCAGCGGTTTCTGAAGGCTATGATATTGTCTGGCTGTTGTTGTTGTTTGCTGCTGCAGGTGTATTCCACCACGCAGGCATCAAGATCCCATACTTTGCTTTCTTTGCGCACGATTCGGGTATTCGTACCACTGAACCGCCTAAGAATATGCTGATTGCTATGACGTTAGCGGCAATTGCATGTGTTGTACTGGGTACTTTCCCGGCTCAGACGGTTTATGCCCTGTTACCATGGGAGCATAACTATCAGCCTTATGATGTTACTCACGTATTAACCCAGTTGCAGTTACTGTTCTTCTCAGCGCTGGCCTTTGTATGGCTGAACCTGCGAAATATGTATCCGCCAGAGCTGCCATCGACGAATCTCGATGCGGACTGGTTGTACCGTAAGCTTGCGCCGGCTGTTGTGAAAAGGGTTGCGAGCACAACTTATGGTGCTTATGCCAGCTTTGAAAAGTCTGTAGCCATTTCAATCAAGCAGATGGTCCAAAATTCATATGATGCAGAAGCAGGTAAACCAAAGGGCTACTTCGCAAGGCTTTGGCCAACCGAAACCATGGTCGTCTGGGTAGCGGTATTGCTCGCGGTTTATTTGATGTTTTACTACATACCTGATCTGCTCTAATCAGCTTGAGTACTTAAGTTTAAGGTAGTATTTGCGGGTTCACCGTCATAGGAGTGCTTTCCAACGCAGTTTCTGGCTTTGTCAGGCTGCTTGGAAAGCACTTGTCATTTCGCGGCGCAGCCTTTCGCGCACTCAGCCGATTGACTGTCCGCTGAGAGGGTCTGGGACTTATTCGCAGGTTCCTTAGAATATTTGATGGCGTATCTGTGATGATTTGAATGCTATTGCTGATTGGGCATGGTGGAGGCAAGCAGATGCCAAGGTTCCAAAAAGGTTGAGTGCTCTGAATCTGAGCACATATTCTGCCCTGACAATGAATCAATCGTCTTATCAGATTTAGAACAATCAAATAGTGATGAGAGGTTATCAGGGCTTAATTCAGATCAGTATTCAATATCGATGCGAGATAATGACTGATGCATAAAGAATGTTTGGGTTGGTTTAAAAGCCCTTACATTTCAATGCGTTGTCTCTGGCTTGAAGATAGGGTGCTGCGCTGATTTATTGAATCTAAAGCCGCGGTGACCATGTTGGTCGTTGCGGCTTTAGGGTTAGACTTCGGTGAAGCCCGGATAGGGGTTTTTAGCTTCTCCTTTACTCGACGGGGACTGCTACTCGTCCAGTACCTTTTGAATCAGTCAGCACGGGATAATGCTGGGTAAATACCATATCATCCTGAGCTCCTGAGACATGGCAACCAGAGCATTTTCCAGTCGGGAACTGCTTACTCGTCTTTTGGAACAGTTCACTGTTATCCAGTTTTGGGTAACGGAAGAAGCCCCAGTTACCAGGTTCATTGGCGAACTTCTCTGAATCCTTCAGCATTCCCGCCACGGCAACGACATCACCGGCAGCGTAGCCAGAGCCGGTCAACCCTTTGTAACGCTCGGCACTCATAACCTCTTTCAGTAGCAGGGTTCCTTTGCGGAACTTACCTGTCTTTTTCCAATGCTGGAAAGCGCCGCGATCCATGTAGATTGTTCGCATCTCATTGAAGGGCGCTTTGCCGTTGTTGAGTTCATTGGGGGATACATTTGATCCGACCTGAACCCATTCGCGGTAGTTCAGGGGGAGTATCAGCTCATTGTCAGTATTGAACTTAGCCGGTGAGGGTAAATCCTCGGCGTAGGTTGTATTGAGTACAGAGGCAGTCAAAAGTGCTAATAGGCAGGCCAGCTTTGTAGATTGGGAGCATATTATTTTTATCATTTTTACAGTTCCAAGCGGGATAAAAAGGATTTATAGCTAGCCTTACGTCGTGAACGTAGGACTAGCTGAGCGCTACGTACGAAGAGCGACGTTAAGCGATCACTTGGAAAAGTCTAAAGAGCGAAGTGGAGTATGAACATACGGGTTATGTACGGGGAAAATATGAGGTAGGAATAGGTGCGTCGCGTCAAACTAAAGACATCAGGTAGCTTTTTAGATTCACCGATGCGCTTTTAATCCCGAGTTTTTTGCGGATGTTCTGCCGGTGAAAGTCGACCGTGCACTTTGCTAGGTGCATCTGGTCTGCGATCTCTTTGCTGGATTTGTCCTGCTGGATGTAACGGGCAATCTTCTGTTCGGTAGGGCTTAACAACGTCGTGCTGATCGCCTGATTATCTGTTTTTACGGTCAGCTGATGACGAAGTCGTTCCAGACAGTTTTGCTGGACGGTATTTAGAGGGCTTTGTTCGAGTTCGTCTAAGTGAGGGAGTACTATGCGACGGAGTTCCTCGCTGGCTTCGGACTGCATCTCTTTTCTATCGTATTCCCGTTGCCGCAACAACACCCTCAGCGCTGTATTGATCTCATCTAGATCGGTTGATTGTGCTGCAATCTCTTGGCTCTTTTGTTCCAGGGTCTTTTCAAGATGTATCTGCTGTTGATGGTGCGATTCCAAATCTTGTAACAGCATCAGGTCATTGTTGATCAGCGCTTGGAACTCTTCAATAAGGGGGCGATATTGCAGGGCGTTGTTTTCCTGCTTCTGATCCATGAGGCAAATGGTTCCGAAGGGTTCGCCATCCGGCCATCGTAGAGGAAAGCCTAGGTAGAAGGTCATGTCACATTCGATTTGGGGGGCGTTTTGCCAAGCGCTAGATTGAGTGGCATCTTCCACCAGAAGTGGTTTTTGGCTACGGATTACGTGGTCACAATACATATCACTGCATCGTTTGTTATAACCCTTTTTTTGAAACGGATTATCCTCGCTACGGTTGCCCAGCAACAGGCATATATCGTCCTGTCTGACACGCGTAATCAAAACAGCGCGGGTGTGACTTAACTGAGCTAGCAAATCGACGATGTGCTGCCATTTGTTCAGCAGGGCTTTCGGGACTGATGGCCTTTGCTGTGTGTTCATAGATCATCTCCCCATTACTAGGTGCAGTTAGCGTTATTCCACGTGTCTCCCTGTCTGGTACGGCTAAGGATATAGCAGGTTGTAGGTCAGTTTTGTGCGCCAACAGACTTCATCCTCTGGAGCCAACTATGATTTTCACGATGCGTGGCTATACCAGAGGGCTAAGTCCGTGAGAGAGGGAAATGGACTACGCTGGTCGCGGGCAAGCGCCTCGTTTAGTAGAAACATTCACCAATTTGGATGAGGTTTACATGCTGAAAACGTATGACGAACAATGGAAAGGTTATAAAAATTCAGGTCATGTGGGTGTTGTGAGTAAGCTCAGACTTCGTGGCCAGGAGCTTCAAGATTGTCTTCGTTTTAATTTCTACGAACATGGTAAAATGCCCGCCAATTAATGCGGCCTGCGTGGTCAGATTGACTGCGTTTGAAATACGCTGCTACAGCCTTCGATAGGACGAAACATGAAGTCCGGTTGTGCTGGCTAAACTCAATATCTATTTGCACCTAACGATTTCGGAAAGAATATCTAAATGGAAATCAAAGTAAATTTTCTAGACAACCTCAGACTTGAAGCGAAGTTTGATGACTACACTGTCATTGCCGACCAGCCAATCCGTTACAAAGGTGACGGCTCTGCGCCAAGTCCGTTTGATTACTTTCTGGCATCGTCCGCGATGTGTGCGGCTTACTTTGTAAAGGTGTACTGCAAAGCGCGTGATATTCCTACGGATGATATCCATATCTCGCAAAACAACATTGTCGATCCTGAGAACCGCTACAACCAGATCTTCCAGATTCAGGTAGAACTGCCGGAGAGTATCTCTGATAAAGACCGGCAAGGTATTCTGCGTGCTATCGATCGTTGCACCGTCAAGAAAGTGGTGCAAGAGGGGCCGGAATTTAAGATCGAAAATGTTGATAGCCTGGACGAAGATGCGTCGATCATGGCGATGGGCATGCCAGCAGGCGAAGCGCACACCATGATTCTGGGCAAAGATCTGCCGTTGGAAGAAACCATTGCCAACATGACTGGGATGCTCGAAGAGCTGGGCATGAAAATCGAGATCTCCTCATGGCGCAATATCGTCCCGAATGTATGGTCTTTGCATATTCGTGATGCAGCCTCTCCAATGTGTTTTACCAACGGTAAAGGTGCATCTAAAGAGAGTGCATTGTGTTCTGCGTTGGGTGAGTTTATTGAGCGCGCGAGCTGCAACTTCTTCTACAACGATCAGTTCTTCGGTGAAGAGATAGCGAACAGTGACTTCGTTCATTATCCCAATGAGCAGTGGTTCAAACTGACGGCAGATGATGCGATTCCAGACGGGCTGATGGATGACTACTGCCGTGAAATTTACGATCCAGAAAATGAGTTGCGTGGCTCCAACCTGATCGATACCAACTCTGGCAATGTAGAGCGGGGCATCTGTGCACTGCCTTACGTACGTCAATCCGATCAGCAAACCGTGTACTTCCCGTCCAACCTCTTGGAAAACCTGTTTCTAAGTAACGGTATGAGTGCCGGTAATAATATTTATGAAGCCAAAGTGCAGTGTCTGTCAGAAATCTTTGAGCGGGCAGTGAAACGCCAGATCATCGAAGAAGAACTGGTTCTGCCTGATGTACCGCAGGAAGTATTGAATAAATACCCGAGTATCGTTGCAGGTATCAAAGGGTTGGAAGAGCAAGGCTTCCCGGTTGTCGTAAAAGACGCATCTCTGGGTGGTTTGTTTCCGGTCATGTGCGTCACCTTGATGAACCCAAGAACGGGCGGTGTATTTGCTTCATTTGGTGCGCACCCAAGCTTTGAAGTGGCGCTTGAGCGCAGCCTGACCGAGCTGTTGCAGGGCCGAAGCTTTGAAGGTTTGAACGACGTACCGCCACCGACATTTAACAGTCTGGCGGTGACTGAGCCGAACAACTTCGTTGAACACTTTATCGATTCAACAGGGGTTATCTCCTGGCGTTTCTTCAGCGCCAAGCATGATTTCGAGTTCTGTGAGTGGGATTTCTCCGGCACCAACGAAGAAGAAAATGCCGCGCTTATGGATATCCTGAACGAGCTGGGCAAAGAAGTGTACGTGGCTACCTTCGATGATTTTGGTGCGTCTGCCTGCCGTATCTTAGTGCCGGGATATTCAGAAGTGTACCCGGTTGAAGATCTGGTCTGGGATAACACCAACAAGGCACTTCAGTTCCGTGAAGACATCCTCACTATCCACTCATTGGGTGATGAGCAGCTGGTGGATCTGGTCGAGCGTCTGGAAGAGAGCGGTGAAGACAACTACACCTTTATCCGCACCCTGATCGGTGTTGAGTTTGATGAAAACACCGTCTGGGGCCAGCTCACTGTGCTGGAACTGAAGATACTGATCCACCTAGCGCTGCAGCAGTTTGAAGAAGCGATCGAGCTGGTGGAAACCTTCTTGCAGTTTAACGATAACACCGTTGAACGTGGTCTGTTCTACCGGGCAGTCAACGCGGTGCTGGAGATTGCGCTGGACGAAGAGTTGGAACTGGAAGACTACCACCACAATCTGAGCCGTATGTTTGGTGAAGAGGTGATGGCAAACGTGGTTGATTCCCTTAACGGAGACGTGAAGTTCTACGGTCTGACTCCAACCAATATGCAGCTGGAAGGCCTTGATAAACACCTGCGCCTGATTGAGAGTTACAAGAAACTTCACGCGGCGCGTGCGGCCCGGACTGCTAAGTAAGCAGTATGACCAGAGCGTTTATTGAGCTTTATGAATACAAAACCCAGCTTACTCAGCTGGGTTTTTTTATGCCAGATCATTGCTAACCACAACATTAAAAGAGCGCTTGGGATTTGCGTCTGTTGTAGTTATCTAGACTGTGCACGGGCCTGCGAGTATCGATGCTTGGAGCAGCGTTATATAACCTCAACAATCGCAGAGATATCAACAGCAGCACCCATTGGCAAGCTGGTACAACCGATAACCGTTCTGATATGACCAGATCGTTCACTCAGTACTTTGTAAAGCAGATCGGATGCTCCATTCAGCACCGCTGCATGCCGGTATCAGTGATCTGGCAGAGGTGGGCACCAATAGGAGTAAGCGGCTTCCGCCCTGGTTCACGTTAAAGACAACAAGGATGTAGTGTCCCTCAACACGCTTTGAAACGCATGGTTGTCGGGAGGCTGTGCACCTGCACATACGTGTGTACAATCCACGATGGCGAATGAGGCGGTTCCGGTTGAAGTAACCTTTATCGGCGCCTTGTAAGGATTTGTTGCGGTTACCTTTCTATAGTTGGGTTACAGACTCCAACCTTCCCCTAAAATCTTAGCCCTGTAACGATAACGTTATAGGGGTTCGGACAATGAGACACAAATCATGGATATCATCCGTAAACGTACTAATGAAAAGGTCAGCCGTATAGTCGTTCATAACGATACGGTATACCTGTGTGGACAGGTCGCTCTTGATGCGAACGAAGATATCGTTGGTCAAACCAAGTCGGTATTGGCGCGAATTGACGATCATCTGGAGGAAGCTGGCACGGACAAAAGTAAGATTCTGTCTGCGTTGATTCATGTGAAGGAGACTAAAGATATTGGTGCCTTTAATGAGCTTTGGAATGCATGGCTTCCAGACGGTTGTGCCCCAGCCCGCACTTGTGTTCAGGCCTTGATGGCGCGTGAAACTTTGCTGGTAGAAGTGACCGTGACGGCGAGCCTGTAAACGAGGCCTCTGTCTTTTGTAAGCGTTGAGTTCTCTTCGTACGCGTAATCATCAATTACCCGTTTTACAGTACCCAACGCTCTCTCCAACTCCTCCAACTCCTCCAACTCAACTGACCCAAGCGCCAGCCTCAACCCAGAGGCAGGTGAGGATGGTCATCAAGCCCTATGTTCTCCAGTTCTACATATACCCGAGATGCTGAGGCTAGGGCGATACTGTGTTGTGCTGCAAGCTGCCGGGTGGTGAGAAAGAGCATTATGTGACGCTGGCAATTAGCCATATTGAACCGTTCCTCAAGGCTGATGTGGTGCGGAGCTAAGGGTTGTTATCAGAGTGAAGCTCCGAAAAACATGTCCGCAAAGAGGGAAGTGGGCCTATAGTGGAACAAGTGATCATGAATATGTTCTCACTATCACGATTGTCTTTTAGCCTGCGGCAAACCTTGGATAGGAGAGTCCCCTATGAAACAGCAAACCTGTGCGCTACTTCTGTTATTTAGTGGTTCACTACAAAGCGCAGAACTGGTGCTGAAAAACGGTCATATCCTGAAAGTGGATGCTGAGTTTGGACAGGCGAGTGCGCTGGCTATTGATGGTGGCAGGATCGTTGCCATCGGTGATGAGTCTGACATCACCAGTCATATCACCGAGAGCACAGAAGTGATTGATCTCGAAGGGCGGACGGTCATTCCCGGTTTGATCGACAACCACATGCATCTGGTGCGGGCCGCCCAGAATTGGCAACAGCAGATCCGTCTCGAAGGGGTACTCGACTACCGACAAGCTCTCCAGCGTATTGCCGATATCGCCGCAAAGGCGAAGCCCGGACAATGGCTGATCGCCAGTGGGGGCTTTGTCGAACGTCAGTTTTCAGGACGGCCGAAGGCCGGTTTCCTGCGTGTGGATCTGGATAAGGCTGCCCCGAATAATCCTGTTTACCTGCAACACCTTTTCGACTGGGGCTATGCCAATAGCCAAGCCATGAGGCATATCGGAGTTGATGCCACGAATCCGCCACAAATGCCGGGACTGCTGCTCGACGGAAAAGGTTTACCCGAAGGGCCGGTGACCAAGCGCGCCCAATTTCTTATCGAACAGAAGATCGCTGAACTGCGTGGGCAGGAGCAATTGGCGCATAGCCGTCAGGCACTGAAAGACTTGGCGCGCGCGGGACTCACGACGGTGGTTGATGCGGGTGGGTTTGATACCCATGATCGCCTTTACGAGCCGTTTGAGCGTCTCGATTCGCGGGGCGAGATGCCCATCCGGCTGTTTTATATGAAACAGGTTATTCCTTGGGGTAAAGAAGATCTGAGTCCCGATTTGGCCCGTCTTGAGGGTGTCACCTTTAACCGTGGCAGTGCATTTTTCCGCCCGGTGGCAGTGGGTGAGCAGCTAATGCTGTCGGTGCAAGATAGCGCCGGGCGAGCGGCTCGTAGCAGTGAGCAAGTGAAAGCTGAGTTTCTGGCGAATGCCCGCGAGCTGGCGAAACAGGGTTTGCCATTGCATCTGCATGCGGTGCATGACACATCGATTAATCAGCATCTGGATGCCTTTGAAGAGATAAACAAAGAGTACCCGTTGGCTCCGTTGCGTTGGACGTTTGCGCACGTCGACGGCGTCAAGCCCGATACGATTGAGCGCGCAAAGGCTCTGGGTGTCCTGTTTGCCATTCACAGTCGGCCGGTGCTGATTGGCTATCGCTTTCAGGCGAGATTTGGTGCGGCTGCGCAGCAGATGACACCGATGAAAACCTTGAGTGACAAAGGTGTGCTTTGGGGGTTGGGTTCTGACAGTCCGGTGGTTTCGATCTACAACCCGTTTCGCACGTTATGGTGGGCCGTGAACGGGCAGATGATTGATGGTACGCAGATATCCGAGCAGAACGTAGACCGGCGTCAGGCATTGATTGCCCATACCATCAACAATGCCAAACTGGCGTTTATGGAGGATCAGATCGGTTCATTGGAGGTGGGCAAACGTGCCGATCTGCTGATATTGAATCAGGATTACCTGAGTGTCGATCGTCGAAAAATCGCCTCGATCAAGCCGTTGGCGACGATGGTAGAAGGGCGTTGGGTATACCGATCCGGTGAGCTTGGGCCGTTTGTAGATAGGGTTGAGCAAAGCGATACCCAACACTAAGACGTCTATTGGGTATCATCTCTATATTTCTGCTCATCGTAGCAGTTGGCATATGCTGTATGAGTGCCTACGGAGTTCCGTGGAAGCTAAAGTCTGATCCTCTATCTCACTTCAATGTACCGCGTGGGTATGGATGCTGAAATCTGAGCATCTGTATCAATAATACCCAGAATTCTTTCCCAATCCCCGTTGTTTTAATAGGGGGTCTGCAAGGCCATGGTTCTGGCCACAACATGTTGTCTCATATCTCAGGATGTCACCCTCAGATTCATCGCAGTTAACGGGCGTACAAGCGGGATGTTATCTGTTTGAAGGTCGGCCTTTTTAATCTCCATATTCGTGCTTTTAGGGCTCGCTATTACTGGATCTTGTGCTACCGGGCTAGGGATATCTGAGTGATTTATACCATGACTTAGTAGCAATACAGTGAAGGCATCAAAACTGTTGGCCATTAATAAATGAATATGAGAGGGTTATTTAGACTTAGCATCTAGAGAATCGCCGCTTGATGTTGTTTCTAAGTGGACTCGGAGTCGTAATGTTTTTATGGATGAAAAAGAGGCTTTATGAACTCATTGCAATTCAAAATTAGTGCGATAGCTGGCACGACAACTATTATCATCGTGACAGTGCTGACCCTTCTTAGTTTTTTCGAGCTTGATTCGACCAAGAAAAATATGGCGGATCAGTCATCTTCCTTATTCTCAGAGTCGGTATTGGGGCGAATACAAAGCTCAGCAAAATATCAGGCTTCAGAAATTGCAAAACAGCTGAAAGCAACTCAGTTAGTATCCGAGTCTTTGGCTGCGTCCCTTCACCAATATCGAGCATTGCATCAATCGTCACCTCTGCTACGTAAAAACAGCATCGAGATTCTGGCCAGTGTTTTAGATGCAAATCCACAATTTCTGGGCATCTACGGAGCATACGAACCTAACGCTTATGACGGCAGAGATCGGGACTTTATCAATGATAAATTAACCGCGAGTGATCAGTCCGGGCGCTTTATCTCTTATGTGGCACGGTCTGATACGGGGGTCGTGTGGGAAGCTCTGGTCGATTATGAAAATGCCAGCCGGGATAAAAACGGCATCCGGGCGGGAGAATATTATCTGTGCCCTAAAGACCGCAAAGTCACCTGCATTACAGATCCCTATACCTATCCGATTAATGGCAAAGATGTGCTGTTGGCGAGTATCACATCACCGGTTGTTGAATCGGGACAATTCCAGGGCATTGTAGGTGTTGATATCGGTCTGGAATTTATTCAAAAGTTTATCGAAAACCAGAATAAAGACTTTTTTGGTGGGCAGGGCTCTATGGCGATCGTCAGTCAGAATGGCATTGTCTCTGGCTTTACCGGGCGCTCAAACTTGCTGGGAAAAACGTTAGAAGGTGACGAGTTTTCCAATTGGAATCAATTAAGAAAGACCGCAAACAATGAGCCGAAAGTGGTGATCTATGAGCATCAGGTTTATGCCATATCGCCAATCATAATTAATGATAAACCGACCGGTTGGTCGATCTTAATTGCACTGCCTGACACCGTTATTAGTGGTTCTGTCGATCAACTGACAGCCATTATTTCAAAAAGTATCGACAGCCTGAATCAGAACAATGTGCTGTTCGGTTTATTAGGCGCGATCATCGCCGTACTGAGTATCGCATGGGTTATTGGGCGCGTATTGAAGCCTATCCGTTATACCGTGGATATGCTCAAAGATCTTGCTGAAGGTGACGGTGATTTAACGGCAAGGCTGGCTGTGAAATCTAAAGATGAAATTGGTGAAATGGCCGCGTGCCTGAACCAGTTTCTTGATCAGATGCACAACATCATCAGCGAGATTGAAAGCACCAGCGTTCTACTATCTGAAACGGCTGAGAAGAGTTATCGCTCTGCTGAAGTAAGCCACACTAGCATGCAGCAACAACAAAGCGAACTGAACATGACTGTGTCTGCGGTGGAGGAGATGAATAACTCCTCAACAGAAGTGGCAGGCAGTGCAGCGAACGCATCCTCTGAAGCAGATAAGACCTTTGCGTCGGTTCAATCCAGCAAAACGACGGTTATTGAAGCCGTGAACTCGATCAATAAGTTAGCCAGTGAGGTCAAGGCAGCGTCTTCCGATATGGATGACCTGGCCAAACAAAGCGACGACATCAGCAAAATCATTGTGACCATTCAGTCGATCGCAGAACAGACAAACTTACTTGCGCTGAATGCTGCGATTGAAGCGGCGAGGGCAGGGGAAAGTGGTCGCGGATTTGCGGTAGTCGCTGATGAAGTCCGGCTGCTCGCACAGCGAACACAAGTTGCAACCAGTGAGATTCAAGCAGTGATAGAGCAGCTGCAATCAGGCAGCAGTCAGGTGTCCGCGATTATGAAGAACAGCCAACAATACTCGTTGCAGAGTGTTGAGAAGGTGGATGAAGCGAAAGGATCGCTGGATGAGATTCAAAGCCATGTGCACCTTATCAAAGACATGAGTCAGCAGATCGCTGTTGCTTCTTCGGAGCAAAGTCAGGTGACCGAAGAGATCAACCGTAACATGTCCAATGTCGATATGGCCTCTGTATCTATTGGTGAGCAGGTGGAGAAAAGCAATCATTACGCGAAAGACCTTCACTCCCTTGCCGAGACGTTAAACACGATGGTGAGGCGCTTTAAACTATAAGCGCTTTATCCACTATGAGGTTCTAAGGTACCGCACCACTCTGAATGATTTTATTGATGGCTCTTTGTAGGTTGGGTTGAGCAACGCGATACCCAATACACCGCAGCAATTGGCATATGCTGTATGGGTTCCCACAGTAAGACCGTGGGAACCGGAGTGTGCCTAGATCTACCTCGTTCCCATGCTCCCGCGTGGGAGCGCATATTGAAGCCTGAACCGCTCAGGCAATAGCATCCAAACCTTTCTCCTTGACCAAAATGAGTAGCTTCAAGGCGGCCCCCGAAGGCTGTTTTTCACCCCGTTCCCATTTCTGAACACTCTCCGTGGACATATTTAGATACTTGGCAAACACGCTCTGACTGACATGGCTTTCAGCGCGAATACGCTTGATCTCGGCAGCAGACAGCGGTGTCACCTCAGTCAGACACGCCGCGTTTAACTCACGCATGGTTGTTTCGTTAACAAGGTCCGCATTTTTCAGCGCCGTCATATCGTTCTGCAATGATTTCAGCAAGTTACTCATTGTTGTCGTCCTACGCTCTATCAATGTGGCAATCTACGTCATCCGTCTGAAATATAGTGTTCAGTACTACGATCCTCAGTGCTACGGTCCCTGCTTCACAATATAGATAATGGGTGTTCGATTGGAAAACGAATAGCTCTGATTGTAGAGGATATGCGTATTTGATCCGTATGAACCCGCTAAGCGATTGGTGTATCCTTACCGTCTTATCGATAATTGATTGAATGATTATTTTATCTACGCGACAAGGAGCTGCTGCGTGGCCATCCCCGATATAATGCCCGTTTCATCTGTATCTATTATTACTCTAAACGGCTTCATCCACTGTATTCATCAAGGTTAAGTATTACTTCATGGCAAAAGCACCGGCAAAGAAGCAGGCTAAAAACCAGAAAGGCTTCGAAGAAACCCTGTGGGATTCCGCTAACAAACTGCGTGGCAGCGTTGAGTCCTCCGAATACAAGCACATTGTATTGAGCCTTATCTTCCTCAAATTTATCAGCGACAAGTTCGAAACCCGTCGTCAGGCGATGATTGATGAGGGGCAGGGTGATTACGTGGATATGGTGGAGTTCTACACCATGGAAAACGTATTCTACCTGCCGGAAGAATCGCGCTGGAATTACATTCTCAAACACGCCAAGCAAGATGATGTGGCCGTTAAGATCGATACCGCGCTGCATACGGTCGAGAAGAACAACCCGGCGTTGCGAGGCGCATTGCCGGATAACTACTTCTCCCGTTTGGGGCTGGATGTTGCCAAACTGGCGGCACTGATCGACACCATCAACAATATCCAGACCCTCGCTGACGAATGCCATATGACCGAGCAGGATCTGGTGGGTCGTGTGTATGAATACTTCCTTGGCAAATTTGCGGCCAATGAAGGTAAAGGCGGAGGCGAGTTCTATACGCCTAAATCGGTGGTAACACTGATTGCCGAGATGATCGAGCCGTATAAAGGCAAGATTTATGACCCCTGCTGCGGTTCTGGCGGCATGTTTGTGCAGTCGATCAAATTCATCAACAGTCACAACGGTAACCAGAAAGACATCTCCATCTACGGTCAGGAGTACACCGGTACCACCTATAAACTGGCCAAGATGAATCTGGCGATCCGCGGTATTGCGGGCAATCTGGGTGATGTGGCCGGTGATTCCTTCTTTAAAGACCAGCACCCGGATCTGAAAGCCGATTACATCATGGCCAACCCGCCGTTTAATCAGAAGCAGTGGCGTGCCACGGACGAGCTGGTGGACGACCCACGCTGGGCCGGGTACCCGGTGCCACCCACCGGCAACGCCAACTACGCCTGGATTCTGCATATGATCGCCAAGCTAAGCGAAAACGGCACCGCCGGTTTTGTGCTGGCCAACGGCTCTATGTCCTCCAATACCAGCGGCGAAGGTGATATCCGCAAGCAGATGGTTGAAAACGATCTGGTGGATTGCATGATCGCGCTGCCGGGGCAGTTGTTCTACACCACCCAGATTCCGGTCTGCCTCTGGTTCCTGACCAAGAATAAAAACGCCGATTCTGAGCGTGGCTTTCGCCGCCGTATTAACCAGACCTTGTTTATTGATGCCCGCAATATGGGCACCATGATCAGCCGTACCCATAAAGAGCTGACCACGGAAGACCTTGCCGAGATCACCCGGACCTACCATGTATGGCGTGGCGAAGCGGGGAATGGGGAGTACGAAGACAAGGCTGGATTCTGCAAGTCTGCCACCTTTGATGAGATCGAAGCCAACGACTTTGTTCTGACACCGGGCCGCTATGTCGGTGCCGCTGAGATTGAAGATGACGGTATCCCGTTTGAAACCAAGATGGCTGAACTGAGCCAAACCCTCTATCAACAGATGGACGAAGCGGCAAAGCTGGATAAGGCGATTCGGAAGAATTTGGGGGTGTTGGGTTATGGGGACTAAATGGATTGATACCACTATTGGCGACATAGTTACGTTGCAAAGAGGGCATGATTTGCCATCGCAGGATCGCAATGAGGGTGTCGTTCCTATTATGGGGTCATCTGGCCTAACCGGGTTTCATGATGAAGTGAAAATCAAAGGGCCGGGAGTTGTTATAGGACGAAGTGGGAACTCGATGGGCGTGGTTAATTATACGCAGAAGGACTACTGGCCGTTGAACACCTGCCTTTATGTTAAAGATTTTAAAGGTAATGATGAGCGATTTATTTATTACTACCTTCAAGGGATTGATTTCGACCAATTCAATTCAGGCAGTGCTCAAAAATCGTTAAATAGAAATGCTGTGTACCCTTATCAAATTAAGTTCCCAGCAGAGCTATGTGAACAGAAAGCTATTGGAGAATTTCTTGGCAGTTTAGAAAATAAAATCGAACTCAATTGCCAAATGAATGAAACCCTCGAACAGATGGCGCAAGCCCTGTTTAAAAGCTGGTTTGTGGATTTTGATCCGGTGATTGATAACGCACTGGATGCGGGCAACCCGATTCCTGAAGCGTTGGCCGTCAGAGCCGAGCAGCGTAAACAGCTGCGTGCAACGGCAGAAAAGGGAGAGGCTGAAGTTCCAGCCCTGCCTGATGATATCCGTTCACTCTTCCCAAGCGAATTTGAATTCACAGAAGAGATGGGGTGGATTCCGAAGGAGTGGGAGATTGATTGCCTTAGCAGTAGGGTTTCCATCTTGAATGGCTTTGCCTTTAAAAGTAAAGATTATGCTGATGAGGGGACTTTTGTTCTTAGGACGAAAAACTTCGATGCTAATAAAGTGAAAAGGTTAGAAGATGATGTGAATCTCCCTGAAATATTCTTAACCAGCCACGAAAAATACCTGTGCAGCGCATTTGACTACCATTTGGTTATGGTTGGAGCGAGTGTGGGGAATAGAGCGATTATTTATCCTCATTCACTTCCCGCTTTGCGTAACCAGAATATGTGGTGTTTTCGTACGAAAAATCAGAACATAGTTTCGCAGTCATTTGTGAAGTACGTTGTTGATCTTGTTACTGAGAGATCTCTTGGGTTGGCCTCAGGAAGCGCTAGAGAGTTTTTTAGGAAAGGTGATTTTGGCGATCAGTTTGTATGTTGGGGTAACGAGACCGTACAAGCATGCTTTGATTCTTTATGTACTAAGTACCTAGAAAAAATGGGGAAATTGGACAGTGAAGCAATTCGATTGCAAGAGCTACGTGATTTATTGCTACCCAAACTAATCTCCGGCGAACTCCAGATCCCCGAAGCCGAAAAACTGATCGCTGAAGCACTGAGCTAAAAAGGATATCAGGATGAAATCCATTAATGCCAAACCGGAACAGGCCTCCACGCAACTGCGATCACATAGCAGGAGATCACAATGACCCTGTCAACCCTGCCCATGGAGATCTTTACCTCGGAAGATGGTTCGATCCGCCTGCAGCTGAAGTTAGTGGACGATACCCTGTGGCTGACGCAGCGACAGATCGCTGAGCTGTATGAAAAGTCGCCCAAAACCATTAGCGAGCATCTGGTTAATATCTACGATGAAGGTGAGCTAGAGCCTGATTCAACGATCCGGAAATTCCGGACAGTTGCCCGCGAAGGCACGCGGGACGTGGAGCGGCTGCTGGATCACTACAATCTGGAAGCGGTACTGGCGGTGGGGTATCGGGTGCGTTCCAACCGAGGTGTGCAGTTCCGTCAGTGGGCGACACGGGTACTGAAAGCGTACCTGATCAAAGGCTTCGCCATGGATGACGAGCGCCTGAAAAATCCGGGTCGCGACCTCAGTGCTGATTACTTTGATGAGCTGCTGGCGCGTATCCGCGATATCCGGGCATCGGAACGGCGTTTCTATCAGAAGATCACCGATATCTATGTAACGGCGGCGGATTACAACAAAAACGCAGAGCTAAGCCAGCAGTTCTTTGCCTCGGTGCAGAACAAACTGCATTGGGCGATTCATGGCCATACCACAGCAGAACTGATTCAGGCACGGGCCGATAACACCCAGCCCAATATGGGGCTAACCAGTTGGTCGGGCAGTCGGGTGCATAAAAAAGATGTCAGCGTTGCGAAAAATTACCTGACGCAGGACGAGATGACCGGGTTGAACCGGATTGTGACCATGTATCTGGATTATGCTGAGAATCAGGCCGCCAAACAGAGCCCGATGACGATGCAAAGTTGGGCCGATAAATTAGATGTCTTTTTGGAATTTAACGAACACGATGTCTTGCAGAATGCCGGGAATGTCTCTGCTGCGGTGGCGAAACAGCTGGCAGAGGCTGAGTTTGATCAGTTTGAAATGCGGCGACGTGAGGCCTTAGCTGAGCAGAAAAGTGATTTTGACGCACTCATCGAACAGACGAAACAGCTCAAATCTAAAACCACGGGCAAGGGCAAGCCGTAAGCTCATTTTAACAGGGAATCAGGGATATGAAGTTCACCGAAGCCAAACTGGAACAGGCGATTATCCAACTGCTGGGCGAGCAGGGTTACACCCATCAGCCAGGTGGGGAATTGGTGCGTTCTTTAGATCAGGTATTAATAAAAGATGATCTGAGCAGCTATCTGGCCAAACGCTATGCCGGAGAAGGGATCACCCCCGGCGAAATTGAGTCGGTGGTGCGGATGCTGGATACCTTGCCTGCCAGTGACCTTTACGACAGTAACAAGCAGTTTATGAAGTGGTTGTCGGACGGCTTTCTACTCAAGCGTGAAGACCGCAACCAGAAAGACCTCTATATCCAGCTGGTGGACTACCGGGGTACCAAGCAGGCATTTGCCCAGTCTATTCAGTCTATGGACGAAGCATTGCCAATGGCGGCAGAAACATCGGCAGGTTACATGGTGGATCAGAATATCTACCGGATGGTCACTCAGTTGGAGATCGAGGGTGTTGCTTCATCCGAGGCCGGTGAGAAGCGTATCCCGGATGGAATACTCTATCTCAACGGGTTGCCGCTGGTGGTGTTCGAGTTTAAGAGCGCTATCCGGGAAGAAGCGACCATCCATGATGCCTACGTGCAGTTAGCCACCCGTTATCGCCGTGCGATTCCGCAACTGTTTGTGTACAACGCCCTCTGCGTCATCAGTGATGGTGTGAACAATAAGATGGGCTCTATCTTTGCACCTTACGAGTTCTTCTACGCCTGGCGTAAAGTGACGGGCGATGAATCGGTCGAGAAAGACGGCATCAATTCCTTACATACAATGATCAACGGCCTGTTTGATCGTGACCGCCTGCGCGATGTGATCCGCCACTTTATCTATTTCCCAGACAGTTCCAAACACGAGGTGAAAATTGTCTGCCGCTATCCCCAGTATTACGCGGCGAACAAGCTCTACCGGAATATTCTGGCGCACAAAAAACCGCACGGCGACGGTAAAGGTGGTACTTACTTTGGTGCGACCGGCTGCGGCAAGAGTTATACCATGCAGTTCCTCTGCCGCTTACTGATGAAGAGCGTGGATTTTGAAAGCCCGACCCTTGTATTAATCACTGACCGTACCGATCTGGATGATCAGCTCTCAGCGCAGTTCACCAATGCCAAAGAATACATCGGGGATCAGAACGTGATCAGTGTGGAGAGCCGCGACCAGTTGCGAGCGTTGTTGAAAGGGCGTAACAGCGGCGGGGTTTTCCTCACCACTATCCATAAGTTTACCGAAGATACCGAGCTGCTTACAGATCGCAACAATGTGATCTGTATCTCCGATGAGGCGCACCGCAGTCAGGTCAATCTGGACCAAAAGGTTCGGGTGACCGAGAAGGGTGTTAAGCGTACCTACGGTTTTGCCAAGTACCTGCACGACTCGCTGCCTGGGGCGACATTTGTGGGCTTCACCGGCACCCCGATTGACGCCACTCTGGATGTATTCGGAGAAGTGGTGGATGCCTATACGATGACGGAATCCGTCCATGATGAGATTACGGTGCGTATCGTCTATGAAGGCCGTGCAGCCAGAGTTACGCTGGATAACAGTAAGCTCGATGATATTGAGGCGTACTACAAGCAGTGCGCTGAAGATGGTTCGAACGACTATCAGATCGAAGAGAGTAAAAAAGCCGTACTCAGTATGAACACGATTCTGGGGGACGAGGATCGTATTCGAGCGCTGGCGGCTGATTTTGTGAAGCACTATGACAAACGGGTGGCTGAAGGTTCGACCGTCAAAGGTAAAGCGATCTTTGTCAGCAGCGCCCGCCCCATTGCGTATGACCTTTATAAAGAAATTAGAGCGCTGCGTCCGGCGTGGTTTGAAGTGAAAGCCTGTGATGAAGGTATCACCCTGACCGACAAAGAACGCAAAGAGATCAAGCCGTCGGAACAAGTCAAAATGGTCATGACCCGTGGCAAAGATGACAGCAAAGCGCTGTGGGACCTACTGGGCACTAAAGATTACCGCAAAGAACTGGACCGTCAGTTTAAGAACCCCAAGTCCAATTTCAAAATCGCTATCGTCGTGGATATGTGGCTCACCGGCTTTGATGTGCCGTTTCTGGATACGATCTATATCGACAAACCTGTGCAGCGGCACAATCTCATTCAGACGATCTCCCGTGTAAACCGTAAGTTCGAAGGGAAAGAGAAAGGGCTGGTGGTGGATTACATCAGCATCAAGTCACAGATGAATAAGGCGCTGGCGCAGTACTCCAAGTCGGAAGAAACTAACTTTGAAGATATTAAGCAGTCAGTGATCGCGGTGAAGGATCATCTGGATCTGCTTAACCGGATGTTCCACCGCTTTGATATGCAGCCGTACCTGAGGGGTGAACCACTCGCACAGCTGAACTGCCTCAATATGGCAGCAGAATACGCCATGATCACCGATAAGCAGGAGAAGCGCTTTATGGCGCTGGTGAAACGCCTGAAAGCCGCGTATGACATCTGCTGTGGTAATGAGAGTTTAAGCCAACAAGAGCGAGACTTAGTGCACTTCTATCTGGCCGTGCGCTCTATCGTTTTTAAACTGACCAAAGGTGATGCTCCGGATACTGCACAGATGAACGCCAAAGTGCGTGCAATGATCGAAGATGCACTGAAAAGTGATGGTGTGCAGGAGATCTTTAAACTGGGCAGTGATGACGAGTCGGAGATCGATATCTTTGATGATGATTATCTGGCGAAGATCGAAAAGATTAAACTGCCCAATACCAAGATCAAATTGCTACAGCAGATGTTGGCGAAGGCCATCGGCCAGTTCAGCCAGACCAATCGCTCACAGGGTATTGAGTTCACCAAACGTTTCAGAGCGCTGGTAGACAAATACAATGAGCGTAAAGAAGATGATGTGCTGGTCAGCGATGTGCTGGAAGATTTCTCAGACGAGATCATCAAGCTTTATAACGCGCTGCGGGAGGAGATGAGCTCCTTTGAAGCGTTGGGTATAGATTTTGAAGAGAAAGCCTTTTACGACATCCTGAAAACCCTCGCCATTAAATATGACTTCAGTTACCCCGAGGAAAAGCTGATTGCATTGGCCAAAGACGTAAAACTAACCGTCGATGATAAAGCCAAATACACCGACTGGAGCGAGCGCGAGGATATTAAGGCCGAGTTGAAAGTAGGACTTATTATGTTGCTGGCTAAGCATGGATATCCACCTGTTACCAAGGATGAAGTGTATAAAGAGATCTTTGAACAGGCTAAAAATTTTCGTAAGAACAGGACGGACAAAACGTCTGTTATTAGTTAGCGGAAATTGGATTTGGCAGGGGGTTATTTTCCAGTACTCCCTTCTGGTCTGAGGGTCTACCAGTCGGCTTTCTTGTTCTGGCAAGGGGAGGCCCTGGTTATTAATTACGCCTATTACACTGATGATTTTACGTAGCATTTTCTTTTCTCTTGATGTTCGGGAGATAATTAAGGAATAAATCGCTGTGTATGGGTTCCCACGGAGGACCGTGGGAACCAGAGTTTCCAGAGTGCGCCTTACCTCGTTCCCATGCTCCCGCGTGGGAACGCATACCACTACGACATACCACCCAGCCTACCGATGACTTCCGTATGGGTTCCCACGGAGGACCATGGGAACCAGAAACACCCTCGTGTCACACCCTTTCAGGCTAAATTTAACCTCTCCGTATTACCAATACTTCGGATAATTCGCCTGCCGACTCACGTTGTTGTATATCAGCGCAACGGCGACAAGCAGTACGGCCCCTACAAGTGTGGGAAACAGCAGAAAATCCCACGCAGGTTGAGTCAAAAACACAATCACGGGGTTAGAACCCGCCGGAGGGTGAACGGTCCGTGTCGCCATCATTAGGGCAATTGCCGTACCTACAGCCAGTGCGACAGACCACCACGTAGGGCCGCAGAGTGTCAGGAAAACTAATCCAACCAATGAACTCAAAAAGTGTCCGGCGACAACGTTTCTTGGTTGAGAAAACGGCGCGTCCGAAAAACCAAAGACCAGCACACATGAGGCACCGAAGGAGCCAAGTACCAGTGCTGCCTGAAGGTTATCTGCGATACCTGCGATCACCGCAATAGCAATAAAACCACCCATTCCAGCCAGAAGGATGTTCTTTAGCGGGTGCTTTGGCGGCAGAGCTGCTCCATCGCCTTTAAGTTTATTTAACAACGCAGACATAGCGTATCTCCTGAAGTCCCGGTTTTTAGGGTGTGGAAAGAGGTAGACCGACTTGTCTACTTTTGTGCATGGTAGACAGGTCAGTCTACCTGTGTCAATATCATTTTTCTTATCGGGAACCTTGAGTCTTATGTCTGCGAAACGACTTCATCTGATCACTACTGCGTTTGAGCTTTTCTACCAAAAAGGTGTTCATGCGGTGGGTATCAACGAAATCCTATCTGAATCGGGTGTGGCCAAGAAAACCCTTTATCACCATTTTGCAGGTAAAGATGAGCTGGTATTGGCGGTGCTGGAGTATCGCGATCAGCGCTTTTGTCACTGGCTTCAAGGCAGCCTTGATGCGGCGACGTCTGTGACGGATAAAATCGATGCTCTATTTGATGCGCTGGATGACTGGTTCAATGATCGGGTAGATGCACTGCGGCCATTTCACGGTTGCTTCTTTATCAACGTCAGCGGTGAATACAGTGCGCCTGATCATCCTATCCACCTACAATGCACGCGCCATAAGATCAATGTGGCGATGCTGTTGCGCGAACAGTTCGAGGCGCTTGGCATGGCGTCTTCACTGGGTTCAAGACTGACTGATGATCTTTGCCTGTTGAAAGAGGGGGCGATCACGCTGGCCTACGTGCAGGGTGATTGCAATGCGGCGCTTAAAGCGAAAGACACTGCAACACGATTGGTTGCAGCGGTCCTGTAGAAAGGGGCGTCATCAACATCCCAGTTTAAACTGCCCAACTAACTGTTGCTGCTGCTCGGCCAGTGAGATCATTCCTTCGCTTTCGTTAGCGATACGATCCGCGTCGCCTGAGCACTCTTCTGACATTTTGGCAATCTTCTGCACGCTGGTGGATATTTCAGTGCAGGTATAACTTTGCTCTTCGGCGGCAGTAGCGATCTGTTCACTCATGGCGCGGATAGAAGCCAGATGCTCGACCATATCGGTCAGGTCATTGCCAGAACGTTCTATGTTATCCATGCTTTTCTTCACTTCACCGGAACTGTGATTCATGATGGTGACCGCTTCTGATGCGCCTTGTTGCAGACGTTCGATGATCTCCTGAATATCCGACGTGGCATTTTGAGTACTGGCGGCGAGTGAACGTACTTCATCGGCCACCACCGCAAACCCCCGTCCATGATCGCCCGCACGGGCCGCTTCGATGGCGGCATTCAGCGCCAACAGATTGGTTTGCTCAGCGATCCCACTGATTACTTCAAGAATGTGCCCAATGGAGTCTGAACAGCCATGGAGCTGATTCACTACCTGAGTGGCATTGCCAATATCTGCGGCGAGTTGCTGAACCATGCGGATATTGTCGTCCATCGATTGATGATTACGATGGGCGTTTTGGTCCATTTTGATAATGGCGTTCTGAGCCAATTCTGCACTTTGAGCCACTTGTTGAACGCAGTCCAGCATCTCATCCATCGAGCTGACGACGATAGCGGTCTGGTCGCTTTGACGTTCCATGTTGTTGCGGGTTTTCTGACTCAGCTCGGCGGTGCCGCCAATTGATTGTGCGACTTGCCCTGAACCACGACATATCTCGCTGATGGTGCTGCTCAATCGTTCAGCTAATTGATTGATCCAGTTGGACAGCTCGCCAAATTCATCCTGCCGAGAGACTTTGATTCGATGGCTCATATCACCCTCAGCCATCAGACTGAGCATCTTCATGATTTCCTGTAGCGGTGTCCGGATGCTCTTGTAAACCGAAATACCGATCAACGTTGCGATAAGGATCGAGACCAGACCGATGATGATATTGGTTGTTTGCGCGGAGTTAGCTGAGGAGCCGGCCTGTGTTTGTTCTGCGCGGCTGAGTTGTTCAACCTTCGCCATCAATTGGTTGATTTTACCGGTCGCGGCGTTGATTGAGCGGGCGAGTGTAGTGAGTAGCTGATCAATGTCCTGAGTGCGCTTAAGCTGAAGGGTGGCAAGATCAAGCAGGCCGTTATCACCGTCGAGAAATGCTTTGATCTCATTGAAACGGTTCTCAAAGCCGGAGGCTGTTTTGGGGTGAGTTTTTGCCAGGCTACTGATCCGCTCGGCTATTCCCTCCATATCGCCAGTAATCATATGTATCTGGGAGCGCAGGTCCGTTGCGTCTTTTGTATCCCGTAGCATCCCCAGAGTTTCAGTGACGGTCGCAAGCCTTGCCGAAAGCGTCGTGGCGGCTGAAATTTCGCGGTGGTCATCACCGTAATTGGCAACGTCATCCAGCTCGGTTGCAAAGACACTGAGGAGTTGTTTTACACCCTCAAGCTTGATCAAAAAGCCGGGCGCAGTTTTGACGAACTGCAGGTGGAGGTTACGAATTTCCTGTGAACCTTTCAGAAACGCGTCGCCATCTTTGTTTGATAAGGCGAGATCGTCGCTGATCTCAGGGAAGGGGCTGGATAGCGTTTCCAGATCGGATCGGCGTTGATCATATCTGGCCTGCTGTTCCTTAAAAATCGTGTTGTGAGTGGTTATCTGTTTGGGATTATCGGATGCAAGATATTGCATCAGTGTTTTGTTCGCGGAGAGCAACGCAACACCCATCGCTCCGCTGGTGACGAGCATGGGGGTGATCTGTTCACCTGATCGAGTCATCTGTTCATTGAGTTGTTTGATGCCCTGATAGGAGCTGAAACTCATGAACAGCATGAGAATGACGAGCAAGCCGAAGCCCGCGCCGATGCGCTGATTTATTGTTATTTTCATATGTCTTGCTGTTCCCGTTTAGAATCATATAAAAGAATCTAAAAATGCATTAAACGATACTTGGAGAATCAAATATAGTTGAAAATGTTATTTGTGTGTGATCTATTGTTGTACAGAGCAGTTGGGGAACCCCTGCTAGGAGTACGCAACGTTGTCTTGGAAAGGAGGAGATAGCGATCGGGTTCTGTTCAGAAAAACGTCAATATGAGGTGAATGTATGCTGCCCGAGGTCAAACACATTTTGTACGCATCCGATATGGGGAAGGCATCTCGTCCGGCTTTTCTTAAGGCGGTGAGTGAAGCGGTTAATCATGGCGCTGAGATTACGTATCTGCATGTGATGGAACCCATGAACCGCTCGACTGAGACAATGATCGAAAGCTACCTCTCAGAGGACGTCCTGGAGTCGTTGCGTGATAAGGGCGTTGAGGCGCTGAAGGATAAAATGATTGAGCGAATTGATGTAGCGATCAGTGAAGAGCTCGAAGGCATCACGCTCCCTCATGGCACACCACATAACCGCATTGAGGCAGGTGCACCGCATGATGTGATTATGCAGGTGGCAGGAGAGATCGGTGCGGATCTGATAGTCATGGGCACTCGCACACACTCGTCACTGAGCAAACTGCTGGTGGGTTCAACCGCGCAGAAGGTACTACAAGCATCGGATATTCCGGTCATGGTTGTACCACTGAAGTAATCGTTGTTAGATTAGTTCGTCAGTCCTGAACTCAAACAGGCGTAATACTTTAATTCGGTAGGAGTAAACCTATGGGTCTTGGTGGAATTAGTCTCTGGCAGATCGCAATTGTTCTGGTCATTGTGGTCGTACTATTCGGTACTAAAAAGCTAAGAGGGGCTGGCGGCGATCTGGGTGGCGCTTTTAAAGGTTTTAAGAAAGCTCTGAACGAAGGCGATGCAGCAAAGGTTGAAAGTAAGGCGCAGAAACCTTCGTAAGACCTGTGGTTGATTTGTGCTTCGACCGGAAGGCACCCTGAGCGGTGCCTTCGTAATTTTGAGTGTTGGGCCGGGTCTGCTGTTCGGCTATGCACTTTTAAACTTATCCCGTGCATGGCTCGGTGACAGGCCAAAGTAGTCCTTGAAGCAATTGCTGAAATGACTGGACGTAACGAAACCACAGGCCAGTGCAATGTTGGTCACAGGTTCATTACTCTGCATCAGTAAGCGACGCGCATGGGTGAGGCGCAGTTCAAGGTAATATCGGCTGGGCGAGGTGTCTAAGTGGTTCTGGAATAATCTTTCCAACTGACGACGAGAGATGCCAATAATGGCACTCAGCTCTTCCATACTCATGGGTTCTTCAATATTCGCGGCCATGAGTTCCATAATGTCGCGCAAATTCTGCGGCAGACAGGGGTCATCACCGATACGGCTTAAGCAGGTATTGCTGTTTTCAGAGGTCTGATCACAGCTCAGGATCTCGCGAATTGCACGAACCACCTCTGTCCCCTGAGTCTGCCCGATCATGCTGAGCATCATCTCCAATGCACTTGCCGGTCCCGCACTGGTCAGACGTGCCTGATCACTCACAATGACCTGATCTGAAACCCTGACCCGGGGGAAATGCTCCTGCATAAAGGCATGGTTGTCGGGATGCAACGCACATTCCTGATCGTCCAATAATCCCGCATGGGCCAACGCTATGGCACCGTTCCATAAGCTGCCAATCGTCACATTATGTCGCTGGGCATCTTTCAGAAACTGGCTCAGATGAGGTTGTTGCTCCGTGGAGCAGCGATACCCGCCACACACCACCAGAATATTGGGCAGTTTGTGTCGACCGTTTGTAAAGTCACGAATGGTATCTTGTGCGGCAATACCGATCCCCAGATCACTGGTCACGGGGGAGCTATCCACCGCCAGTGTCTGATAGCTAAAGAGGGGGGTGGTACGCACGAGGTTGGCGGTAATCAGTGCATCGACCGCTGCGGTAAACGCCATCATCGAAAAGTGTTCCTGTAAGACAAACCCCACCGTCGTGGTGTTGAGCGGAGCATCTTCGTTTGCCAGAAACGGACTGTTGGTATCGCGCATCAATGAACTGAAATGGCGTTTATCTTTTATACAGGTCATGGCTCCCACCTTTGTGCAATTTGGATAATTATTATTTTTATCTGTTATAGCAGATTGTTTATGCGTTGAGTAATAAGCCCATCTGTCGTAAACCTCTATATGTAAAAAGATGTTTAAAGATGTAAATGGTCATTAATAAATCAAAGTTATTTGGTTTTATAATGTTTACATAGAACAGGTTTTGTAAGTTTATAAAATTAAAATTCGGTTGGAGAGGTGGGTTTCTTTAGAGGCATGTAATAAGCCGTTTACAAACCGGGTTGTGAAAATATTTCATATCCTGTTTTTCGAATTTAGGGTGGCTGTAAATAGGTTTTTTATGGGTGTATAAAAATAAGTGTCGATGGGTTGCACGGTATTCGAGTGCAGTCATCTGCTTTGTACATAAATATAAAAACCTTCAGTACGAAAGATCCGGAGAAAATAATGAAAACTACGAAAACCCGTTTCTGCCTCAAATCTATTCTCGCATCCAGCCTGGTGATGGGTGCGCTCGCAACCACCTCTGCGGAAGCGGCAACTGTGCTGCGTATCGCCAGTCAGCATGCTCCTGATCAGTACGCATCCGAAGTACTGCGCGATATCAAAAAAGAGTTGGAAGGTGCGGGTGTTGATCTGAAAATCAAGCTGTATCCAGCCGGTCAGCTGGGTTCAGGTGAGCAGCTGCTAGGTGAAGCCGTGCGTGGCAGCATCGATATCGTTCACTCCTTCGTCTACAGCCATAAGGACCCGGTGCTTGAGATCAACTCTCTGCCGTATCTGGTATCCAACTATGACGAGATGGAGAAGGTGTTTAGCCCTGGCTCTAACTTCTACAGCATCTTCGATCAGCGCATGGATAAGATCGGTCTGAAGCTGCTGGGTGTTACGGCGGAAGGTTTTATCGGTGTGATGTCATCCTCTACGCCGGATAACTACAAAGATACCGGCGCTAAAGGCCAGAACATCCGCGTTTGGAGCGCACAGTCTGCAAAATTGGCAACTCAGGACATGGGGTACAACACCACTACCATAGACTGGGGTGATGCATTCCCGGCGATCCAGCAGGGTGTGGTTGACGGCATGATCGGCGCAACGCCGGAAGCGACCTACACCACGTTTAAAGAAGCGATCAAAAACTACGTACCGTACAACGCTTTTGTTGAAAACTACGCGTACTACGCGAGCAAGAAAACCTGGGAGAAAAAGCTCAACGAAGAGCAGCGTAAAGTGGTGTCTGAGGTGTTTGCTAAAGCTGCCGCGAAGTTTGTGGACTGGAGCCGTCAAAACGACGCAGCCAACCTGAAAAAACTGGAAGAGTTTGGTGTGGCTATCCTGCCGATCTCCGATGCGGAACGTGGCGCCATCGCCCAAGAGATCCGTAATGTAACCTGGCCGAAGCTGGAAGACCGTCTGGGTAAAGACGTGTTGCAGCAGATTACTGCTGATCTGAACTAACGGCCCTGCATTGCTCTGTGTCGGTCGTCGGCACAGAGCCTTTTTTATACGAGCAATATCATTCAGTTTCTTCACGGAAGGTATCTGCTCGTCTTCTAAGAATAATAAACGAGTGTTGCAGTATGCATTTAAATATTCCGCATCCGCTACATCGTCTGGTTAATGTTCTGCTTCGCCTTAAAGAGTATTTTTTGGCGGCAGCCAGTTTGGTTATGGCATTTGTGTTTTTCTTTGTCGTTATCTTACGTTACTGGTTTGAAGCTGATCTTTTTGCTTATGAAGAGTGGGTCTTAATGATCGCCTTCTGGGTCTATTTTCTGGGCGGTGCGATGGGTAGTTATGAAAATACCCATGTTAAGGCTGACTTTCTTTTATCCGTCATTGATAGCGTTCGTACTAAATGGATCGTGGTCAATTTTACGATCTTGCTTGAGACACTAATTGGTTGCGTGCTGACGTATTGGGGCTGGTTAATGCTGGAGGAAGAGATTAGCGCCTATCCCGACTGGCAGCGTACAACGGGTTTGGAACTTCCGTTCTTTATTCCAAAACTGGGTATTTTCCTCGGTTTCGTACTGATGACCTTTTACACCGCTCTGCATCTTTACAGTGGCCTGCGTGACGGACCGAGTGAAGAGTGGGAGTCGGACGAAGCGCCGCCTCATATCTAAGCGAACATTCGACGAGTATTTCTGATGTTGATTTTACTGACCCTTCTCGTGATCTGTGTCGCCCTGGTTATTGGTATTCCGGTACCTTTTGCTTTTGGTTTGGCGCTGATCTACATGTCTCTGACCGGTGATCATGACCCGGCAGGTTTCCTCACCTCCGGTCACTGGCGCATGAATGTGCTGGTGTTACTGGCGATCCCGCTGTTTATCATGGCGGGTACAATCATGGAACGCGGCAAAATTGCGCAACCGCTGGTAGAACTGGCAGAGCTGTTTGTCGGCCGATTTAAAGGCGGTATTGCCTATTCTGCGGTCGGTGCCAGTGCCATATTCGGTTCCATTGCAGGCAGTGCAACGGCAACGCTGACCTGTATCGGCAGTATCATGATGCCGCAGCTGCGCCGGGCCAATTATCCTGAAGGTTTGTCAGCGGCACTGATTACCAATGCAGCGCCGTTGGGCCTGTTGATTCCCCCCAGTGCGATACAGATTATCTACGCATGGGTTACACGCCAATCAGTACTGAAGTGTTTTTTGGCGACCATCGTACCCGGAATGATACTGATTGCTTTGCTGTGTATTGTGAATTACGTGATGTTGCGCAAATACAAAGACATCAAAGTGCTGCCTAAGTCCGATAACTTTACCGGCGAAGTGGTGAAAAAGAGCCGTTATGCGCTGCCTGCGTTGCTGATGCCTTTTATCATCTTGGGTGGCATCTACGGCGGTATTATGACGCCAACCGAAGCGGCGGGTATCGCTGTGGTATACGCCATTCCGGTGGGTTTCTTTATCTACAAAGGCCTGAACAAATCTAACTTTAAAGAAGCGCTGGTTCAGTCAGCAACCACCACCGGTGTGGTGATGGTGATGTTCTTTATGGTGATGATTGTCAGCCGGCTGCTGATTTTTGAAGACATCCCGGATCTGGCCAAAGATCTGATCTTCTCCGTGTCTGATAACCCGATCATTGTACTAATCATGATCAACGTGGTGATGATCCTGATCGGTATGCTGATGGATGATGTCAGTGGTGTATTGCTGGCGTCGCCATTGCTCTTCCCGATTGTGGTTGAGTTGGGTGTCGATCCGATCCAGTTTGCGGCCATTGTGGGTGTAAATCTGGGTATGGGTAACATCACACCACCGACTGCACCGTTGCTGTACCTTGGTTCTCGGGTCACACAGGTGAGGGTGAGTGCGATGCTGAAGCCAACCCTGATCATGATTTTGTTTGCATGGATTCCGACACTGATTATCACAACCTATGTGCCTGAAGTGTCCCTGTTTCTGCCGGAGCTGTTCTTGGGTTGATCGGTTGGCAGATAAAATAACGGATGCATGGTGTAATGCTGTAACTCCGTACACAAACCCTGTGGATTGGGCTCCACAGGGTTTTTTTCGTTTTTGCACAGTAGAGAAAAACTCCATGAATGGATTAACGCCATCATCACCCGACATACAGGCCATACCGGTGAATGAGTGTCATGAACCGCTGGTGGACCTTACCCAGTGTTCAGATCTGAGAGTCGGGCCTCCACCGGAATGCCCGGAGACAGAACCCGATTATTGCTGGGTTCGGCAGGGTGTGAGGGATCGACTGATTCAAGCGCAGGCGCTTTTACCCGAGGGTATCTATCTACGGTTGTATGAAGGGTATCGCAGCGCGGCAGTGCAACAGATGTTGTTTGTAAATCATCTGGCTCAGGTGAAACAGGATCAACCGGATCTGAGTGACCAGCAGGCGTATGTGACGTCAACACAGTTAGTGTCGGCTCCGAGTCGGCCAGATGGAACGATCAATACGCCGCCACATTCAACCGGTGCCGCAGTGGATGTAGAGCTGGTGGATGAGCGCGGTACAGTGCTGGATTTCGGTATGGAGATTGCGGATTGGAGCCGGGTGCCGCCAACCTTGTGTGAGAGTGACTGCGCGGGGTTGTCTGAGCACGCACAGCATAACCGCCAACACTTGCTGGATGTGATGCAGCGTGTGGGATTTGTGAACTATCCGCAGGAGTGGTGGCACTTCTCCTACGGTGACCAATTCTGGGCGTATATGGTAGGGCAGCCTGTAGCGATCTATGGCCGGGTTAACCGTTAATGATCGATCAGGCCTTCCAGTCACGGGCCAATGCCAGCGAACGGTCCATCGTGTGACTCAACTCTTCCAGCAGAGCGTCTTCAGGCAGAGTGCCCTGATCCGCCAAGTCTTCTAACTTACGCAGGACGTGGCTGGCTCGGGAAAATCCAATCGTATCGCAGGCGCCTGCGAGTTTATGGGCCAGCTGTCCGCAATCGTAGGCATCACCCGCCGCGATACTGTTCTGCAGGCTGGGCCAGAGTTCATCAAATACGTTGCAGAATCCTTTCATCAGCGTTGCGAGCTTGTCCGCGCCCAGCATCTGTAGATGGACCCCCACAATACTCTGATCCAACAGCGGAACATTATTCATATCATCGGCTGGCTCGGTACTGGTTTGGGGTAAAGGGTCGGGCAGTGGAGATAGCCCCATAATAGCGGCGAAAAGCTGCTCTTTTTGTACTGGCTTGGCGATGACGCTGCTGATTCCGGCCTCAAGATAGTTATGGATATCTTCGGGTCTCACGCTGGCAGTCAGCGCAATGATCCGGGTGTGTTGATTGATACAGTCTGGATCATTGGTCAGACGACGGCTGACCTCGATGCCGCTCAGCCCCGGTAGGTGCATATCCATCAGGATCAGATCGAAGCGCTGCTGTTGGCCTAACTCCAGTGCGAGGATTCCGTCTCCGGCAATTGTCACCTTGTGCTGATGCTCTTCCAATAATCCGAGCACAACCTGCTGATTGATCTCCACATCTTCGACCAGAAGGATACGTTGCGGGGTAATTGATCCCTGTATGTTGGCTACTGGCTGAGAGATGGACGGCCCTGAGTCTGCCAGTGATAGCTCTATCTCAAGCCAGAATGTACTACCTTTGCCGGGCTGGCTATTGAGGCCGATTTCCCCGCTCTGATGTTCAGCCAGCTCTTTGCAGATCGCCAGTCCTAAACCTGTACCACCAAAACGGCGGGTGATGGTCTCGTCGGCCTGAGTGAAACGGTCAAAAATATGCTCTTGTAGCTCCGGTTCAATACCAATGCCGGAGTCGGAAATTTCAAAACGTAGTTTCTGGCATGTGGCTGTCTGTTCGATACAGCGCACGCGCAACTGGACGGCTCCCCGATCGGTAAATTTAATCGCATTGGCGAGCAGATTGGTCAGAATCTGGCGAAGGCTGCTCTCTTCGGCCAGACAAAGATCGGCTACATCATCGGCATAATCTAATGTCAGATTTAGTTTCTTGCGATCTGCTTCCGGTGACAGCAAGGTCGTGAGGTTGTGCAGCAAATTATGCAGGGAAAAGCGGGTGGGACTGACGCTGTATGCGCCTTCCACCAAACGCCCGTATTCCAGCACGTTGTTAAAGGTTTCCAGCAGGGCATTGGTGGAATCGTGCAACACCCGTATATATTCGCGCTGCTTGGCGTCCAGCTCGCTGCTTTCCAGTAGCTGGATCATCCCCAGCATTCCGTTCATTGGGGTGCGGATCTCATGGCTCATGGTCGAGAGGAAACGTGACTTAGCGTTGCTGGCTTCCTCGGCGGCTTCTTTCGCCGTTTGCAGGCTCAACGTCCGTCGTTCAACCATCTCTTGCAGCTGGTCACGGTTATAGCGCAACCGTTGTTCTTGCTGTTCGCGGCGGGCGATATCGAGGCGAATCGACTGACGCATATCGTTCAATGCGGTAACCAGCTGATCCAGTTCATCACGTTTTTTCGGTGACTGGCGGCTGAGTTGCAGGCTGTGTTCCAGCTCTCCTGCCCCTATGTTACGGCTGTAGTTGGCCATCGCTTCTAGGTGGCGGGTGATCTGGCGCTGAAAGATCACCAGAATCACTAAAACGATCAGTAACACCAGCAGGGTCTGATTTAAGAAAACACTAAAACTACGCTTGAGAATACGGGTGTTGATGGCGTGCAGGTCAAAACTGACATCCAGGCGCCCAAGGGTACGCAGTGTTTGCTGCGTACTATGCACCAGTTCAAAGCTGTGGGTCTGCACGCGGTGATCCGGTGAGGGAAGGGTTAAACCTTCGATGTTCACGTCTTTGCTGTCCAGTGACAGATAGGCCACATCGGGCAGGTTCTGAATCCCCTTGAGCTGCAATTCGATCTGGCCCTGATCCAGGTCCCAGAGGCTTTTCGCAAGACTGGCGAGGTAACTGCTGCGGATCAGCTCGATCTGTTGATCAATGGCTTTATGCTCGCGTCGGTAATCGAGCGTGAGCTGTAATGCGGTTGAGAGCAGGATAAAAAGAAAGCTACAGGCGCACACATACACCATCACCCGATATCCCAGTGGGTGTTCGCTGGAATAGCGGGCTATTTTAGGCAGCAGTCCTTTTGGTCCTTTCATATGTGATCAGTCACCTTTGATTGAGATGTTCGGGGGCATCGAGATATTTAAGGCTGTAGCGATCGGTGAGCCGTTTGATCGTGCCGTCCTGATGCATCTCTTGCAGACGATTATTGATAAAGGGCAGGTGCTTTTTCAGGTCGCTCTGGTGACCCACGGCCAGATAATAAAACTCGATACTGACACGGTAGTCCAGTGGCATCACCTGTTCATGAAAGCCCATTTTCCGGCTCTGTAAGCGGCCACTTAACAAACCCACCGGCATAAAATCGATCCGCCGACGGGCAAGCTTTTCAAAATTCTGCCGGTTGCGTGATACATGCTCGATACGGGTGTTTTCCTGTAGAAAGCGGTCGAACTGCTCACCGAAGCTGTCTCCCAGCAGTAACCCCGCTGTTTTACTACGCAGATCGCCCAGCCCTGTAAAACTGATCGGCGTCTGTCGATTCACAAACAGTGCGACGGGGTCGGCAATAACCGGTTCCTGACTGAACCATAGATACTGCTCGCGGCTCGGAATGCGATAGGCCGCGACCACAACATCGACATTACCCAGCTGCACTTCCAGCAAGCAACGTTTCCAGTTGTAGTTGGCGCTGAGCTGAACGTGGTAACCCAGCTCAGCAAACAGTTGACGGGTCACTGCCGGTGCCAGCCCGATGAGCTGATCTCCCTGCGCCCAGGATACGGGTGGATAGAACGGATGGCCGCAGGCGGTGAGAGATCGGGCGTTGCTGGCAGGGGCGTAGATGAAAACGAAAGCCAGCAGCGTGAGCACTGCCAGCCGAATGCCTCTCATGCCATATCCACGGGTTTGGGGGTAAACAGGTATCCGGCCCCGTGTACGGTGAGGATGGTTTTAGGGTTGGCGGGATCATCGCCCAGCTTACGGCGCAGACGGCCGATCAGCACATCCACCGTGCGATCGCTCGGTACCCATTCCCGGTTGCGAATCTGTTCCAGAATCTCTTCACGGGTCATGACGCGCCCTGCATGGATCATTAGCGTATTCAGCAGCTGGAACTCACCTTCGGTCAGCTGTATCGCTTGCTGTTGCTCGTCAATCAATTGGCGGCGGTCCAGATTCAGTTTCCAACGCTCAAAGGATTTAAAGGTGTGGGGCAGGGAGTCGGTGGGTTTGGCGTGACTGCAATGGCGGACGCGTCGCACCAGATTTTTGGTACGTGCCAGAATCTCACGGGGATTAAACGGCTTGGTGACATAGTCATCCGCGCCACACTCCAGACCGATCAGGCGATCCACCTCATCCAGACGGCCGGTGACCAGAATAATGCCGACTTCGGTATGCACGCGCAGTTCGCGGGTCAGGGTTAAACCGTCTTTTCCGGGCAAACGGATATCCAACAGCACCACGTCAATCGCTTCGCTGCTGAGAATGGCTTCTGCCTGTTCAGCGGTATCTGCCGTGAAAACGGTATAGCCTTCCTCCTTGAAATAGCTACTGAGGCACTCGCGAGTCAGTGCTTCGTCATCGACCACTAGTATTTTAGAGTCTGTATTCATCGGATATTGATCCGTACGACCTGAAGTTATTGTTATTATATGCAGCGCACTCGAGGTACGCGCTCTGTCCCTAAACCTAGTGTGTTGCCTACCCCTTTGGCAAGCTTCATTTACATCGTGTTTACAACCTTTTACAGCTTCGAACGTATGGCAAGGTATATACGGCATCGTATTGAGTCTGTGAATTGATCAAGACCCTGTAGGGTCGGATTTATCCGACTGGCAGCCTAAAGGGCTGCGCTGCATCTGTTCGGTGTGGTGTATTTCTGGTTCCCACGGTCCTCCGTGGGAATCCATATGGAAGTTATCGGTTAGCTGAATGGTAATAACCGCTGTATGCATTCCCACGCGGGAGCGTGGGAACGAGATGATCCTCGGCCGGGTGTGTGGGGTTGTCGCGTTGAGGCTGTGGCGCGGGGTTGCTTCTGGTTACCACGGTCCTCCGTGGGAATCCATATGGAAGTTATGGTTAGCTGAATGGTAATAACCGCTGTGTGCATTCCCACGCGGGAGCGTGGGAACGAAGCAGCCCCGGTTTGTATTGCCGTGTGTGGGGCGCGCGTTAAGGCTGTGGTACAGGGTCGTTTCTGGTTCCCACGGTCCTCCGTGGGAATCCATATGGAAGTCATCGGATAGCTGGGTGGTAATAACCGCTGTATGCATTCCCACGCGGGAGCATGGGAACGAGGTAGTCGATCAGACCCTGTAGGGTCGGATTTATCCGACCGGCAGCCTAAAGCGCTGCCCTACATCTGATCGCACAAGTTTTGTTACACCGTAATTGAGGTGGCGGAATGTCTGGTTCCCATACTTCTGGTTACCATGGTCCTCCGTGGGAACCCATACGGACGTTTTCAGTAGGCTGGGTGGTATGTCGCCGCTGTATGCATTCCCACGTGGGAACGAGGTAGTCGATCAAGACCCTGTAGGGTCGGATTTATCCGACCGGCAGCCTAACGGGCTGCGCTGCATCTGATCGCACAAGTGTTGCTACACCGTAATTGAGGTGGCGGAATGTCTGGTTCCCATATTTCTGGTTCCTATGGTCCTCC
Source organism: Pontibacterium sinense (assembly GCF_015209595.1). Taxonomy (GTDB): domain Bacteria; phylum Pseudomonadota; class Gammaproteobacteria; order Pseudomonadales; family Balneatricaceae; genus Pontibacterium; species Pontibacterium sinense. The sequence goes on along the minus strand of NZ_JADEYS010000009.1, from coordinate 27,494 downwards.
GTGGGAACCCATACGGAAGTCATCGGTAGGCCGGGTGATATGTCGCCGTTGTATGCATTCCCACGCGGGAGCGTGGGAACGAGGTAATCGATCAAGACCCTGTATTTCTGGTTCCCATGGTCCTCCGTGGGAACCCATACGGACGTTTTCAGTAGGCTGGGTGATATGTCGCCGCTGTATGCATTCCCACGCGGGAGCATGGGAACGAGGTAGTCGATCAAGACCCTGTAGGGTCGGATTTATCCGACCGGCAGCCTAAAGGGCAGCCCTACATCTGATCGCACAGGTTTTGCTACACCGTAATTGAAGTGGAGAAATTACAGGCAAAAAAACGCCCTCACAGGGAGGGCGCATGGCGAAATCCAATCAACGGACGCAAATGATAGGTGTGGGTTGGTGTTGTTACGGACCTCCCCACAGATGGAACTCTTGCTTGTTGGTACTTATCGACGCGTTGGCTTAACGGCCACCGGCGCCTTGGCGGGAAGCTTCGCTGTTTTCAACCAGCACGCCAGCACCCAGACGATTGATCTCTGCCCAGAGTTCATCGTCAATTTCTACACCGTGTTCAACGGTTAAGTCTTTATTCTTCGCAACCTGCTCAGCGCTGATGTAACGGGCTTCGCTGTTGCCACGAGACTCCTGCAGGGACGAGGTCAGGTCAACACGGGAGCTGCAGATAATGGTCAGTGCTTGCGCATCGACTTCACTGGTTTCCAGGCTGGTAGTCGCTTCGCTGTAGCTTGGGTAGCGTTGACCCGCCTTGATTGCAGCGGTGTGTTCGGTCACTTTCTGGCTGCCGTTCTGCCAGTATGCTGCCACGCTGATGCCGCGACGACCGCAGTCTGTCAGGGCTTTCAGGATGAACATACGGTTATGACAGTTGTGTACGGTTACGGTGGCGATACCGCTTTCCAGCGCTTTCGCGTGGGCCAGATCAACCGACGCAGCGATGCAGTTCAGTGCACTGCGACCGTGGCTGTCGATGATCGCAGATGTGCTGTCTTCATAGACAACGCTGCCCAGTGGTTTTTCCCGATCCTGATCGATGTAAGGCAGCGCACGCTGCAGTTCACCCAGACCGTTCAAACCGTGTTTTTCCAGCCACAGAATCATGTTGGCGGCATCTTCGTAGTTACCCACGAAGTAACCGGTCGCTTCAAAGCAGCGGCGCAGAGCAGCTTTCAGTTCATTCATAGAAATATTCATTGTGCTTCTCCTTACTGCTTTGGCGACAGTGGCATGAACCAGTCATCGTTAAAAGTTTGTCCGATATCTTCCAGCAGTGGTGCGCCCTGGAACATCGTGTTACGTACCCACAGACGGGAACGTGGATCAAACTTGCTCACACCAAAGAATGCCAGCTTGCAGCGCAGCAAGTGCATCGGCAGGATATTGCGATCCAGCAGGTTCGCCTGAATATCACCGTAGATGCAGCGATTCATGCTCTGGATACGACGCACGATACCGCGCATCTTCGGACGGGCCACCATAAAGCGGGCGGTGGTGTGGTCCGGGTGTTCCTGCATGTATTCGCTCAGCTGGTCGTAGCACTTGCGCACTGCGTAACCGACACCCAGCGCCATCTGTTTGTTCTTCGCTTCAGCATCCGCCACGCTGCCCAGACGCGGTTCCATCTTCTCTTCGGAACGGTACCAGCAGGTTTCACGTGCGCCTTCGGCATCAAAATCGATATCCAAAGCCCAGTCGTAGCGGGTTTCGATCACAGACTTCAGCGTCTGCAACGGCATCAGCGGGTCCAGATCCAAAAACTCTTCAGCGGAGTGATACTCTTCCAGATCATCAACCAGCTCTGGATACAGCTCCAGCATGATGGAAACCAGCATCTCCTGACCTTGTACGGAGCAGTGTTCTTCACTCCAGTTCAGCAGGGCATTCCAGTCATTGAAGTCGCTGTCGATGTACGCTTTGAGCGCGTCCAGATCTTTCAGTACCAGCTGATTGTTGTTGGTCTGCCACTCATCTTCAGTGATGGTTTCAGCGGTATGCAGTGCGCAACGCTCGATCAGTTCGTCGAGTCCCTGACGGGTGCGGTTATTGATGTTACCCAGTACACGGATGCGGGCCAGTGCCAACTCGCGCATCTCGATCCACTGATTGATCAGCAGCGGGTGGTTCACCAGATACGGCGCCATACCCAGACCGGTAGAGTTACCGATACCGAAGTAACGCTTGATATCCGCGTCCATCGGCTGGAAAGTCTCTGGGGATTTGTGACGTGCAATATGTTCCGCCTGAGTCAGGCTGAAGTTACGCAGCATCAGGCAGACAAACATCTCGCCAGCAAACGGGCGGGCGAAATCTTTATGTTTGGTACGGACTTTTTCCCAGTCAGCCATGCCCAGTTTGCCGCTGCCGTATACAGCAGTGGTGCGGTACAGATAACCGACCTTGGCAATCTTTTCGACATCCGGCTGCTCACCTTGAGACAGCTGATCAACAACGTAGTCAAAGTTACGCGCACTGCGGTTGGCACGGGAGAGGACAAACACACGTGCATCAACGCGACCAGCTTCCTGTTTAGGCACATTCTGGCGCAGTTTTTCCAGATAGATATCGTCGACAGAACCTTCTACCAACGCCATCGTGAGATCCCACTTAGTGGCGATTACGCGGTCGTTGCGCTCTTCTGGTGACAGATAGTCGGAGAACAATACAAAGCTGAACAGGCCGTGGGGTGCATGCACCTCATACACGACGGTGCCATAGCCATCATTATCCAGCTCGAAACGAGCAGGCTCAATCTGCCAGCGCTCACGCATGATACGGCGTACCAATGTACGCATAAAACTCAGGCGGCTCTGGTGCAGAGCACCGAGGCGTTCCAGATCCATGACCTGACTGGCTGGACGCAGTGGCAGTGCATTATCACCCCTCAACGAGGTTTGGATAGCTGCAGGCGTTGTCATTATTATGATCCTCTTTTGCTACACATCTTTATAGTTTCTTGGGACCGGCGTTGCTTATCCGGCAGCAGCATAGATGTGTTGGAAACCGACGTACTCTGTATCTCTGCTGGTTTCGCATTTAATTATTGTCTGCAGAGAGAGCCACACCCGTATGGTTAATCATTAACGCTTTTTCGGGTGCTAACAAATCAAGGCATTCATTTCGACGCCCATGACCATCGCCGACAACCACCTTGGCCGATTGCCTGCGACCGTTTTATCTTGGGCCAAAGGTTTATCCGCACACAAATCAAAAGGTTATATCGCGTGATAAGTGAACCTTATCAAAGTAGTGAAAAGTATTATTTTTTCTATGGTTATGAGCGGTTTGGGTGAGTGGGTCGGATAGCGATTATTTTGGAAGGGTGATTGGCGGTGTCGAGATTTAAGGGTTTAAGGGGCGTTGGGGCGGTGTGGTTAGGGTGTAGGTGTGTTGTTGGGAATCGCTGTGCTCGTCCCAACCTACGATGTGGTGAGGTGGTCGACTGTGTGTGTTGGGAATCGCTGCGCTCGTCCCAACCTACGGGAGCTCCGGAGATTGGGACTGTGTAGGTTGGGACGAGCAACGCGATTCCCAACACCTATCGGCCAAATCAATCGACTTACTCCGACTGCTGGGCATGCTCCAAAATAAACTTCACCAACGAATCCGCTGCAGGTGTGAGCGACTTGTTGCTCATCTGCACGATACCGATCTGGCGGATCACGCTAGGAGAGGTCAACGGGATGAACTTCAGCTTGGTGCTTTCTTCAGGAAAGGCAAACCACGGCAGGGTGGTGATACCCATACCCGCTTCCAGCATCGCGACGAGCGAGATCATGTTGGAGATATAGAACTGTGAATCGCCCAGCAAAGGTTCCGCTTCGGTATCTTGCAACAGGCGAGACGTACCGTTACTGATCAGGCGGTGTTCGCGCAGCGTTTCCCAATGCAATGTTTTGCGACGGGCCAACGGATGATCAACACGGCATACCACGCCGATCTGATCTTCCCATATCGGTGTAAAGGTTTTGTCGCTGTGCTCATGCGCGTGCCACAAGCTGGCGATACCAAAATCCACCTGCTGGTTTTCCACCATATTGAGTACGGCACCTGCATTATCGTCATAGAAGCTGATATGCAGGTCAGGGGCGTTCTCGATAAATTTGGAAAGAATCTCCGGCAACATACGGCTTGCAATCGAGGGTACTGACGCCAGACGCAGGTGACCGGTTTTATGATTGGCCATCAACGTCATATCTTGCGCAATGCGATCATGATGGGCGATCAGTTCTTTCGCCTGCGGCATAAAGTGTTTACCGAAGGGCGTCAGCTCCGCATTGGCCGCTTTTGCATTGCGCTTCTCAAACAGGGATTCCCCCAGTTTGTTCTCCAGATCCTTAATCGATAACGAAATAGCAGGCTGGGTGCGATGCGCTTTTTCGGCGGCGGCATGAAATCCCTTTAACTCAGCAACCCATACGAAGTGTCTCAGCTGGGCGATTTTCAGTTCAGGCAACATGGCGACTCTCTCCTGAATATGCGTAATTTCATGTTGTTACGTCTGGTGATAAATAAACCTTATCGCCAAATATTATTTATTAATTTTTATTATTAAAACATGCGCCATAAGATGAATCCATCAACTTTGTGGAGGTAAACATGTCTGAATCAGTTTTTCGTAATTACATCGCAGGTGAGTGGGTAGAAGGTTCCGGTACCGTGGCAAACATCAGCCCGGCCGACACCAGCGACGTCATTGGTCACTACGCGCAGGCTGATAAAGCGCAGACTGAAGCAGCAATTGCTGCTGCCATCCAGGGTCAGGAAGAATGGCAGAAGAGTGGTCTGGAACAGCGCTACTCTGTGCTGATGGCAATCGGTGACGAGCTGATCGCCCGTAAAGACGAGCTGGGTGAAATCCTGGCACGTGAAGAAGGTAAAACACTGGCTGAAGGCGTGGGTGAAACTTACCGCTCCGGTCAGTTCTTCCACTACTACGCGGCTGAAGTCCTGCGTCAGATGGGTGAAACAGCCGACTCTGTACGTCCGGGTGTTGAAATCGAAACACGCCGTGAGCCTGTTGGTGTTGTTGGCATCATCACTCCGTGGAACTTCCCGACTGCAACCGGCGCTTGGAAAATTGCTCCAGCACTGGCATTCGGTAACGCGATTGTTTGGAAACCAGCAAACCAGGTCCCTGCATCTGCATGGGCACTGACTGAGATCATCTCCCGTCAGGGTCTGCCTGCTGGCACGTTCAACCTGGTCATGGGCCCTGGCTCTCAGGTGGGCGATGTGATGATCAACTCCCGCGACATCAACGCACTGACATTCACCGGTTCTCTTGAAACAGGTCGTAAAGTGGCAGCCGCTACTGCAGTGAATCTGGTTAAGTGTCAGCTGGAAATGGGCAGCAAGAACGCGCTGATCGTTCTGGATGATGCGGATCTGGACAACGCAGTTGAGTGCGCTGTCGGTGGTGCATTCGGTGGTACCGGTCAGAAATGTACTGCATCTTCCCGTTTGATCGTGACTGAAGGCATCCATGATCGTTTCGTTGAAGCGATGGTTGCTCGCATGCAGAAACTGGTTGTCGGTCATCCGCTGAAAGAAGGCGTTCACATCGGTGCTGTTGCTGACGCGCGTCAGATGGAACAGAACCTGGAATATCTGGAGCTGGCTAAGAAAGAAGGCGGCAACCTGATCTGCGGCGGTGAAGTGCTGAACGAAGAGAAAGAAGGCTACTACATGCAGCCAGCTCTGTTCACAGAAACCACCAACGATATGACGATCAACCGTGAAGAAGCGTTCGCGCCAATCGCGTGCATCATCAAGGTTAAAGACTACGAAGAAGCACTGGCGACTCTGAACGACACCAACTTCGGTCTGACTGGCGGTATCTGCACAGAATCCCTGAAGTACGCAACTGACTTTAAACGTCGTGCGAAAACCGGTTGTGCAATGGTGAACCTGCCAACAGCGGGTACTGATTACCACGTACCGTTTGGCGGTCGTAAAGATTCCAGCTTCGGTCCACGCGAACAGGGCACGTACGCGAAAGAGTTCTACACCGTTGTGAAAACCACCTACATCCGTGCGTAACCGGAGCAGGCCTATGAACCAAAATCTGCATAAAGACCTGATCGTTGTCGACGGTCTCCAGTATTCCAACTGGAACCGTCAGATCTTCGAACAGCTGCGCGAAGGTGGGGTAACGATGGTGCATGTCACCATCGTATACCACGAGCAGATTCGCGAGACCTTGCTGCGTATTGCGGAGTGGAACCGTCACTTCGAGTACAACAGCGATCTGATCATGCCAATCAAGAGCACGGCGGATATCCGTCTGGCGAAAGAGTTGGGCAAAGTAGGCATCATGTTCGGCGCGCAGAACTGCTCGCCGATCGAAGATGACATCGGCATGGTTGAGGTGATGCGCGAGCTGAACCTGATGATCATGCAGCTCACCTACAACAACCAGAGCCTGCTGGCCTGCGGTTGTTACGAAGCGGAAGACAGTGGTGTTACCCGCTTCGGTAAACAGGTGATTCAAGAGATGAACCGCGTTGGCATGGTGGTGGACATGAGCCACAGCGGCGAACGTAGCACGCTGGATGCGATTGAGCTGTCGGAACGTCCGATTGTGATCTCCCACGCGAATCCTACCAGCTTCCACGCGGCGAAACGTAACAAGTCTGACACGGTGCTGAAGGCATTGGGTGAGTCTGGCGGCCTGTTGGGCTTCAGTCTTTATCCGTTCCACCTGAAGAACGGATCAGATTGCACGCTGGATGATTTCTGCGACATGGTGGCCAGCACGGCTGACCTGATGGGCATAGATCATATCGGCATCGGGACTGACCTGTGTCAGGACCAGCCACTGTCTGTCCTCGAATGGATGCGAAACGGACGTTGGTCGAAAGAGAAAGATTACGGTGAAGGTTCCAAGTCCAATGCGGACTGGCCAAGCCCACTGTCATGGTTCCGTGACAGCCGGGATTTTCCAAACATCACAGCGGGACTGCAAGCACGCGGTTTCAGTGATGAGGATGTGGCTAAGGTGATGGGCCTGAACTGGGTGAACTATCTGGATGAAGCACTGAGGCCACAGCGCTAATCCAACCCTGAACTACTCACTACATTCGAATGGAAAACCACACAGCATCTCTGGTGCACCGGATAGCTGTGTGGGTTCCGAAGCACTCTGACTGAGAAATCATAAATATAAGAGCCCCGTCAGGAGACTAATATGAATACAACGACACAGGCACCGACTTCTAATCAGGAGCTGCAGATGCCAGACAAAAAATCACTGCTGGCAGGGGTGGATCTTCCCGTCTTCCTGATCAGTGGAGGTGTGCTCGCGCTGTTCGCCGCGTTTGCTCTGTACGACATCGAACTGGTGTCCGGTTGGGTAAACACTGCGTTCGCCTCTTCGACGAAGATGTTCGGCGCATACTGGCAGATTCTGTTGCTGCTGACCTTTATTATCGGCCTGTTTCTGGCTGTTGGCCGCACCGGTGCGGTTGTTCTGGGTGGTATCAAAACACCTGAGATCACCACCTTCCAGTGGATCTCCATCATCATGTGTACCTTACTTGCAGGTGGTGGTGTGTTCTGGGCGGCGGCTGAACCGATGGCTCACTTCACGTCTCCGCCGCCGTTGTTTGCGGGCGAGGGTGCTGAAACCGGTACTGCACAGGCAGCGTATAACGCACTGGCACAGAGCTTCATGCACTGGGGTTTCCTGGCATGGGCGATTCTGGGCAGCCTGACAGGTATCGTCTTCATGTACCTGCACTATGAAAAAGGCCTGCCGCTGAAGCCGCGTACACTGCTGTACCCAGTATTTGGTGACCGCGTCATGAAAGGCCCGCTGGGTGCAATTGTTGATTCCAGCTGTGTATTGGCGGTTGTGGCCGGTACGGTCGGCCCGATCGGTTTCCTGGGTCTGCAGGTGAGCTTTGGTCTGGAAAAACTGTTTGGTATCCCGAATACCTACGGCACTCAGGTAGCGATTCTTATCGGTCTGATCGGTATCTACACGCTGTCTGCTGTAAGCGGTGTTAACCGTGGTATCCAGATTCTGAGTCGTGCCAACGTCATTCTGGCGGTGGGTCTGATGGCATTCATTCTGGTGTTTGGCCCAACCGCCTTCATCATCGACGGTTACCTGCACTCTTTCGGTATCTACGTTAAAGAGTTCATCCCGATGGCTACCTTCCGTGCAAATACGGGCTGGTTGGACTGGTGGACTGTGTTCTTCTGGGGTTGGTTCCTGGGTTACGGCCCGCTGATGGCGATGTTCGTAGCACGTATCTCCCGTGGCCGTACGATCCGTGAAATGGTCCTGCTGATCTCTGTTGTTGCACCGATCATCACCTGCTTCTGGTTCACTATCGTCGGTGGTGCGGGTCTGTCATTCGAACTGGCTAACCCGGGTGTTATCTCCGAGCCGTTCACTGGCTTTAACCTGCCAGCTGCACTCTTGGCGATCACTGAACAGCTGCCGATGGGCTTCCTGATCTCTGTACTGTTCCTGATCCTGACGACGATCTTTGTTGCGACCACCGGTGACTCCATGACCTACGCGGTATCCATGGTAATGACCGGTACCGATCACCCGCAGTCTGGTGTGCGTGTGTTCTGGGGCATCATGATGGGTGTGATGGCTGCACTGCTTATCTCCATCGGTTCCGGTGGTATCTCAGCGCTACAGTCCTTCATTGTTGTGACCGCTGTACCGGTATCTCTGGTACTGCTGCCATCACTTTGGACCGCACCACAGATCGCCAACAAAATGGCAAAAGAGCAGGGCCTGTAATCAGCGCCTGACGCTCAACCTATCGCAGCTGCGCCAAACGCCCTGACGGGGCAGGTAGCTGCGATAGGTGATTCATTCCTTCTTTTTATTGTTAGATAAACGTTGAACACTCCTATGAAAAAAGCAGTTAAGACCGAACTTTTTGCATCTAAAGCGCCACTGGAATGGGCGATCATCGCTAACGGCACTTTGTCTACCGCACAGATCCCTATCGATGCTGAAGGTAACGTAGTCGAGGGCGGTATCGAAGCTCAGGCACGTCAGACGATGGACAACTTCAAGCACACCATCGAAGCCGCTGAGCTGACCATGGATGATGTGACACAGGTCCTGATCTACGTAACTGATCGTTCTCAGTTGCCTGTGTTCAACAAGGTATACGCAGAATACTTCGAAGCACCGTATCCAAACCGCGCAGCGATGATCGTTGCCGGTCTGGCACGTGAAGAGATGTTGTGTGAAGTCGTTGCTTACGCAGCGGTGCCACAGAGCTAATTTCAGGAATTGTCCCTTTTTCTGAGATGGTTGTTTCACGAATTGTCCCTACTCGTGAAACCAAGAGCCGGCCTAGTGCCGGTTTTTTGCGTTTTGGAGGTGGGGATATTTGAAAGTGGGTAGACGTAACTGGCGGGGCGACGAGCAGCAATCAGCTAAGTCCTTCCATCACGCCCTTTACCGCAATAGCTGCGGTGTTGATCCAATACCTAGTCTAGAAACCACACCTGAATGCACGTCTCAACAGTCGTAGGGATGCGCAACACTTCGCCCAAAAATTACACCTGATTTTTTTCGTTGAACTCTGAGCCAGAGCTATGTCAGGATAGTGTATCAATTTGATGCATTTCCCCGGATGGGAATCGAAGAGACGTTAAGGAAAACGTATGCATATCATCGTATTACCCTTCCTTTCTTCCCAAACCTTCCTCGGGGATATATATCAAACTGACGCGTTTAAACACGTCAAATTGACGTCTATTTAGCTGTTATAGCTCTATTTAAATAAGGATGTTCACGTTGAGAAAGCTGTTATTACTAGCTTTAGTTGTTGCCGCTGGGTGGCAGTACTACCAAAAGTCTACAAACACCCCTAACCCCGTTTATGCTGAGCCATTACGGGAGCAGGCGGTGGAATCCGTACGTTATACCCCAGATCCACAGTTCTCATGCGATGGGCGTCAGCACTGCAGTCAAATGACCTCACGTGCAGAGGCAGTGTATTTCATTAACCATTGCCCTAATACCAAAATGGACGGTGATCGTGATGGTGTGCCTTGTGAAAACGACTCCCGTTTTTAGCGTATGAGCTATAACAAGGCACGCCACAATCGCCCGCGAGCGGGCTGGACTCGTCGCTTCGCTCCTCGCCTGTGCGCTGAGCGTTATGTTTCAGGGAGAGTTAAGTGCCATATAGGATGAACGAAAAACAGTTCGACGCAGTCTTGGCGCTTGATAGCTTCGATAGATACGGCCACTTCGTAAGTAAGGTCGCAGACTGGGAACAGCTGTGGGGTGTCAAAAGTGATGAGGGCTGGCTCGTTCCTGCAGCTCCAGAAGAGTTTGAATACTTTCCATTGTGGCCGCATCCTGAATACGCACAGAAAATCGCAGATGAAAATTTTCCTGGCCACAGTGCAACAGAAATAGGTCTCGGGGAATTACTTGATCACTGGTTGCCACTACTCGAACAAGACCAAGCTAAAGTGGCCGTGTTTCCAAACAAAGAATGGACATTTTGGTGTATTGAACCACACGATTTAAAAGAAGAGCTATTAAATGAAATGGCAAAATACGAGTAATTAGCTGTTATTAGTCATCAGGCATCGAGTATTGAAAAGTAAAATAGTCATTGGATTTCTTTCTCTGCTGATAATCGGCTATATCAGTTTACGAGCATTGATCTATTTCTTTGATGGAGTGGATTACGATATATCGTCAAGCAAAAGATCACCTGATGGTCGCCATCTCATTACAGAGATACAGTCAATGAGCGAAGGGTCTCATGCCCCATATGGACAACATCTGGTTTTTTCTTGGAGGCCTGTGAACACCCCAGATAAAGGCTATGTGATATTTGCCGGATATTGTGATGATCTTACATACTCATGGATCTCTGATATCGAAATTACCATTTCATGTAGTGGTTCAGGCGAACAAAAGGTAAGGTCTCGTGCAGTCAATGCATATGGAATTCAAATCAACTATGAGTAAACTCATAACAAGTTTAGGCAATCGGACAAATTACTCCGCCTTCGGCTCCGTAATTTTCCGTTGCTAAAGGCGTTATGCATCCGAGTTAATGAGGTAAATATTGAATGAAGTCATTTTCGAATCGGTTCGGATATCAGGAGGTGGCAGAAGCAGAAATTTCTATTCGAGAAGATGCTCCAGAAGGTTTTCGCGGTTTCTTAGTTCAGCTTGCATATGATAATGGGTTTGATCCTAATAAATTAAGAGACTTGACATGTCGTGTTCTTAGAGTAAGACCTGATCCAAATAACTGGAGTATGTACCCCAATATCGATAATGAAGTTAGAGAATTAATCGATAATTGCAAGTGGTATAAGGTATATGATCTTTATGAACGATTGCTGGAAGTGATGTCTTTCAACACATATGACTATGATATTGACGCTGTCGAAATAGAAATAAACGAGTATTTGGTGGAAAACGGTATTGGCTGGAAAGTAGTTGAGGGATTGTTTGAGTTTCGAGGGCCTGATTCCTTTGAGAAAATTGTTAAATCCTCTCAAAAGATAGAGGAAGAGTCTGGGCATTTAACGGCAAGTAAAGAGTTACATGAAGCAATTAGAGACCTATCCCGTCGGCCTTCCCCAGACAACACGGGCGCTATCCAGCACGCAATGGCATCTCTTGAATGTGTTGCGAGAGAAATTGTTGGCGACCCCAAATCGAATCTTGGACATATCATGAAGCGCGTTGATAACCTGATCCCCCCTCCACTAGATGACGCTGTTGTGAAGGCATGGGGTTACGCTTCAGAAAATGGTCGCCATATACGTGAAGGCCGTGAGCCAACAGAAGCAGAAGCCGAACTTATAGTTGGATTATGTGCTTCAGTCGGCAACTACCTTGTACGAAAAAGTGCATAACAAGCGGCTGTTGTCGCCACTACGTGGCTGGGACTGCCTTTTCGCTGCTTCGCAGCAACAAGTCAGCCCCAAAGCCGGGCGTTATAAACCTTAGGAGAGAACCCTTGACCTCTGTCGAAGTCAAAAATGGTCAGGTGAGCAAATGGAATTACTCTGAGGGAGGTAAATCTCTTGATGGGTCAGTAATTTCTCATATAGTCGGCCGTGAAGAAGATTTCATCATTTTTTATTGTGAAGACGGAGCTCTTAGCTGGGAGCATAGAGACATTCCAGATTGGGCTTACTCGGCATTAGAACAATATGAAAAATTGAATAGTAAAATCCCAAGTTATCTTGGCCAAATTCATAAGAGTGATATTAAGTCGAAAATGGCTATATCCCTACTTTCAGCATTTCGCTCTAGAAAGCATGATGAAACATCAATATTAAACTGCTTTGAAGAGGCGATGCAGTTTGTTTCAGACTTTGAATCAAGGGATGTCCTTTTCGCAGGTGAAGGTTTCTATTTGTTCGAGAAAGATGGAAATCTTTTATCAATAGAGTCATCTTTAAGTGATGAGCTTTTAGATAAAGCTTTTATAGAGGCATCATATTTATCCCAACAAGCAAAGCACTCACTCTCTGGGGATAAATTACATCAATCTAACCGGTTAATTGCGAACGCTTTTTCTTCATACAAAAAATGTGATGAAGAAGATATATTTTCCAAAGCTAATGATTTTATTGAAACACAAGTAAATGATTCTGCAAGAATAAATTATTTGTCTATTTCTGTTTTTGTTTCTTTTATAGCTTGCTTGATATTACTGCTGGTTTACTACAATGCAGAAGGCTTGGGCGAGTCAATGAAAAAAATAATACTATGTTCTTTTGCTGGCGTTATCGGAGCAACTATTTCGATTCTGCAAAGAAGCAAAGAAATAAAACCAATGCCATATTCATCCAATGCGCTTTTGGGGTTTCAGGGTGTGGTACGAATATTTTTAGGAGTTGTATTTGGTGCATTGGTTCCTGTATGTGCAAATGCTGATATTGCATTAGGGTTGGCAAAAGATAACGTGAATGCCATCTTCCTAGTTGCATTTTTCGCAGGTATAAATGAACGCTTCATACCTGATTTGCTTGAGAAAAATGTGTCCAAGCCTGGTTTGTAATAAATGCATCAAAGTGGACGCCTAAGGCTTGGCTGGCGCCCATTCTTTGCTAATTTTAGCTAAGCCTTATCCGCAATACATGCGGGCGTTATATTAATAAAAAACTGTATCTACACTTTTTAACGGAGAGTTACCATGAGTGTGTCAATAAGTGATTTGAAAGTTATTGCTAGCAAAGGCGGAGGGATGGTTCTTGATGCTAGAACGATATCACCGTCAGATCTGAAGGTTATCGCATCAAAGGCTAGTGATACGCAAGCACAAATAACCTTGAAAAATCCAAATGCATTAAGTTCTAGTGATTTGAAAGTAATTGCATCGAAGGCTAATGGCTGCGTCGTTTTTGATTTTTACAACACTTAAAAATATAACAAACGGCTGTTGTTGCCACTTTGTGGCTGGGACTGTCTTTTCGCTGCTTCGCAGCTACAAGTCAGCCCCAAAGCCGGGCGTTAGGTTGATTGGTGCAAGGATGAGATCAATTGCAAGAAGCAAGTGGGGAGCAGGATTAGCATCTAGTCCCCTTTATATCTTCATAGCGATCCTGCTAAGTTCTTTGCCTGTTGTGGCCTGGATCCTGGCTATCATCGCAACATCGATACTTGTTGATTTTCTCTATTCAAAAGCACTGAACAACTTTTCAGAAACTAATCGAAGCCACATGGCTTTCATGGGGTTTTGGATTCTTATTCAAATACTTATTATCGGCTCATGGTTTGTTGGGGTAGGCTTGATCAATGAAACAACCTAACAAGGCCGTCAACGTTCAGCCCAGCTGCGCTGGTCTTGGACTGTCGCTGCTGCGCAGCGCCAGCCCGTTACGGCGGCGTTATGTGTCAAAGTAAGCAGGGAGTTATAAGTTGAGTAAAGGTATTAAAATGGAATTTTCTAAAAAGAATGATTCCGGAGACGCTATTTACCATATCTCAAAATTAAAAAAATCTGACAATGGAAACCTCAACTGCAGATACTGTGGGACTGACGTTCAATATGTATCTGCTTACACGAGAGGGGCTTCGAATACACCTGTTGCGGCATATTTAAAGCTATGGCAAGACGCAGAGCATAGTAATGAATGTGGTTACTCTGTAAAAGGAGCTGTCGATCTTTTAGTTGCAGAGTCAAACTCAGTAGAAGATACCAACCCTATATTTGAGCTGCAGGATGATGGTAGTTATCTATTTAGGATGAATATTTTGGTAGATGCCCAGAAGGTGGCGCAGGATCTTTCGAAATCTGGTAAAGAGTTCGAGGCAAGTGAGCATTTATCATCGCGAAGAAATTATATTCGTTCTGAAAAGCAATTAGCTTCATATTTTCGCTCTGCAGCTGGCATCGCTAAGCTAAGAGCGCTCATCCAGGAATCCTCTGATGTTGAAGTGTTAAAAAATGCTATAAAAATACAATACAAAGATAGCTTCGTTTCTTGGAATGATTTTTATTATGATGAAACGAGATACAAAATACTATTCAACCGCCTTCTTAAAGGGCGAGTATCACACCCAATCGCAGTAAACATCACCCTAAAGGGTGAAGCAAGCCTCTACAAAGAAGCAAAGTATTTCCCATGGAGCTTCCGAAATTATAGCCAAACTGTAACCACTGATGGTGAAAAGCTTGTTTATATACCTAAGTTACAACTTGCCAAGGAGAGCTTTACAAAGAACATTTCGGGTGGCGATACATTATTGGTGATTGGTGATGTTTGGGCGAATAAGGTAAAGGATGAATCCTCAATTTTTAGAGGTTTTAATATTTCAGTTTTTAATAGGTCACAGTTTAAGAAAGAAATTGAATCAGAGTAAAACACATAACAAGTCAATCAACTACGCTCCTTTCAGTCGCCGGACACAGAAAAGCTGTGCCGGTTATTGAGGCGTTATGTTTCTTTAGAGATACTGTTATGGAAATGGTTACTATTCATGGAGATGAATGGAAAAAAGAAGATGTAGAAGAACCCATTGCATGGGCTAAAACAAAAAAATGGTCGAAAACCCAATGGTACTCTGATTCTGAAAACTGGGATCATGACCACTGCCAAATATGCTGGTGGAAACTTTATAAAAGTGAACAGCCTGAACATTCTATTGGCTATCATAATTCTGAAAATGATAATTGGCTATGTACTGAATGTTTTGAACAATTTGTTGAAATCGAAACATAACAAGCCAATCAAGCGGGACTTTTAACTGTTGGCTAGGTTTCGCTCCGCTACACATTTTAGCCAACAATTAAAAGCCCCTTATTGGGGCGTTACAAGGCATAAGGAAAGTTCCGTGAAAAGGGAAAGTTTGTACGTCCAAGAAGCAGAGGCTCAAGCGGAATATGCATTAATGGCATATGAAAGCTACAAGAGAGCTTTGGAAGGCAAAGATGTGAAGTCTGTGTTTTATCATCTTCATCACTTTGTCGTTCATGTGACGAATATAGACAAGATCCTATTTCCAAATAAGAATAGGTTTAGGAGTGAGATCCTAAAGGAAACTCAATCAAAGACAAGCATAGATATCAGTTCTATTCGGAGATTACGAAATCACCTTGAACACTTTGACGAAAGAATGGACAACTATGTCAAAAACTATAAAGGGCAAGCCTACTTTGACAATAACCTTATTACAGGGGCTAAGGATTTCCCTAAACACAACTGCTTGCGGGCGTTAGACGGCGATACTTATATCTTCTACGGTGAAGAATTCAACTTGGATGAAATCTATGACCACTTACGACCGCTGCAAATAATCCTACAGGATGCCGTATAACAAGGTGGTGTTGTCGCCTACGGCTCGGACTTGCCACTACGTGGCTCGCCCCAAACCACGGCGTTACATATAAAGAGAAGTATGGAAACAATATTAGATAATCTGAGTGATCCGTCTTGGTGGTTTACCGGATTGCTTTTTGGAGTAGTTGTCCCGCTAATAGTAAAGAAGCTTCCGTCAGCACTTAGGCCTTTTGCTAGGAAGTATGTCGCAAAGCAAAAATGGAGGATAAAAAGATCTAGAAATTCAATAGCAGATCTGAATTATGAAATATCTAAAGCCAATGCAAAATCATTGATGTTCTTTATGACTTGTTGCTTGTATTTGGTTTGGTTTGTGTCTGGGACTCTGAGTAACTTGCTATCCGAGAATACGGTTCTTTTTATTTTGGCCATCCTGCCAATATACATCGTAGAGTTTATGTGGATTTTCCAAGACCAACTAACACAGAAAGCTATCAAAGAGCATAACCGTATACGTGTAATAAGGCACTCAAGTAAGGAAGCGATCACGCGCCGATTAGCGTTGCGTTAGTTAATATAATAGGGAAGTTACTATGGATATGTTTACTAGATTTAATCGGAAAAATATTCAGGATCGACAAATTGATACTTTGATTGGGCTTAGTAAGGGATTGATTGCTGATGGAAAGATAAACCAAGCTGAAGCGGAATTCCTGTATGGCTGGCTTATTCAGAATCGTCAGGCGAGTGAAAACCCTCTTATCGTCAATTTGCTAGAAAAAGTCTCCTCAATGCTTGAAGATCGAGTTCTTGATTTGGAAGAATCTGCTGAATTACTCCGTATACTTCAGCAGGTTTCCGGGGAGGCATCGGACATTGGAGAGTTGGCAAAAACTACAACTCTCCCCATCAATCAACCATTACCTCCTATTAGTTTCAAGGAAAGATCATTCTTGTTCACTGGTACGTGTACCTTTGGAACTAGAAAGCAATGTAATGAGGCGACGGAGTCATTAGGGGGGCTCATTGCGAAAAGCGTAACCAAGAAACTCGATTACCTTGTCTTAGGTACATACGTAACCGACAGTTGGGCACATGAGAGCTACGGTCGGAAAATCGAGAAGGCAATGGAGTACCGTGATGATGGCTTACCTATCGTCATTGTTACGGAAGAGCATTGGGCTAATGCTGGAAAACTCTAATTACGCATGCAATTTTAATAGGGAGGTATATGGCTGCTCATGGATGTGAAAAGTAAGTTAAGTAATACTCAGAAAAGAAATGTTTTGGATAAACCTATTTTTTCTTGGGTCATCACCGGATTGATTTTGTATTCAATGGTTTGCTTTTCTATAGAAACGCTTCCTGACTTAAGTGATGATACTCGCTTATTTCTTGGTTATTCTGAAGTTGTAGTTGTCGTAATATTTACATTAGAGTATTTGTATCGTTTTTTCTTCGCAAGAAGTCGAATAAAGTTTGTTTTTAGTTTTTATGGCCTTGTCGATCTCTTAGCTATTCTTCCTTTCTATCTAGCTTTTGCCGTAGATATGCGTACTTTGCGTTTGGTTAGGTTGTTGAGAGTGGCCCGATTACTGAAACTAACAAGGTATAACAGTGCGATTTATAGGTTTAGTCGAGCTCTATATATTGCAAAAGAAGAACTGGTGATTTTTACGTTGGGCAGCTTTGTTATGCTCTACTTGGCAGCGGTAGGTATCTATCACTTTGAACATCATGTACAGCCTGAGGTCTTTCGTTCCATTTTTGATTGTTTGTGGTGGGCAGTGGCGACACTAACAACGGTGGGCTACGGAGATATATATCCAATTACAACCGGTGGTAGATTATTTACTTTCGCTATATTAATGGTTGGTTTGGGTCTGGTTGCAGTGCCTACCGGAATAGTGGCCTCTGCATTATCATCCATACGCCTAGAGCAAGGAGAGGCTAGAAAATCAATCAACACCGAAGAGGTAAGCCAAGACGGTTCTTGAAGCGCTATATGGCGGTACTTTGATCTCTCTACATCAAACAAATAGGGACGTAGTAAGTTGTACTGCATTGCTAAGCATTAAATGAAAAAATACAAGGAATGATATTTGAAATTCATATTCGTTGATGCAGAAAATATAGGGCTTAAAGAGGTGGAAGCTATAAGTGCATCTATTTCCGATAAAGTGCTTGTGTTCTCAAAAAATGACGCTGTAAAGGAAGCGTGTGCAAGAAAGCTATTCCTTTCTATTTCAACTTATCCAAGTGGATCAAATCAAGCTGATTTCTATATAATCGGTAATTTGGTAGGGATTGTCGCCTCTCTTACTGAGCAACAACGAGAGGTTTGTGAATTTATTTTGTATTCGCAAGATAACGCATTGGTTACAGCTTTCTCATTTCAGTGCAATCTTCACAAGATAAAGTACACAGTTGCTTTGGAACCTAAAATACAGTCCAAACCTAAATCTGTCATAGAAGCAAAGGAAGTAGTAGCTCCGAGTCTTGAACAAAGGATTTATGATCACTTCGAGAAAGAGCAAACGACAGAAATAGTGCGAAAAAAGCTTAAACAGCCAAAATCTGATTTCACTAGGGCGTTGAATACGTTGATTAAAACAAACAAAATTGTACGTGTTTCAAAAAATAAAAAAACGTGGGTTCGTGCACGTTGTATGTAGCCAATTCTTGGCGGTCATTGCCATGACTAGCTGAACAGTTAAGGATGCATTTGATCTTCCATTGCGGATGGTGTCAGATAAATCACCATGATTGAAATTAAACATCCACACGATCTCAAACGCCTACGCCGACTTGCTCTAGCAACACAAGGGTTGCTGCAAGCTCAGCCCTATGGGGCAGGCTTGGTGGGGGCACGTAAGGCGATTAACCACCTGGGATACGTACAGATCGACACCATATCGGTGGTGGAGCGGGCGCATCATCATGTTCTGCACTCTCGTGTACCCAAGTTCAAGCCTGCGATGACAAATCAAATGCTGCTCGATGGAGAGGTGTTTGAGTATTGGTCGCACGCGGCGGCGTTTCTCCCCATCGATGATTTTCGCTTCTCTTTGCCCTACAAGCACGCCATTAAATCCGGTCAAACCCATTGGTATAAGAACCCTGATAAGAAGCTGATGGGTGAGTTACTGGCACGCATACGTTCTGACGGCCCGCTACGATCCCGCGATTTAGAAACCAATACGACAAAGCGTGCAGGGTGGTGGGATTGGAAACCCGCGAAGAAGGCAATCGAACAACTGTATATGGAAGGCGATCTGATGGTTTGTGATCGTGAGGGTTTCCAGAAAACATACGACCTCACCGAGCGGGTACTGCCATCTCACGTCAATTCGACGATGCCCAGTATGGACGAATATGCGGCGCACTTGTTGGATCAGCAGTTACGTTGTCATGGATTTGCTTCGCTCAAAGGACTGACCTATCTGCGTCGAAATACTGAACTGCGCAAGACGATGAAGACTTTGGTGAATGAGCGATTAGCGCAAGGGTTGTTAGAGCAAGTACAAGTGCCCAGTGGTGAATTCTTTGTATTGGAAACAGGTGCTCTTGAGCGCCGTCTTCCCCGCTTGAATGACCGTATGTTGATTCTCTCGCCATTCGATAACAGCGTCATCCAGCGTGACAGACTGAAGGCGGTGTTCCAATACGATTACCAATTAGAATGCTATGTGCCAGCCGCTAAACGTCAGTACGGCTACTTCTCCCTACCGCTGCTCTACAAGGGTGAATTTATCGGGCGAATGGATTCTAAGGCGCATCGAAAAACCGGTCAGTTGGAAATCAAGCTGCTGCATTTTGAACAACACAGTTTTGATGAAGATAGGGTGATTGCGGCGTTTGTAGAGGCCATCACACACTTCAGTCATTTTCAGGCATGTGATTCCGTGTCTTTGGCGACAGTCCATCCCAAACAGTTAACTCAGCGTTTGCACCGTGCACTAAAGTCGCTAGAGTGACACTCAGATAGCGGCGGGGGGAGTCGATCCCTTTCGTGTTGCGCATGATGATTCAAGGAGATTACGTTGCCTCATTGTATAGTCGAGTACTCAGTTGAGTTGGAAGATGTGTTAACGCCCGCCATGCTAATGGAGGCCGTTCACGATGGGGCATTGGGTTCGGGGCTTTTTGACGGTCCGGATATTAAAACTCGGTTGGTCGCATACACACACTACCAAGTTGGAAACGAGAAGAAGCCATTTGTGCACGTGTCTGCAAAGATCCTTTCGGGGCGTAGCAGTGAGCAAAAGCAGGTGTTGGCGCAGTCCATCTTAGACAAGATGCGTGTGCTGGCGTTGGCCAATATTTCGTTGACGGTTGAGGTCCTTGATATGGATCGCAGCAGTTATGCTAAGTGCGTTAACTAATCCTATGAATGACTTCACTCACACCCATAGCAGCCAGAACAATCGAGATTGAATGACTAAGCAATTCCACCTCAAAGGACTCTATCGTGGAGTACCGACCCAGCGTTACGGGTTTGAAACGGCGATCGACAAGTCTCCGGTGTCCACACGCATCTATCTTTCACCTGAAGGGCTGGAAGGGGATCAGTGTGCAGACAAACGGCATCATGGCGGCCTGGAGCGTGCACTGCATCAGTATCCGTTTGAGCACTATACATACTGGCGACAAAAATACGGTGCTGAGATCGATTGGCAGGCACCAGGCATGGGTGAGAACCTCTGCACTGAAGGTATGACAGAAGCCTCCGTGTGTTTGGGTGATCGCTATCAGTGGGGTGAGGCGGTGATTGAGGTGAGCCAGCCGCGTTCTCCATGCTTTAAGCTGAACGAGCGCTGGGGGATCGAAGGTTTCTCTGTGGATATGCAGACGATCAGTCGCTGCGGTTGGCTGTATCGGGTTGTTCAACCCGGTTGGGTGAGTGCTGATGAACCTCTGGCGCTGATCGAACGCGTACCTAATAGGATGACGGTACGCGAGGTATGTGATCTGTTCTTTGGCGATCCTCTCAATGAGGAAGGGTTGTTGAAGCTAAAAGATCAAAGCCGGTTGTCTGATAGTTGGATGAGTAAGGTTGAAGCGCGCCTTAAGACGAACGAGGTTGAGAACTGGAACTTTCGATTGTTGGGGCGTGCAGGCCCCTGAACTCAGTTCAGCCAATGCTCGACTTCTTTTATTAAACCCGTCGTCCACACAGTGTTTAATAAAAGTGCCCTATATTCACGTATTGTCGCTATTCCTGCTCGTCATGTTTTTCTGGTACGAAAATAATGACAGTCACTACGATCAAAATAACGGCACCCAATATATAGCCAAAGCGCGCCAAGCCTATGCCTTCCATACCATGTGCTTGATAAAACAGATAAATGGCCAGGCAAACGGCTACAATTGCTCCAAGTATTTTCATTATTACCCCTTAGGTTCTGCGACATCGGCCTGATGTCGAATACGATTATATCTAAGATTTTATTATAACCGACTGGTTTCTGCGTATTGCTAAGTATCGATTCCTAGGCGATGCACAGTAGGCCGGGAGACCTACCGTTCTTTATTTCTCAGCGCGCAGTTATAGGCTCGCTAATATCGCTTCGGCTTTGCTAACTTCGAATGCTTTTGGGGCTTCGACGTTGAGCTGTGTTACGACGCCGTTATCGATCACCATCGCATAGCGTTGTGAGCGTACGCCGCCAAAACCCGCCGTATCCATCTCTAATCCGAGTGATTTTGTGAAGCTGGCATCGCCATCACCCAGCATCATGATCTCGTCGGCGTTTTGTGCGTCACCCCATGCTTTCATCACAAATGCATCGTTGACGGATACGCAGGCGATAATATCGACACCTTTCGCTTTGAGCTGATCTGCCAGTACCACGTATCCCGGCAGATGGGCGTTAGAGCAGGTTGGGGTAAAAGCACCGGGGACGGCAAACAGAACCACTTTCTTATCGGCAAATAATTCAGTGACTTGGTGATTAGCCATGCCCTCGTCGGTCAGTTGGCTCAAGCTGCTTGCAGGGAGTGTTTGGCCTTGCGCTATCATCGTTTTTTCCATGGTTGAATGAGTCATTCACAGTCTAGTCTCGAATCTGTGTCATAACCACGGACAGATACTAAGGCTAAGTGGTGTTGAGTGGCAGGATAGGTGTCGACTCGATGCTGTTTGTCCGTAGTGGGTTTCATTCATTCTGGTGGGTTGATGGTAAGATCATTGCCAGCATTGGTGTGGTGACATAGTGATCGCAACTTTACGTTCAATGATATGATCAGTGCAGGATAAAGACTGGGTCTTGATGTAAGGAGAGAGGATGCTGCTCACTGAGTTTTTAATTACCACCTTTGTCATCGTGTTGATTCCAGGGACAGGTGTTTTGTATACGTTGTCGACCGGGTTAACGCAGGGGTGGCGAGCGAGTCTGTTTGCGGCTCTGGGCTGTACCGCTGGCATTGTGCCGCATCTGATCGCTAGTATTCTTGGACTAGCGGCAATACTGCACACAAGCGCACTGGCGTTCCAGATCTTTAAGTTTCTGGGCGTGCTGTATTTGGCTTATCTGGCGTGGGGTATGTGGAAAGAATCAGGTTCGATTCAACTTGAAAGCGGCAAGGTGGAGTCTGGCTATGGGCGTATTGCGTTACGTGCGGTCCTCGTCAATATTCTGAATCCCAAACTGTCGATCTTTTTTCTCGCCTTCCTGCCGCAATTTGTCCCTGCGGATGCAGCATCACCGATGCCTTACATGTTGTTTCTAAGTGGGATATTTATGCTGATGACGCTGATTGTATTTGCAGGCTACGGCGTATTGGCGCATCGGGTACGTAGCTATGTTTCGCAGTCGCCGCGTATTGTGCAACGTATTCAGCGTGTGTTCTCTGGGTTATTTGTTGCGATGGGCGTTAAGCTTGCGGCGATGGATAGGTGATCTTCATCTAAGTGGAAAAGCGGGCGGCTCTTCATTCTGAAAGAGCGGCCCGGTCAGTATTAAACCGTTTCGGCTTCCAGTTCATACGCGCCTTCGGCGTTGTGAACTTCTTTGCCATTCAGAGGCGGGTTAAATACGCAGGCCATCTGCATCTCTTCAAAGGCGCGAAGAATATGCTTGTCGTGCTTATCCAAAATATAGAGCGTACCCGGCTTAATCGGGTACTTCTTACCATCCGCCAGCGTTTCAACTTCACCTTCACCTGATACGCAGTAAACGGATTCCAGATGGTTCTGATAATGCATCTGGAAGTCTGCGCCTTTATAAATGGTGGTGATATGGAAAGAGAAACCCATGTTGTCTTCTTTGAGCAGCATCCGGGTGCTTTCCCAGTTGCCGTCAGGGGATACAACTCGACGTTGGCTTTGCTCTGCTGAGTTTAGATCACGTACAATCATTCTTATTCCTTACCTTATGCTCATGTGGTTCTACGTAGCGCTGGCGCGTGATCACCTACCCTTGCGTAGCGGCATACTCCAAGGGCCAGGCAGGTGTCACGCGATCATGTGTTAGGCGGCAGATTCGATTGTGCCTCACATGCCTACGTTTTTGGTTGCGATATGATTAGCTTGCGAGATCAACAGGCGGGAAGTACTTCTTCTGTACCGGAATTGAGCTTTCTCCCGCGCAGACGTCGCGAATCGCGTCTTCCAGAATATCGATGCCTTTCGCAAGATTGTCGATATCGATAATCAGAGGGCAGAGTAGCTTAACCACGTGATCATCTGCGCCACTGGTTTCGATAATCAGACCGTTCTGGAAGGCTTTTTTGGTGATCTTACCGGCCAGTTCGCCGTTTACGCAGTTGATGCCCTGGAACATACCGCGTCCACGGGTGGTGAAGTTGCCGTTACCGTATTTCTCGACGATATCTTCAAGGCGCTCAGACACATAGCGGCCTTTGCTCATGATCTCGTTGGAGAAACGATTATCCGACCAGTAGTGATCGATCGCCGCTTTAGCAGTGACAAATGCGAAGTTGTTACCACGGAAGGTGCCGTTGTGCTCACCCGGTTTCCACTGGTCCAGCTCCGGCTTGAACAGTACAACCGCAAATGGCAGACCATAGCCGCCCAGTGACTTAGACAGTGTCACGATGTCTGGCTTGATGCCTGCCTGTTCAAAGCTGAAGTATGTGCCGGTGCGACCACAACCTGCCTGAATATCATCAACAATCAGCAGGACTTCGTGTTTTTTGCACACTTCGTCCAGTTTCTTCAACCAACCGAAATCAGCTGCGTTGATGCCGCCTTCACCCTGCACGGTTTCTACAATCACGGCTGCCGGTTTATCGATACCGCTGCTGGAGTCGCACAGGACTTTGTCCAGATACACGGTGGTATCGATGTCTTCACCCAAATAGCCGTCATACGGCATACGGCTTACGCCGCTCAGGCTGACGCCCGCCGCACCACGGTGGTGAGAGTTACCTGTTGCTGCAAGTGAACCCATGCTGACGCCGTGGAATCCGTTGGTGAAGCTGATAACGTTTTCACGGCCGGTGATGTTGCGCGCCAGTTTCAGGGCTGCTTCTACCGCGTTGGTTCCGGTAGGGCCGGTGAACTGCATCACATAATTGAGATCTCTAGGCTTCAGAATCTTTTCGTTAAAGGCTTCCATGAATTCGCCTTTAGCTTTGGTGTGTAGATCCAGACCGTGAGTGATGCCGTCACTGTGGATGTAGTCCAGCAGTTTTTCTTTGAAGATCGGGTTGTTGTGGCCGTAATTCAGCGTGCCGGCACCCGCCAGAAAATCGAGGTACTGATTGCCATCCTCGTCGTACAGGAACTCGCCCTGCGCTTTGTTGAAGATGCGGGGAAACGCGCGGGCATAGGACTGAACTTCTGATTCAATCTCGTCGAAAATTTTCATATCAGTATTCTCAATAATCTATTGTGTGGCTTGTTTAGAAAGGCGAAGTATCGGCGGTGGCGATGGTGAGATCAGCGCGATAAAGAACCGATGCGGACAAGTAGCTCTGAATCGTGCTCATCATTGAAGTGCGTCACCCGATCAAACATCGGTGAGCGTTCCAGAGAGGCATTAAAGTGTTTTGCTAATCGTGTGAACAACGCCCATGAAGCGGCATTGTCTTCGGTGATCGTTGTTTCTAAGTGGGTAACCGCTGCGAGTTCCTTGCGTCCCAAAAGTTGTTGCAACATCTGGCTGCCAAGTCCCATTCCGCGGGCATTTCCGCCTACTGCAACCTGCCAGATGAACAGTGTTTTGGGATGTGACGGTTTCAAATAACCACTGATAAAACCCAGAACTTCTCCTTCCCGTTCGGCAAGAATGGAGGTTTCAGCAAAGTGGCTGCACTGCAGTAAGTTGCAGTAGCAGGAATTGCTATCTAATTCAGGGGTTTGGGTAATAAGCTGATGTACTGAAAGACCATCGATATCAGTGGGTTTGCGTAAGGTTACGCCGGAGATATTCATTGAGTTCCTAATAATTTGAACCGCTAATATTTAGTAATGCTATATATTATAGAACATACTGATCGGCGTTATACAAGCTGAAATCGCTGGAAATCCCGTATAAACGGTCGATTGAATAGTTTGAAACACGAACAAACGTAGAGGGCATAGGGGCTGGATAGCTAAAGAAAAAAAAAGTACGTAAAATGAGCCACCACAAAATCTGAGCTGGAAAATCCATGGAAAACAGCCAAAGAACACTGGTCCTGCTGCGACAGATCATTCGATCCACGGATATGCAGGACAAAGAGATCAGCCGCAGTACCGGGCTGACGCTACCGCAATTGATGGTTATGCAAACATTGCGAGAATCTTTGCGACTGACGACAGGTGAGTTGGCGAAAGAGATGGCGCTAACACAGGCTACCGTGACCAGCATTCTGGATCGCCTTGAGAAGAAATCACTGATTGCCCGAGAGCGTGGTACAGAAGATAAACGCAAGGTGTGGGTGAGTCTCACCGACTCAGGACTAGAGTTGATGAAAGGCGCACCAACCACACAGCAGGATATCTTTGTGCGCCACTTTGAAGATATGCAGACGTGGGAGCAATCCATGGTGGTTGCTAGCTTGGAGCGCGTTGCGTTCATGCTGAACGCACAACATCTGGACGCTGCACCGGTACTGGATATCGGTCAGCTCGACCGTGCGCAGGATGAGCATTTAAAGAACTAATTACTGTGCCGGACAACGTGTTCCGGTATGGGTGAATTCCTTCCGGCGATCTGTCCTTCCTGATCGCCGTTTTATTGCTTTTCCTCTGCCCAAAAGGGCCGTTAGCTATACTGGACTTACCGGTGGTAATACCTGCATCGGAAACCCCAATGTTTAGAGTGGCTAAAGGTTTCATGTTTAGGGTTGAGGTGGTTACTCGTCCTTAGTCATACCTGTAGCTGCAAGTGCTTCTCGCAAGGCAGCCCATGCTCAGTACTGTTGCTTTATTCGCCATCCTGTTGCTGTTCGCGATGCTGATCGAGCCATTGGCTGAACGGCTCAAACTCCCGTTCTCCAGCTTCCTTGTCATCGTTGGATTTGCTGGCTCAGAACTGATTGTGATGATGGGTTTTGATACCGGCCTTCGCTGGTACGAATTTGTCGATATTATCCTGCATTTGTTAGTGCCGATTATCATCTTCGAGTCGGCATTTAACGCCAATTTCAAAGCACTTATCAGCAACTTACCCGCAGTACTGTTCTTGGCGGTGCCTGCGATGCTGTGCGCGGCACTGTTAACCGGAGTGCTTATTTTCTGGGGGATCGGTAGTGCCGAACATTTTCCATTGCTCACGGCGCTGTTGGCGGGTGTTATTTTGTCTGCAACCGATCCTGTGGCGGTTGTCGCTATTTTCAAGAAGCTGGGCGCCCCTGATCGGCTCAATGCGCTGCTGGAAGGGGAGAGTCTGTTTAACGATGTCACCGTGATCGTGGTTTACAGCATTCTGGTATCGGTATCGCTCAATCCTGAAGTAGATCTGACGATGACTGATGCAACCCTGATATTTACGCAAAGCTTAGTTGGCGGCGTGCTGGTTGGAATCGTCATCGCGTATGTGGCTCGCTACCTGTACGGCTGGTGCAGTGGCCATTTCAGACATACGTTGCTGGGCATTATCGCGGCGATTGTATCGTTTTATGTGGCTGAGCATTGGTTGGCTGTATCGGGTGTGGTGGCCGTATTGAGTGCCGGTTTGGTATTGGGTGAGTTCTGCCGTAAGAAACCACAAGGTGATCACCTGTTTGCCGGTGAATTTTGGGAGCTTAACGCGTATATCGCCAATGCCATTCTGTTCATATTGGTAGGCGTGACGGTGACGGTTTCTATGTTTAGCAGCCAATGGCTTGCGATGCTGGTGGGCATCGGTGCGGCGACCGTGGTGCGGTTTGCGGTGGTGTATGGCCTGTTTCCGGTTTTTTGTTTGCTACCGAGAGTGGAGCCTTCCGATAAACATTACAAACAGGTGCTGATGTGGGGTGGGTTGCGCGGTGCCGTTTCGCTGGCGTTGGCGTTATCGATCCCCGTGGAAATTGAAGGTTGGTACACCGTGCAGTCGATTGTGTATGCCGTGGTGACTTTTACATTGTTTGTACAAGCGCCGTTTATGGATCGATTGGTGATGAAAACCATTAAGTGATCTGTGTGAGCGTGGGAGTGGGCGTTGTGTTGGGAATCGCTGCGCTCGTCCCAACCTACGTTGGCTGGTGGCGGATATGGATTTAGTAGATACCATCTCTCCATATGTGCCTCAAGTGATTGATTAGGTCATTTGAGGTACATATTCAGTTTGCTGTTTCAG
>NZ_JADEYS010000008.1 GCF_015209595.1 Pontibacterium sinense | reverse complement strand
CTTCTACATCTTCTTTTTTCCATTCATCTCCATGAATAGTAACCATTTCCATAACAGTATCTCTAAAGAAACATAACAGCCAAATAGACGTCAACTTGACGTGTTTAAACACGTCAGTTTGATATATATCCCCAAAACGGGATTTGAGAGAAAGGAATGTAATACGATGATCTGCATACGTTTTCCTTAACGTCTCTTCGACTCCCATCCGGGGAAATGCATCAAATTGATGGTCCATCCTTGCACATTACGCACTCACAAGGAAGGCTGTGCGAAAACACAGCAAGTAGGGTGCAATAGCATCGCGTATTGCACCATTGTCCAGAGGGATCGCATCGGTGCGTTACGCTTTGCTAACGCACCCTACAGCCCTTGATACGAATCCATTCCCAATCACCAAGGCAGCACATCACCGTTGGAGTGCCAGAACGTACCGCTATTACTCAGCGTTAACCCGTCAATCCGCTGTGACAAACGTTCGGCTGCTTCATCGGGTGTGATATCCCCATGACCACCAATCATCTCTGTGCCCACCAGCCCCGGATGCAAAATAGCGACAGATACACCCTGAGACTTCAGATCATGGGCCAGTGAAACACCCGCAATATTCAGCGCAGCTTTGGACATGCGATAACCGTAACGTCCACCACTGGTGTTATCGGTAACCGATCCCATTCGACTGGTAATAAGTGCCACCTTAGCGTTTGGCGCTAGCTGGTTTCTCAGGGCTTCAGTGACCATCAAAGGTGCCAGCGCGTTGGTCTCAAATTGCTGACGAATGGAGTCCGGATCAATGCTTCCCAATACCTCGTTGCGAAGAATACCTGCGTTGTTGATCAACAGATCGATAGCCACACCGTTCAATGCTGAAGCTAAACGCTCAACACCCTGCTGTTTCGACACATCTACGTTGTCGATCACTTCGATATCCAAGGAGTTAAGTGCCTGCGATGGCGTTCGGCACGCCGCATACACACGATAACCTCTGGCTTTATATAGTCGACAAAAAGACAGTCCAATACCTCGATTGGCACCAGTAATAACAGCGGTTTTAGACATCGTAAGGGCTTCCATTGGTTAAGCGAATAAATGAGATCAGAGTACGTTGTTGAAGTATGTCCAATACAATCACATACAAGCCTCAGCCGTCCATGTCAGACGCACTCGAGACCATCATATGCATAGGCTCAAGTGGATCAATGTAAAACAGGCAACAGATCGATCAAGGCTTTTAGCTGGGGACTTTGCTCCCCCTGCCAGACTAAGTGTGTGTGATTCACTTTGAGCAATTCTGGCAGAGTATTACGCTCCACCAGACTCCCGGATACTGCATTATCAAGTACCCCCGTTGGCACGATGGCAACCCCGGTACCCGCGGTGACACAGGCAACGATGGCGTGATAAGACCCCAAATCCAGAAAGCGTTCAGGAGATACGCCCGCCTCGGATAGCCATTCAATCAGGCGACGTCGATAAGAACAGCCATGAGGAAATGCCACAACCGTATGCTTGCCAAGGTCCGCAGCATCGTGAATGGCTGGCGTGCCTTGCGGCGTAATTAGGACAAGCTCCTCCTCAAAGACCTTGATTGACGATAGGTTTCCCTGCTCAAAAGGCTCTGAGACAAAAGCAGCCTCAATTTCGTAACTGTCCACCAAACGCAGCAATGCACCGGTCGTGCCGGTTTGAAGCTCGATTGTCGTTTCCGGGAACCCTTTATGGTACTGGGAAAGAAACGGGGGCAGTTTCACGCTGGCAGCACTTTCAAGTGATCCGAGGCGAAGCACACCACGAACAGCACCATTGCAAACTTCCTGCTCTATCTCGTCCGCCATTCTAAGCAGGCGTTCAGCATGCCCAAGCAATGTCCGGCCCTCATCCGTGAGTACGATTCCACGCCCCTGCCGGCTTAATAGCTTAACCCCAAGCCGCTCCTCAAACTGTTTGATGCGCTTGGTAACGTTGGAAGGCACTCGGTTGAGCTTATTGGCCGCGCGTAGGATGCCCCCTTCAAGGGCGACGCAACGAAAGATATGGAGATCATCAAGGCTTAACTTTCTCATTTTGTGAATGGTCCGCTCTAATAATTCACTATTCGAGCATATCATGTGATCGTCATAATGGCTCCATGAATGCCACTATCTCCACACAACCCGATCATACGAAGCATGCACGCCAGATTATCATCGCGGGTATCGTTGCGCTCGCGATTGCGATGGGGATTGGTCGGTTTGCCTTCACGCCATTGATGCCTCTTATGCTGAGGGACGGCACGATTGATGCCGTTTCCGGGACGGAGTGGGCGGCTGCAAATTATGTCGGGTATCTTGTGGGTGCTCTGACAGCCTCATGGTTTAGCGCAAACCCACAACGGGGACTGCACCTTGGCCTGCTGGGGGTCGCCTTAGTCACATTCGGTGCAGCATGGGCAACGCACGATGTTCACCTGTATGGGTTACTGCTTCGGTTTGCCGCGGGCACATGTAGCGCGTGGGTTCTGGTGTGCGCGAGTAGCTGTTGCCTTCAGTTGCTTGAACAGATGAAAACGCTTTCTCAAAGTGGACGAATCTACACCGGGGTTGGTTGCGGCATTGCCATAGCGGGCACAATTGCCTGGCTTGGGGGCTATCAAACGGCGCAGGCCATCTGGGTAGAACTCGGTTTTATTGCGCTCGTCGGAGCGATCTTTGTCCAGCGCAGCATGCCAGCCTATTCCTCCTCTCAATCACGAGTGGTGGCAAGTACCCTGCCCAAGGCGCAAGCAACGTCTTTAAAGGGACACACTGCTTTAATTGTTTGCTACGGCGTAATGGGGTTCGGGTACATTATCCCGGCTACGTATCTACCCACATTGGCTAAACAGCTCGTGCCTGATCCTTTAATTTTTGGACTCACCTGGCCTCTTTTTGGTCTGGCCGCAGGCTTATCAGTCTTAACCGCTGCGGTCTGTTTGGCGTCATGGTCGCGCAGAGCCGTATGGGCCAGTGTGCAAGGTATTATGGCCCTGGCTCCGTTATTACTTCTATTTCATACAGAACTCTGGGCGCTGGTCATCGCTGCTATCCTTGTTGGCGGTACATTCATGGTGGCGACAATGGCCGGTTTACAGCTTGCCAGAGAGCAGATGCCGGATAACCCCACCAAACTGCTTTCAAGAATGACCGCAGGCTTTGCCGTTGGACAAATAGCAGGCCCTGTATTGATTTGGATAATTGGCGAGAATAAGTTCATGGGCTGGGATGCACTGGACTGGGCACACGCCATTTCCGCCTGCCTATTAGCCGCAACAACAGCATGGCTTTTTAGTGACGTGAAGAAAAAGCACGGCCAGAAAGCCCAAGAACCACTCAACACTAAGGTTTAAACGTGATGACCATACAAGCGCTATTTGATATCGAATATCCCATCATTCAAGCACCGATGGCAGGTGTACAAGACAGTGCTCTGACCATCGCTGTATCAAATGCAGGAGGCTTAGGTTCTCTGCCGTGTGCAATGCTTGATACTGACACCCTTCGGAGCGAATTAAGGCATATCAAAGCGCATACAACCCAGCCCTTTAATGTGAATTTCTTTTGCCATACTCCACCCGTAGTAAATGAAGTGGAGGCCATCACATGGAAAGGGAAACTCAGCGGTTACTACGGTGAGCTCAGTGTTGATGCCGATCTGATCCCTTCTGGCCCCACGCGGAAGCCATTCGATCGGGAAGCCGCTGATATTGTCTGCGAATTCAAACCCGCGGTAGTGAGCTTTCATTTTGGGTTGCCGTCCTCGGACTTGCTAGACAAGGTCCGCTCCAGTGGGGCAAAAATCATCTCCTCGGCGACAACGGTAGAGGAGGCTATCTGGCTCGAAGCACAGGGTGTGGATGCGATCATTGCCCAAGGCGTAGAGGCAGGCGGCCACCGGGGGATGTTTCTTACAGACGACCTGAATACGCAAATGGGAACATTTACGCTGCTGCCACAAATCGTCAACGCCGTTAAGGTACCGGTTATCGCAGCTGGCGGAATTGCGGATGCACAAGGAATTAAAGCCGCGATGGCACTGGGCGCCTCTGGCGTACAAATCGGTACGGCCTATATGCTGTGCCCGGAAGCGAAGACCAGCAAGTTACATCGGGACGCACTAAAAAGTGATGACGCACGCCTGACGGCATTAACCAATGTTTATTCTGGACGCCCGGCACGTGGCATCGTGAATCGTTTAATGCGTGAACAAGGTCCGATCAGTGATTACGCTCCAAAATTCCCATTAGCGACCGCAGCCGTAGCGCCCTTGCGCGCAAAAGCGGAGAGCCAGGGCAGTAGTGATTTTTCACCTTTATGGGCCGGACAGAACGTAACCGGGTGTAAAGAAATCTCAGCACGTGCGCTTACACAGCATCTGATGGGTGTACAAAACACAGAGTGATGCATTGGGGGTGGATACATGGGGCCGGAGCCTGTTTGATGTTCTCCACTCAAGCTTCATACGCCCCCTGCCTAAAGCCTTCATGACAACCCAAGCCCATCCTAATAGGACCTAAGTACCCAATTGCTCAAAAACCAACCTGCTTTGGTAGTGCTCCCCTTCCCTTCAGCCTATTGCGGCTTCTAGTATGAAATCAAAAAAAATGAGGAGTCTAGCCATGGGCTTATTCACCACCCTGAAATCTCTTTTCGCTCCCTTGCCGGAAGGCGCTGTTCGCTACAAGGGCTTTACGATCACAGCCACGCCAGAGCAGGATGGCAATCGCTATCGATTGCGCGGGAGTATCACGAAGAAAGATCAAACACGCAGTTTCTCCCTCGTCGATACCGTGACGGCCGAAGAGACCTGTGTGCAGCTCACGCATAAGAGAGCCAAACTGTTTATTGATCATCGGGGTGAAGAGATATTTATCTGAGGTAACCTCTTATCCCGCCACTCATATCATAACGCGGGTGAAAAGCTGAGTTTTCAGCACATCGGGTGCAATCGCATCGCGCATTGCATCCTTATCCTGCTACGTAGCGAGCTACCCTTCGCCAACAATTCCTCGCCGCTTTCAAACTCAATAGTGATACCGACAAAATATATCCGCGATGTACCTGTATCTGCTCCGTACACCAGACGGTGAGTATTATCCATACGGCGAGACCTGAAGCCTGTTCATCTAAAATCGCTTACTCCTTCACCTGAGCATTTTTATATTGTTCGATAGACCGATTGAGATGGGTAGCGTTGGTCGGTGATTTGAGCAGATGCACCGTTTCCATCAAGCTGTTGTAGTGATCCAAAGACATCACCACAGCATCTTCTGCATCCCTGCGAGTGATGACCGTGCAGTCTGCATCGCTCACTACATCATCTAGCACTGCCTTCAGCCCGTTCCGCGCTTCGGTAAAGGATACGATTCGCATATGTTTCCCTCGTTGAGCCCTGTGCATATTATTGAACAAGTCTAGAACAGACGTTCTGGTTGTACGATATACAGAAAATCTATGTTATTCACGTTGATTCGACTGTTGTTTGTCAACGAGGACTTTACCTGTCTGAACCCATCTCCCATGGGATTAACAACCCAACAGGCTGAAAAATATGAGATATTCAGACTGAGTATGATGACGCTGGAGATATATCGGTAATGGATCAGAACCCGCTTGTTCTTTTTGTACAGTTGATCCGTCACAACGACTCACTGCTGTTCGAGCTGTTGTTACAAACCCTGTCATCAAGCACATTTTGCTTTATCACCGGATCTGTCGGATTGATGATGGTCATCATTGGTGGACACAATCAGCGCTATTCCGACATCCTCGACCGCAGCATCAATGGGTTCTGCTCTATCTATTTGAAGACCAGTGTTGTGCTGTTATTACTATTCAAGTTGATTCTGTTGGTCAGTGGACTGGTTGGCTTTGATGGCGTTTGGAATGAGGTCGTAGCGTTTTGGTCGAAAAATAAAGTCTGGCTGAATCCATCCGCAGCATATTACCTGCTGATCACATCCATCATCATTCTGATCGGCACGATCTCCCTCCTATGTGATCAAGCAGAGGAGACGAGTACCGGCTTGATCGGCGCAGTGTTATTGGCGTTTGTCGTGTTCTTTGGGCTGCCGTCAGAGTTCGATACCAACATTCGACTGTATCTCTTTGTCGGGTTTTGTACTGTCGCTATTTTGTTGATTGTGTCAGGTAGCTTTGATGAAAATGCACAGAGAGGTTGGAGGCGCTAGAACGATCCGGAATGGAGTTGTAGGGCACCCCTTTAGGGTGCCGGCAGCTTAAAAACTGCCCTACAGGTAGCTCATTGCGCCGAATTTATCTTATTGATTACGTCAGTCAGTTTTGATGAGAATCCTCAGCGAGGCTAGTAGCTGTACAACGATTCGGAAAGTCATTCCAGGGCATCCCTTCAGAGTGCCAGCAGCTTAATCACCTGCAATGACGACAAAGCTGCCCTACCGTTATTGAACTTAGACCGTCACAACAACCTTACCCATCGCCTGCCCACTTGTCAGACGGGCATGCGCATCTCCGACCTGTTCAAGCGTAAAGCGCTGCTCATCCAGTATCGGACGTAATCCACCCGCTTCTACGATCTCAGTTAACGCACTAAGAATCTGCGCATGGGCTTCACGTCCCTGATTGTGGATCATCGGTAGCAGCATAAAGACCACATGCAGTGATAGGCCTTTGAAGTGTGCGACCGACAGATCCAGCTCAACCATTGCCACGGTTGATGCCACCTGACCGTTTAAAGCAGCGGCTTCAAAAGAGTTCGCCATATTTGCGCCACCCACAGAATCAAAGACGATGTCGAAACCAGCACCGCCCGTATGTTGGGACACGTAATCCGCCACGGTTTCCGTTGTGTAGTTGATCCCTTTCCCACCCAGCTCTTCGATCAACGCCAGTTGCTTGTCGCCACCACCGGTTGAATAAACATCAGCGCCAAAGTATGCCGCCAACTGCAATGCAACATGACCCACCCCACCAGAACCGCCATGAACAAGCACCTGCTGCCCCTGCTTGATACCTGCACGCATCAACCCTTCATAGGCCGTGATGCCCACCAGAGGTAGCGCTGCAGCTTCTGCCATCGACAGATTTTTGGGTTTACGGGCGATCAGACGCTCGTCCGCCAGCATGTATTCGGCCAGAGTGCCTTGCAGCTCGCCTAGCCCACCAGCACAACCGTAGACTTCATCACCAATGGCATATGCAGTGACACCTTCACCCACCGCGTCGATGGTTCCTGCGAAGTCCATACCTAAAACAGCGGGTAGCGCAGGCGCAATCGGCAAAGCCTCGCCCAGTTCACGAATCATAGTATCGACAGTATTTACGCTGGTTGCGGCAATACGTACCCGCACATGACCGGGCTTAATCTCCGGCTTGGGCAGCTCAGCGGACTCAAAGAGTTCTGGGCCACCAAATTCCCGGATTACCATTGCTTTCATTCGTCTATGCCTCTGTATATTTGCAATGGATTCATTGTATTTATGATTGCCTATGATGATAATCAGTCGACAACTACATTCAGTTTATAGATTTTATTGAAAATATAAGATGGATATTGAACATCTCAAACTCTTTGTACGACTGGCCGCGACCCACAACATCAGTCTCGCAGGACGTGAACTGGGCCTGTCTCCGGCGGTAGCCAGTGCGCATATCAGCAAACTGGAACAGGGACTGGGAGTGCGCCTGCTGCACCGTACAACCCGAAAAGTTTCGCTAACTGAAGAGGGAGAGGCGTTTCTGCCCCATGCCGTAGAAGTGCTTTCCAGCATAGAAGCGGCTCGAGCATCAGTGGGTGCAGGAGAAGAAGCCCCCACGGGTACGCTACGCATTACCGCCCCCGCCTCATTTGGCCGGATGCACCTGATGCCTGCAATGAAGGAGTTCAGAGCATGCTATCCGCAGCTGGGATTAGATCTTAGATTAACGGATACCATGGTGGATCTGGTCGAGGGCGGCTTTGATGTAGCCGTTCGGGATGCCGGATTAAAGGATTCCAGCCTGATTGCCCGTAAGCTGGCCTCAGATAAACGTATCCTCTGCGCCTCTCCGGAGTATCTCGCACAGTACGGTGAACCCCAAACCCCACTAGATCTGCGTAACCATCAGTGCATTACACTCATAGGTTTAGATTCCTGGGGGTTTGATACACCAGAAGGCGTTCAGACAATTAAAGCCAAAGGCACATTTCGTACCGACAACGGTGAAGCCATTCGCGATGCCTGTGTCGCCGGTTTGGGCATTACGATCTGCTCCACCTGGAATGCGTACCTCCACCTTCATCGCGGTGAGCTGGTTCAGATACTGCCGGACTACCCGCTTGTCTCGGATACCGCGCTCTGGGCGGTGTATCCCAGCTCCCGACTACTGGCCCCCAAAGTCAGAGCGTTTATCGACTTCTTTGCAGAGCGCTATGGCGAAATGCCCTATTGGGACCAGACTCAACATGAGCCATCGACGTGACTCCCCGTTCAAGAGACCACACTATCCAGAAGTGATTCGATAACCCGCACAACGTCGGCGGATTTGTGTGGATCTAACGCATCAGCATGGGGTGATGAAAATTGCCCCAAATCGTTATCAAAATATTGACCCGACGCGGCAGAAAAATCATCAGAGAGCGCAGCACGGATTAATATATCTGCGCCAATGCTAATATCCCCACCCGCGACACCAAAACCTTCTTTCACCATTTTACTGCCCAGCATCGAACCGGGATTAACCGCAACAATCACCGGTCCCTGGTCTTTAAGTGACAGCGCCATGTTGCGAGACCACATGGTTAGTGCCAGTTTGCTTTGCGCATACGCTGAGAAATCTTCCGACAGGCCAACCTCACCCGACAGTGCATTGAGATCAACTGGCGACTGTGCGGCCGAAGACAAGTTCACGACCCGTCCAGAAGTGCCAAGTAACGGTAAAAGTCGATGGGTCAGTAAATAGGGCGCGAGTGTATTCACAGCAAAGCGTACATCAAGTCCGTCACGTGTCATCGGATCGTTGGCTCCGAGTATCCCGGCATTATTGATCAGAACATCCAGCTGGCTATGCCCGGCAGTGATCGCATTCGCCAATGCTTCAACATCACCCATGATCGACAGATCCGCCACATAGCTTTCAACACGTCCTTCGCCGGACTGCTGGGATAACATACGAGTAACATCCGCCAGCTTCACGGGATTCCGTCCATGAAGCAGAACATGATGGCCCAGTCCAACCAACTTTTGGGCGGTCGCAAAGCCAATACCGTCAGTTGATCCTGTGACTAAAATTGTTTTTTGCATGATCTGATCTCTTTATCCACAAAAGCGTGACAACAACGCCTGACAACAACATAGGTTGAACAACACCCGATTAACACCGCCACGCGCGCGAGGCCACTGCGCGTTCAACCGAATGTGTTCAAAATAACATTCAACCTAAAGATCGATAATCGTGAAAAGAGACGAATCAGTTTTTAGATATGGCTGATAATGAACAATGAATTGAGACCCGACTTAAACTGACTCAGAGGGCAGAAACGGCGAGATATGTTTCATCGCTCGCGCGACGTAATCCTCTTTCTCTCCCACCGGCGCTACGTAATGCATCGCCTCTTTCGCGGCCTCAACACCTTCCAACCGTGCAATCATCCACACCGCCAGATACTGAGACGCAAGACAGCCACCGGCAGTGGCGACATTACCGTTTGCAAAGAACGCCTGATTTAACACCTCAACCCCTGTTTCCTGAACCCAGGGTTTGGTTGTCAGGTCGGTGCAGGCAGGTACGTCGTTGAGCAGCCCTAGCTTGGCTAATAGCAGCGTGCCAGAGCATTGCGCACCGAGCAGTTGTCGGGACGGATCAAGGTTCAGCTGAGCCATCAAAGATTCGTCAGCCACCACATCCCGCGTTTTCATACCGCTGCCAATAATCACGGCATCTGCATGATTGGCGTCACTCAGCGGGATCTGGCGCTCAAGCGTTACGCCGTTCATCGATTGAACCTGCGGTGTGGGGCTGGCAATAGACACACGCCAATCCGGTTTTTTGATGCGGTTCAGGATGCCCAGTGCGATGAGGGAATCCAGTTCATTAAAGCCGTCGAAGGTCAGAATCGCGATATGCATGGCACGGTTACCTCGTGAAATAGGGTTGATTCACCGCATTCTATTCCCCAGAATCATGACAATAAAATTATTGTCATGGATACAATCCAGATGGCCCGCGCCCGCTATAAACACTTGGTAGATACGTTCGCGACTGATATCCGATCAGGCCACCTGCCACCCGGCACGCAACTGCCCACCCATCGTAAACTGGCCACCGAGCACGGGATCGCACTGGTGACCGCATCTCGCGTGTATGCCGAGCTGGAAAGCATGGGGTTAGTCAGCGGTGAAGCCGGCCGTGGCACCTTTGTCAGAGAAACCGCCCTTTCCCCCGCTCATGGCATCGACCAACCTGCGATGGCAGAGGGGATGATCGATCTTAATTTCAACTCGCCCTCTATACCCGGCCAAACAGACCTATTGCGCCACGCGCTGCGACAGCTGGCTTCCGCAGGCGACCTGGAAGCCTTACTGCACTACCAACCTCATGCGGGCCGCAGGCATGAACGTGCCACGGTTTCAGATCACCTGAAGCATCGGGGACTTAACGTCGGCGCAGATCAGATTCTGATTGTCGGCGGCGCGCAGCACGGGCTGGCCACCACCGTAATGGCGCTGCTCAATCCCGGTGATGTCGTCGCAACTGATGCGCTGATCTATCCGGGTTTTAAGGTTCTGGCCGAGGTTCATCGCTTGGAACTGGCTCCGATTGCGCTGTCAGCTCAAGGCCCTGATCTGGATGCACTAGAGCAGCTATGTCAGCAACGGCGTGTGCGGGCGGTGTACACCATGCCCACACTGCATAACCCAATGGGCTGGGTAATGGATTTGGCGCAACGCGAGAGACTGATCTCAATCGCACGCAGATACGAGTTACTGATCATCGAAGACGCGGCGTATGCCTTTCATGCGGAAAACCCACCGGGTCCGATTGCAGCATTGGCACCCGATATTACCGTGTACGTATCCGGGTTATCCAAGAGCATCGCAACTGGGCTGCGGGTGGGATTTGTTGCGGCCCCGACACACTGGGTTCCACTGATTGAGCGCACGATCCGAGCAACCACGTGGAACACGCCCGGCCTGATGACTGCCATGGCCTGCGGCTGGATTGAAGACGGGACAGTCATGCGTTTAGAGGCAGAAAAGCGTCAGGACGCCATGATCAGGCAATCGATGGCCAGAGAGATTCTCAACGGGCTGGAATTTATCAGTCATCCTGCATCCTATTTCCTCTGGCTTCCACTGCCAGAAGAGGTGCGGGCAGACCAACTGGTTATGGCATTGATGCACGCTAAGATCTCCGTCTCAACGGCAGAACCCTTTGCCACCACGGAGCATATACCTCATGCGATACGTCTGGCGCTGGGATCGGTTGATCTTGAAACATTGGCGTCCGCGCTGAAAACGGTCAAACAGCTGATCGACGCTCACGCCTGTGATGTGAAATAACCACAGTCTGTATCTCAAACAGTATGCATCAGGGCATCGAAAAGGTGATTTTCTATCCTTCACATGCCCGTGTTTTCAGTCCCTGCACGCACGCGCTCTGTATGCCTGCACTGCACAAACTGGTTGACAAGTAACCACCATCCTGTACATTGCTCTCATCGAGAAACAATTCTATTTTTTAAAATCTCAGCAAGTCGTTGAACTACTTAAAGTATTCCCGTCCCTCAGTTTTAAATTCCAGTCTTATTTCCCGCGCTTAAAGATCTTTGCAACATACGTGCATCATAATTTCAGGACAGTTAGCATCTATATCCGAAAGTGCTTCGTTGAAGCGATAGACATACCGACACTTATACCTGTAAGTAAGCTTTTGAGTATAACGATCTATACTCGGATTAAGCGTCGTTAAGCATACACATGTTTGGATTGACCTTAGATTGAAGGCCCAACATGAATCATCGACATTCAGCGTTATCCCCGCTGGAGTGTCTGCCGAATTTACGTCCTCACTGAAAGTGAGAGACACCAGCCAGCATCGCTGCCGCGTTTTATCTGATCTGTATCGACACCTCATTTCATTACGCACTGTACGCACCGTTTGCGGCTTTTTTGAGAAGAGATAATGAGTAAGCATTCATCTGGGGCGATTAAATCCTCAGACAAAGAGAAATACAGCCACCCGATTCCTGATCGTGACTTCATCATGAATCTGCTGGGCAAACAGAAAGCACCGCTTAACCGTCAGGAACTGGCGGATGAGATGGAGCTGTTCCTCGACGAAGAGCAGGAAGCACTGCGCCGCCGGTTGCGCGCAATGGAGCGTGACGGTCAGGTGGTGTTCAACCCACGTCGCGGTTACAGCCTGCTGCGTGAAGAAGAGCTGATCAGCGGCACCGTGATCGGTCACCCTGATGGCTTTGGTTTCCTGTCCAATGATGCCGGTGGCGATGATCTGTTCCTGTTTAATACCCAGATGGAATCCGTTTTTGACGGTGACCGGGTGCAGGTCCGTATCAGCGGTGTTGACCGTCGCGGCCGTAAAGAAGGCAAAATCGTCAAAGTCCTCGAACGTAACACCACCGAACTGGTTGGGCGTTTGGCGAAGGACGAAGACGGTGTATTTTTCCTTGAACCGGAAAACCGCCGCATCACCAACGAAATCGATATTGATGAAGATGATCTGGCGGGCGCAGAACTGGGTCAGTACATCTCCATTGAGATCCTTGAACAGCCGTGCAACCGATACAACGCAACGGGGCGCGTGATCGAAGTACTAGGCGACTCAATGTCACCGGGTATGGAAATTGATGTGGCGATTCGTAGTCACGATATTCCACACCGCTGGCCACAGGACGCAATTCAAGCGGCTGATCAGATGGGCAGCGAAGTGGCTGAAGCTGACAAGGCGCACCGTGCTGACCTGCGTACGCTGCCGTTTGTCACTATCGATGGTGAAGATGCCCGCGACTTTGATGATGCGGTGTACTGCGAGAAGAGCAAAGGTGGCTGGAAGCTGTTTGTTGCCATTGCAGACGTATCTCACTACGTAAAACCGGACAGTGCACTGGATCAGGAAGCGCGCGAGCGTGGTACCTCCGTGTATTTCCCTGGCCATGTTGTACCGATGCTGCCGGAAGCCCTGTCCAACGGACTGTGCTCACTGAACCCACACGTGGATCGTCTGGTGATGGTGTGTGAAATGACCATCAACACCGCCGGTAAGATGACCGACTTCACCTTCTCTGAAGCGGTCATCCACTCCCACGCCCGTCTGACCTACACGCAGGTTGGTGCGCTGATCGCGGATGCGAACTCCGGTGTGGGTAAAGAGGTCAGCCGTAAACACAACACGGTTGTGCCGCATCTGTATGAACTGCATAACCTGTACGGCGCGCTGCGTAAGGCCCGCACAAAACGCGGTTCTATCGATTTTGAAACCCGCGAAGTGCAGTTCCAGTTCAACGAAAACCGGAAGATCGAGCAGATCGTTCCGGTTGTCCGCAACGATGCCCACAAGATGATCGAAGAGTTCATGCTGTGTGCCAACGTGGCGACAGCAGGCTTTTTGGAACAGCTTCAGATCCCGGCGTTGTACCGTGTCCATGATGGTCCACTGGAGAAGAAACTCAAAAACCTGCGCGCATTTCTGGGTGAACGCGGCTTGAATCTGGGCGGCGGGGACAAACCCACCCCGACCGATTACGACAAGCTGCTGAGCACTCTGGGTGACCGCCCTGATGCGCATATCATCCGTACCATGATGCTGCGTTCTTTGAGTCAGGCGGAATACAGCCCGGACAACCTGGGTCACTTCGGTCTGGCATACGCCGCTTACGCACATTTCACGTCACCGATTCGCCGTTACCCGGATCTGCTGGTCCACCGTGCGATTCGC
The DNA here is from genome assembly GCF_015209595.1 of Pontibacterium sinense. Classification (GTDB taxonomy): domain Bacteria; phylum Pseudomonadota; class Gammaproteobacteria; order Pseudomonadales; family Balneatricaceae; genus Pontibacterium; species Pontibacterium sinense. The sequence goes on along the minus strand of NZ_JADEYS010000008.1, from coordinate 175,212 downwards.
TCCGTGATCCGTCGTAACGAGAGTGGCGGTGCATTCCGTCGCGCGCTGAAACGTATTACAGGCAAAGGCACTGATCCGGTTAACCGTATCAAGAATGCCCCACTGCTTGAGCCTACGAAGAGCTATCCGTACGACATGCAGGCGATGCTGATGCTGGCGGAACACTGTTCTGACGCATCCCGCCGTGCAGATAAAGCCAGCTGGGACGTAGAAGCGTGGCTGAAGTGCGAATACATGCAGGATTTCATCGGTGATACCTTTACCGGCATCATCAGCAGCGTCGCCAGCTTTGGTCTGTTTATCGAGATCGAAGACATTCAGGTCGAAGGCATGATTCATGTCTCTGGTCTGAAAAGCGATTTCTATCACTTTGACGAAGCCAAACAGCGTTTGGTGGGCGATAAAACCCACACCAGTTATGGTTTGGGCGACACCGTTGAGATTCGTGTAGTGAAGGTGGATATGGACCAGCGTAAGATCGACTTTGAATTCCTCGATCAGGCTGACCGTCCAAAACCGCGTAAGAAGAAATTCTACAAGAACCGTAAGAAGTCATAAGTTCGACATCATAAGTTCGAAAGTATAGGTTCGAACTTATAGGTTCTATGGGTACATTAACGCTGCGATTGCGTGGCGTTAATGCACCCTGATCTCCATATCCCGCCTCTCAACCCATTCTCACACTGCCGCTAAATTCCCCCATTCGCATAACTCCGCAATTTCATCCTAGCGGACACCACCCCCACACTTCTAAACTGGTTCCTGCAGCTCAAGACAACGTATGATGAGTTAACGGCAGTGGACACCCATGAATCAAGAGAACCAGTTTCAATTCGCTAAAAGCCAACATCTGGATCAGGTGACACTGCTGCGCGCCCAAATGAATGATTTCGCCTACGGCAAACACGCCCATGAGGAGTATTCGTTTGGTTTAACCTTAGCCGGGCGTCAGGACTTCTTTTGCGGCGGCGAATTCCATCGCAGCCTGCCCGGCAATATCATCATTTTTAACCCCGATGACGTTCACGACGGGCATTCAGGTGTGGATGATACGTTGCGTTACCGCATGCTCTATATCCATCCCACACTTTTGGAACCGATGTTAGCCAGTGCGGGCGTTGAACAAAGCCGTGATTTTCAGATCGCGGAAAACCTTCTTAACGATACACACATACGTCAGTGCATCAGCACGATGGCGCACTTAATTGAACAGAAAACTGAAAATACGGTTTTTCTGGAGCATGAGCTGTATCAGCTGGCTGCACGGATCGCGCAGCGTTACGGTAAGTATTCGCCAAACAGGGTCGAACGGAAGGTTGATCGCCTGCTGCAGACCGCGCGCGAGTATATCCATGCGCACCTGTTGGAAGATATGTCGCTGGACACGATCAGTCAGCACGCCAACCTTTCGAAATATCACTTTCTGCGGATGTTCCGCCAACAGTTTGGAATTACACCCCACCAATACATTCTGAACTGTCGAATCAACCGCGCCCGTGAAGCGCTGGAAGCCGGACGCGCTGTAGACGATGTGGTATTTGAGTATGGATTTACCGATCTCAGCCATTTTAATCGGCGCTTTAAACCGATCTACGGTATGACCCCCCATCAGTATCAGCAGCACGTTCTAAACCGCTAGAACCTGACATCTGCCTTTACCCAAATTCTGTTCCTACCTTCAGGGTTTCACTATGGTTGAAATACTCGCGTTCGCGCTTGGCATTATGTACACCCCCGGCCCCGTTAATCTGCTCAGTCTGAATGCTGGATTGAACGGCCAGAGCTCCACACACTGGCTCTTTTGTCTGGGTGTTGGCTGCGCTATGTTTTCGATGTTCCTGATATTAGGGTATACCGGCGCATGGATAGTGACACCCGCGTTACAACTGATCATCAGCTGTGTAGGCGCAGTGTATATCACCTACCTGGCATACAAAGTCGCACACGCCAGTGTGATCGTGAGCGATCAAAATCAGCAGTCTTCAGTCACACTCAGTTTCAGATCCGGCCTGCTAATGCAGTTACTGAATCCTAAATCCCTGATTGTCATTTTGCCGATTGTCACCGTGCAGTTTCCCGCCGCGGGGATTACCGGCAGCGCGATCTTATTCTGGACCCTGCTGTTAGGTGTACTGGCATTTGGAGCCCCCGGTAGTTATCTCCTGATGGGGGCACGTTTGGGTAAGCTGATCTCTCACCCGATCTATTTTCGGGTTCTGAACCTCTGTATGGCGCTCTTGCTGATGTATGTGGCGGCAGATATCGCGTATCACCACGTCTACTTGAAGATCATTTAGCCACAAGAACAACAACCGCTTTCAGCCTTAGCCCTTCCCACCCCTACAACTAAAGTGGAATAATGCGTTGTATAACTAACAACCAATAAAACAAGCAAGGCCGATTGCTATGACAGAAACGACTAGAGGTCGACTGACGACCCGCACGATCGCGATGCCCGCGGATACCAACCCGGCAGGGGATATTTTTGGTGGCTGGGTGTTGTCACAAATGGATATGGCCGCCGGTATCTGTGCCGGTCAGCGCGCCCAGTGCCGTGTTGTTACCGTATCGCTGGATACTATGAGCTTCATTCGCCCGGTTAAAGTGGGTGATATTCTGGGGGTGTATACCGATATAGAGTCAGTGGGTCGCACCTCAATCAACGTACATGTAGAAGCCTGGGTACGCCGCGGCCGTATCGGTCACCGCGAGAAAGTGACAGAAGCGACCTTTAAGTTTGTCGCCATCGACGACAACGGCAAGTCTACACCGGTGCCAGCTGAAACAGATCTGCCCGCCTACGCATTGGAAGGTTATTCCATCGACGATCTGCGCTGATCATCCGTAGTAGTCCTCTGTGATATGAGCGCTGGCAGACATGCTGACCAGCGCTTTCATTGTTTCATCACTCTGATTCACTTCCGCCTATCGCCTCAGGGGGTTCACACCCTTTGGCACAGCAACGTCCCGGTTGCTTAGACACCTTCTGACCGTTATCCAAAACACCACGATCCAGCAAACGTTCCACCAGCTCGGTTTTTTCCATCACCGGATAGTTACGCCAGATCTCCCGTTTCATCGCTTCCGGTGAACCACCACCATGCAAAGAGATCATCGAGTACCATCCCCCCTGATGAGACGCGGTAAGGTCTTCGATAAAGCGTGAGACTTCCACCCGCTCTGCTGCCGGAACATTGGGATTCGCCCCTAACACATCCAACAGATCAACCTGCGTTTCCGGATTATGATCTTCATCCGGCCCCGGTAGCGCGACCACTAAACCACCCGAGACATAATGCGCCACACGGTGCATATCGTAGATTTTGGTCGCCAGCAGTAATTTTCCGATGTTGGCATAGACCGGGTTAGGCATCATAACGCCTGAGGGGTCATGCGTGGGGTAGACCGATGCAGCGATTCCACAGGCATAGAAACTTTCGGTAATAGTGATCAGCTCGACCATCGCATCACGGATATGACCATGTTTATCAGGATCAAGGCCATTGGCCTCGGTCATTAGCGCCCCTGCACCAATCAGCAGGTCGCCAAATCCAGCCCGCGCTCCGATGCAGGAGTGCCGATGGTGGTTGGCATAGGATGTGGTGAGAAAACCGCCCTCTTCGGTCTCTCCGGCCAGAAACACATGCTTATGCGGTACAAACACATCATCAAAGATCACCACCCCCGTGGACTGACCGTATTTGGCTGAGAACTTAGCCGCGGCTTCGCCCGGTCGACCCGCAGGTTTAGCAACGATGGTCACACCCTCAGCATCCACCGGCACCGCACAGGCCACCGCAAAATCCGCATCCTCTGGGGTATGGGTACGACACGGCATCACCAGAAACTCATGCATATAAGGCGCGCCGGTGACGATCGCTTTGGTACCACGAATCACAATGCCATCCGGGCGGCGCTCTTTGATGTGTACATAGACATCAAGGTTGCTTTGCAGGCCGGGGCGTTTGGAGCGATCCCCTTTCGCATCGGTCATCGCCACACCCAAGGTCAGATCCTCATCCTGTACCCGATGCAGATACTCAAGGAAACGGCTGTGATAATCCGTACCGTGATTCGCATCGGTCTGCTGTGTCGCCTGATACAACCCATTCAACGCATCATGACTCAGGTAACGTTGCGCACAGCCTGATTCAGCACAGACCGCACGCACGGCTTCCAACTTTTTCAGCAGATCGTCGCTGCTTTCGTTGATATGTAGCATCCGGTTTACCAACTGCCCTGAGGTGCTTTGTGTCGCGGTCAGCCAGTCACGGTATTTATCCTGATGGGCAAAATCGTAGGTCACCCCCACACCGTTGATACCCGGTGAAAGCAGCGGTTCGTCCACCACACTGGTCACCTGTAAACCGTTCACAAACACCCGAGGATTGTAGCGGCGAAGCGATTCCCGGTAGTCATCTGCTGTCATCAACATCGTCATGTCACCCTGATAAATTAGTGCTCTTTCAACAAAAATTTAACAGTGTTAAAATTTTTAATCAATACAACAAACTGATAGAGCCCGACCATGACCGACAGTACAAAAACCTCCCGCAATAGCGCCCGAAAGCAGGCGGTGAAAGATATGAAGCGGGAGATGATACTGGCGGCTGCACGCAAGATATTTGCTCAGGAAGGTCTTGAAGGTGCCAGCTTGCGGGCTATTGCGCAGGAAGCTGGCTACACACCGGCAGCATTGTATTTTCACTTTGCATCAAAAGAAGCGGTGTACGCTACGTTGCTGGAAGAATCTCTTGTCCGGCTGCAAACACATATGGATCGGGCACAGCATAAAGCCAGCTCGCCGTCAGACCGCTTCAGCGCTGCCGCCATGGGATTTTTTGAGTTTTATCATCTGAATCCAAAAGACCTGGATCTGGGCTTTTATCTGTTCCGTGGCGGAATGACGCCCAAAGGTGTGGGTAAAGATCGTAACCAGCCATTAAACGATCAACTAACAGCGGCCTTATCAGCGATTACCGATACCGCTGTTGCACTGGGCATTGATCAGGCCAAAGCCACACGGATCACCGCAGAGATTTTCGCCCATGCCACAGGCTTGCTTATGCTGGCCCATACGGGTCGTATGCGGATGTTTAATCTCAGCCCGGTAGCAATGATGGAGAGCTATGTGGCAGAGCGGCTGGAATGGATACTCTCGTCAGTCACACCTTAAGACGACACACCCGTTTCCTGCTGTTTTCGATACTGGACCGGGCTGATACCGGTCCGTTCGCGGAACATATAGATAAACGGAGAGGGGGAGCTATACCCCAGATCCAGTGCAATACTGGTAATGCTCTGCCCCGTATTCAACAGCTCAATCGCTTTCAACATCTTTAACTGCAAGCGCCAATGCTTAAGTGACATCCCGGTTTCCTTGCGGAACTTACGGTCCAGCGTGCGCTGAGACATAGACACCGATTGAGCAAGCACTGCGGTAGACGAGGTGTCATCGGGCTGCTCATAAAGCCGGTTACACAACTGAAACAGATCCTTTTCGGTCGGCCAGGGCAGATAACCCTCTTCACGACGCAAGCGGGACAAGGTTTGCAGCAATAACTGAATCAAATCGTTTTCGTACCCTTCCAAGGAATACTCCACGGCAAAACCGGCCGCCTCTTTGATCAGTTCCCGCATCAGCGGCGTGATATGTAATACAGTGCTTTTCTGGGAACGTTCAACACTGTCTGGCGTATCCAGCCCCCGATAGTTGCGGTCAACGTAGAGACTCTTCAGGTCAGCCCCAAATTCCGTATAGACACTGTGCTGGCACCCCGCAGGTAACCAGATCGCTTGTTCCGGTGGAATAAAGTAGCGCTCACCCTCCAGTGTCACCACTAAAACACCGGAGATGGCATATAGCAGTTGGTGCCACTCGTGCGTATGGGCCGGAAAAAAGTGCCGGGCAGGCATCTCTTCCTGCCGCACAAACACTTCGCGTGGCAACTGCTGCATGGTCAAAAGATTGAGTTCGTTATCAGGTGCATTCATAACTTGGCTGACTATATATACAAATTGTCTTTTCATATAAAGATAGCCACAAGCGTATCCGCTACTGTGTCAGAAGAACAGTCACGGAGTTAAATTGATGCCTACCCTTAGCAAAGCCAGGATGCTGATCACCAGCGTCCTTGGCATGATTATTACCATCGGCATCGCCCGTTTTGCCTATACGCCGATGATTCCTGAAATGATGGAAGAGATCGATCTAAGTGAGTCCGTTGCAGGCTATCTGGCTGCAGCCAACTATGCGGGTTATCTCAGCGGCGCCCTGCTGATCTCGTTTATCAGCAGTCTCAAGCTGAAACAGATTCTGTTTCGCAGTGGTCTGTGTGGCGCGGTTATCACTACCCTGCTGATGGCGTTTACGCAGAACGAAATCATCTGGTATCTGCTGCGCTTTATCTCTGGCCTTAGCAGCTCGGCGGGTGTTTTGCTGGGTGCCGGGTTGCTGATGCACTGGTTGATGAAACACAAACATCAGGCTGAGCTGGGGATCTTTTTCTCCGGTTTAGGCCTTGGCATTGTGATCACCGCTTTGCTGGCTGAACTGATCAAAGACCATTTCAGCTGGGACCAACAATGGCTGATCTACGGATCGGTGGGTTTGGTACTTACCCTCCCCGTCTGGCGCTGGTTTCCGGATCAGGCAGAAGATTCAATCCGACCGGCGACCAACACGTCCGCACACTCCGTCTCCGGCCTGTTTATGCCCGTGCTGCAAACCGCCTACTTCTGTGCTGGCGTCGGGTACGTGATCACCGCAACATTTCTGGTCGCCATCGCTGAATCCTCGGACACGTTACGCGGTCAGGGCTGGTTGATCTGGCTGGTGGTGGGGCTGGCCTGCGCTCCGGCCTGTGGCTTATGGGACCGTTTTGCCCGTGTCTACGGTCAATGGCTGGCACTGTTTCTTGCCTATGTGCTCAACAGCCTGAGCATTTTGCTGCTGATGATCAGTCAGGAGCTGTCTGTCACTCTACTCAGCGCCGTGATTTATGGCGGCAGCTTTATCGGTATCGTCAGCATGACGCTCTCTATGGTGGGACGGCTCTATCCTCACAACCCATCCCGCCCGATGAGCCGCCTGACCTTTAGTTACGGCCTGGCCCAAATGATCGCACCCGCGATTGTGGGTTATCTGGCGGAGATGAATGGTAACTATTACAGCGGCCTGCTCATGACACTGCTGGTGATGACGGCAGGCATTATTGCTCTGCTCTGGGCGATGCAGCTGTCTAAAACAACAAACAACCACTGCACTCAATCGACAACTCTGAAAGGAACCACCTAAATGAGCAACATCACTAAAGGTATCTATCAGCTGGTTGAAGAAGCCAATCAAATTGTGGACGAGATCACCGTCTGCGAAGCACTGGATCTCTATAAACAGGAGGGTGTTCAGTTTGTGGATATCCGCGATATTCGGGAACTGGATCGTGAAGGCCGGATTCCCGGTGCGTATCACTGCCCTCGTGGCATGCTGGAGTTTTGGATAGACCCTGAAAGCCCCTATGCGAAGGGGATTTTCCAGAAAGACCTGACATTTGTGCTGTTCTGCGCCGGTGGACTGCGCTCAGCACTGGCAGGACGCGCCATCGTTGAGATGGGGTTGAGCAAGGTGAAACATATCCACGGCGGTTTTGGTGCCTGGCGCGAAGCTGACGGCGCTATTCAAATGAAAGACTAACACCACGCTTAATGATCGGCGCTTACGCCGCTTGCTTATAGCGGCGCTCCGGGCGTCCTACACTGCCGTAACTCACCTCTGCCGCCAACTCATTGGTACTGACCATGTACTCGAGATACCGCCTTGCAGTGGTGCGGCTGGCCCCGATCAGCTCTCCCATCTCCTCAGCATTCAAGGCCTGTGCCTGAGCGCTGAACACCTGACGGATCTTCTCCAATGTGAGCGCATCAATCCCTTTTGGCAGGCGCTGCTCTTGTGGGGGCAACGTACCCACAGCCGCTGAACCGCCACGCGGCAGGATGGTATCGACATCGCTCTGAGCTATCGACTGCATCGCCTGTAACTTGGCCCGGTGGCTACCAAAGTTTTGCAGGGTTTCCTGTAACCGCTCAAACACCAACGGCTTCAGAATGTAATCGAACACCCCGCCACGTAATGCTGCCTGCAGGGTTTCTACCTCTTTAGCTGCGGTAATCAGGATCACATCGGTTTCACTGTTACGCGAGCGCATAGTCCGTAACAGCTCCAGTCCGGTGCCGGTCGGAAACTGTATATCTAACAACAGTAGTTCCGGCTGTAATACATCGACCAGATCTTCCGCCTCTTCTAAACCGTGGGCCACGCCCACCAGCTCAAACCCATCGATGCGGTCCAGAAACCGCCGCTGGATCTCTGCGATCTGATGATCATCTTCTGCAATAACTACTCGAATAGGATTCATTATTTTTATCGCTCCGTCTTCAGGTTTTATTCCGCCTGAACAGAGCGTTGCTCCCTTTGCTTCGGTATATATACGATAAATCGACTGCCAAGCTGAGAGGCGGGTTCCACAGTGACCGTGCCTCCCAAGTTATCCAGTAAGTTTTTGACCAGATGCAGGCCGATTCCACGCCCTTCTTTGGCTTTGCTGCTGACCCCTTTTTCAAAGATTCTCAGTTGCTCGGCTTCGTCGATGCCCGGTCCCTGATCCTCAATCTCAAAGATCAGATCATTGCCGAAATCACTCATGGATAACGTCACCTCCCCCGCCGCCTTGTCACTGTGCAGTGTGGCTTCCAGAGCATTATCGATCAGGTTGCCAAGGATACTGACCAACTGTTCCCGTGGCAGGTGATCCGGCAGCTCGGTCATGCGGCTTTCAGGATCGATTTTCAGACGCAGCCCCAGTTCACGGGCGCGGTTGTACTTGCCCAACAAACAGCCAGCTAAAATCGGATCAGGCACCGCATCCAGTAACAAGCGGATCAGTTTCTGATGGCTGCGGCTCTCCTGTCCGATCAGCGCCAGCGCTTCATCGTTCGCCCCGATCTGAATCAGTCCGGCAATAGTATGTAGTTTGTTGGAATATTCATGCGCCTGACTGCGCAATGTGTCGGCATACTGCTGAATACGAGTAAGCTTTTTACTGACCTGATCCAGCTCATCTTTGCGCCGGAAGCTGGACACCACACCGGTGATTTTATCGCCCTGCTTCATCGGCAACCGGTTGGCGACAAAGGTATGGTCATTCAGCCACAGCTCGCGGTCATACTGCGGTATCCCGCTTTTTAATACCTCCAGCAACGAACTGTCAGGGATCACATCCTTGATATTTTTACCGCTAAGCTGGGTACCTTCTGGTAAGCCCAGCGTTTCAACGGCCGCTGGATTAAAGGTGGTAACCTTACCCTCCGCATTGATCGCAATAATGCCTTCACGCACCGAACCCAGAGTGGCCTTTTGTTCTTCAAATAAGCGCGCGATCTGCTCCGGTTCCAGACCAAAAATCGCCTGTTTAAAGTGATTGGCAAACCACACCGCAATCAAGGCACTCAGTACAAACGACCCGATAATCACTAAGATCAGCGTCAGACGATAACGCTGGATAATCTCCGCGACCCGATTGAGGTCATACCCCACCGAAATGACCCCGACCACTTTATGACCGTCCTCACTGTAGATCGGCGCTTTACCGCGCATCGACCAACCGAGACTGCCTAGGGCCTTGGAGATATATCCCTTACCGTGCACCAACGCTTCGGCACTGTCGTCCCCCTCATCATCCGCCATCGACTGACCGATTTTGTACGGATTAGGGTGGGCTAAACGGATCCCATTGATATTGCCGATCACCACAAAACGTGCCTGCGTCTTTTCTGCCAGCAGCAAACTGATCGGCTGCAGATAGCGGATATCACCACCCTCTACTGCTTCAACGACAGACGGCATGGCGGCGATGGTTTTCGCCACATGTAATGCCCGCTGACCGATCTGCTCATCAAGGGACTGCTGCAGGTAATGCAGTGCAAAGAGGCCAATAAGGCCCGTCTGTACCAGTGCCATCAGTCCCAGAATCAGAATCATCCGGCTTTTGAGTTTTAAGCGATTGAGTATTGTCATGCTTGTTAGTTTGCCGCGTTATATATGTCTGAGCTTAGCCAATTCGCTTTTCAAACACCCGTAAACAATATGAACAAAATGGCTTTTAGGTTTTAAAAAGCCATTAAGACCACAAGCTGTTTTAAAAAATCACGCAGATCTAACTTAGGGGCATACACAAAAACAACAACGAGGTCTGTGTCCCATGTTTAACAAACCCCAGTTCCGTAAACGTTCAACTTTGATCGCTGCCGTACTGACCACCTGCCTGACCGCAGGCGCTTCGTTCAGCGCATCAGCGATGGACAGTGTTCACTTTCTGATCCCCGGCGGCGCAGGGGGTGGCTGGGACGGCACAGCCCGTGGTACCGGCGAAGCCCTGTCCAAATCCGGTCTGGTCGACACCGTCTCTTACGAAAACATGTCCGGTGGTGGTGGCGGCAAAGCGATTGCCCATCTGATCGAAACGGCGGCGCAGAAAAAAGACACGCTCATGGTGAACTCTACCCCGATCGTGATCCGCTCTCTGTCTAAGGTATTCCCACAGTCGTTCCGTGATCTGACACCGATTGCAGCAACCATTGGTGATTTTGGCGCGTTTGTTGTTAAGAAAGACTCGCCCTACACCAGCTTTGAGCAAGTGGTTGCGGATTACCGTGAGAACCCACGCAAAGTCAAAATCTCCGGCGGTTCCGCCCGTGGCAGCATGGATCACCTGGTCGCCGCCATGGCCTTCAAAGCCGCAGGCGGCAATCCGCGTCAGGTGCGCTACGTGGCTTACGATGCAGGCGGCGAAGCGATGGCGGGCCTGCTTTCAGGTGAAACCGAGCTGCTTTCCACCGGCTTCAGCGAAGCGCTGGCACTGGCAGAGGCAGGCGAAGTGCGCATTTTGGTTATGACCGGTAACAACCGTTCCGATGCGGCTCCTGAAGTACCTACGCTGAAAGAGCTTGGCTACGACGCAACCTTCGTCAACTGGCGTGGTTTCTTTGCCGCTCCGGGTGTTTCTGATGCCGACAAGGCCGAATACGTCGAGGTTTTGAAGAAGATGTACGCAACCGATGAGTGGGAGTCCGTACGCTCACGTAACGGCTGGACTGAGATCTTCAAACCGGATGCAGAGTTTGTCAGCTTCCTCGAACAGCAGGAAACCGAAGTCGGCGCACTGATGCGTGAGCTGGGCTTCCTGAAGTAAACACATCGACGCTATTGCGTTTTCTCTTCCCTCCGGTACCCGCTCTGTCTTCTGTCGCGGGCTCGCCGGAGCTTTTTAAGCCAAGGCTGATGTATAGAGCCTCGGGAGTGTTCCATGAATATCTGTAAAGACCATATCGGCGGCCTCATTTTCCTGCTGCTATCTGTCGCTTACGGTGTCTACGCCGGTCAGATTCCCCTGTTACCCGGCGATGAATTTGAGCCGTTCCACGCGCAGACGGTCCCCAATGCACTGGCCCTGCTGTGTGGCGGGTTATCCATCGCCCTGTTGCTGACAGCCGAACGGGGTGAAGGCAGCACGCTGAAACTACACGGTTATGACTTTGCGCTGGTTGCCAAACTGCTGGCGCAGGTGGTGCTGTTTGCGTTTGCCCTGCAGTGGGTCGGTTTTCTGCTGGCAACCCTGTTCTTCCTGATCGGTGGATTCTGGCTGCTAGGTGAGCGCCGTATCAAAACCTTGCTGCTGGCTTCCGTTCCATTTTCTGCGGGTATCTGGCTGATTCTGACGCAGTTGCTGGATATCTATCTGGCGCCGGGTGCGCTGTTTAATCAACTGTTTGGAGGCTGAGGCGATGTTAGACGGTATCTTCACCGGGCTATCTACCGCGGTTATGCCCTTTAATCTGATGATGGTGGTCGTCGGTTGTTTTGCTGGCACCTTCATCGGCATGTTGCCGGGGCTGGGTCCAATCTCCGCCGTGGCGTTAATGATCCCGATCACCTACGGACTGGATCCCTCTTCCGGCATTATTTTGATGGCCGGCGTCTATTACGGCGCAGTATTTGGCGGCTCCACCTCCTCAATCCTGATCAACGCACCAGGCTGTGCAAGCACCGTGGTGACGTCATTTGACGGGTATCCACTGGCCCAGCAGAAGCAAGCCGGTAAAGCACTGGCACTGGCCGCTTACTCCTCCTTCACCGGCGGCACCATCGGCGCAATTATTCTGCTGTTCGCCGCCCCTGCACTGGCATCGGTCTCACTGAGTTTCCAGTCCAGCGACTACTTTGCTCTGATGATTCTCGGCCTGACCGCTGTAGCAGCATTCTCAGGAAAAGGTCAGGTGATCAAAGCGCTGATCATGACCGTATTCGGCCTTATGATTGCCACCGTGGGTACCGATACAACGTCCGGCACGCCGCGCTTTACCTTTGGCAACATCGACTTGATTGACGGCATTAGCTTCCTGTTACTGGCGATGGCAACCTTCGCCCTCACCGAAGTGGTCATGACGGTATTAAAAGGCCAACACAAGGAAAAAGACGAACAGATGGATATGGCCTCTTTGGGCAGCATGAAGCTGAGCCGGGAAGAGGTAAAACATATCGCGCCGACTGTAGGACGCTCTTCAGTATTTGGTTTCCTGGTGGGTGTACTGCCGGGTGCCGGCGCAACTATCGCCTCATTTCTGGCCTATGGTCTGGAACGCAACCTCGCCTCAGCTAAAGAGAAGCTGAAGTTTGGTAAAGGCGCGCTACGGGGGCTGGCCGCGCCGGAATCCGCCAATAACGCAGCGTCCACCGGTTCTTTTGTACCGCTGCTGACGTTGGGTATTCCAGGTTCCGGTACCACCGCCATCATGCTGGGTGCACTGATCGCTTACGGTATTCAGCCCGGTCCGCGCCTGTTTGTCGATAACCCCGATGTGTTCTGGTCGGTGATCATCTCCATGTATTTCGGCAACCTGGTGTTGCTGATCCTTAACTTGCCGCTGATCCCATACATCTCGCGCTTGTTGGTGATCCCACGCCCGATTCTGATTCCGCTGATTCTGTTTTTCTCCATCACCGGCGTGTATCTGGTCAGCTTCAACAGCTTTGATATTCACATGATGGCAATCATTACCGTCATTGCGATTGCACTGAAGCTGCTGGAGTTCCCGATGGCTCCAATGCTACTGGGCTTCATCTTAGGCGGCATCATGGAAAACAACCTGGCCCGTGCGCTGGTGATCTCGGACGGTAGCTTCGACTTCCTGTGGGACCGCCCGCTGACCCTCGGCATTGTGGTCGTTGCCATTGTTGTGCTCTGCATCCCACCGCTGCTGGAGCTTGTGAACAAGCGTCGCGCAAACAAGGGTCAGGCAACTGATCGCGGCGCTGAAGCGGCCATCAGTGAAGGTGAAGGCTAAGCCCAACATCTAAAAACCTGGGCCGGAATCCGCTCGATCCGAGCCTGAACACTACAAAAGACGTTCAGTTAACTCCAACTTGAGAGGGGCCTGCCACCAGAGAATCACGACGGTCAGACACATCAATCCCAGCGTTGAACTCCCCGACTTCTCATCAGATTGGGTGCTGCCTTTTCAGCACTGAGGGGAGCTTTTGTCTTTAAAAATTGAAAGCAGGTCTCCCGACTGAGTTTTCAAATAAAAATAACAGGTAGTAAATAATGAAAAAAATGATCGCAAAGAAAATTGTAGTTGCTGCTCTTGGACTGACAACAGTAAGCATGGCACAAGCAGCCACCATCTATGAAGGCAACGGTCTGAGCTACAAACTGAAGGGTGACTGGCAGATCCAACTGCGTCAGAAAGCCGGTGCAGATAAAGAACTGGATGTTGAGTTTGACGATCTGGAGCTGAAAAACTCCATTGTGTATACCCTGAATGATGACCTGAAAGCCTTCGGCCAGCTGGATTACAGCTTCGATGGTGAAGGTAACGATTCCAGCAAGGAAAGCGCCAAGCTGGAAGAAGCGTATGTCGGACTGGATTTCGGCACGGCTGCGGTCGCCATTGGTCGCCAGAACCTGGCCGGTGACGAGTTTGGTGTTGAAGCGGCTCTGGAAACCCACACCGCACAGGACCGTTTTGAACAGGTTGCCGACAAAGGCGATGATGTGATTCGTCTGGATGCCAGCTTCGATAACGTAACCGTTATCGCTTCTGCTCTGATTGGTGCAGAATCCTCCGCCAATGGATCCGGGGAAGCCTTCGACCTGTTCGTAGCAACCCAGTTAGCCGGTGTAGAACTGGCCGCAGCCTATCAAACCTACAATGCTAATACAGCAGGGGCCGAAGACCAGAACACGTGGGGCATCAGCGCAGCCTACAACTTTGGTTTTGCCGCTCTGGCAGCGGATTACAGCACCACGGATACCGGCGCAGGTGACAAAGATGTCTCTAACCTGGCTGCAAAATTCAAACTGTCACCCACCACTAAAATGGCGATTGGCGTAGTGAAATCAGATGAAGGCAGCACGGACACTACCGAGTGGTATACCAATGTGGAATATAAGTTCCCAACACAGAAAAATGTCAGCCTGTTTGCCGAAATCGCCGATACCGATGAGCCAAATTCAGACCTCGGTTATCTGGCGGGTATGCGCATCAAGTTCTGAGTCGCTTGGTCGCATAACCCTGAGTATCTCCCTCCCCCTTCAGGGCAGATACTTAGGGTTTCCTGAAATTGTCGGATTGGAGTTCCGGCGCGTCTCAGTGCTTTCTTAGTTTTGGCCGGGTTTTATCACCCGGTCTTTTTTGTTCAATCAGATATCAAGTTCTATAGTGTCGACACCATACCGCCGCGCTACACAAACCCAAAAACAAACCATAACTTATTGTTTTTTATCAGTTAAATATAGTTTTATTTAAAATATCTATAAATGAAATTTATATTTAAAATTTGTTTATAGATAGTTCTCTACGCAATCATGTCATCACTCGAAATCAAGATTAAACGCGCTCAACAGGCGCCGCTAATATCAATGGGAGTGTTTACATGAAAACTCGAAAAACTAAGTCCTCACTGCGCAAGCTGTCCACTGCCGTGGCGCTCACCGCTGCCTTAGCCAATGTCGAAGTGACACAGGCTGACGATGCCCCGGCATTTATGCCAAACCCTTCGACCACTGCAGTGCTGATCACTGATCCACAAAATGATTTTATGAGTGAAAAAGGCGCAGCTTGGGGTCTGGTGAAAGACAACGTTACCCGCCTGAATACCAATGAGAATATCGCCAGCCTGATGAAAGCAGCAAAGTCCGCTGACATGCAGCTGTTTGTCAGCCCTCACAGTTACTACGAACATGATAAGCACTGGCATGACCGTGGTCCGGTTCAGGGATTGATGAACAAGATCGATATGTTCCGCGTTGATGGCCCAACCACGTATGCCAACTTCAAGGACAGTGGTGCCGATTTCTACCCGCCTCTGAAGCAATATATTGAAGATGGTAAAACAGTCATCACGTCACCGCACAAGGTCTACGGTCCTGATTCCAATGATCTGGTGCTACAGCTGCGTAAGCGCGGTATTCAGACCGTTCTTCTGGGAGGTTTTGCGGCAAACCTGTGTACAGACTCCCACATGCGGGAACTGACCGAACAAGGCTTTAATGTAGTGGTTGTGAAAGATGCCGTAGGCGCACCGGGCGAAGAGGCCTATCAGGCTGCCCTCACCAACTACAACATGATCGCCAACGCCGTCTGGGATACTCAGCAGGCCGTTGCCTTTATCGACTGATCCATGTCTCCATCGCCTTCTTTCACACGAAGGCGTTCAGCTTCGGCTGTCACCCGCAGTGCCGTTGACGAAGTAGCAAGGTTCCCTTGTTTCAGCGGCGTCTGCGCCCTCATCTGATCGACCAATGAAAGGCGTATAAGTACCTACTTTGTCATCGTGATCAACGCACTGGCGATGCACAGTATGTGATTCGGCACAGTGATTACGGGTGGTCATGGTATGCCGACCTCTTTTCAGCATCAGTTTTACCCCGGACAGAAGCGACTTAAATCTGATTGATTGCGGTCTTCACTGCATTAACGGACGTGCGACTTTATTGAACACGTCATCAGAATACCCGTCTGGGTGATAGCGCTCATCAGGGCGAAAAGCGAGGAAGGTAAAACAAAGGGTTCTTTGAGGATCGATCCTTCAGCATGCCCCAAAGAACCTGCTTTGTGTGCACCACTCTGGTAGAACGAGGCGCGTAAGCAATGCTTACTTCAAAAGATGCTCATAGCGCTGATCGGTCAGCGTTTTCATAAAGGCCACCAACGCATCCACCCGCTTCTCTTTCAGCGCAGGCCCACTTTCCAGTTCCTTCAGTGAGATATTTTCCGCTACCTCAGGTGATCCCCACTGCTCCCCGGTTTCAGGGTTAACCTGGCGCTTGGCGCTGCGGCTGTTGTACTTGTCGTAGAACAGCACCACGGTACGCAGATCCTGGAATACTCCGTTATGCATATAAGGGCCGGTTACTGCGATATTACGCAACGTAGGCACTTTAAACTTACCAGCCTGTGTCACATCGTTTACCTGAGGATTATCCAGCAATCCACGGTCAACATGGTTTTCGGCCACTCCATTTTTTTCGCGTGCCTCAGCATTCACCGGAACCCCAATATTGTGGTATTCGTAATTGGTAAAGGTCTCTTTAGGGTGGCGCTGCGAGCTTTGCAGTTGATGGCACTGGTTACAGTTGGTGAACTGCTGGGAGAAGAATAACGTGCGTCCCAGATCTTCCTGTTTACTCAGCTGGTAATCACCACGCAGGAAACGATCGTATTTAGAGTCGAAAGGCGCAAACAATTCGGTGCGCTCAAAGGCGGCAATGCTATCCGCCATCGCCGCGTAGGCCTTGTTGGCATCGGCGAACACTTCAGCACCGTATATCGCCTTAAAACTGGCGACGTAATGTTTGTTTTCCTGTAATCGATCTGCGGTCGCCGCCTTAGATGGCATCCCCATTTCAACAGGGTTCGTTGGTGGCCCACCGGCCTGACCGGCCAGGCTATTTTCACGACCATCATGGAACTGACCACCCATGTACTTCCCGTCTACTGTCAGCTGGAACTTTGGACTGAACATCGCATAGGCTGCCGTTGGCGCGTTACGATCTCCGAGCGAATGGCCATCATCACCAAGCGACACAGCACCTTGCACACCGTTATCACGTGGATCAACAAAGCCGCTCTCTGGCGCGTGGCACGTTGCACAGGACTGAGTTCGGTTTTGCGACAGATTGGTATCAAAATATAGCTGCTGGCCCAAGGTTGCTTTTAACGCTTCCTGATTGACCGCCGATTCATTGGCACCGTTATTACTTACACATCCGCTTAAAAGCAGTGCCAAACTGACACCCGAGATACGCCGAATTGATTTAGACACCCACAGCCCCTTAACAAAAACCCAACTGATAATTACTTTTATTCGCAATTATACATAAAGGCATACTTAAAATATTGATTTCGGTCAGGGGGACTTGTGAGTCAAGGAGAACAGGTCAATTCCGTCAGTCGTCCGACGGCTTGGGTTTAGTCGTCCAGCTCTCTTCCCCATTTGCCATACGGCTGGATTTTTTATGACTCAGGGATGATTCAGGCCAATCCCCAAAGGGAAAGGGTCGCACTTCGCTGTTGAATGTGAGGTATCGCAGCACCTGATACACATAGGTACTCAGGCTTTTACCAAACTTCAATAAACGCCCGTTGGGGGTACCGGTGAACAGCGTAATCAAAAATTGAAAAGTCACTACCGCCACAAGCACCACTTCCGCCAGACTGTAGAAAACTGTGAACAGCAACATATAGAGTAAACGCATCCAAATACTGCTTCTGGACAGGTTTTGCTTTAAGTCTTCACTCATTGCAAACTCCTGAGAATCAGAGAATGACCGAAATCTATCTACAGTATATGCAGGATTGTTCAATATTCTTGGCGGCGCAGGCATAAAAAAAGCCGACCTAAGGCCGGCTTCAAACCTGCTAGTATCGACTGGATCAGATGTTACCCAGACCCAGGGTTGTCAGAGTGTTCTGACGTACGGATTTCAGTAGCTCTCCGTCTTCAATGAGAGACTCCTTATAAGAAGGAACCATCTCCTTGATCTTCTGCTGCCATTCAGCAGAGTTCATCTTCTCGCTAAAGCAGTTCTCAACCACTTCAATCATCGTTGGCACCGCAGTAGACGCACCCGGTGATGCCCCCAACAGAGCGGCCAGAGAACCGTCTGCAGAAGAGATCACTTCAGTACCAAATTCCAGCTTGCCACCCTTCTCAGGGTCATTTTTGATGATCTGTACGCGCTGTCCGGCATAGGACAACTCCCAGTCTTCATTCTTCGCTTCAGGGAAGAAGAAACGCAACGCATCACAACGAGAGTCATGCGTCTGCATCACTTCGCTAATCAGGTAGCGGGTCAGATCCATACTTTTCGCACCGACAGTTAACATCGGCTTCAGGTTACCCGGTTTGATACTCTTGAACATATCAAACACAGATCCCTGCTTCAGGAACTTAGTCGTAAATCCGGCAAATGGGCCAAACAGCAGGGCTTTTTTGCCATCAATAACGCGAGTATCCAGATGCGGAACTGACATCGGAGGCGCGCCAATCGGGGCCAAGCCATAAACCTTCGCGTTATGCTGTTCAACAACGTCCTGATTCTTGCAAACCAGCCACATACCGCTGACTGGGAAGCCGCCGTATCCTTTGCCTTCTTCGATACCTGATTTCTGCAACAGCGGCAGTGCACCACCACCTGCGCCCAGGAATACAAAACCCGCATCGATTGTTTCTTTCGCACCGGACTGCTCGTTCTTCAGTTCGACAGTCCAACGCTTGTCATTACCTTGAGTCAGCTCTTCAACCGAACGGCTCAACAACAGTTCGAAGTCACCCTGATGATCCAGATATTCAACCATGTGTCGTGCCAGAGACCCGAAGTTCACATCAGCACCGTGACGAACACGCGTACCTGCAACCTTCTCATCCGCTGAGCGATTCTTCATCACCAGAGGCATCCACTCACGCAATACATCATGGTCTTCAGAATATTCCATCTGAGCAAACTGCTGGGTGCTGCTCAGCGTTTCATAACGGCTGCGCAAAAACTGTACGTTCTCTTCACCCCAGACAAAACTCTGGTGTGGGACATTACTGATAAACTTGGATGGGTTCGGCAATGCTTTAGCATTTACGAGGTAAGACCAAAACTGCAGACTCACCTCAAAGGCTTCATTGATTGCAAACGCTTTGGAAGGATCTACACCGCCACCGGCTTTTTTGGGCGTGTAATTAAGCTCACAATAGGCTGCGTGCCCGGTACCGGCATTGTTCATCGCATCGGTACTTTCGTGTGCAACATGATCAAGACGTTCAACCATGCAAATCTTCATAGATGGGTCTAACTGCTTGAGCAACATCCCCAGGGTTGTGCTCATCGCGCCCGCCCCAACGAGCAACACATCAACTGCTTTTGTGGTCATAACAACTTCGCCATTCAATAGTAAATAATGGTAGGTGAGATGACACCGGAAACAGAGCTTGTGGCTGCATTCGCTGGCTAGGCCTGATGGTCGATCAGAGTTAACCCGCTGATATTTCCGGAGATCCCTCGCGAAGCACTCGCTAACTGCGCTGGAATAACCACAGCTTTATTACAGTTATAATCCGCGGTGCTTTTCTTTTGCCGCCGATTATACCCAATCCAAGAGCGATGTCTTGTGCAATGCGATAAAACCCCATTATCCATTTGGAGTATTGCTATCCTAAAGTCTTATAAGCTTAAGAATGATGCATTTTCAGGCCATATTCAAAGATCTGACGAACACAAAACAAAAGATAAGCTTATAACTAGTAAGAATATTTCAGATATGACGCCGTCTCAGCTCAAGATCTATCGCGAACAAGAAAAAGGATATACGAGTCAGACCACACCCTTCTATGAACCTATACCCGTTTATAGAATACCGCTGAAATAGGGCCTCAAATATTGCGGTACAGCATACCAATGACGCTAACGCCTAAAACCAAAGTACCAGAATTGATAAGAATACGAGGAGGGAAAGAACTAACAATGCTTAGACTGGCATTTAATGAAGGTCATTAAGTGGAAGGGAAGACTGTGCCTCCTGTTCGATTCAACATACCGGACGACTACCAGGCCGCCACCTGCATCCGATAGCCAGTGGTGACCTACTTCCTGTAGATGCCACCGCGTTGCTGCCCCTTCCAGCACAGCAACAAGGCCAGTCTTATTCTGTGAAAACTTATCCAAACTCCAGATAAGTTTCCAAATTAGTCAGACGAGGAAAAAGTACAGCGCTAAAGATTCAGCAATTACAAACAACGTTATAAAGTGTTTTACAAAGTACTCAGTTAGCATCGTAGCTCCTCCATTTAACGGTGACGCCGGACATCGTCGCAGTCAGATGTTCCTGTCATGTAATGGACTGTACTAAAGCAAGCCAAAGACCAACTTAAAAAAAACCTTTTATATCAAAACCTTAAAAACACACCAATACTCAAAAACTCTCCTTCTGTGAGTGTACATCTGAAATAAGCACACAAACCGTCTCCAATCGGAGACACAAAAAACTAATAAACCCTACTTTACATATAAATCAACAGGTTAGGTTGTCACTGATCCGCGACACAGCACTTCAAGCTCGAAAAAACAGCTGTATAAATATCCTTCAGATATCCTCCAATTTATTGATCTGGATGAAGTCTTTACGACAGCAGACACACTAGACTGAAGATGAAGGCCATCTCAAAGCTGTAATCCTTAATCACTCAATTACAGGGGATGTTCACTATGTTGACCTACAAAGAATGTCTGGACCTATGCGGTCTGGAACCGGGCGAAGTAGAAGCAATTGCCGAACACGAACATGTAGAACCGATTGTTGCAGCTGCGCTGGGGAATTACCTGATCACCCACGATGGCGAACAGAAAATTCGTAAGATCATCATGGATGACATCGAAAAAGCAGAAGCCAGCGGCGACAAAGCTCACTGTGCAGTCCTGAAACAAGTGCTGGAACACTTTGTCGCCTCTCACAAAGTCTGAACACGTGACCTGTCGCGGATAGTCATTTAAGTGGCCGTTCAATACTAGACAGTAGTATGACGGCCACTTGTTGTTTCTGCAGGCTTCGATTAACTTAGAGAGTCACTACGGGATATTTCCCGCTACAAAGAGTTATAGCGCTGTTATGGCAACAACCGAATTTAACGGAGCGCTCTCCAAGGATCAGGAAAGCAAGTCAGACCCATCATTGATGTTACAAGTCTTCGATAGGATCGCATTACCCACGTTTGTGATAGATAACAACCACGTTATTCTACATTGGAACAGTGCAATTGAAGCACTGTCGGGGTTAAGCAGAGAAGAGATGGTTGGCACCTCTGATCAATGGAAACCTTTCTATCAATCCCCCCGCCCATGCCTCGCAGACCTTATTCTGGATGGAGGCCATGATGCTGATGTTCAGCACTATTACCAGGACAAGTACCGCACCTCTGAGCTGATACCTGATGCGTATGAAGCCGAAGATTTTTTTCCCGAATGCGGTGCCAACGGCGAGTGGTTGCATTTCACCGCAGCCAGTCTGAAGGACAATAATGGCAACGTTATCGGCGCGATCGAAACCTTAAGCAACATCAGTGCCCGTAAGAAAGCTGAATTTGAACTGATAGAACGCGAACGGACTTACCGTGAGCTAAGTATCACGGATGCACTCACAGGCCTGAGCAATTCACGCTGTTTCTATCAACAACTCGATCTGGCGATCGAAAGCTCACGCCGATACAACCATGCCCTTTCACTCTGCTTTTTGGATCTGGATGACTTCAAACGGGTGAATGACACATACGGGCATATGGTGGGGGACCTTGTGTTGGAAACATTTGGCACGCTAATCAAAGCAGGGTTGCGTACAAATGATTCAGCCTACCGATACGGCGGTGAAGAGTTCGCCATCCTGTTACCATCCACTGACTGTGACGGAGCAATCATTCTCGCGAATCGTATTCGTGATAATCTGCGCAATCACAATGTGCCAGCTGATGAGCACACGATCGTGAATGTTACAGCCTGCGTGGGAATCACCGAATACAAAACCGGCGATGATCCACGTACATTACTGGCTCGGGCAGATAACGCCCTGTACGAAGCCAAACGCAGCGGTAAGGACTGTACACGCGTTGAGCAATAACAGCTGAGCAGCATTGCCGCTGCTCAGGTCGTCCTCCCTTCCCTGACGTTTCGATGCCGGGATAACATCAGGGCAAAGCCGGAGTTTTACTAAGCGATCGATTGCGCTTTAGCTTTTGCCACCAGCATTTCAACTGTTTCGTAACATGCACCACACCCCGTATTCGCACCGGTCACGTCCCGTGCCTCATCGACTGTGAACGCTTTGTGTTCAGTGATTTTCGCCATGAACTCGTTGGTACGTACTTTTTTGCAAATACATACGGCTTTATCGATGGGGGCTTTGTTCACGGCTGTTTCGGGGGATGAGGTTGTCATGATGCTCTCTGAAATCGATTCGTCTGGGCAGGCAAGAGTAACCAAGGCAGGAAAAACAGGAAAGGAAAGACAGCCTTTCCTCTATGGCACAAATGGAAAAGGGCCTGAGACCCATAACCCGATCTCAAGCCCTCTGCGGTTCTACAGCAAGTTAAGCGGTCTGAGCTTCAGGAACCACCTGCTTGCGACTGTAGATAAAGATACCAACAAACGCAGCAGCAGCGACCAGATTGAGTAGCAATACACCGTGCGGCCAAAGCAGCACCACACCCAGTACACCACAGATCAGACGTAGCAACAGATTTAGTCGACTCTCAAGAAACCCTTCCATAAAGCCCACCAGCGCATAAATGCCTACGCACGCAAAGGCAAAAATGCTTAACACTTCCTCCCAGCTGCCACCAATAAAGGCGGTATAGGCAAACAACAGCGGCACAATATAGAGCCCTTTTGCCACTTTCCACGCCATAAAACCCGTGGCCATCGGCGGCGTTTTAGCGATCGCGGCCGCAGCAAATGCGGTCAGGCAAACAGGCGGAGTGACGTTACTGTCCTGCGATAACCAGAAGATGATCATATGAGCAGACAACAGCGCCATCGCCAGCGCAGATGGATCAAGCGCCTGTTCCAACAGTTGGTTTCTAAAGTCTCCCGGCACCAGCGACAACAACTGCTGTGCATCCACCTCACTCATCGGTGAAGCCAGCAACGCGGCTTTTTCCATATCCACCAACAGGAAGATAGTGCGCGCAGCTTCAGGCAAAGTGCCAGACACCATCATATCCAGTAGCTGACTTTCAGCGATCAGGCTGTATAACGCAGGTGCCGACAAAGTTGCTAAAACAATGTAAGACGCGGTGACCGGTAATCCCATGCCCAGAATCAACGACGCCAACGCCACCAATACAATGGTAATCAGCAAACTGCCACCGGCCCAATCGGTCACCATCAACGAGAAGGTATTACCAATACCCGTCATGGCCACGACATTGACCACCAGTCCAACCGAGATCAGCAACATCGCCGTTGTCGCCATATTTTTGGAGCCCTGAGCCAGCGCATCCAAAATGTCTTTAAAACCCATTGGGTGCTTCGATAACCAAGAGGCCGCTACCACCGAAATGATTGAGAAACCTGCGGCATAGGTCGGTGTAAAACCGTAGATCAGCAACGCCACCAGTACCACCAGCGGTAGCAGATAATGCCAGCCATCCTTAAACACCTCACCCACCGGACGGGTATCACTTTCAACCGCATGGGCATGGCTACGCATCGCCTCAACACGCACAAAGAAACCGACGGACAGGAAATATAGTAATGCGGGTAAGGCGGCAATGGCGATGATATCGACGTAAGGAATCTGGGTGTAAGACGCCATAATGAAGGCCCCGGCCCCCATCACAGGCGGCATCAGCTGACCGCCAGTTGAAGCCGCAGCCTCAACACCTGCCGCAAACTTTGCCGGGAAACCCGCACGTCGCATCAGGGGAATAGTGATAACACCGGTTGATACGGTATTCGCGACAGAAGAACCGGATACCGATCCCATCAGGCCGGAACCGAGGACCGCAACAAACCCAGGCCC
This sequence comes from Pontibacterium sinense, assembly GCF_015209595.1. Lineage (GTDB taxonomy): Bacteria > Pseudomonadota > Gammaproteobacteria > Pseudomonadales > Balneatricaceae > Pontibacterium > Pontibacterium sinense. Next base: position 151,098 of record NZ_JADEYS010000008.1, on the reverse strand, counting down.
ACCCACAAAGCGACCCGCCGCACAGCGGGACAGTTCGATAATGAAATCTCCGGCACCCGATTTCACCAGAAAGGCACCAAAAAGAATAAACATAAACACATACGTCCAGGAGATACGGGCAATCTGGCCGAACATCCCCTCAGACGAGAAATAACTGCGGTACAGCAGGGTTTCCAGACTCAAGCCGGGGAAACCAAACACACCGTCCACGTACTGCCCCCACCAGAATACATAGGTGAGCGCCACAATAATCATGCTTGGAATAAACCAGCCCGTTGTCCGGCGCGCCATCTCCAGAGTGATGAAGATTGCACACACTGAGAACACCCAGTCTGCTTCAGCAAATTTTACCCCGCGCTCGTACAGCGCATCCTCAAACCCCATCAGGTAGAGCGTACAGAATATCGCTGCGACCCCGATCAGCAGATCAAGCAGTAAGGTCAGGCGACGTCCGGATTCAGTTTTACACCGAACCATCGGCACCATCAGGCCGCAGATCAGCGCAAACCCGGCAAAGTGGATAGCGGATACCCACAGCTCAGACAGCGTGCCTAATGTATTGAAATAGATATGAGCCAGTGCGAAGGCCACACCTGCCCAGTAGATAAAGCGACCGGCAAAAGAATCATCAGGGCGCTGCGTTAGCTCCATGCTTTTCAGCTTCTCAGCTGTGTCCTGATCGGTAACAGGGGTATCGGAACTCATGATATTGTCCAGAAATTGCGCGTAGCGAGGGATAGAGCGGGAAGCCTGATAGCCTCCCGCACCGATGACAACCTTAGTTGGCGGTCAGGTGAGCAGGAATATCCAATCCCATCTCTTTGTAGAAACGCGCAGCACCCGGATGCAGCGGCACAGGCAGACCCGCGATCGCTTTTTCCAGCGCCATGGCTTTAGTCGCCTTATGGATACCATTCAGGAAAGGCAGGTTTTCATAGATCGTTTTAGTGATCATGTAGACATCGTCATCAGAAATATCATCACGAACTGCCAGGAAGTTCGGCTGTGCCATAGTGTTGATATCTTTAGTCTGTCCCGGATACGTGTTTGCCGGAATCACGAAACGGGTCCACAGATTGTATTTACCGTTCGCTTCTTTGATCTGCTCATCAGTGAAGTCCAATACCGTCATATCGCTACCCAATGCAGCGTAAGCACGTGTAATAGCACTGGTAGGCACACCCGCTGGGATATTCATACCATTGATGGTGCCGTTCTGCAGGGCATCCGCGCTGGCACCATAACCCATGTAAGCCAGGTCAAAACTGTTTGCATCAATCCCTACACCACTCAGAATCTGGCGACCGGAACCTTCTGTGCCGGAGTTTTTCTTACCGATGGAGAACTTGGTATCACCAAACGCTTTCAGATCTTCGATGGTACCGGATTTAGCGTATTTTGATTTAACGACAAACTGTTCAACGTTCTGCCACAACATCGACACTGAACGCAGTTGTTTCTGCGGACCGGATGATTTCACCGGGCCTTCACCGCTCCACGCCCATGCGCCATACAAACCTTGCATGATGGCAAACTGCGCTTCATTTTCACGCAACAACTTAACGTTTTCACCGGAACCGGCGGAGTTGATCGCAGACAGAGACAACTTGTGTTTTGGCTCCAGCTTAACTTTTGTCAGCGTGGCCAGTGCAACACCGACCGGATAATAAGTACCGCCCGTAGATGCCGTTGCCAGAATGTAGGCGCGCTTTTCAGCAGCCTGCGCCAGTCCGGCTGTGCCCATTGCGGCGCTGATCGCCAGTGTAATCCCCAGACCTTTCAGAAAAGTGCGTTTGCTGGTTTTCATCTCAATACCCTTAAATTGGTGGTTATTGTTATTTCGAACAAGAGTGATTTAGATATTGCAAGGAGGGGGCCAACTTCAACAAAAACCATATCCCATTGATTTTTATGAATTTTATTTATCACACCACATCCCTGTCATAGTGCGATAAGCAAAATATTGCTTATCGCGTACTTAACCATAAGCAATATTTTGCTTATCCGTAACCCGGAAGTGTGAATTCATGGTGAAGACGGTATGGGATTGCCGACGAAACATGTCGTAGAGACACATCCACAGCTAAAATCCGCTCAACAGGTGGGTATTAAACAACCAGATCAGAGTTATCCGGTCAGATAGGCAAATTTTTGCTCATTCACTTTCCGGTAAAAAATCACTGCGGTTCAATCCGTATTTCGCCATCTTTTGATTAAGCGTACGGCGCGGCAGATCCAGCTCATCCAGAACCGCTTTGATATTGCCCTGATGGCGGGACAGGGAACGGCCCAGCACTTTACTCTCAAAGTTCGCCACCTGAGCGGCCAGCGATAACGTACTCTCCTCCGGTTCAACCGACATCATCGGTTCTTGTGGATAGAGCACATCCGCTACCGCCAATGAGCCATCCAGCGCATACCGCACAGCGATATTCTTCAATTCACGCACATTGCCCGGCCAGTTGTATTGCTGCAGGTTCTGAATATCTTGTGCAGTGGTGCGACGTAGCTCCCGCTGATGCTGTCCCGCAGCCTGTCGGGCATAATGGGCAAACAACAGAGGGACATCTTCAATACGTTCACGCAGCGGCGGTATATGCAGTTGAGTGACGTTCAGCCGATAGTAAAGATCCTGACGGAACTGATCATCACTGCGCAGATCCGCCTTAGACGCCGCAACGATACGCAGATCCACCGACATCGGCTGATTGGACCCCAGGCGTTCAATCACACCTTCCTGCAATGCGCGCAATAATTTGATCTGCAGGTTAGCGGGCATGCTCTCGATCTCATCAAGAAATAACGTACCGCCATCGGCATACTCAAACTTACCCACCCGCTGCTTATCTGCACTGGTGAACGCTCCCGCTTCATGCCCGAAGAGCTCACTTTCAATCAGGGCTTCAGGAATAGCACCACAATTAAGCGGAACGAAGTTGTGCGCCGCACGTCCGCTGAACTCATGCAGACACTGCGCCACCAGCTCTTTACCCGTGCCAGTTTCGCCATAGATGATCACGTTGGTGTCCAGTTCGGCACACTTCAGCAACTCCCGTTTAAGACGCTGGATCGAGGGTGAGATACCAATCAGCTTTGCATCCAAACCCGACTGGGAAGACAGGTTCTGCTGTAAACGCAGGTTTTCCACCATCAGCTGGCGTTTTTCACAGGCGCGGTGGATCGTCTCCACCAAGCGCTCAGGCACAAAGGGTTTTTCGATAAAGTCATACGCCCCTTCGCGCATCGCTTTGATCGCCATATCCACATCACCGTGACCGGTAATCAGGATCACCGGCAGTTCGGGAATACGCCGCTGCGCCTCAGCCATCAATGCCAACCCGTCCATGCCGGGCATTTTAACATCGGAGACGATAATGCCGGGGAACTGATCATCCAGCGCAGCCAACCCGGCTTCTGCATGTTCAAAACTCTGCACCTCAAACCCGGCAATCTTCAGCCACTGCTCAGTGGACTGGCGGATCATCGCTTCATCGTCGATTAGCATTACAGTGCCGCGCATCAGGAGTTCTCCGGGTGATCTGGATTTAGAGTGTCATCATTGCTGCTCTCGACGCTTTGAGCGCAGACATAGCGCGGCAGTATAACGGTAAAGCAGGCCCCACCTTCAACCCGGTTTTCAGCACTGATCTGACCATTAAGGTCCTGCACAATGGAGCTGACAATGGATAAGCCTAATCCTAAGCCATCACCGATCGACTTGGTGGTGAAGAATGGATCAAACAGGTGCTTAAGGTTTACAGGGTCGATCCCCCCGCCGCTGTCCGATACCGATATACGGACCTGAGCCTCTGGATATTGGGGATCAGCTGCAATCCTGATGGCTAGTGCTTTATCCGTATCCAAACCTTTCATCGCATCGCAGGCGTTCTTAATCAGGTTAACAAACACCTGCTCCAATCGCGCATTGTCGCCCAGGATCTCCAGTGTTGGATCACGGCTTTCAACCACCAGTTGGATACCATCCTGGCTGATCCTGTCGCGGAAAAGTACCAGCGACTGATCCAGTGCATTGACCGGTTTCACCGGCACCAGTGCATCCGGTTTTTTGAAGGCAAAGGTTTTCAGCTGCTGGGTGATCAGCGCCATACGCTGAGTCAGATCATCAATCAGGGTCAGATTTTCAGCCAACATCGAGTTGTCATCGTTCAACAGGTGACGGCAGATTGCCAGATAGGTCCGCATCGCGGTGAGTGGCTGATTGAGCTCATGTACAACCGCGGAAGACATACGCCCTAATGCCGCCATCTTCTCCGCTTGCACCAGCTCAGTCTGTGCTTCCTGCAACGCCTGTGTACGCTCCAGCACCTTATGTTCCAGCTGATCATTCGCCCGCTGTAACGCCGCCTCCAGCCGCTTACGTTTGGTAATATCGATCACGGTCACCAAGTACAGCATATCTGCTTGCGCCACCATCTGTTTCACCGAGATCAACATCGGGAACTGGCTGCCATCTGAGCGTTTTCCCACCGCTTCGTGAGCCGTTAATGGCGCAAAACCACTGCTGCCCAATCGCGATAACGTTCGCTGCAAGGGACCAAAACTCTCGTCATCACCTGCAATAAGCTCCTGCACGGCATACCCGAGTATCCTTTCGCTCCCCACCCCAAACTGCTGGCTCGCCATGGGATTAATAAACCGGATGCTACCCTGCGTATTCAGAGCGATCATGCCCACATGGGCATTGTTGATAATATCCCTCTGCTGCCGCTCGCTGCTTTCCAGCGCATCACGGGTTTCTTGCCGGGAGATATTCTTCAGATGGCGTTCCCGGATATACAGCAAGAGCAGCCCCAGTGCTAAACACCCGCCCAAACTGATAAAAGCAGCCGTATTACGAGTACTCAACACCGGATAGATATTACTGGTGACCGCGACCTGCCATCCCAGATCAGGCAACGCGACCGCCTGAAATAGCACCCGCTCACCGCTACTGAGGTTTTTCAATGCAAGCTCACTGCCATCTGATAGCAACCGCTGGTCACTGCTGCGTATCAATTCAGGCAACCTCTGGCCCCGCCAGTCTACCTCACTGGCCAATAGCACACGGCCGTTGTCAGTGAACAACAGGAACTCTTCCAGCTGGTTTAACTTATCCTGCAGCTGACTGAGATCGATACGTACGACGGCAACCCCCATAAAACGGTTGGCATCGTAGATCGGTGCCGAGAGGTAGATTGATGTCGCTTTCCCGTCTACGGTGCTGTCGACATAAACTCCCTGCTCACCGTTTCTGGCTTGCGTGAAATACGGGGTATTCGCGTGGGATTTCAGAAAAAAGGATTGTTCTTCGCGCCAGCGACTGTAGGACAACGCCCGGCCATCCAGATCCAGCACCAGCAGTGCTGTAGCACCGGATACCAGATTCATCTGTTCCAGAAAACGACTGACCTCCGCCCCCTTATCCAACACCGGATAGAGCAGCAGTTCCTGCACATCTTTGTTCTGGGAGATCAGAAACGGCAGATATTTGTAACTATCGATTGCAGTACGTAAGCCAATAATCGTATTGAGCAGGCGATCCTCCCCCTGCTCCTTCAGACGCGTCATCGACCAGTCATAGGCTTGGTGCTGAACCCACCAGGTCAGTAGCAGTGACAAGCAGAGGATCAGGGTAAATAGCAGGCTACGAAATGATTTCAACACACCCTCGTCAACGCAGTGTCAGGTAAATGTACAGGCATAAAAAAACGGATTCTGATTGTGCTTCAACCGCTTACAGTTAAGCACATCCAGAATCCGTTACGCTAGCAGGCTATTTTAAGTCGATCACTCAAGCCTGAAAATCAGAATGACTCCCACATATCCTCGGCTTCAGGTGCAGCCTGTCGCAGTGGCGCACGGCGGCGGGAGTCAGAGTGATCCGTGCGCTGACGCTGCGATGTACCCGAATGACGTGATGCAGGGGCCCGAAATGCAGACTCGTCCCCACTCACGTTAAAGAATCCAACTTGTTGCAACAGGGTTTGTGCCTGCTGCTCCATTGCGGTACTGGACGCAGATGCCTGCTCAACTAACGCGGCATTCTGCTGTGTCCCTTCTTCCATCTGAGTCACCGCACGGCACACTTCACTGATGCCAACCGACTGCTCTTTGCTTGCGGTATCGATCTCCGCAATCATCGTCACCACATCCTGAACGGATGCAACTAACTCTCCGAAGGTTGTACCGGTGGCACTCACCAAGTTAGTTCCGGTGCTGACCGCTTCCAGACTCTCGCTAATCAGCCCTTTAATCTCTTTCGCCGCACTGGCACTGCGTTGCGCCAGATTACGAACCTCCGCCGCAACCACCGCAAAACCACGTCCCTGTTCACCGGCACGCGCAGCTTCTACTGCGGCATTCAGCGCCAGGATATTGGTCTGGAAAGAGATCTCATCAATCACGCCAATAATGTCTGCGATCTTCTTGCTCGATTTATTGATCGCATCCATGGCCGTCACCGCACTATCAACCACTTCACCGCCGTTACTGGCTTTCTCCATCGCTTCTGCTGCGCGGGACGCCACATCGCTGGCATTGTCTGCGTTCTGCTTCACCGTGGCCGTCAGCTCTTCCATCGCCGATGCAGTTTCTTCCAGACTCGCGGCCTGATCTTCTGTGCGATGGCTTAGATCATTGTTGCCCTGCGCAATCTCCTGGGATGCGGAGAACACGCTGTTCGATGCCTGACGAATTTCCATAACCAGCGTGTTCAGCTTGTCGATCAGCGAGTTCATCGCTTCACCCAACACGTTAAACTCACCGTCCAACTCGCCGTCAATAGCCGATGTCAGGTCGCCCTCAGACATCGCCAATAGAATCTCTTTGATCTGCGCAACCGCTTGCTTACGGCCCGTAACATCCGTGGCATATTTCACCACTTTGAAAGGCTTGCCATTCAGATCCAGGATCGGATTGTAAGACGCCTGAATCCAGATCTCCTTACCCCCTTTCCCCAGACGCTTGTACTCACCCGCATCGTATTCGCCACGATTGAGTTTCTCCCAAAATTGACGGTACTCCGGGCTGGATCTGTACTGGTGTTCCACAAAGATGTTGTGATGGCGACCTTTTACCTCATCCAGTGTATAACCCACAGCCGCAAGGAAGTTTTCATTGGCATTAAGAATAGTCCCGTCCAAACTGAATTCGATAACAGCCTGAGATTTTGCTATTGCTTTAATTTGCCCCGAGAAATCTGCATTTCTCAGCTTTGATTCAGTTACATCGCTGGCGTATTTCACCACCTTGAATGGCTTACCGTTCATATCCAGAATCGGATTATAGGACGCCTGAATCCAGACCTCTTTACCACCACGTCCCTGCCGCTTGTACACCCCGGAATCATATTCTCCCCGGCCTAATTTTTCCCAGAAGACGCGGTACTCAGGAGAGTGTTTATCAGTAGGGCATACAAACATGCTGTGATGCTGACCTTTCACCTCACTCAGGTTGTAACCCATGGTGGTCAGAAAGTTCTCATTCGCGTTGAGAATATAACCATCGAGATCAAATTCGATCACCGCCTGAGACTTGCTGATGGCATCGATCTGTCCTGTAAAGTCAGCAGTTTGTTGCTTAGCTGCTGTCACATCGCTGGCGTACTTCACGACCTTAAAAGGCTGCCCATTCATATCCAGAATGGGGTTGTAGGAGGCCTGAATCCAAATTTCTTTTCCACTTTTACCGATGCGTTTATATTCTCCCGCATCATATTCTCCACGCGCCAGACGCTCCCAGAACAGACGATATTCGGAACTGTGACGATACTCAGGCTCAACAAACAGGCTGTGATGCTGGCCTTGTATTTCACTCAGGGTGTAGCCGACCGTATTAAGGAAATTGTCGTTCGCCGTGATGATGGTTCCATCGAGATTAAACTCGATCACCGCCTGAGACTTGCTGATCGCATCCAGCTGACCAGAAAAATTAGCGTACTGCAGTTTTTCTGCCGTCACATCAGAGGCAAACTTAACTACTTTTATTAGTTTGCCGGATTCATCCACAATCGGATTGTAAGTCGCCTGAATCCAGACCTCCTTACCTCCTTTGCCAAAGCGCTTATACTCACCGGAATCAAACTCGCCGCGTCCCAGCTTATCCCAGAAGTCTCGATATTCAGCGCTTGCTTGATAGGCAGGATCAACAAACATCTTGTGATGCTGTCCGATCACTTCCTCTGCGGAGTACCCCATAGCATTGAGGAAATTGTCATTGGCCGAGATGACGGTGCCATCCAACTCAAATTCGATTATTGCCTGCGATCTACTCATGGCATCGAACATGTACTTATAAACTTCGAGATTAGCGTGCATCTGGTCCTGTCCCATCTGTTTATCCCCATCGTTGGATGGTACTTACTCCGGATTCGTCGTCTTTTGATGCTGGCTATTAAAGTCCAGGCATCAGAAGCGCCACTTCAGAATGGTGGCTGATAGAACCTTGTATCGACGTAAGAGCAATAATCTAAAGGACTAACTTACAGAATATTTCAAATAACTAGCGGCCTAAGCCTACAAAAATCATTTAAAAACAAGGAAATAGAAAAACCAAGCAAACAGGTAAGTTTATCCGTACCTGTTTGCTGCTTATCTGAAGGAAGGTGGTGCTACTTTTTGGGCTTAATCGAGCGGCGGCTGGGTTCAGCATTTGCCGGATCATCCGGCCAGCGATGCTTTGGATAGCGGCCTTTCATCTCTTTCTGAACCTCCGGATAGCTATTTTTCCAGAAACCGGCCAGATCCTGCGTCACCTGCAACGGGCGCATCGCAGGTGAAAGCAGATGCAGTTTTAAGGGTGTAGCGTTTCCGATACGGGGGGTATCCAAACAACCAAACATCTCCTGCATCCGCACCGCCAGCACCGGTGGCGTTTCGCTGTAATCAATCTTGATGTTCGAGCCCGTGGGCACGGTAAAGCGCTCAGGTGCCAACTCGTCGAGCTGTTGCGGTAAGGGCCAGGGCAACAGTGCCAGCAGAATATTACGCAGATCGAGGTTGGCGAAGTGGTTAATGTGACTGATCCCGGACAGATACGGTGCCAGCCATTGGTCAACGGAGTCCAACAGGTGTTTATCAGATAGATCCGGCCAGTGATTCTCTGTCGACGCGCCTCCATTCACCTCAGCAAAGCTACTGTGCAGAAATTGCACCCGTGTTTGCCAGCTGCGCAGCGCCGGTGTCCACGGCAGAATATTTAACCCGCGTTTACGAACCACACCCAACAACGCAGCTGACTTGGCTTCGTCGGAAATATCTTTTAGCGGCGCACGACTCAATACTAACTTGCCCACCCGGCGCTGAAGCTCCGCCGTCAAACGGTCCTGCTGTTTGCTCCAGGTCACCTCTTCGAACGACGACACCATATCTGCCAACGGTCCATCAAACAGATCGGGTTCCAGCACCGCTGAAAGGAAGATGCGATCCGTATGATCACCGCTTCGCCCGCCCACCTGAGCCAACGCCAACCATTCAGCATTGTGATGATCCCCTTCCGGCAAGCGCGCCGCACGCCCGTTACTCATCCGGTAATCCGCCCCGCCTTTACTTCGCTGACACGCGATACGATCCGGATAGGCCCCGGCGATCAGAAACCCGGTCCAGCGACTGTTTGCTGGATCAGAGACAGCATTGTCCACCTCGCTTTCTAACAGGCCGCATTGACGCTTAAACTGTTTACTTACCTGACGCATGCGGTGCAACGCACCCTGAGTGTGGCGCTCAGCCTTAAGATCGCCGCGCAACCAGGCGAGTCGTTCAGCGATATCCGTATCACGCCGTTTTAACGGATCACGATCCGAGAGCAAGGCCGCCAGATGACAGGCCTGGTCTGTCAGACCGTAACGAATTCCCAGCAGCAGCATATGGGCCAAACGGGGATGCGTGGGTAACTGTGCCATCAGTTCGCCATGAGCCGTCAGTCGGTAACTATCACTACTCACCTCCACTGCATCAAGACGTAACAACAGATCCAGAGCCTGTTGATAAAGCGCTGGCGGCGGCAGATCTAACCAGCTCAACTCAGCCGGATCATCCACTCCCCAGCGGATCAATTGCAAGACGAGCGGCGTGAGATCAGCTTGGGTAATTTCAGGGGCCGTAAACGGCGCCAGCTGTGCTTGTTGTGTTTCCGACCAGAGGCGATAACAGACACCCGGCTCCATACGCCCGGCGCGTCCCGCACGCTGCACGCTGGCAGCACGCGATAAACGTCGGGTTTGTAATCTAGACATGCCGGTTGCGGGATCAAAGATCGCCTCGCGACTCAAGCCTGCGTCGACGACGACCCTTACACCTTCAATGGTCAAACTGGTTTCCGCGATCGCTGTCGCCAATACCACTTTACGCTGGCCTGCGGGTGAGGGTTCAATCGCCTTGCGCTGCTCCTGTAACGTCAGATCGCCGTACAACGGTGTGACGATAACGTGAGACAAATCAGTCCGGGAGGTGAGTTTTTCGGTCAGGAGTTTATAGGTTCGGTTGATCTCACGCTGTCCTGGCAGAAACACTAAAACACTGCCCTCATCACTGATCAGCGCATCCATCACGGTGGCAGCCGCCACCGGTTCGATCGCCCGATCTAAGCCCGCCGCATCCCCATAGTGTACCGTGACCGGATAGGCACGCCCTTCACTGCGTAAAATCGGCGCATCATCCAGCAGTTCTGCTACCGCTCCCCCATCCAGTGTCGCGGACATCACCAGCAATTTCAGCGGTTCATCATCTCGAAACAGCATCCGCCCCTGTATCGTCAACGCTAATGCCAGATCAGCGTCCAGACTGCGTTCGTGGAACTCATCAAAGATCACCAACCCGATACCCTCAAGGCTGGGATCACTCTGCAACATGCGTGTCAGAATCCCTTCGGTGACCACTTCAATACGGGTTTTACGGCTCACCTTGGTGTCTAAGCGCACCCGGTAACCGACCGTTTCGCCCGCCTTTTCACCTAGCAGCGAAGCCATCCGTTCAGCTGCCGCCCGTGCTGCCAGGCGACGTGGTTCCAACATAATAATCTTCTGTCCGGACAACCAGACTTCATCCAACAGGGCCAAAGGCACGCCGGTTGTTTTACCCGCACCCGGCGGCGCTTCCAGCACCAGTTGATGATGCTCACAGAGCAAAGATTTCAGTTCCGGCAGGACGGTATTGATTGGCAGGTCAGACATGTCAGTGACGAGGTTCCGGCGATTAACGTACAGAAACTCTATTGTGCCATCTCCCCTGCCAAGCTTTAACCATGGTATCCCCCGGCAAAGCATTTTTTGTCTTTTTGCTATAAGACAAGAAGCCTATAAAAGAGGCTCAATTCAGCCTCAACCTACTCACTGAATAATGGTACGATCTGACAACATTTTTTTTGGACATGGAAGACAGATCGTGAGCAAGTTGAAGCTTCTGGTAGCACCTGCCGATACGGCCAACAACTCTGAACGCTGGTACGAATTTGTTGTTTACCTCAGCCGGACTCTGGATCAGCCGGTCGGGTTGGATACAGCGTTTGATATGGCAGATTTCCGTAGCCGGATGCATCAGGCAGATATCGCTTTTGCACCTCCGACAGAAGCAGTGCTGCTCAACAAAAAAGCGGCTTACATCCCGATCTGTCGCCCCGAAAACCAACCCGAAGAGGTTGTGTTTGCTGCCCACGCAGACAATAGCTCGGCATCTCTAAAAGGTTATCAGGGCGCAGAAGTCATCACATGCGCTAATACTGTCGCCACACGGCTAGGCATGAGTCTGCTGGCAAAGAAAGGGGTGAAGCCTGACACCCTCACGGGCAAGAACGGCTGGATGCACGTTTTAAAAGCTTTACAGGGTAATCCCGACGCCTATGCGTTCTTTAGCAAGAGCTTTTACGACGAGCTAAATCCACTCTCAAAGGGTAATCTGGCATTGCTTGGCAGCAGTAAGGTCAACCGTGTATTCGCCCAAATGATGGTGAAACCTCAACACCGAGAGCTCGCCGACCGCTTGTCGATGACACTGCTGTCGATGACAGAAAGCGATAAGGGCCTTCAGGTGCTGGAAAAGCTGGGTATCAGCGCCTGGACTGAAAGCACATCGGATGATGTACAGACGATGGGACAGTTGTTGCGGGTGAGCTAACTCTTCTGGCTACAATCACAATATTGCTGCTGTGAATCTAGTGAGTTAATTAGACCTGTAGGATGCATACAAAGAGACTCGATGTTGGGAATCGTTTCACTCGTCCCAACCTACAGTTTTTCAGATACTAAAAAGCCCCAACACACGTTCGGGGCTTTTTAGTTTCACGCTAAGTACGCTGTGTTACTCGATCACGTAATCCACAAAATCTTCTTCGCTGATTTCGTTATCTTTCACTTCATAGAAGCTCAGCACCGACGCATTTTCTTCGATCACAGATTCCTGTCGACCGCTGACCAGAGGGTGCCAGTCTGGCAGGTCTTTACCTTCATGCACCAATCGATATGCACAGGTGGGTGGCAACCAATGGAAGGCATCCACATCCTGCGGACGTAATTTCACGCAATCAGGGACTAAGGTGCAACGATCTTCGTAGCGGGTACAACGGCAGTTATCAAAGTCGAGCAGATGACACACCACGGTGGTGTAAAACACCTCGCGGGTGTCTTCATCTTCAACCTTATGCAGGCAACACAATGCGCAACCATCACAGAGCGATTCCCACTCTTGTGGATTCATCGCTTCCAGCGATTTGCTGCGCCAGAAAACCTCGTGTGCCACTTAGCGGACTCCGGTTTCAGGACGATCCTGATGCAGGTCCAGCATATAGTCTTCTTTTGGTGGTGGCATCTGCAGGTAAAAGCCTTTTTCATCAATCTCAGACAGCACCTTGGCAGTATCAACACGTGCCAGCTCACGTTTTTCTGTCAGAGGCATGTCCATGACGTGCAGAGCGGCACCAAACATCTCCAGCAGAGGTTCAGGTACACGTTTCAGCTGATCACGCTTATCCACATAAAGGTACATTTCGTCTTTACGTGAACTTTTAAATACAGAACAAATTTTCATCAATCTCGTTTCCCAATTTCTTTCAGCGCGGCGAGCAATTTTTCACCCACTGCATCGCAACGCCAAGGGCTGATGCTCTCAGGCATACTGAAATTCGCATCATCCAGACCAGAGCGAATCAATGCATCCAGTTCTTTTTTACGCAGCATAATTTCTGGCGCCACATCCAGCTCGGCGGCACATTCGCGCACAATCGCTTTCAGCTTTTTCAGTGGTTTATTCCAGAAAAACGGTAACGGACGCAGAATTGGTTCAGGTGGACTCTGCTCCGCACTGTGCTGTGCATTTTGCAGGAAGCTGAGTATCTGCTTACCATCATTACGAATGATGGCACGCTTAATATCATCAACACGGGAGAGGTCATAAACCGATCGCGGCCACTGGTTCACAATTTCCAGCAGCGCCTGATTACGCAGAATACGGTTGCGGGGTACATCGCGGTCACGGCAGGTTTGCTCGCGCCAAGCGGTCAGATCCCGTAAAGCGGCGATCTTATGCGCGGGTAGCGTCCACATCTGCGTGAAGCGTTTATAGTACTCAGCTCCCTCTGGATCTTCATCAATCGCCTGCCGCAGCATGGCCTCGCTTTCCTGCTGCAGCCATTCTAACATGCCACGCGCTTCGAGTGCGTCTTTCTGCTTTTGACAGATAGCGGGCAGGTAAGCCACATCCAATGCAGCATACCGTTCCTGACTTTCACTCAGGGGGCGACGTAACCAGTTTGAGGTGGTTTCATGCTTCTGAACTTCGACCCCCAAGATCTCCTGCAACATACGCTGCAGGCCCATGGAGAATCCCCAGTTCAGAAATGCAGCCGCAACCTGGGTATCAAAGACTGGCTCCGGTAACACGCCCAGGCTGTTCTGAAACAGTTCCAGATCCTCCGAGGCAGCATGCAGCACTTTCAGCACATCCTTATTCTGGAACAGTGCTTTCAGCGGCTCAAAATCAGTCACGCTGAGCGGATCAATCAGGTAACACTGTTGATCATCGGCCAGCTGAATCAGACCCGGTATCGGGTAGAAGGTCTCGACACGCTGAAACTCGGTATCCAGTGCGACCATTGGCAAGGTTTGCCAATGCTGACACCACTTGGCAAGTGTCGCGTTATCGGTGATCACTACAGGCTGATCAGCAGCAGCTTCCAGCTTATGCCAATCATAGGCAGTAGAGGTCTGACTCATACAACTTCCTTAGATTAATGAACGACGGCCCGCCAGCGCATGCGCCAACGTACCTCCATCCACGTATTCCAGCTCGCCACCTACAGGTACACCGTGGGCGATACGTGACACTTTAATATCAAGGTCCCGTACCTGTTCAGCGATATAGTGTGCAGTGGCCTCTCCTTCCACTGTCGGGTTAGTCGCTAGAATCAACTCGCGCACTTCTCCGGCACGTAAGCGCTCTAGCAACTGATCGATGCCCAGATCTTCCGGTCCGATGCCATCGATTGGCGACAGGTGACCACCCAGTACGAAGTAATAACCGCCAAAACCGCCCGTTTGCTCCACAGCAAACAGGTCCACCGGCGATTCAAGTACGCACAACATACCTTTATCCCGACTGGTGGAGGCACAGATCTCACAAGTTTCAACTTCAGACAAGGTGCGACAGCTACCACAGCGACCGATTTTGTCGATCGCCTGTTCCAATGCACCGGCTAATGTCAGTGCACCTTGCTGATCACGCTCCAGCAAATGAAATGCCATTCGCTGGGCCGACTTAGGACCGACACCCGGCAAACATCGCAGAGCGGTAATCAGTTGTTGCAGTAAAGGACTGAACGACATCGATCAGAATGGCATGTTGAAGCCAGGAGGCATCTGCATACCACCGGTGACTTTTGCCATTTTTTCCTGAGTATTGCTTTCAACTTTACGTACAGCATCGTTCACTGCCGCTGCAATCAGATCTTCCAGGATCTCTTTGTCTTCTTCCATGAGGCTTTCGTCCAGATCAACAACACGCACGTCGTGACGGCCATTCATAGTGATTTTCACCAGACCTGCACCGGATTCGCCAGTCACTTCTGCTTTAGCGATCTCTTCCTGTGCTTTCTGCATGTTTTCTTGCATCTTCTGGGCCTGTTTCATCAGGTTGCCCATTCCACCTTTCATCATGGTGATATCCTCAAAAATTCAATCAATCGGTTCTACTGATGCGAGATCTATCTCAGCATCGAAGTGTTCTTGCAGGCGATGTACCGTTTCGTCGTTCTGAATTGATTCAACCGCCAGCGCCAGTCGCTCTTTACGTTTACGAATCTGGTAAAGGCTTGGAGTTTCGCGACTTTGCGTGTCCTGCTTAAATTCTACCTCAACAAGGACTGCAAAATAATTATTCAGCGCATCTGTAATACGATTACGCTGGACATCATTCAGCAATGTCTTCTGTTCAGGCGTGTAATGGAAAACCAGCGTCGCGTCACTGACCTGTTCCAACGATAAGTTATTCGCCAGACTGGCGGTCATCCCCGCGAGACCAATACTGGTTGCTAGTCGCGCCCAGTGGTCTTCTTTAAGATCCACCAGTTGCGTGGGCAGGTCGCCCAGATCCTGAGCAATTTTCAGGTTTTGAGCAGGTACCTCCGCCGCAGACTGCACAACATTCGGTGCCGCTTCAGCAGCAATCGCAGGAACAGGTGCGGAAGCAGCTTCACGCGGAGCCGCTATCAGTTCAGGTTCAGACTTTTTTCCCGGTGGGGTCTCCGGCGCACCTGATGGCAAATCCTGATGACCACCCGCATAATCATCCGCAGGAATATCAGCGTCTTCCCACGGTGGAATATCGTCCATGCTGTGCACTGGCGGGGCAGGTGCCATGTCTGGTGCCGTATTTGGCATGACAGGAGCCGGGGCTTGAGGCGCCGGCGCTTGCTGCACAGGCTGAGGTTGCGGCTGGGCATTTGGCTCCGGCCGCTGTATGGGTTCAGGTTCAGGCTTTGCTTCAACTGCTGGAGCTGGCGCAGGAGCCGCAATTGGTGAAGGCGGCTGAGCAGCTGTCACGGGAGCAACAGGCTGAACCGATTCTGCAGGCAACGTCGCCGACGTAGCAGAATCAAGCTTAGCTGGCGGTCCGGAAGGAGCTGCGCCTGCCGGTCGGAAAGCCAGCATGCGCAACAGCACCATTTCAAGCCCCTCACGGGCATCCGGCACAAACGGCAGGTCTTTACGCCCCATCAATGCAATCTGATAAAAAAGCTGCAGATCTTCAGCGCGTAAACGCCCCGCCAGTTCCTGCACCAGTTCCTTGTCACCCATGCTGTTATCAACAGCACTTGGCAAGGCCTGACCCACCGCAATCCGGTGTAACAGGCTGATCAAATCGCCCAGTACGGTGTTGTAATCCGGTGAAAACTGCGCAAGATCCCTCACCGCGTCCAACAAGCCTTGTGCGTCCTGTTCAACCAGGCATTCCAGCATGCGGTAGACCAAACGCTGGTCGATGGTGCCGAGCATCGCACGGGCATCGGCTTCATTGATTTCACCGGCACCAAATGCGATAGCCTGATCCGTCAGACTCATCGCATCGCGCATGGAACCATCTGCAGAACGGGCCAGCAACCAAAGCGCCGGCTCTTCGTACGGTACCGCCTCTTCACCCAAGACAAACTTCAGGTGATCCACAATCCGCTCAGGAATCATGTTTTTGAGGTTAAATTGCAGACAGCGGGACAGAATTGTCACCGGTAACTTCTGCGGATCCGTGGTGGCTAGCAGGAACTTAACATGTGGAGGCGGCTCCTCCAGCGTTTTCAACAACGCATTGAAGGAGTGCGTGGAGAGCATGTGCACCTCATCGATGAGGTACACTTTATAACGGCCATGCGTCGGTGCGTACTGAACGTTTTCCAGTAACTCACGGGTATCTTCAACCTTGGTGCGAGACGCCGCATCAACTTCGATCAGATCGACAAAACGACCTTCGGCAATCTCCCGACACGCGGAACACTCACCACATGGGGATGAAGACACACCAGTTTCGCAGTTCAGCGATTTCGCAAACAGACGGGCAATGGAAGTTTTACCCACCCCCCGGGTACCGGTAAACAGGTACGCATGGTGCAGCCGATCATCATCCAGCGCATTCACCAGCGCCTTGAGGACATGTTCCTGTCCAACCATCTCCTGAAAGCGTTTTGGACGCCATTTACGGGCTAGTACCTGATAACTCATCGGCTCACATCACGGGGGATTAAATAATCGAAAATCAGCGGCTTATGCTACCGTTTAGACCCGGCTTACGCCAGCGTTGTCCATCTAAACCAGCGTTAAACCAGGCTCCTGCAATGCGGCAAACTGTTCACGCAACTCCAGGATATGTTCGCTCCAGTAGCGCACGGTGTTAAACCACGTAAAACTATGCGGAAACGCAGGATCTTCCCAACGCCGGGCCAACCACGCGGAATAGTGCAACATTCGCAGTGTACGCATCACTTCGACCAGCTGAAGTTCTTTCAGCTGAAAGTCGTTAAATTCGTTATAACCTTCAATAATCTCTGATATCTGGGCCAACTGTTCCGAGCGACCACCCGACAACAGCATCCAGATATCCTGAATAGCAGGCGCCATACGTGAATCATCAAAGTCTACAAAATGCGGCGCATCATCACGCCAAAGCATATTGCCACCGTGACAATCACCATGTACGCGAATCTGACGCACATCCCCCACTCGCGCCACGATCTCTTCGATCAGTTGCAGAATATCGCGAGTCAGGCTGTCATAGGACAGTTTCAGCTCTGCTGGGATAAAGTGCTCACTGATAAACGCCACACTCTCGTGACCGTAACTTTGCACATCAACCTGGGGACGGTGTTCAAACGGTTTAACCGCACCCACTAAATGCATACGCCCCAACAAACGACCAAGGACAAACAGATTGTCGGGGTTATCCAACTCTGGGGCATGTCCGCCTTTACGCGGATAAAGCGCAAAGCGGAAATCACCGGAATGAAACAAACTGACACCGTCTTTGATCATTGGGGCCACAACCGGCAGTTCCTGCTCGACCAGATCAAAACAGAGTTCGTGTTCTTCCAGTATCTGCTCTTCGGTCCAACGCCCCGGCCGGTAGAACTTGGCAATCAGAGGCTCTGATCCCTCAATTCCCACCTGATACACACGGTTTTCATAACTGTTCAGCGGGAAACTGCGGCCATCACTCCAGTACCCATGACTTTCCACCGCATCCAGGATAAAGCTGGGGGTCAGGGTCTCAAACGGATGGGGGTTCAATGACATAATTCCTCAATGCGACTTTGTACGCTTAGCTGATACTGCTATTGGAGTTTGGATTACTTCGCAACGTGCTGTGTAACCGGTCGATACTTGCTCTGCAAAGCGCCAAACGGTCTCACCCAAGGCTTATCGCCTTGTACTTTCGCGGGTAACTGGCGAACGAAAGCACGTGCTTCTGACGAGGTCGGAAACTCGCGTGTTAACAGCACAACCATATAAGGCCCGGCGTCACGCTGCGTTTCATAATAAGCGGTGTCTTTTTCTAAGCCATGGCGTTTCAGATAACGTTGAATGTCACCCAAACGATTACTTGGCATCGCCATCAATTGGACAGCAATACCTTTCTTCGGTTTTTCCAACAACCATGCTGCAGATTTAAGGCCATAAGACCGCTCAGCCTGAACAGCGATCTCTTTAGTCTGGGACTTAGCAACAACCTGCTCATCCTTCCGGCTTTCCGATGCAATCGATTCGGGTTCCGACGATTGAGCCGATGGACTGTCAGCCTTTGCTTGTTTCAGATTCTCGTAACTGCGCACCCAAGGTTTAAACTTCTGCACACTTTCAGGCAATCGACCAATGGCTGCTTTGGCTGCTGTGATATCACGATAGTCACCGTAAGTGACGATATAACTTGTTTGATCTGACAGGGATTCGCGATAGATACCGACAGGGCCGCTTACCTGATGCTTTTTTAGATAAGCGTACGCAGCTTTTTCTGTCGGCTGGCGGGAGATCTGAATCAGGTAATCTTCGTTCGGTTTACCGTCCAACCAAGCATGATCACGTACGACGACATATTGATGTGCGGCGGGCTGTTTATCACCCATCTGCTGCAATATTTGCTGTTGCAGCCCTTTGCTCTCGGATACGCCAGCCGCAATACTCTTTTCAGCCCAGTTTAAGGCGGTGGAGTAGTTTTGCTTCACCCCCCGACCATGCAAATAAAACAAAGACAGGTTGTGCATCGCATAACCATTACCTTGCTCCGCGGCCTTCCGGTACCAGCGTGCACTGGATCCAGGCTGACTGTCAGATAATAGTAAGCCCAAGGTGTACTGTGCGATACCATCTCCCGCCTTTGCGGCTTTTTCTAACCACCGACCCGCTTCTTCACTATCTTTCTCTACACCTTCACCCCGTAGGAGCATCAGGCCGGTTTTTAACTGACTGACGACAACCCCTTGCTCCGCCGACGCTTTATAGAGCAGGAACGCCTGCATAGAGTCCTTCTCTACGCCAAAACCTCTGGCGTAGAGAGTTGCCAGATCACGTTGCGCTTTTGCATTTCCCGCACCCGCAGAACGCTTAAACCAAGTCACGGCTTGTGACATGTCTGCCGCTATCCCATCACCTTGGGTATAGGCCATTGCGAGATTATATGCCGCCTCATCATGCCCCGCTTCCGCGGCCACTGTGAGCCAGCGCACAGATTCACCATGATCAACCGGAATACCGAGTCCCTTTGCATTAAGCACTGCCAGTGTAAATGCAGACTCCGCACTGCCACTTTCAGCTTCCATTCGACAGGCGATGGCAGCCGCACTGTAGCTCTGCTTGGCATAAGCACTCAAACAATTGTCGGTTACTGCATTTTCGGCCTGAACCGAAAAAACACTACACACCAACGCAAGCAAACCGGATTGGGTAAGTGATCTGAACATCATTCCCTTTTGTTCCTCTAACGGACTGAAGACTGACTGGCGAATAAGACTTACTTTACCACTCCTATACCCGCTCTCCTATGCTGAGAAAGATGCACCTGGAAAGATAAAGCTATACTTCTTAAGTGTTTGGAATAAAGCGGAGTCTCTATGACGCGGTATTTTAACGCACTGGCAACCTTGGCAATTTTTGCGATTTTTCTCAAACTGGGCAGTTTAACCAGTGTGATAAACAAACTACAGATTGGCCAACAGGAGCTAGCGGTAGGAATGGGGCTAGCCACTCTCGGCAGCCTGCTTGGGTTGCAGTTGTTTTCTCTCGAATCAACCAAACACAAACATACCCCTCCCATCAAACTTGGAGTGAATCTGGGTGGTTCTGTGGTTCCACTGCTTTTCCTGCTGTTCTTTTTTAATCAGCAGTCACCACAAATACAGCATGTCTTCATTCTCACGGCGTTAGTTACCGCTGTGGTATACCCGATGACACGAATGGACCGCCAGCGCGGCATGGTGATCTATCTATTTGGTGCAGTGATATCTGCAGCGTTAGGTGCACTGATTCTTGATCCGAACAACTATCTCGTTTTAGCTTACTCCGCTGCGGTACTGGGAACCCTTATTGGGGGCGACTTACTGCATCTACTGCAACTAAAAAAGCTCAAAGAAATGAGTAACCGAACGGTTTTTATCGGCGGCGGCGGGATATTAGATGCCATTTTCCTGAGTGGACTGATGGCGATGATGACAGCTGAAACCTTCCAGCAGATGCAGTTTCTTTGAGCGACCCCAGAATAGAGATAACGGCCTCCTCAGATTACCTTGGCTTTATGCTATAGTTCGGCCAAATCAGAACAACTGGAAGAGTTAATTACCGATGGCGGGATCAATGCAGGATCAGCTGCTAAAAGCCGGACTGATCGACCAGAAAAAGGCTAAACAAGCCAAAACGGACAAACGCAAAAACGCCAAAAAGGCAAAAGCGGCGCGTAAGTCCGGAGTTGAGATTGAGAAAGACAACACTCAGGAACAGCTGGAGCAAGCGCGGAAAGAGAAACAAATGCGCGATCTTGAGCTAAATAAAGCACGTGATGCTGAGCGAAAACTCAAAGCAACCGCCGCTGAAGTGCGCAATATTATTCAGCAACACGCCATCGATATACCAAAGAATGCGGACGTTCCGTATAACTTTGTCGAAGAGAAAAAGATCAAAAAGATCTACATCACTGAAGAACAACAGGCCCAACTTATTCGTGGTCAGTTAGCTATTGCCATTATGGAAGACAGCCACCGTCTGATTCCTGATGTCATGGCCGAGAAGATCGAACTGCGTATGCCAGAACTGGTGATTCGCATCCAGCCAGAAGAAGCACCGGACGAAGACGATCCGTACGCGGACTTCCAGATCCCTGACGATCTGATGTGGTAAACCTGTCCGAGGGAAGAGTATCAGCTCTTCCCTTTGCTCACCTTCACGCCCCTCTTCCCCCCTGCACAATGCCGTTGCCATAGTGTTAAGCTGCACACTGCTCCTCAACTTTAGATTATAAAACTAGGGCAGACCAAACCTCATGGAAGTCAGCAAACAGCAACGGGCATTTTTTCGTAAACTCTATTTAAGCCACCTGATCAGTCAGGAGCCTCTTAACGTCACTGCACTCCAAAAAATGACCGGTATGCCTCGCCGTACGCTCCAGGATACGTTGAAAGATCTTGGCGATATCGGTATCGAATGCAGCTTTATTCAGCAAGAAGGTGGACGCAACAATGCGGGTTATTATCAAATCGATTGCTGGGGTCCGATTGATCCATCTTGGATAAACAAGAACTTAGCGCGACTGGAAGCCGTGTTGGAAATTTCTGTTTAAAAAAACCTCAACCTTTACCCCATACAGCCGATAGCTAAAACCTAAGATAACTGGGGTAAAGAAGATGCTTGAATCAATTCTTAATGGGAACCTTTTTGGCAACGCCGGGCTCGGTGCGCCAACAGGGAGTGCTTCCGGTTCAGCCGGTGCAGTGGACTCCCGTGATGAAGCGAAATCAGCAAACTCTGTGCACCTGCCGCCACCTCCTCCGGGCGGTATGTCGCTGTCGGCCGCTGAACGCTATAGCAAAGCTGAAAGCTTCTCGCTGGATCTGACCACGAAAGAGGGTGACCGCGTCACCATCAATTTCAGTCACGCCAGTGCAATGCAAGCAAGCCTAGGCGCCACCAGCGATGGCCAGGGCGGATCAGCAACAGCATTCAATGTCAGTCGAGCCGAACGCAACGAATTCCAATTCTCCATCGAAGGTGACCTGAATGATGATGAGCTGGAAGCCATTCAGAACCTGATTCAGGATGTCAGCCTCATTGCCGATGACTTCTTTGCCGGTGATGTTCAGGCAGCATTTGAGCAAGCCTCCGAGTTCGAGATGGACCGTTCTCAACTCAGCTCTATGTCTCTGAATATGAGCCGTAGCGAGCAATACACCGCAGTCGCCGCCTATCAGGAAGTTCAGAACCACGGCAATAATTCCGGTGGGCAGCGTTTGGGGCAGATGGCTAATATGCTGAACCAGCAACGTCATGACGGCGCACTTAGTTTTGTCGACCAGTTGGGTTCATTGCAAGAACAGATCCTCGATAGTTTGGTTGAGCAGGACATCCGCTATCAGGAAGCCAACGAAGAGAAACAAAATACGCTGGATCAGAATCGTAATACGCTTTATAGCTTGCTTGATGACTAATCGGACTTAATCGACTCACAATCACAGTCCTCATAACGCAGTACATGTCACCTCGAAATTTAGGCAGCCCATATGGCTGCCTTTTTATTTTCCCTTCCGACCGGTAAAATCCTTCCTTTATCCTTGCTGTATCCGATATAGGAATATCTCCCATCATGACTCAGGTGCTGATCATCGGTTACGTGTGGCCAGAGCCACGCTCTTCTGCCGCCGGCTCCCATATGATGGAGCTGATACACTGCTTTCAGGCGCAAGATTGGCAGATCACCTTTGCCAGCCCCGCGGCGCTCAGCACGCATATGGAAGACCTCAGCCAGCTAAATGTAAGCAGTGTCAGCATTGAACTGAACTGCGATTCCTTTGATCGTTTCGTCGCCAACTTGCAACCAGACATTGTATTGTTTGACCGCTTTATGATGGAGGAGCAGTTTGGCTGGCGAGTTGAGAAGCAATGCCCGGATGCAGTGCGTATTTTAGATACAGAAGATCTGCACTTTTTACGTAACGCCCGCCATCAGGCGCTGAAGCAGAAACGGCCACTTGTTCCTGAAGATCTGTTCAGCGAGATGGCACAACGCGAGGTTGCTTCAATATACCGTTCAGACCTGACGTTGATGATCTCTGACTATGAGATGCAACTGCTCAACAACCAATTTGGTGTCAGTCAGGATCTATTGCATCACTTGCCCTTTATGCTTGATACGCAGATATTGGAGCAACCACGCCCCACTTTCGAAGAACGTTCACACTTTGTCAGTATCGGCAATTTCCGCCACGCTCCAAACTGGGATGCCATACTCTGGCTGAAACAGCAGATCTGGCCCAAGATTCGCAAGAAACTCCCTCATGCTGAGATGCATGTATACGGTGCCTATCCACCTCCCAAAGCCACCGCGCTAGATAACCCCAAAGAAGGATTTATGGTCAAAGGATGGGCGGAGGATGCTAACGAAGTCGTACGCAATGCCCGTGTTTTGCTTGCCCCTGTGCGCTTTGGTGCTGGTATCAAGGGCAAACTGGTTGAGGCCATGTGTAACGGCACACCGAATGTCACCACCCCTATCGGGGCAGAAGCGATGAGCGGTGGCTACCCATGGGGTGGACTGATAGAAGACAATGCCCATGACTTTGCGCAAGCCGCAGTTGAGCTTTATGAGAAAAAGGACTTGTGGCACAGCTGTCAGCGGATGGGCGATAAAATCATCTCTCAGGTTTATGATCGCCAACCCCTGTCTGAAAAGCTGATTCAGCATATCCAACTGCTGCGAGACACAATCAACAGCCACCGCATGCAAAACTTTACCGGTGCCATGCTACGTCACCACCATCACCGCAGTACACAATTCATGTCCCAGTGGATAGAGACAAAAACCCGTCTGGCTGACTTGCAGAAAACCAGTGCTGCAGACTCTAACGAGACCGAATGACCGATGGCGTTTCAACTACGTGATTACCAGCGTGATGCAGTTGATGCCACCGTACGCCACTTTCGCAAAAGCGACGATGCCGCCGTAATCGTCCTACCCACCGGGGCAGGTAAGAGTCTGGTGATCGCGGAACTGGGGCGCATAGCACGACGAAAAATTCTGGTGCTTACCCACGTTAAGGAACTCGTCGAGCAAAACCACGCAAAATATGAAGCGTATGGCCTGAAAGCCAGTATTTACTCCGCAGGGCTCAAACAAAAAAGCACCCAACATCAGGTCACCTTTGCCAGCGTACAATCCGTTTCGCGTAATCTGGATGACTTCGCAGAACAGTATTCCCTGTTGATTATCGATGAATGTCACCGCATCTCAGGCGACGAGGAGAGCCAGTATGGCCAGATTATTCAACAACTTAAAAAGCACAATGCCGGGCTGAAAGTACTGGGGTTAACCGCGACGCCTTACCGTCTGGGGATGGGGTGGATCTACCGCTATCACTATCACGGCTATGTGCGCAGCGGCGATAACCCACCGTTCGAACACTGTATCTACGAACTGCCCCTGCGCTATATGATCAACAAAGGATATCTCACGCCTCCTGAGCTAACCGATGCGCCCATCGCTCAATACGACTTTTCCACATTGAACGCATCACGCTGGGGAGGATACAACGAACGTGAAGTAAATGAACTGCTGGTACGTCATCCACGCGTCACGCAATCTATCTGCGAACAAATTGAAGCACTGGCGCAAGACCGTCAGGGCGCCATGATCTTCGCCGCCACCGTCGACCATGCCAAAGAGATCACGGGATACCTACCACAGAACCAGACAGCTCTGATTACCGGTGCGACACCCACGACTGAGCGTGATCAGCTTATCCGGGCGTTTAAGAATCGAGAGCTGAAGTTTTTGGTCAATGTTGCGGTACTAACGACCGGTTTTGACGCCCCTCATGTTGACCTGATCGCTATCCTCCGCCCCACCCAATCAGTCAGCCTGTATCAACAGATCGTCGGACGTGGCTTGCGACTGGATGAAGGTAAAACTGAGTGCAAAGTGGTTGATTACACCGGCAACGGTTTTGACTTGTTTCATCCGGAAGTTGGATCGAGCAAACCCCACAGTGATAGCCAACCCGTCCAGGTCTTTTGCCCTGTCTGTGAGTTTGCCAATATTTTCTGGGGTAAGACCGATGACGAGGGCAATATTCTTGAACACTACGGTCGTCGCTGTCAGGGATATGAAGAGGATGATAAAGGACGGAAGCAGCAGTGTGACTACCGCTTTCGCTTTAAAGAATGTCCACACTGCAATGCCGAAAACGACATCGCAGCCCGGCGCTGCCACAGCTGCGAAAAAGCGATTATCGATCCGGACGATATGCTTAAAAACGCGCTTAAGCTTAAAGATGCCCTCGTCATCCGGTGCGCGGGCGTCTCTTTATGCGACCATAACGGAAAATTGCGGATTACTTATCACGATGAAGAGGGGGCCGAGGTCCACGAAAGTTTTGATCTGAACCATTCAGGACAGCGCAAAGTGTTTAACCTGCTGTTTGGCCGTCGCTTTGGCGATGCCACCCAACCCCGGCAGTTTAAACAACTGGACGACGTCCTCTCGGTCAGAGATCAGTTTCGCGCCCCCGACTTTGTCATCGCACGTAAAGCGGGTCATCACTGGCGCGTGAAGGAAAAGTTATTCGATTACGAAGGGCGCTACCGCAAAGCCAATGAGCTGAGTTAACGCCTTCATGCTCTGACGCATCAAAGGGCAATTACTTCTGGGGTATACTCTGCGCCAGCTCAGACGCAAGTTCACCCGAGAACCCCTCCAGCAAGCCATTCAATGCTTGAACATATGCCTGATAGCTGCCGTCACTGTGAAGCACCGAACGATAGCGCTGGGTCGTCACCACGCGTTGTCCATAGTCGGCCAGCAGCGTCCAGCTCAAGCTCAGGCTCACCGGCCCTTTAAGCTCACCGGAAAAACGATCGACAAAAATACGCACCTGATACTCAGGGCGAAAGCGGTTATCCCAAGGTGATGGCCAGACCGCATCATGTTTCAGCTGCAGAGACACATTTTCTGCGAGAACACGGGTAAAAACAGGCTCCAATTCTCCAGCCCAGATATGAAAGTTGGCCACATTCACCTGGGTCCCACCTTTACGGACAACAATATTCGGGCGGTCCAGCATCTGCGGCAAGCTGACCGGCCCAATACCCAAAGTTACAGACTCAGTTAATCGCGCATCGGATGCCTCACTCTGGGCCATTAAATCATAGTAATGGGTCTCAGGCTGAGCCGCACATCCAACCAAAAAAGCGGCCAGCGAGGCACACAGTGCAGTCCGTAGGGTCATCATCATTCTTCCTTATCTTCATCACGACCACGCAACAGCGCATCCGGATAACGTTGCAACTGATCAGTAAGCTGCTTCATGGACTTCGCCGCATCAGAAATATCATCCAACGCACTGGTCAGGGTATGGCTCAGATCAGAATCCGGCGCGACCGTTTGGTCCAGAGACTTCAGCGTACGCTCTAACTGATCAGCAGTCCCGTCAAGACCATCAGTGGCATCTTGCAGATTTTCCAACACCCCGCCCGCACTTTCGCCAAGCTTGGCATCTTCCAAATCACCCATAACCGAGCGCAGGCTTTTCAGACCACTTTTCAGATCCACACCTATCTCTTCAATAGGCAAACCCTGAATCTTCTCCATAATGGAGGTCAACTGCCGGGTAATCTGGCTAAATTCGTTTTCCGCCGTAGGCAGCAACGGATATTCACCATGCTCTTTGATCCGCCCCGGCTCACCCGCATTGGGCACCAGATCAACAAACAACGAGCCACCGATCAAACTACCTGAACTCAAACGCGCCTGCATACCTTGCGCGACCAACTGGTCCATTGCTTCACGGATCTGTTCTTTGCTCGGC
The DNA here is from genome assembly GCF_015209595.1 of Pontibacterium sinense. GTDB lineage: Bacteria > Pseudomonadota > Gammaproteobacteria > Pseudomonadales > Balneatricaceae > Pontibacterium > Pontibacterium sinense. The sequence continues at coordinate 124,071 of NZ_JADEYS010000008.1, read as the reverse complement.
ACGACCCCCTGCCCCATGCGTTCTGGCTGGATCGCGATCAGGACATTCACGCGGTTGGCATCTCGGCTCTCATAATCGAGTGCGATATGTTCCACCCTCCCCACCTGAATACCAAGATATTCCACGGGAGCCCCCACTTTTAAGCCACGAACCGAACCTTCGAAATGTAATAAGAAGGGATACGAAACCGAGATCGCCCCTTCACTGACGGCATCTTTGCTAGGAAACAGGTAAAAAGTCCGCCCAGGATCAGCCAGACTAGATTCACTGCTGAGATTAATCGGCGTATCGAACTCAACACCACCGGCGATCAGTGAGCTGAGCGATCCCACATCCAGTTCAACACCATCCAATCCGATGGTCGCGCCAAATCCACTAACATTCCAGAATTGGCTGTGTTCTTTGATCAGCTCATCAAACGGTGCTTTTACAAACATCCGGATCTGCACCTTGCTCTGATCGGTCAGCAGCTTATAGCCGGTCACTTCACCCACTGGTACTTCGCGGTGATACACCGGCGAAGCAATATCCAACGATCCCAGTGTATCCGCCACCAGCAAATAACTGCTGCCTTTGTCATAGGAACGGACGGATGGTGGCTCTTCCAGCCCAACAAACTTGGTTTGCGATTCACCCACGCCTTCACCACCGGAATCCATCTCGATATACACGCCCGATAACAGCGTCTCAATACCGCTGATACCGCTTCGGGAAACCCGAGGTGACACCACCCAGAAATTACTCTGATCATTAATCAGCGGTGACACATAAGCATCCATTTCCGCCGTGATCCGTACCTTATTAAAGTCATCGCTCAGCTGGATACTTTTCACCACACCCACTTCAACATCGCGATAACGGATGCGGGTTTTACCCACTTCAATGCCCGACGCCGCACTGAATTCAATCTGGATAACCGGACCGGCCTCCTGCCAGGCCCTTACCGCCAGCCACACTGCAATCAACACGGCTAAAAGAGGAATAAACCAGACCGGTGACAGCCTTCTGGAGGTTGATACTTTAGGTTCGTTACTCACTATGGGCATCCCATAACAATCTTGGATCAAACGTTTCAGCCGCCAGCATCGTTAACACCACCACACCGGCGAAACACACAATCGCACCACCCGGCTCGATGTTCGCCAGTACACCAAACTGTACTAACGCCACCAACAAGGTAACTACAAATACATCAATCATCGACCAGCGGCCGACAAATTCGGTTATTCGATAAAGAATCGCCTGATGACGAGGGTTGCCCTGTGGTCCTTTGCGCACAGCCCACAACAGATAAGAGATCGCAAAAATTTTCGCAATAGGCACGAGAACACTGGCAACAAAAACGACCAACGCGATACCGGCATTCCCCGACTGGAAAAGGTGGACCACACCAGACATGATGGTATCACTGCTGGCAACGCCAAACTGAACCGTCGTCATAATTGGTAACAGGTTTGCCGGTAAATACAGCACAGTGGCAGCGATCAGTAGCGCCAGTGTACGCTGGTAACTGTCCGGTATTCGCCGCCGCACCGTACTATGACAACGAGGACACCGATCGTTCACATCTAACAGGGATTCACCCACCTGCGCACCACAGCCATGACAGACCACCAACGGCTCATCATCACGACCGCAAAAGCGATTTTCGTGACGTAACCAATGCCAGAGCGCTTCACGATCCAGATGGGTATGACTGTAGATCAATACCAAGATTAGCCCCGCAAACGCATACAGACCGATACCGGGTAGCAGCGAGGCAATATCCCCAAGTTTAATGGTTGTGATCAGCACCCCGATAAAGAAAATCTCCATCATATTCCAGGGGCGGATCACAAACAGCAAATGGAGTACCTTGGCCAGCCCCGGCGGCTTAACGTCCAGCAAGCGTGCACCGATGACATATCCCAGCCCTACCAGTTCTACCAGCGGCATCAGGAAGATGGTGATAAATACCAGCGAGGCCAGCAGAAATCGATCCCGATCCAGCAACGCCCAAACACCACTCAAAAGGCGTGACGACTGCTCCTGGCCTGCCGCTTCAAGTCCAATAAACGGGAACGCCAATGTCAGCAAAAACAGGATTAAGCCCGTCACCGTGAAGGCCGCCGCCTGCATCAACCAGTTGGCATGTTTAACCTTCATCACTTCGCCACAATACGTGCAGCTCAACTGCTGTCCAGCCGAGAAAGGAACGTTATCAAATACATGGTCGCAGCCGTGGCAAACAATCACATCGGCATAACTGGCACGAACGGAAGGGGAATTAACACTCATAGGCGGAGAATAGCCGAGAACCTCCGGTTACGCACGAATAACCACACCACACACTGATCGTAATACTGTAATATAAACACGCATTGTAAAAACCGTTACAGAGCTGATAACCTATGTTTGACCCGTTATCACTCACATCCGAACAGTCACACAGACTTAGGCCCTGTCAGATAAAAGGAACGCTGTACGTGAAATGGAGTTGTAATCGCATACCCCGCTTCAACACGATAAGACAATCCATGAACCGTCTGTTGCAGGACCTGTACAGATGAAACTGAAGATTTTGGGCTGTAGTGGCGGTATCGGTAAAGGCCTAAAAACCACCACATTTAAGGTCGATGACTCAATGATCATTGATCCGGGGACAGGCATGGAAAAGCTGACCCTGGAGGAGATGCTGTCTGTCCGCACCATCCTCATCACCCACGCTCACTTAGACCACATCATTGGTCTGCCTCTGATGCTGGCAACAATCTTCGACCAAGCCCGCCATCAGATCCAAATTTATGCCCTGCCTGATGTTATCAGTGCCCTTAATACGCATATTTTTAACTGGACCGTGTGGCCAGACTACACCCAGCTTCCAGAAGACAAACCGATCATCCGAATGCACTCGCTTCAAGCGGGCGATGAGTTAACGCTCGCCGGTAAACATATTCAGGTGTTGCCCGCAGCGCACCCTACGCCGACCGTAGGATATTTACTCAGCGATCAGAACAGCAGCTTTGCATTTACCGGGGACACGGGCGTGAATCCGCAACTGTGGCCGCTCTTGAACGAAAAGAAGCCGCAGCTCGTCATTATTGACGTATCGTTTACCGATGATCAGGGTGAACTTGCCCAACTGAGTGGCCACCTGACCCCCTCTCAACTGGCTCAGGAACTCACTCATTTTGAACATCATGCTGAAATACGTATTACCCATCTGAAACCGGGGAATGAAGATATGATCGTTGCACGCTGTCACGAACTCTTGCCCGAGTGGACATTAGATCGCCTGCATCACGATGAGATCATCGAGTTGTAACAGCGTACTTATCTAACCCTGCATCGTTAGCGCCCTATTCAGAAACGTTCCTGAACACACATTTTTCTCACGCCCAAAGTGCGCAGTATTTCAGTTGCTCGATCCAGTGAATGGTAAATTTTGATCCGTCCCGTCGCATCGGTCAGAGGAAACTGATGCCCCTGAAAGTCTTCCAGCGAAACCTGCCAACCGTCCGCACTGGTTTTCAGCAGGCCTTCGCGAATTTGATCCATTGCGACCAGATCTCTTAGTTCCGATACTCGCATGGTTTAACTCCACGTTTTGACCTGCTTACAGTGTAGTTGAGAGGCAGCACAGTTAATTATTCATACCCCGTCAGTTCAACGTACCCCTGCCCCGCATGACTTCCTTCCACGCTGACCGCACCTTCCCAATATCGCACCGACAGGTTATTTTCTTGTGTCTTCTGACGTGGCAGGATGCGCAGATCCAGATCATACTCAGGAATTTTCATATTCCAGCCACTGGGCCAGATGACGCCTGACTCAGACTGCCAGTGCTCTAATACGTCCAGCGCAATATTCCCGGCATCCAAAGGTAAGCGCTCACCGGATTGACTAAATAACGAAACTTGCCGGAAATCCGCCTGACCTGATTCATCCTTAGACCGCAACACCATGAACATCAACTCCCGTCCATCCTCAAGCTGCAACGAAAACCAATCCCAGCCCGACTGATAGGATGCCAGACTGTTGCTCGCCCACTCGTGGTCATACCAAGCCGCACCGGTAACCGGGATCGTCTGATCATCAAACCGGATCTCTCCCTCGACACGCAATCGGGTATAGGAATAATAATAAGATGCAAAACCCGGTTCCGGGCGTTTTGGACTATAGCCCTGATCTCCTTGATAAACGCGTGGTTTTTCAGGTATCAGGCGTAGCCGATAACTGAAAGACCCGCCTGCGTCATTGTGCTGCACACCAACGTTAAGCTGCGCAGGAAAGAGATCCTGATCGTTTTCAGATCTCAACTGCCAGTTTTCCAGCCACACGCTCAACGGTTGGGAAGATGTTCCTGCCAAACCCGGCCCCTGACGGGAAAAGCGCTCGGCGACAAGATGTCTATTCTGAGTAAATACTCCCAGGCCCGCATGTCCCATATAAAACTGCGGCGCTAACCAGCCTGACGTTGCCTGCTGCTGAGTACGCTTTTGCGTCCGCAACGCCTGACGAAATACCGTGAACTGGAAACCAAATCGCTGTTGGGCATCATCCCGATGTTGCAGGTTGCCGTTGATATACCACCATTCGCTGCGAAACTCAGGATGGGCTATATGGTCCTGCGGAAAGCGCAATACATAACCCGGCTCCGCTTTTTTAAACAGCCCGTCATCGATATCAATATTCTCTGAACTAAGAAAATCCGTCAGTGAAAATTCAGCAGCAGATTGCGGCTCATTAAAGAGCCATCGATGTCCCGCCACCCCAATCACGGTGAACACCAGCACCACCACAACAATCGGGTAGAAACCTCTGATCATTTTGAACATCACTCCCAGCGCCGAATACCTGTATGACGCGCAAAACGCCAGGCCGGATACAACGATGCCAATCCCGCCGCCGCCATCGACAGCAACAACGCAATCAGCCAGTTATACAGATCAGGTTGATACGGAATGCTCCAACCGAACGCCCTGAGCTGCACCACGCCAGTCAACGTCCACGCCAGCAACTCGCCCACGGGAATTGCCACCAAACCCGCACCTAAACCCAATAATAGCGACTGCCCCAATAAGAGGAATGTCAGCTCTGCCCGATTGAGCCCCAGTGCTTTCAACAGCGATACCTCATGTTGTCGTTCCAACTGAATCGCCAGCAAACTGCTCAAAATACCCACAAAGGCAACGACCAGAGCCAATAACCGCAAAACGTCAGTAATCACAAACGTACGATTAAAGACCTCCACTGATCGGGCCAGTAACACCGATGCATGCTGAATAGACAGATCCCACTGCCCTCCCCAACGTTGGCGTATTATGTGCGCGATCTCTGTCGGTGAATGGGAATCAGACAAAAACAAAGACACACCATATGGCTGTTCGACCCAATGCTGACTGAACGTATCCGCCCGCGTCATAATACGGCCGCTGTCACTGCCATAATCATAATACACACCTGCGACAATGAACGGTTGATCCCCTGCCACGGTCGACAAAACAAGCGAGTCCCCTATACCCAGTCCTGTGCGATTCGCTAACGGTTCACTGATCAGAACATGATCGGGTTGCTGTAACTGCTGCCAGATCACATCTCGATTGCCCGATACAAACCGATAAGCACTGCGCATCTTTACGGGCAGCTCTGAGGCATAGAGATGTACCTGACGCCCTGCCACGCTGAGGCGGGTGCGACGCAGCGTAGCAACCGCTTCAACGCCCTCCAAGGTCTCAAGTTCAGCGATAAACAACTCAGGCAAAGGCTGACGCACCCCCGGCAATATACGCGTTTGCGAAATGTACAGATCCGCATTTAAGCGCTCCCCTAACCAGAGCTGAACCGCATCACGAAAACTACCAACCATACCGCCAATGCCAACTGTAGCGCTGATCGCAATCATCAGGGCCATCGCCGCGATTCCCGTACGACTTAGATTTCGACGATTATCACGCACCAACATCAGCCACAACGGCTGCTTCAGAGACACACCAGACACAATTAACAAACGCTCTAACACACGACTCAGCCCCTGCAGTGCCGCAGGCATTAACAACGCACCGCTCATCAACAACGCAGCTACGGCCATAAACGCCCCCCACAGCCCGCTGTCCAGCCACAGCAATACCAGTGCTAAACCCGACAGAACCGGCACCCAATACGCACTTAAATGCCGACTCTGCTTTATCGCCTGCGTTTCCTGTACAAAGCGCTGTTGTAATGACACCGGCGTTATTCGGGCCAACTCACGGCACGGTTTCCACGCGGCCAACAAACAGCCTCCCACACCCAATAACAACAACTTGCTTAACGTCACCGGCTCCAGCAATAACAACTCCAACGGCGAAGTCGCATACAGATCCGCCAACGTATTCAGCATAAGTTCTAACAGCACTTGGGCCAAAGCCACGCCCAACACCACACCTGATACCGTGCCTATCAGAGCGATGATAACCAGTTCAACTATAAGATAACGGTATAACTCACCCACCGTCAGACCGATGGCGCGTAACTGGGCAAAAATTGGGCGACGCTGACTGAGGGAAAAGCTGACACTGCTAAACACCAGAAACAATCCCACAACCAGCGCCAACAACCCCAGCGCCTGAAGGTTGAAATACAGTGCATTCGCCAACTGCGCTTTTTCGGATAAGACCGTGCTTGTGGCTTCCAATCGCACATGATCAGGTAACCACTGAGCCACCGCCTGAGCCTCCTTTTCACTCAGTATTAAATCGATATGCGAGATCTGTCCCTGAAGCCCCAATATCTGCTGCGCCTGACCAATATCCATTAACACTAACTGTTGCAGACGCGGATCACCCTGATCATCTAATACACCCATCAGCGTGACACGCTGTACACCGTTTGCGGTATCCAGAACCAACGGCTGGTTAAGCGTCGCCCCTAACTGTTTCGCTGTGGTGCGTGCCATCACCACCATCGGATTCGCCTGTAGGCCTGAGAATCCGATACCGCTTCCGGACAGTCGGTTAAGCTGATCCCGGAATCCTCGTTCTCGCAACGGATCAACACCTATCAACTGGAGCAACAGATTCTTCCCACTCCGATCTTTTACCACCGAGCTGATTACCGGGGCGCTACGCCACCCGGCCGGATGCTTACGCAGATCCACATAAAGTGATTCTGACAGGGGCGTCTGTCCCACGATGCGATGGGTTGTGCGACCGTAGAGCTGAATCTGGGCTTCACGAAAACTATGACGGGCACTGTCGGTGGTGATCTCAATCGCAGAGACAACCGCAACACCAAGCGTAATCCCGAGAAGTAACAACAGCAGCTGCCACGGATGGTGGCGAAAATGGCGTAAACTCGCACGGGCTAACATCAGGCAACCTGCTCCAGCACACCCCGGTGCAGACGCAATACCCGGTCAGCATGTTCGATCAGGGCATCGCTGTGTGTCACCATGATCAGAGTCATCTGTTCCTGACGTATTTTCTCCAGCATCAATGCTAATACTTGATCGGCTGTATCGTTATCCAGACTGCCCGTCGGCTCATCCGCCAACAGCAGTGCTGGTTTGTGCACCAGCGCACGACAGATCGCCACACGCTGCTGTTCGCCACCTGACAGCTGCTCAGGAAAACGGTCCTGTTTATCGGCCAACCCCATCAGCGCCAACTGTTGTTCCGCCTGCATCCGCTCTGCTAATCGACCATTCAGCGATAACGGCAGAAGAATATTTTCCATTACGGTCAGCGTGGGGATGAGATTGAAAAACTGGTAGACCACTCCGATATGCTCGCGGCGAAAGCGGGTACGCCCAGCTTCATTCAACGCGGTGATGTTCTGGTTGAGGATACTAATCTGACCTGAATCGGGCTGATCAACACCCGCCAGCAAGTTCAACAAGCTGGATTTTCCAGAGCCACTCGGACCCAACAGCATCAGAATTTCACCCTGCTCTATCTCGAGATTAAGATTTTGTAGTACGGGCTGAGGGTTCCCAGCAACCGTAAAACTCTTGCTGAGTCCGGTCACCTTCAGAATTGGCATAATGTCCTTCTCCTGCAACTGAGTTCGGGTGGTAAGGGAACCTACGAATAAGTCCGAAACGACTTAGCATGCCCTCTGGGTACTGGCTTTCAGAGCAATTCGAGATCAAGGCAGCGATTACAGCCATGCTGGTTGCCTCAGGATCGCCTGCCGGACGCAAATTGCTAACGTAGAGATCGGGTTGCTCTGAAAGCCCCGAAGGGCGGGTGCTAAAACAGCTTTCTGCTTTGTCAGGCAGCTTGGAAAGGACCAGTCATTCCACTGCGCTGCCTTTCGCACATAAAGCTGTTTTATCGCCCGCAGAGAAAGTCTCGGACTTGTTCGCAGGTTCCCAATATCTATTATGCATCAGACGGGGGGGAGATGGCTGGTCACACCGGAGAAAGCCGAAGCTCCGGTGTGACCAAAGGTACAGAAAAGACTATCACTGGTTTGGAGACTGCGTTGATTCCGATAATTTACCGGAATCCCAAAGTGGATAGTCTGGCTCAACAAAGGCCAGCGCGATCCCCTTTTCTTCAATACGAATCACTTTCATGCGTAAAGCGGGTAAACCTTTGTCCCAGCCTTCGCCCAAAATGGCCGCATCAATCTCCAACCCCAGTGTGAACTCTGACGGACGTAGCTCAGCTACAAAAATACCGCCTTCCGACATGTTCGCTACAGAACCCACCCAATAGCCGTACTGCCGATGGGTTAAACGAACCTGATAGCCCGTTCTTACACGAGGGTATTTACGATTTTCTTCCATAACTAATTCGCCTCCCGACGATCAATTATGAATCTCGAAGGGCAGTATAGTTTCTTTTTTGAACACTGGTTGCCATGGATACATTAAAATTCATAGCACAGGGCAAAGAAGGGATTGCAAGTGAATGAGTGAGGGAGGGGGAAATACGGGACCAGCAGAACGGCCGGTCCCGATGCGAGATATTACTTATCGGTCACCAATGCGATGCGCACAGCATCCAAGTTAAGAGTCGCTTCTGATAGATAGGCATCCAAACCGTCTTTCTGTGCCTGCTGATGCACCAGCTCTTCACCACGGATGTTAGGGTTCACTTTGGCCAGAGCTTGTAAACGCTCCAGCTCACCCCCTAACAATTGCGCCACGCGATCCGTTGCAGCGCCAACAGCAGTATCACGCTGTGGTGTCGCCAAGGATTCAGCGGTATCTAGCAAGCCCTGAATCTGCTCACGTCCATGACGCACCAGATTCTGTGCCGTGGAGCGTGGCACACGCTCGCCTAGCTTGTCGAAGTGCGCCTGTGTCAGCACCTTGCTCAAATCATTGCCGTTGCTGTCCACCACCACTCGTACTGTCGCGGCTGGCAGATAACGGGACACCTGCATCGCCTTAGGCGCCGCACAGTTGATGCGATAGATCGCCTCCAACAACAACGTTCCCGGCTGCAGAGGTGGTAGTTTCATGGTACAGACGGCGGTATTACCGAAGTCGCTGCCCAGAATCATCTCCATCACACCCTCAACCATCGGGTGTTCCCATGTCATGAAGTTCATATCTTCACGGGACAAGGCTTCCGAACGGCGGTAAGTCGCCGTCATGCCCTCATCCGGCAATCCCGGAAAATGCTCATTCAGCATGTGATCGGTCGGATGCAGGACAATCGAATCCGGACCATGTGGCTGCTGTTCAACACCAAACTGGTCGAAGACGTTAGCCATGTAATCACTCAACGCCAGGCGATCACTGGTCTCTTCAACATCCGCAACCAGCTGTTCAGCACGTGGCAGATCGCAGGAATTCAGTTCCAACAGACGGTCACGACCATCCTGCAGAGCCTGCATCACAGAGTCCGTCTCATGACGGGTATCTTCCAGCAACTGCTCTAACATCTCAGTTTCGCGGATATTGTCGTCCATCTGTGCGTACAGTTCTGTCGCAAACTTCAGGAACAACTGCTGTCCCGCAGCACACGGGCGACTGAACAGATCCACACCTTCATCGTACCAACGCAGCAACGTTTCCTGTGCGCTGTCGACGTAAAACGGTACGTGAATCTGTACGGTATTTTTCTGACCGATACGGTCGAGACGACCGATACGCTGCTCCAGCAAATCCGGATTCAGCGGCAGGTCAAACATCACCAGATGATGGGCGAACTGGAAGTTACGACCTTCACTACCGATCTCGGAACAGATCAATACCTGTGCAGAGTCTTCATCGTCGGCGAAATAGGCTGCCGCACGGTCACGGTTAATCAGACTGAGGCCCTCGTGGAACGCCGCGCAGCGCAGACCGACCCGCAGTCGCAGGTGTTCTTCTAAGGCGATCGCAGTGTTTTTATTGGCGCAGATCAGCAGCGTTTTTTCATAGCGGTGCTCTTTCAGCCACTGCTCCAGCCAAGACACACGTGGGTCGTCCTGCAACCACTGATCACCCAGAATGCGCTCAGGGTGCAGCAGATGTTCGATATTCTCACCGGCATCATGCTCAAGGTAAGCATCCGGGCTGTCCAGCTCGTAAGTATGCAGTTCACGATCAGGGAAGCCCGCAACTGCTGCACGCGTATTACGGAACAACACGCGACCGGTGCCATGACGGTCCAGCAACTTGGCAATACAGTCCTGAATCACTTCGTCCTGATCATCACCGTGCAACCCTGCCAGCAACTTATCCACTGCTTCAGGGTTCAGATAATCAGCCAGCATCTGCTGCAGACCTTTATCCGCTTCCAGACGCTGAGCGACATCGTCTTCCTGCAGATGCTCCACCAGCGTGCTGACCTGACGGTAGCCACTTTCCTCTTCGCGGAACTCAGCCAGATCGTTATAACGATCCGGATCCAGCAAACGCAGACGGGCAAAGTGGCCTTCGAGCCCCAGCTGTTCTGGGGTTGCCGTCAGCAACAATACACCCGGAATCTTTTGTGCGAGCGCTTCAACCGCCAGATACAGATGGCTTGCAGCTTCTTCGCTCCATCCCAGATGGTGAGCTTCGTCGACCACCAACAGATCCCATTTCGCTGCCATTGCCTGCGCATGACGATCAGGATTATCACTCAGGAACGACTGACTACACAGAATCAACTGAGCATTTTCAAATGGGTTATCCACACCGGACATATCCATCGTGATGCAACGCATCTCATCCAGCACGGTAAAGCGCAGGTTAAAACGACGTAGCATCTCTACCAGCCACTGATAGAGCAGGCTATCAGGCACAGTCACCAGAACGCGCTCCGCACGCCCCGTGATAATCTGCTGCAGAATGATCAGACCGGCTTCGATGGTTTTACCCAGACCCACCTCATCCGCCAGCAAAACACGCGGCGCGTAGCGATTCGCAACCTGACTAGCGATATAGAACTGATGCGGCAGAACCTGTACACGGGCCCCCAACAATCCTTTAACACTGGACTGCTCCAACCGATGCATCTGCTCCAATGTATCCAGTCGCAAACGATAGCGTTTCAGCTTATCGATCTGGCCTGCAAACAATCGGTCCGTTGGTTTACTGAACTGTACAAAACTATCCAGCTCAGCTTCAGGAACGACCATGGTTTCCCCATCATCATCCTCCCCCACATAGAGCAGGCAACCGTTGTTTTCGTGCCGCTCTTCAACCGTCATGCTTTGACCGTTCTGGGTACGCACCTTTTCACCGATAGCGTAGGCAACACGGCTAATGGGCGCGTTATCCGCCGCATAGGTACGTTCTTCTTCGGAGGCAGGAAACACCAGTGTGACGCGACGTCCGTCAGTCTCTGTTACAAGACCCAGACCCAGTTCAGCTTCGGTATTACTGACCCAACGCTGACCTAATGAATAAGGGGAGTTTGCCAAGGTATTTTGTTCCGTATCTGTCATATATAAACTGAGGGATGGGGATGATAGGCGTTTCCCCCTCTCCTTACAAAAAATAGTTCAAATTACTCGGCATTTTTCTCCCTAAGCGGATGATTTTGTATCATAATTTCTATGAAATCTGAGTAAGGTCAGTGTCATCACTCAGGTTTCAGGGCATCCTATTTGCCAGGGAAGGAAATACCAGTGCACATCAGTCGGATAAAATTCCGCGTGCACTGGACGCTACAATTGCTTCAGGGACAGCGCCGACCTGCCCTCTGCACATTCTTTCCCATACATATAAAAACGATAAAACACAGCCCGTGTTTGCCCCATACGCTCTGCTTAGACTTATAGTGTAGACGTGTTGGCCAGCCCCGTGGACTGCGTTGCATTTGGGCTATGACTGTGAAAAAACTCGACCACCTGCTGAGTCATCCACTACTGACAATCACCCTGTCCAGCACATTGGCCTGTGCCACCCAATGCATGCATGACAACAGGCTGAGCTCGCTGCTGGTGGTCAGTGATGACGATGGACTGCCGGAAGGCATCGTCACCGAGCGTGATATTCTGGACGCACTGGCAAAGGATGTGAGTTGCGACACCCCTATCAATGATGTCATGAGCAAACCGGTGATCTCAGCCCCCGCCAGCACCGAGTTCCGGGATGGCTATCATCAACTGGCATTTCACAACATTCGCCACTTATTAGTTACTCATGACGATGGCAAACCCAAAGGGATCGTCAGCGAAAGCGATTTTCGTAACCACTTAAGTTCAAGCTTTATCTCTCGCTTACGTGATATCCGTGGCCTGATGAGTAGCAGTGCGCTGACCGTGCCACAAACCAGTCTGTTACGCAGTGCCGTTCAAACCATGGCTACACACCGTTTTACCTGCGTGGTCGCCACTGATGGGAACATGCCAAGCGGTATTCTTACCGAATATGATGCGGTAAAGCTCTATAACAACGTGGACCTAGACACCAATACCCTGCTCAGCGAAGTCATGGTGAAGCCGGTCAGAACCATACCTGAACGTACCCCGGTACCAACGGCGCTGGAAATCATGCAGCTGAACAATATTCGTCACCTGGTTGTGGTCGATGATAAGAATCAGGTGCTGGGTCTGGTCACAGAACATGACATCGTGCATCAGATTGAGATCGAGTTTGCGGGCGAGATGCGTAAACAACGCAAAATCGATGAAACCGAACTCAAGCGCTATGAAAATAAACTCCACGCGATCTTTGATACCACCAATATCTTTCTGGCCTTGCTTGACCCACAGGGCTGTATTCTCGAAATCAATGCCGCAGCCTTGAAGATGAGTGGATTTACCCGGGCTGACGTTTTGGTTAAACCGATCTGGGACACGATCTGGCGCGGAGATGACGAATTACAAACACAACGACTGCATTCTGTTATTCGAGATACTGCCGCCGGAAAAACCTGCCGTATCGACACCCGCCATCTCGATGCCCGCAAACAACCTCGCTATTGTGATTGCCGCTTTCAACCTATCCTCAATGAATTCAATCAGGTTGATTACATTTTGGTGGAGGGGCTGGATGTCACGGACCTTAAATACAGCCAGCAACAACTCAAACATATGGCTTTTTACGATCCACTCACTAACTTACCGAACCGAACGTTGCTAGCAGAGCGGATGCAGGCTGCGCTTAAACAGTGCTATAAGACCGGCAAACTTCTGGCGATCGGGTATCTGGATCTGGATCACTTTAAACCCGTCAATGACGAACTCGGCCATGACACCGGTGACCAGCTGCTGATCGAAGTCGCCAACCGCCTGCGACACGCCTCACGGGCACACGATACGATTGCCCGCTTAGGCGGTGATGAGTTTGTTCTGCTACTTCCGGGACAGGATAGCCGGGCTCAGGCTGAAGAAGCACTCAACCGAATCCTGCATCGTATTGCCGCGCCTTACCGTCTGCGCGGTCATAAAATTTCGATCTCTGCGAGTCTCGGGGTCACGTTGTTTCCCGATGACAACAGTGATCCCGATATGCTGTTACGCCATGCAGATCAAGCGATGTACAAAGCAAAGCAGCTGGGCCGTAATTGTTATTACTTATTTGATAGCGAAGAAAGCAGCGCACAGGACCTTCGCCAGCAATTGGTTCAGCAGGTATTTCGAAGCTTATATCAGGACGAGTTTGAGCTGTTCTATCAACCCAAAGTGAATATGAAAACCGGTCAGGTATTGGGGGCCGAAGCACTGATTCGCTGGCATCACCCTGAACGCGGACTGTTGTTGCCACACGAGTTCCTCCCCCAGTTACAAGGTGACTCGCTCCTGATTGAGCTGGAGGAATGGGTCCTGCAAACCGGCATTCAGCAACTCAGCACCTGGCATCAGCAAGGGCTAAACCTCAGCCTGAGCATCAATATTTCAGGGCAGTATCTGCAAGAATCCAGTTTTGTAGAAAAACTGGATGGGCTGCTAAGACAACACGCCGATCTTCCTCCAGAAAAGCTGGAGCTGGAGATACTGGAAAACAGTGCACTGGAAAATATCAGTAACGCAGGCGACATCATCAAGCGGTGCCGCAGAATGGGCGTTGGTTTTTCCCTGGATGACTTTGGTACCGGTTACTCCAGCCTGACACATCTGAAACGTCTTCCAGCCGATGCGATTAAGATCGACTGCAGCTTTGTCGCTGAAATAATGGATGACCCGGACAATCTGGCGATCGTTGAAGGCATCATTGGTCTAGCCACCGCGTTCCGCCTGAAAACAGTGGCCGAAGGTGTAGAAGAGATCGAACAAGGCATGATGTTGTTGCATCTGGGCTGCAATATTGCCCAAGGATTTGCCATCGCAAATCCAATGCCCGCGGTCGATATTCCCGATTGGATCGCACACTATAACCCACCCAAAGCATGGCGCTCAGCCACAGCAAATCCAATTCCGATGAAAAACTTCCCACTGCTCGCGGCCAGTGTGGACCATCGTAGCTGGGTCGGTCGGATTATTGCTTACGTGAATCAGGAAACCAGTGAAGTCATCCCAACCGATGTGCAGAATCATATTAAATGTCGCTTTGGTCACTGGCTCAATGGTGATGGTCAGACGCGCTTCGGGCATACTGAACGCTGGCAACAAGTGGACGAAATCCACAAAGCTATCCACGCTCAATCGGCCAAAATGGTGCTTCTAGCAAGCCGAAATATGTTCTCTGAAGCGCAAAACCAGATCCCATCATTGTTAAATCAACGGGATCAGTTACTGAATCATTTAACACAATGGTATGCAGACGAGCTACAGCCGGTATAATCTCCGCCTTTACGACAGATTTTCTGTCATCGGATTCACTGCGCACAGGTAACAATTTCATACCATGTCATTTCTCGACCTCCAACTTGATCTAGAGCTGCTTCAGACGCTTGCCGAGAACGGCTTCACTGACGCCACCGATATCCAGAAGCAGGCCGTACCGGCCATTATGGAAGGGGTTGATCTGTTGGCCTGTGCCGCCACCGGTTCCGGTAAAACGCTGGCATTTGTCCTGCCAGCTATTCAGCATCTGCTGGATCAGCAGGACCGACCGCTGGACGCACCACGTGTTGTGATCCTTAGCCCAACCCGAGAGCTCGCACTCCAGACGCTACATGTCATCGAAAAACAGATCGCGTTAACCGATCTGCGCGCCAGCCTGATCGTTGGCGGCGTCCCTTACGGTATGCAAGAAAAAGACCTGAGTGAAGGTTTAGATATCTTGGTGGCAACCCCTGGCCGATTGCTGGAGATGGACGACAAAGGCTGGCTGGATCTCTCTGTTACCCAAATGCTGATCATCGACGAAGCTGACCGGATGCTGGATATGGGCTTTATTGGTGACATCCGCAGAATTGCCGGACTCACCCCTATCTCCCGCCAGACGCTCATGTTCTCCGCGACCCTGGAAGGTGGACAGGTTGAAGCACTTGCGCAGGACCTGCTCAATAAGGAATCCCGCTCGCTGACACTGGCATCACCACGCGGGGTCGCTGGCCATATTAAACAGAGCGTGTATCTGACCGATAACGACGACCATAAACAGGCCGTACTGAAAGCGCTGATTACCCGCAAAGATATTAAACAAGCGATCGTTTTTGTTGCCTCTCGGCGTCAGGTCGATACCTGGGTCACCTATATTCGAAGCCTCGGCATTATGTGCGACGGTCTGCATGGAGAGCTACCACAAGGCGAGCGCACCACCCGCCTGAAACGCATGCGCCGCGGACGCCTGAAAGTCATGGTCGCAACCGACGTAGCTGCGCGCGGTCTGGACCTGCTGGATATCACCCACGTGGTGAACCTGCATCTGCCTCGCCGTGGCGATATCTATCTGCACCGCGCTGGCCGTAGTGGCCGCGATGGCTCTCAGGGCTATGCATGGTCACTGGTGGATAGCAATGACTGGCTCAACCTGAACCGTATCGAACGTTATATCGGTGAAAAGATCAGTCAGGAAACTTGCCCAGGGCTAGAGCCAAAACGCGCCATGCCCAAAGAAGTGAAGAAAAGTAAGCCGAAGAAGAAAAAGAGCACAGCGGCCAAAAAGCCCGCGAAAAGTAAACCAAAGAAAAAACGCTAATCACATCTACTGGTGTTGGATAGCATATTCGAGCCATTCAACACCAGTAGATAACTCACGCCCGCAGCACAAGCACCTGCATCAATACACATCGTCTACCTGACGGGACAACTTCTCAATGATATGTGCACCGATGGGTATGGCAGAAGTGGCCGCCGGTGACGGCGCATTGCACACCACCAACGACCGCTGGGTGCTCACAAACAAAAAGTCATCCACAAGACTGCCATCTAACGCCACCGCCTGTGCACGAATCCCCGCCGGATAAGGTTTCAGATCATCCAGCTGCAATGACGGACAATATTTCTGCACTAATTTCAGGTACCCCGCTTTGCTTAACGAGTTTTTCAGCTCCGTCAGACTGGTACGAAAATGCTTACGCAACAACCGTAACAAACCCGGATACTGCAACATCTCAGCGGTATCCTTCAGGCTTAATGATGTTCGCTGATAACCTTCACGTTTGAACGCCAACACAGCATTGGGTCCTACAGTAACCGTCCCATCGATCATCCGGGTCAGATGCACTCCCAAAAACGGCAGATCAGGATCAGGGATCGGATAGATCAGGTGGTTCACAATCTGGTTGTGAGAGTCATCCAGCAGGAAATACTCACCGCGAAACGGGACAATACGAAATTCGGGTTCTTTACCCAGCATCTTAACCACACGATCGGATTGCAATCCTGCGCACGCCACCAGATAACGGGCCTGGAAACGTCCCTGATTAGTATATGCAGTGACCCTATCAACAAACTCTTCCAGGTTCTCTACGTGGGTGTGAAAGTTCACTTGCCCACCTTTTTCCACCACCAACTCAGCCATCTTATTGGTCACTTCACGATAGCTGACAATACCGGTGGAGGGGACGTAAATCGCACCGACCCCAGTTATCGCGGGTTCTCGCGCTTTCAATTGCTGCTGATCGAGCACTTCAATCTCTAACTCATTCTGAGCACAGCGTTCGATCAGGTCCTGCATCCGCTCCAGCTCCTGAGCATCCGTAGCCACTAAGAGCTTTCCGCACTGGTCATAATGAATTCCATGTTCATCACAGAAAGCTTTAGTGGCCTGATTTCCGGCCTTACAAAACTGCGCCTTCAGGCTGCCCGGTTTGTAATACACCCCCGCATGAATCACGCCGGAGTTACGGCCCGTCTGGTGCTGTGCCGGAGATGACTCCTTTTCAAGTACAACCACAGAACAACCCGGGTAGGCGTCTTGCAGCTGCATCGCTGTAGACATCCCAAGAATGCCGCCACCAATCACCATAAAATCATAGATTGGCTTCTGCTGTGCTTGTCTTGTTGTCACTGGAACTCCTCGTGTCCTTGGCGTCATATCGCGAGCTGTGGAAGGGCATCTCATACCCACTCGCAGATCGAGCAGCCACCTTACCAAAGGGGTATTTTTTTTCCAGTTACTAAGTGGCCTGTGCCATAATATTGGGCTTTCTCACCTTGTTTGTACGGATCACATCATGAGCGACTCAACGCAAATCATCGCCTACCAAGGCCAGCCCGGCGCGTATTCTCACCTATCTTGCACCCGTGTTTTTCCGAACATGGAAGCCTTTGCCTGTGAAACCTTTGTTGAGGCAATGTTTATGGTGGAAGACGGCAAAGCTGATCTGGCGATGATTCCGCTGGAAAACTCCACCGCAGGTCGTGTGGAAGAGATCTATCGCCTGATGCCAAAAACCCAGCTACATATCGTGGGGGAGCATTTTGAGCCGGTAAACCACTGCCTGCTCGGCCTGCCCGGCACCCAACTGGACGAACTGAAAACCGTCTCGTCTCACCCTCAAGCGCTGGCACAGTGTCTCGATCACATTAAAGAATTAGGGCTGGAACCGATTGCGAGCCTGGATACCGCCGGCTCAGCCTCCGCACTGCTAGAGACGGGCAAAAAACAGTTTGCCGCGATTGCTTCAAGTCTGGCTGCGGATCTTTACGGTCTAGAAGTACTGCGCGAGAACTTTCAGGATAAAGATGGCAACACGACCCGCTTCCTAATCCTATCACGCGATAAGGTTGTCCCTGATTTTGATCAGGCCACGAAATACATCACCACCATTATGTTCAGAGTACGTAACCTTCCCGCCGCGCTGTACAAAGCGCTGGGCGGATTCAGTACCAACGGCGTAAACATGGTGAAGCTGGAAAGTTACATGGCGTCCGACACAATGACCGCAACCAGCTTCCATCTGGATGTAGAAGGCCATCCCAATGAGAAGTCGATGCAGTATGCCCTGCAGGAGCTCGATTTCTTTGCGCGTGATGTTCGTATCATGGGTACCTATGACGCTCACCCGTTCCGTTACGAAGAAGATGTTATTGTTGAGTAAGCAACCGCAATAAATATTACCAAAAAGGCAAAAAAGTCTTTGATTTGTAGACCAAAGTACAGTGTTGCGGTGCAGCATTAGGCTCCATACTGAATGGGTGGTTAGTGCTCTTTCTTCGATGGACACTCATCCGCATCCCATCTTCTAACTTCGTCCACTCGCGGAGTTAACACAGATTCTGTCCCTCCCTCCCACCTGGGAGTGAGGGGCCTTTTTATGACCTTCCTATTAATATTTCTATTCAGCGCATCGATTCACTGGACATATTCATATATGAAAAATAATATATGTGAAAAATCGTATATATGCGCAACATCAACAGCAATCGAATAGATGACTACGCGCGTTCAAATTAGTATTTGGAGACATAATCATGAGCATCAAAGTAGGCATCAATGGTTTTGGGCGTATGGGACGCTTGGCGTTGCGCGCGGGCTGGGACTACCCGGAGCTCGAATTCGTTCAGATCAATGATCCGGCAGGTGATGCGGCAACGTTTGCGCACTTGCTTAAATTCGACTCCGTACACGGCATTTGGCCCCACGATGTGTCGGCTGAAGACGAAAAAATCTGTATCAATACCAATCAACTGGTATTCAGCAACAACAAAGAGATTGCTGATACCGATTGGTCTGGCTGCGATCTGGTCATCGAAGCCAGCGGTAAATTCAAGTATGTCGATGTATTGAATCGCTATCTGGAACAAGGGGTAAAACGCGTACTGGTCACCGCTCCGGTAAAAGAAGACGGCGCATTGAATTTGGTCATGGGCATTAACCACGATCTTTTTGATCCAACCCAGAACCGTATTGTGACCGCCGCATCCTGCACGACGAATTGCTTGGCACCAGTCATCAAAGTTGTACATGAAAAACTGGGAATCCGTCACGGCTCGATGACGACGATTCACGACATCACCAATACCCAGACCATTCTGGATGCGCCGCATAAAGATCTGCGCCGTGCACGCGCCTGCGGTATGAGCCTGATCCCAACCACGACAGGATCGGCAAAAGCTATCACTGAAATATTCCCCGACCTGAAAGGTCGTCTTAACGGTCACGCCGTGCGAATCCCTCTCGCTAATGCGTCACTGACCGACATGGTGTTTGAGCTGGAGCGCGAGACTACCATCGAAGAAGTAAACACGCTGTTTAAAGATGCAGCAGAAAATGAACTCGAAGGTGTACTCGGCTACGAAGAGCGCCCTCTGGTATCAATCGATTACCGCACAGATCCTCGTTCCAGTATCGTTGATGCGCTTTCCACCATGGTGGTGAATGGAACTCAACTGAAAATCTATGCGTGGTACGACAACGAATGGGGTTACGTAAATCGCACCGTTGAACTGGCCAAATACATTATGGCCAACGACTGATGCTCAGCGCACTGACAAACCTGTCATCAGAGGTACGGCAGTACCTTCTGGTGACAGGCAACTACTGGGCATTTACGCTAACCGACGGTGCATTGCGCATGTTGGTGGTACTCCACTTCCATCAACTGGGATACAACCCGCTCGAAATCGCTCTGCTGTTCCTGTTCTATGAGTTTTTTGGCATCGTTACAAATCTGGTCGGAGGCTGGCTCGGGGCACGTATTGGTTTGAACAAAACCATGAATATCGGGCTGAGCCTGCAGGTCGTCGCGTTGCTGATGCTCACTGTGCCTGCAAGTATGTTGACTGTCCCCTGGGTTATGGCCGCTCAGGCATTTTCAGGCATCGCCAAAGACCTGAACAAGATGAGCGCCAAAAGCTCAGTCAAGAAGTTGGCTAAAGCTCAGGTTGAAGGACATCTGTACAAACTGGTCGCGATTCTGACCGGATCCAAAAACACCCTGAAAGGGGTTGGCTTTTTCCTTGGAGGCATGCTGCTCTCCCTGGCAGGTTTTGCAGGCGCAGTCTGGATTATGATCGGCGTTCTAGCACTGGTTTTGCTAGTGAGCCTGATCAAACTCAAGGAGGATCTGGGCAAAGCCAAGGTCAAACCAAAATTCACCGAAGTGTTCTCCACCAGCCCCGCGGTTAATGCATTGTCGGCAGCACGTTTATTTTTGTTTGGCGCCCGTGATATCTGGTTCGTCGTTGCCTTACCGGTCTATTTGAGCAGTACATTTGACTGGGATCACTGGGCCGTAGGCGGCTTTCTTGCCAGCTGGATTATCGCCTACGGATTTGTTCAGGCAGCCGCGCCCTGGATTACAGGCCGTCGTAGCGGAAAACATCCCGACGGTATGAGCGCACTTCGCTGGGCCATAACATTAACAGCGATACCGGCCTTAATCGCACTGGGATTAGGCGACAATAGCGGCTTAAATCCACAATGGGTGCTGCTGGGAGGACTGGGTTTATTTGGCGTACTCTTTGCCATCAACTCTTCGCTACACAGCTATCTGATTGTGAGTTATGCCAAAGAAGATGGTGCATCGATGGATGTGGGCTTTTACTACATGGCAAACGCATCAGGACGTCTGATCGGAACACTGCTCTCCGGCTGGCTATTTCAGGTCTACGGTCTCAGTACCTGCCTGTGGATTTCAGCCCTGTTTTTACTTATTACCAGTGGTTTGTCATTGGCTCTGCCCCGCCATACAAAGGCGGCTTAATCAGTCTGCAGACGCAGTAATACCGAAAGCGTACTCTCCAGATGGGATTGCGCTTCCCCTTGCACCGACGCAGAGCTCCCAAAGCCACGAAAGGCCTCAATCCAATTCACATCCCCTTGCGGCGTATGAGTGCCCAGCAATCGGGGCACATGTGTCAGTAACGACAGACTTTCCACACCAATCTCACCGCTGTGAAACAGGTGCTGCGCAGCACCTCGCAATTCTGCGGCCGTTGCCTGACGCGGATTAAATTCACTCACACCTAATACACATTGAAGATCACACCCCATCGTCTCTAACTGATGCGAAGACAGCGGATTAAAGCCCGTCAGATTCCCAGCTCTCAGTAATACCTGACGCACATAACTATCGAGCTGCCCCAGGCTCGCAGCCTGATGACGCTCAACACCTTGCTCTGCCTGTAGGGAGGTTACAGCCTTTGCCAGCGCATGCTTTACGCCCAGTCCGGTAATCGCCTGAGTCAGTCGTGAATTATCCCGACCCCAACTCTGAATCGGACCTTCAGCTTGCCATAAGCGCTGCAGGTAAGAATCCGATAACATAAAAGATTCATTTGGAGTTGTTGATATTCCAGCCACGCCAAAGCGTACATCCACCATCGCCTGCATATCGTATCGCATGAGATCAAAGGCGACCTGACGGGAACGCTCATGAAAGCGCTCAAAGTCTGCTTCTGTTTCCCGCAGGACCTCTTCCGCCTGCGAGAAAATGCGACCGTAGTCCGAAATCGGCCAACGCTGCAACAACTGCTGTTCGGTGTGATTCGGCCGCACGCCGTTCTGCGCATATGCGACTACAGCCTGTTTCACCTCGATCTCTTGCTGCAACATCTGGGCAAACCCACGGTCCTGTTGCATCGGATCAAACTGAAAAGGCTCGGTGGATAAAATAGGCAAAGATCGGTTGAGTTGCATACGTCACCTCCAGACTAGTGGAGGTAAAACAGCAAATCTCAGGCCAGATTGCTAACTGGTTGAGCTAAAAAGGGAAAATTTCAGAAGGGATTCAAACAAGTGTTTGGGAACGGCAACGCACTGCCGTTCCCTTGGCGGCATTAGAGCTTGCCTTGCCGTTCGGCCCGCTCAACAAGCTTTTTCAGTACACGAGACACGGCAACAAAGCCGAATGTTGCGGTAACGCAAGTCGCCGCACCAAAGCCACCTGCACAGTCCAGTCGGGTGTTCCCGTCATTCGTCGTCTTATACTGACAAACCGAACCATCCGCTTGTGGATAAACCAACTGTTCGGAGGAATACACACACTCAACAGCAAAGCGACGACCGCTTTTACTAAAGCCATAGTGGCGACGTAGAAACGAACGCACGTTCGCCGCCAATGGATCGTGAGAGGTTTTAGACAGGTCGAGGACACCCACTTTTGTCGGATCAGTCTGCCCTCCAGCTCCCCCGATAGTGACAACAGGGATCTTACGAAGGCTACAAAGTGCAATCAACGCGGCTTTCTCCTTCGCGCTGTCGATCGCATCCACCACATAATCGAACTCATCGGTAATCAATTCACGAATATTGTCACGGGTGATGAAATCTTCGACCTCATTCACCTGACACTCCGGATTGATCAGCCTCATCCGCTCCGCCATCGCCTCGACCTTCGAACGGCCAATATTGCCATCCAGTGCGTGGATCTGCCGGTTAGTATTGGTGATACAGATATCGTCCAGGTCAATCAGGGTGATCTTACCAATTGCGGTACGCGCCAGCGCTTCGGCCACCCAGGACCCTACGCCACCAATACCGATCACACACACATGGGAACGACGATAAAGCTCGGTAGCATCCTGCCCATATAAGCGGCGGGTGCCTCCAAATCGATTGTCAAAATCGGACACGTTTAGTTCAGCTCTTCTACAAGGGATCGATCAGAAATCGTCTTCTGTCAGCTCAGTCAGGATAAGCTGGCCACAGCGGTTACACTTGCCTTCGATAAAGACGGTGTCATTGAGTTCATACTCAACTGGCTCACGCATGCCAAGGTTCACTTCCATGCAGCTGTCACACCACGTCTGTTCCAGAAATGCTTTCTGCTCGTCTTCATCACGGGCAAAAAAATCACGCTCGATGCGCTCGCTCATAGCCTTCACTCCGGCACGCTGTAAAAAGCGCACATCATACTGCGAACTACGAACTGCTACCAGTATCGCTGCCGTTCGGTAGATGCTGCTGAATACGCGGCCACGACAAGGTCCAGGGCTTAGCAAAATGGGTGTTGATTAGCGCACAGCACTCCGCATCAAATAATTCACCGACTTCAGGCATCACGGTAAAACGATGCTGCTCACCCGCGAACGGAAAGCTCAAACTATACGCATGCAGGTACGTGCGATCAGACTGCGCTTCATTTTTTTCATGGTAGAGCGGATCACCGATAATTGGCGCACCAACACTCTTCAACGCCACACGGATCTGATGGGTTTTCCCGGTCAGCGGACGCAATAGAAACAGACGTACTCCGGGCTTTAGCGACTGGCTGAAAAACTGCGTCACCGCCGGGCGAATCTGAGTTTTAGCCAGACGCCACGCGCCGCGACGTGCACGGGTCATATCCCCAACAATCGCGCCCTGCTTTTTCTTCGGCTTCTTGTCCGATAGTGCCAGATAGAACTTCTCCACCTGATGTTCACTGAACGCGCGCGATAGCTCGGAAGCCGCCGCATGGTGACGGGCAAACAGCATCAATCCCGACGTGACCTTATCTAATCGGTGCACCGGCATCAGTTCACTGTAGCCCTGATCCGCTTTGATCTGCATCGCTAATCCGCTGTCTTCCTGATCTTTATGCACCGAAAAACCGGGCATTTTATCGATCAGTACAAAGTCTTCGTTTTCAGCAACGATGCTATACATAGATCTGGCCTCAAAAAAGGGAGGATCTTGCGTGAGCAGGACCATAATTGCAATCAACTCTCCAATCGAGTGCAGCCCTACCTCCTTTAGAGTGCAAGTTTAGTCTTCGATATCCCCGACCGCTCGAGGATTACGTACAATAAGTCTGAATTCCAATGATCGAGAATCGAAAAATTGGCCCAGAACCTCAGCAACGACGTCGATCCACTCTACTACCTGCATAATTTTAATCAGCTGATGGAAACCATCAGTACGTTGCATCTCGACCTGTTACGCCCGCAGGATCTTAAGTTTCTGGAGCACTATCGCCAGCTGGAGACAGATGCCCAACAACTCTATGTACGTTTGATCTGTCGCCGAGCAAATTTTTTTCGTCTCGACAAACTGACCTACCCCGAAATCGGCTCGCTGGACAATGCAACAGACCTGCTGTCGGAACATGAATTACTGAAGATGAATCCCAACCTGACGGCGATCGACATCAGCAACCTGTTAACCGCCAAAGAACTGAAAGCAGCCCTTCAGATAAAAGGTTCGCCCACTAAGTCAGCACTGACAGATACATTGATTTCAGAACTGGGCGATACCGCTGTCGAACACTCAGTTTGGCAACGCTTTATACCTGTTCCGGTCCTTTTCCCGCACTATCGCGACAGTTTAGAACGCTTTCGCCTGATCTACTTTGGCAATCTCTATCAGGACCTGTCTCAGTTTGTGGTCAGCGATCTAGGGATTATGCAATTTGAAAACTATCCGCTCGATCAGAACACCCGCGCGTTTAACCGCACAGAAGATGTCGACCGATATCTGTTATTCGATCAAATCAATCAGCAGTTGGAAGATGCAGTACTGCCCAATGATGAGCAACTAAAGATTCTGCTCTGCCCTATGTATAACCAACGACTGGAGCTGAAACGCAATCGACTGATTAAAGCCGTTGGCCAACAGCTGGAGCGCAATAAAAACCTCTCCGCAGCAGCCGAACTGTATGCTTCAGCATCCCTGCCACCCAATCGAGAACGCCATGTCCGCACACTCTTCAATCAACAGTTGTTTGAGCAGGCCTTAGACCACTGTCATCAGTTGGCGGAACAGCCTCTGAGTGCCGATGAAGAGATGTTCTGCAAGAGCTTTACACCAAGGATTCTACGTAAACTGGGTGGACCCGTGGTGCGTCGTCCTACTGAGCAATTTAACAGTGAACAACTGGTTCTGGATGACGATGGACAACGGGTAGAGCTGCAAGTTATCACTCACTACCGAGCATTAGGCTACGACGGTATCTGGTGTGAAAACGAACTGTTTAATACGCTGTTTGGACTGCTGTTCTGGCAGCAGATTTTTGCCCCGCTGGAAGGTGCCTTCAGCCACCCCTATCAACAGGCCCCATTGGATTTTAACAGTCCTGCATTCAGCCAGCGTCGACACCGGCTCTTCCAGAATCGGCTCCAGCAACTGCACAAGGTTAACCTTCTGGAGGAAATCGCCGGTCAATACTCAGAACATCTAGGGATCGCCAACCCCTTTATCAACTGGAAGCGCTGCGATCCAGCTCACATCAGCCTCCTCTGCCAGCGTATCCCACAGCATAAGCTGCTGATGATTATGGAGAAAATTTGCTTTGATCCTCAGGCTTATCGTTCCGGATTTCCCGACCTGTTCCTATGGCATTCCGCTAGTGATGATTACTTGTTAGTCGAAGTAAAAGGCCCTGGCGACCAACTGCAAAACTCTCAAAAACGCTGGCTGCGCCTGTTCGACTCCTTTGGAATCCAGTATCAGATCAGCTGGGTTACGCGTCCTACCTAAATATCTAGACCTCTCAAGTACGTCTGATGGTCTAAGCTGACAGAGAGTAGACAGACCACAAGGGAGGTCTTGTTATGCTGCAATCGATAGACGTAGGCCCAACCGATCCGATTCTGATGCTACTGGCGCAATATCATGCCGACCCAAACCCTGAGAAAATCGATCTGGGGATAGGCGTGTACCGCGACCATAAAGGTCGCACACCGATTCTCAAGGCGGTTAAGCAAGCAGAAGCACATTTACTCAAACACGAACAGAGCAAAGCGTATCTTGGACCCGCCGGTGATCCCACATTTAATACGTTAGTGACCAAACTACTGCTTGACGATCAGCTGACACGGGAACCCGCACTGTCTGAAACGCTCTGTACCCTTCAAACACCTGGCGGCACTGGCGCACTCCGTGTTGCAGGCGATCTAATCGCACACGCCAATCCGCATGCGACACTTTGGCTTTCCAATCCGCCATGGGTAACACACCGACCTATTTTTAGTTCAGCAGGACTCCAGCTGGGCTACTACCGTTATTTTGATCCCATCAAACGCAGTCTCGATTTCGAAGGGATGAAAGAGGATCTGCGCGATGCAGCACCCGGAGATGTTGTGGTCATCCAGGTTGCGGGTCATAACCCATGCGGCTGTGATTTGAATTTGCAGCAATGGGAGGAGCTATCTTCCCTGATGCTTGATCTGAACCTGACACCCCTGCTTGATCTGGCTTATCACGGGTTATGTACCGGTTTAGAAAGTGACTTGTTGGGCCTGCGCGTGATTCAACGCCATCATCAAGAGTGGTTACTTACCTACTCCGCATCCAAGACGTTTGGTATTTACTTCGAACGTACCGGCGCGCTGATCATTCATTGCAAAGACAAGGCGGTCACCCAGGATGTCAGACAGGAAGCGCTGAACCTGATCTGCGGGAACTACTACATGCCACCGGGACATGGTGCGTCGATCGTCACCACCATTTTGGAAAGCGAAGAGCTGAATCAGCAATGGCGTAAAGAACTGAACAAAGCCCGGTTGCGGATCAGTGATTGCCGCAAACTACTCACAGATTCCCTTAACGGCACCACTGCATGGCACTATCGTTTTTTAAACCATCAGAGAGGGATGTTCAGTTATTTGGGCCTGTCAGAGACTCAATTGTCAGAGCTACGCGAGCAACATTCGTTGTACATCGGCACGGGTGGACGCATCAATGTAGCGGGGATAAACGAGAAAAATGTAGGACGGGTCTGTGAAGCCTTAAAAGCAGTTCAGCGCCAAACCGGAGGCTAAAGGACGGGCGTTACATTCCCGTCACTTCTTTCACAAAAGGAATAGTAACTTTACGCTTTGCGCTCAGCGAAGCCTGATCAAGCTTGTCCAAAAGGTCGAACAGATCACGCATCTCATGACTGGAATGGGAAAACAAGAACTTCACCACATCCTCTGTCAGTTCAATACCCCGGGCAGCAGCACGTTTCACAAACACATCGCGGCGATATTCATCCGCAAGGGAGTGAATCTGACAGGTGATTCCCCAATTGAGCCGGGATTCGAGATCAGGCAGTTTTACCCCCAGCTGTTTTGGTGCTCCAACCGCAGCCATTACTAAGTGGTGGTTTTCCTGACGCATTCGATTAAAGAAATGAAACAGCCCCTCTTCCCACTTTGCGTCACCGATAACCGCCTGAACGTTGTCCAGACAGACCAGATCAAGGCGCTCCATTCCCGCCAAAACCTCAGGGCCCATTAGCTCCAGTTCATCGAGCGGCAAATAGGCAGCACTGCGCTTTAAATCCTGGGCTTTATAGTAGGATGCTTGCAGAAGATGGGTGCAACCAACACCTTCATCTCCCCAGATGTAGAGAAACGGCTCCCCTTCACCACGAGCGGCAGCTTTAAGCGTGGCGCAAGCCAGCTCATTGCCCTGTGGGTCGTAGTTTTCAAACCGCGCATCGTCACGCAGGCTGACACTTAAAGGGATCTGAAACGGAATATGACTGTTCATTTATGAGATCGAACTATCCTCGGGCTTCTCATGGGTATAAAGACTGCTTCCTTTATAACCTTCATGCAGATGGCGTAGCAACACCATAATCACTGCGGCTACCGGCAAAGCCAGCAACACACCCACAAACCCAAACAACTGCCCCCCTGCCATAATGGCAAAGATAACAGCAACCGGATGTAAACCAATTTTATCACCAACCAGCAACGGTGTTAGCAACATCCCTTCAAGCGCCTGCCCAATGGCAAACACCAGTCCAACCCATAGCAATACTGTTGGATCGCTAAACTGAATCAGGGCTGCAATCACCGCAGCAGCGATACCGATTATAAACCCCATATAGGGAACGATACTCGCGAGGCCCGCCAGCATACCAATAAGCAGCGCGAGATCAAGTCCTACAATCCAAAGGCCTATCGCATACACCACGCCAAGAGCAAACATCACCAGCAACTGGCCCTTCATAAAGGCCCCCAGCACTTCATCGCATTCGTTCGCCCACAACGATACTCTGGGTTCAACATTACGCGGTAAGAGGCGCTGAATTTTATCCATCATGACATCCCAGTCTCGAAGTAGATAAAACGTAACCACCGGAATCAGCACTAAATTAGCTACCCAACCCGCCAGCGCCAACCCCGAACGGGTAATCCCTGCGGCGATCTGAGCCATGATATCCCCGGTCTTTTGCCAATCCTTCAGAATCAGCTGTTTGAGCATATTCATGTCTATAGCAGCGGGATCAATTCCCAGATTCACCTGTAGCCAAGGCAAAAAACGGTTCTCAACAAGCTGGAAGACTTCGGGAATTTGCTGCACCAGCACCTGAATCTGCCGGCCTAAGTTAGGTAGAAACAACAGGAAAACAGCGGTCATTAACACGGTCAGAAAAGCAAATACAATCACAACGGATGTGGTACGCGAACAGCCCCAATTCTCCAGACGATCCGCCATCGGATCGCACAAGTATGCGAGTAGCGCCCCGGCCAGAAAAGGCGTCAGTATCGGAGCCAATAGGTAAACGCTGCCACAAAGGACGAGCGACACCACCAGAAAGAACCAACGTTGTGATCCGGTCAGCATGCTTCTATCTCAACCAGCGATAATTCAGCGTCAGGCCTGTCAGATCCTGACCGACACTCTCGGTCGGCACCAACTGCGGCTGCAAACCAAGTGCATGTTCAAATTGCTCAAGATTTCCATCCAGCTCAATCATCAGCTCTAGTGTGTTTTCCTGCATCATTACGGTGTGTACCGCCGTCACCGCAGTAATCGACTTCATATAATCAACGATATCAATATAGTCGGACAGCGTGTTAACGCTACTGATCCGCACGGCCAGCCCTTCCAGCCGATAACTGAAGCCACTGCCTTTCAGTGCCGCAAACAGTTTATCTGCGGTCTGATCCATGACCTCTGGAATTTCACTGTTCAGCGATCCATTACCAGAGAACCGTTGCGGCTTACCTCCTTGTAACAGCAACCACTCATAACGCCAGTTACCCGAAGAGGTTTGAATCATGCGCCCCGCCAGCACGGCATCAGCACGGTAGCGTGCCGACGCATCCTGAATGGAAGAATCAAACAGCCCCCATAGGTCACTCACCGGCAACGCACGCTGATCTGAAAGATCCAACAAAGGAAGCCTCAAAGGCAATCCACGTTTTGCTGCTGCAGCCTTCACTTTGTCATAAATATAACCATCGGGGGAGACGTAATCCCTCTGCCCACGCTGCTGCGCAGCTAGCCAAACAACAAGAGAGGGCCGCAATGCACCTAAAGGGCGCTCACCTGCAGCCTCCAACATTTGATCGACAGCACGCGAATCAAAATCCAGTCTGAGTATATAGGCAATTTTAGCTTGCCCGTCAGGTTCAATCGCTTGTTGCGCTGCACGGTAACCGAACTGCTGCAACATACGTTTTGCATTACGCGTTCGCTCCAGAATGACCGGTTTAGACAGCACATCACGATTACCGGCGACTTTAACCAGTACATCCTGCAATCCCTGACGTACCTGTTTTAGCGATGGCTCACCAAACTGTCGGGAGACCAACTGCTCGCTGCTATAAAGCTCTTCCGAGGCCACTGCCACTGAAATTGGGCTAATAATGACCAGAAGAAAAAGGAAAAAGACACGAATACTATCCATGAATCGGCTCAAATCACGCGAATCGACTAATTTCGGGCCTAAACTTTATCACATCATGGCCCGGCTACCATCAAGCTGATAGAATACACGCGAAAATTTATCTCCAATTGTCCTCACGCAGGTGAAAGGTTTACTACTCCATGTCTACCGGTTCTGACAACACTTCTCTGAGCTATAAAGATGCTGGCGTTGATATCGACGCTGGTAACGCCCTGATTGATCGTATTAAAGGTGTTGCGAAAAGCACTGCACGCCCTGAAGTTATGGGCGGCCTAGGTGGCTTTGGCGCACTGTGCCGCATCCCACAGGGTTATAAAAAGCCGGTACTGGTTTCCGGTACAGACGGCGTAGGAACTAAGCTTCGTCTGGCAATGGATCTGCAGAAACATGACACTATCGGTATCGATCTGGTAGCGATGTGTGTAAATGATCTGATTGTTGCAGGTGCTGAGCCCCTGTTCTTCCTTGATTACTACGCAACTGGCGCACTGAACATCGATACGGCGGCAGACGTTGTTACCGGCATCGGTAAAGGCTGCGAACTGGCAGGCGCTGCACTGGTTGGTGGTGAAACCGCTGAAATGCCGGGCATGTATGAAGGCGAAGATTACGATCTGGCAGGTTTCTGTACTGGCGTTGTTGAAGAAGATGACATCATCGACGGCTCCAACGTTAAGGTCGGCGACACGCTGATTGGCCTCGCTTCTTCCGGTCCTCACTCCAACGGTTACTCTCTGATCCGCAAGATCATCGAAGTACGCGGCGCAGACCTGAACGAAACCATCGACGGCAAGCCTCTGGCTGACGCTTTGATGGAGCCAACCCGCATCTACGTGAAGTCTCTGCTGAAACTGATCAAAGAAAGCCAGGTTAATGCACTGTCCCACATTACCGGTGGTGGCCTGCTGGAAAACATCCCCCGCGTTCTGCCTGAAAGCGCTAAAGCAGTTATCGATCTGGATTCCTGGCAGCTGCCAGGCGTATTCCAGTGGCTGCAGGCTCAAGGCAATGTAGAGAAAACCGAAATGTACCGCACCTTTAACTGCGGTGTAGGCATGGTTATCTGTGTACCTGCTGATGCAGCTGACAACGCACTGAACCTGCTGAAAGATGCCGGCGAAGAAGCTTGGGTTATCGGTACTATCGAAAACGCAGCAGACGGCGAAGAACAGGTTGAACTGCGCGGTTCCGAGGCGTAATTGATGTCTAAACGGATCGTTGTCCTGATCTCTGGCAGCGGTTCAAATCTTCAGGCAATCATTGATGCGACCCAGAGCGGCCGCATCAATGGTGACGTGGTAGCAGTACTGAGCAACAAAGCTGATGTTTTCGGCCTTGAGCGTGCTGCAAATGCCAATATCGCCACCGAAGTACTGAACCACAAAGCCTTTGATTCCCGTGAAAGCTTTGATGCAGCTATGATGCAGCTGATCGATGGCCACACACCCGATCTGATCGTGTTGGCAGGATTTATGCGCATTCTGACACCAGAATTCGTGCGCCACTACGAGGGTCGGATGCTCAACATTCACCCATCCCTACTGCCTAAGTACAAAGGCCTGCACACTCATCAGCGCGCTTTAGACGCAGGCGATACCGAGCATGGCTGTACCGTACACTTTGTCACCGAAGAGCTGGATGGCGGCCCGTCGCTTGTTCAGGGGCGAGTCAGCATAGACCCGGATGATAGTAGTGAAAGCTTGCAGCAGAAAGTACATGTGCGCGAGCATCAGATCTACCCGCTCGCTGTGGAGTGGTTTTGCGCTGAACGCGCCAGCTGGAGCAGCGAAGGCGTTGTCTTCGATGGCCAGGTAGCGCCCGCCGAAGGCATTCAATTCAAGCCGGAATAACAGCAAGCACCAACACAAGGAAAGCACCATGAAGAAGACGATCAACACTCTGCTGACCACATCTCTGACAGCAATGATCATCTCAACTCCGCATGCTCTAGCTGCGGACACTGGTGCACTCAAAGCCTTCCATGCGACTTACCAAGTGGTATCGGAAGGCTCTATTTCCATGAAGGGCGTAAGCGAACGTGTCCTTAGCCAGAATGCCGACAATAAGTGGCTGCTAAAATCCCGCGCTTCAGCACTCTTTGCCAGCATTGAAGAATCCAGCCTGTTCTCCCTCAACCAGAACCAGATCACACCACATCAATATCTGTACAACCGCAAAGTACTGGGTAAAACCCGCAAAGCCAATCTCAGCTTTGACTGGCAAACCCAAACGGTAACGAATGATGTGAACAACAAACCCTGGAAGATGGATATTCAGCCGGGCGTTATGGATAAGCTGAGCTATCAACTACAACTCCAGTCGGACGTAGCCGCAGGCAAAAAGAAATTCAGTTACAACGTAGCAGATGGCGGGCGACTGAAAAATTATAACTTCGCCGTAAAAGGCAAAGAGACCATTAACACTCCCGCAGGCAACTTCAACGCCGTACGCGTTGAACGCATCTACACTGAAGCCAAAGACCGCCAGACGCTCATCTGGTTTGCGCCAGCGCTGGACTATCAAATGGTTAAACTTTACCGCCAGGAGAAAAAAGACAAAATTTTCTCTCTGGAGCTAAAGACATCTAACCAAAAGACACACAAGCCTTAACCTTAGCCTCCCCTGCCAACACAACAGGACTTAGGAGCAACAACGCTGCTTCCCTGAGTTATCCACACCTACCTCACACCCTCTCGCATTGTGAAAAATAGCAAGCACAACGAAAGATAAGCACATCGAGATAAATTCTGCGCACAGGAAACTAACAATATGAATTAATGTTTGATTTTGCTCAGAATAAGCAGAAGAAATGGCGTCCCATAGGGGGTTCGAACCCCTGTTACCGCCGTGAAAGGGCGGTGTCCTAGGCCACTAGACGAATGGGACGCATAAAACTCTTTCGAGTCAGATGCTTCGGATGATTTTTAAAAAACTGAATTTAAATCAGCTAGTTACAAATCAACCCGCTGTAAAAATCAGCGTATTGCCTGAAGACGCGCGTATAATACCGCAGGCAGATTTGATGTCAACACTCTTTCTTTCAGTTTTTTGACATCCCTTAACATCTATTCCAGCACAGCAACAGATTTCACCTGAACCCAAGCGCTTTTACCGGGCACCAGTTGCAACTTATCCACCGAACGCGCTGTAAGCCGAGCCAACATGGATGTACAACCCAGAGCCTCTCCCTCAGCGGCATTCAAATCCAGCTTTACCATCACAGCACCCGGGCGATCATTTTCACTGACAGACTCCACCACCGCAGGAAGCACATTCAACATACTCTGATCTTCATGCTTACTCAGCGCCACACTGACATCACGCGCCAACACCCGCAAGCGTATTGGCTGATCAAGTTGAAAACCTTCATTTGGCAACCACAGCTCTCCACCTGGAAAGCTTGCACAACACAGATGCCACTCATCATCCAACTCAGACACTGTGGCTTTTAAAACAACGCCTGCATTCTCACCCAATTTAACCGGGAGATCCAAACTTGCCAGCGTCTCACTCAACTCACCAGAAGCCACGACCCTGCCAGCGTCCAACACCACCAGATGATCCGCCAGCCTAGCCACCTCTTCCGGTGAATGCGTCACGTATAACACAGGAATCGACAGCACCTCATGCAGCCGCTCAAGGTACGGCATAATCTCCTGCTTACTATTGTGATCCAGCGCTGACAGCGGCTCATCCATCAACAGCAAGCGCGGGCTGGTTAGCAAAGCTCGCGCGATGGCAACACGCTGACGCTCACCACCAGACAACTTATCCGGCATACGAGTCAGCATCTCTCCCAAGCCAAGCCAAGCAACTGCCTGTTCAAACGTTACCTGACGCTCCCCTTCAGGCACTCTTCGATAGCCATATTCAAGGTTCCGCCTCACCGACAGGTGAGGAAAAAGACTTGCTTCCTGAAAGACATAAGCAAGAGGGCGCTTGTGAACAGGCAGAAAGAAACCAGCCGACTGCCAGCACTCACCGTTGATTTTCAGATCACCCTTCGCTTGATGCAGTCCCGCAATGCAACGTAACAGGGTCGTCTTTCCGGACCCGGAATGACCAAACAGCGCAGTAACCCCTTTGGCTGGCAACCAAAGATTCACATCCAGAGAAAAGGCCTCCAGCTCAGTCTTGAAACACGCAAAGATAGCGCTTTCTTTCTGGCCAACACCCTCTGAGGAATTCACAACTAACGCACTCCTTTGTTGAGGCGACCGTTAATCAGATACAACGTGAGCAAAATAACGAAAGAAAAGAGCAGCATCCCGCCCGCTAGAAGATGTGCCTGATCGTATTCCAGCGTTTCCACATGATCATAGATCGCCACAGACAACACCTTCGTCTCCCCCGGTATATTGCCACCGATCATCAACACCACACCAAACTCCCCAATCGTATGGGCAAAAGCCAGAACAGCAGCGGTCATAAATCCAGGGCGCGCCAGCGGTACGGCAACCGTCATAAATCGATCCCAAGGTGATGCTCTCAGCGTTGCTGCAACTTCCAACATCCTCTCACCCATCGCTTCAAAGGCATTCTGTAGCGGCTGAACAACGAATGGCAGAGAGTAGAAAACCGATGCGACAACCAGACCAGCAAAGGTAAACGGCAGAGTACCCAACCCTAATGATTGGGTTATCTGCCCAACAACACCTTGCGGCCCAAGCAGCAGCAGCAAATAAAAACCCAGAACTGTAGGCGGAAGCACTAAAGGCAGCGCAACCACGGCAGCCACAGGCTGCTTGAGCCAATGCGATGTGCGTGCCAACCACCATGCGATAGGTGTGCCGATGAACATCAGCGTCAGCGTTGTAAAACCCGCCAGCTTCAACGTAAGCCAGACGGGTTGCCAGTCAAACTCCACCCAAAACTCCTAATAAAACGCACGACCCACTCACTTATCAACCACCCCATAACCTGCAGCTTTGATAATACCCTTCGCCTGATCTGATTTAAGGTACGCGTGAAAAGCAATTGCTGCCGGGTTATCTGCACCCGCATGCAGTAATACCGCTTGCTGCTCTATTGATGGAACCTCTTTAGCTGCAGGAATCCATAAACTACCTTGCCCCCCCTGCCAGCCCCTTATCTGAGACAACGCGACAAACCCTAGCTGCGCATTACCTGTAGCCACAAACTGAAACGTCTGGGCGATGGAATCACCTCTAACAACCCGAGTCTTCACGTCTTGCCAAACGTCTACCTGCTGCAGAAACTCTAAAGCCGCTTTACCATAAGGAGCCGTTTTGGGGTTCGCGATCGCCAGACGAGGATATTCATTCTGTTTCAGGTACTCCGCACCACTACTCTGATCAAATAAGCCAGCCTTTGCACTCCATAGAGCCAAACGACCAAACGCATAAGTAAACCCGGAATCAGACACGGCTAACCCTTCACGCAATGCTTTTTGTGGCCTCAAGGTATCGGCTGCCAGAAAAAGCTCAAACGGTGCGCCATTCTGAATCTGCGCATAAAGCTTACCCGTAGAGCCATAACTCACCTTGACCCGATGCCCGCTCTGCTGCTCAAACGGAGGCACCAACTGACGCATCACACTCGTGAAATTTGCAGCAACGGCAACCAATACCTGCTCAGCATGCGCGCTTACGACAGACACCGATAGCGCCACTGCGATCACCGCCTGATAGATCCACCGCTTCATACTCACCCCTTTGCCTGAACCGACAACATGCCAATCACTATACCGTCAAAATTTCGCTATATCCATTCGAACATAACGCTAGACCCACTAAGAAACAAACAGACATGATCGACTGGAACCTATTAGATTACGACACGCTCTGGATGACCATATCTGACAGCTCAGTCATCTCATCACAGAGCGCCAGATTTGCTTCCATTTGCTGATAAAGCACCAGTACACGCCGCCCCAGCTCAGAAACACCCGCCCCACCGCCGCCTTTCCCACCCTGCGCTGTTTCCACCAGCGGAGAAGCAAAACAACGATTCATCGTTTCAACCAACAACCAGGCACGACGGTAGCTCATACCCATACGACGCGCGGCAGCGGAAATGGAACCTGTTTCCTCAATGAGAAGTAACAGTTCAGCTTTACCCGGACCCAACGCGACCTCATCACCGAGCTGTAAGCGCACACGAGGCCTAAGAGAGACGTTTTGATTGGTTTCTGTAGCGTGTCGATCGTTATTCAATGCCAAGACCTGAAAATGAAGTTAAATCGGCTGTGGATAACAATAGCACGACTAACAAATGACAGAAAAATAAAGGGACTATTGATCAGATCACATGAATAGAGCTGAATAGAGCTGAATAAAAAGGAGTGACGTACAGAAAACAAGAAAGGATGTTTTAGGATTGGTGGAGCCTAGCGGGATCGAACCGCTGACCTGTTCGCTGCCAGCGAACCGCTCTCCC
Source organism: Pontibacterium sinense (assembly GCF_015209595.1). Taxonomy (GTDB): domain Bacteria; phylum Pseudomonadota; class Gammaproteobacteria; order Pseudomonadales; family Balneatricaceae; genus Pontibacterium; species Pontibacterium sinense. The sequence continues at coordinate 87,457 of NZ_JADEYS010000008.1, read as the reverse complement.
AGCTGAGCTAAGGCCCCGTCCTAAAACGAGGTGTATATTAATCACGCCTGACAGCACTGTCAAGCGCTTGATTACAAAAACAGACCGACGATTCTCTTTTACTTTCAAATAGTTATTTCTCACACAAAAAAGGCCCATCGTACGATGAGCCTTTTTATCAAGCAGTAAGGGCTATTTATACACCCAGCGCCTCAGTCAGCGCGCGGAACTCTTTGTCCCACTTCTTCGCCTGCTTCTTAGATGGGCCACCCACCAGGTTCAGCGCACTACGCATACGAGCACGGCTGATATCCGGGCCCAGAATCTCCATCGAATCCATCACCGATACAGTTTGATTGGTACCAGCAATCGCAATAAACAGCGGGAACAGGAAGTCACGCAACTTGAACCCCAGCGCTTCAGATACCTGCTTCAGATTCTGGAACAGACGATCCTTAGACCAATGACGCTCGGAGTCCAGATACCAAACCGTGAATTGAAGAATACGGCTGACATCTTCCTGCTGAAGCGTTTTATGTTCAAAGTGCTCCAACGTCAGGTTTGGCATACCCGACAAGAAGAAACCCGCCAACGGCGCAACATCAGAGAAGGTTTCTACACGCTGCTGAATCAATGGCAGAATCTGCATCAGATATTCTGGGTTTAACCCCCAGTCAACATAACGCTGTGCAAACTCTTCCGGGCTCAGGTCTTCACGCAACCAAGTACCGTTAAGCCAGCTCAGCTTCTCCTGATCAAAGACCGGACCACCCAACGACACACGCTGAATATCAAAGTGATCAATCATCTCCTGACGCGTAAACTTCTCACGCTCATCCGGCATAGACCAGCCCATACGACCCAGATAGTTCAACAACGCTTCCGGCATAAAGCCCATACGCTTGTAGTACAGGATGCTGGTCGGGTTCTTACGCTTGGACAGCTTAGACTTATCCGGGTTACGCAGCAGAGGCATGTGGCACAACTTAGGCATATCCCAGCCGAAGTATTCGTACAGAAGCTTGTGCTTAGGCGCAGAAGAGATCCACTCTTCCCCACGGATAACGTGGGTGATCTCCATCAGGTGATCATCGACAACGTTTGCCAGGTGATAGGTTGGCATACCGTCCGACTTCAGCAGAATCTGGCAATCAACCATACCCCAATCCAGCTCGATCGGACCACGCAACATATCATCGACAACACACGCACCCTCTTCCTCAGGAACACGCATACGCACAACGTACGGCGCACCTTCAGACTGACGACGAGCGACTTCATCTTCAGGCAGGGCCAGATCACTTTCTTTCAGCGCAGTATGCTTACCTGATGCACGACGCGCTTCACGTAGTTCATTCAACTCATCAGCGGTACGGTAACAACAAAAAGCCTTGCCGGAATCCAGCAGCTGCTGCGCGTAATCACCGTAGATATCTTTACGCTCACTCTGACGGTATGGGCCAAACTCACCACCGACATCAGGGCCTTCATCCCACTCCAGACCCAACCAACGCATGGAATCCAAAATAGTCTGTTCAGACTCAGCAGTACTGCGGGTTTGGTCGGTATCCTCGATTCGCAGGATAAATTGCCCCTGATGCTGACGAGCAAACGCCAGGTTAAACAGAGCGATATAGGCAGTACCAACGTGGGGATCACCCGTTGGAGATGGCGCAACACGAGTACGAACAGTCATTGGAGTCCTTGTTGATCGAATGCAAAAAATAGAAAGCGGAGATTATACCTGCAGTCTGTCAGGGGAAAAACTGTTGCGGCGAATACCGCAACAGAAATCCGCATGACACACTGATAATTAGACGTAGTTTTCCCAGAGAACAGCGCCCCAGACCAAACCCGCCAACAACAAAACCACTAGTACAGCCGCAGATCCGGTATCTTTGGCAACGCCAGCCAGCGCATGAAACTCAGTTCCTGCACGATCGACAATCGCTTCAATCGCCGTATTCAACAATTCCATCGCCAGTACAATCAAGCAAACCCCAACCAACGCTGCGAACTGATAAGCGCTTTGTGCAACAACACATGCAAGCGGAAATAAGACTGCGAATGCATAAACTTCATATCGAAAAGCAGGCTCATTCGCGAACGCGGCTTTGATCCCCTTCATCGAATAACAGGATGCATAATACAAACGCATCAAACCGGTATTCTTTTCCATCACGACACCTTTCTAATTTAATAGATACACACGTAAAACCTCTGAAGTATTAAAACACCACCCAGAGCATCTCAAGGAGAAATCAGTTATAGCATGCAGCATTAAAGCCACATACAATCACATTAAATAAGCATTTACTGATATACCGACATGAGCATGCAGCTAGAGCACACCCAATCTTATTTACTCACTCACCATGGTGGTGATGGACAACTGGCGGCACAGCGCACCCAAGACAGCCACACCCGAAACCACGATGAGAGCTTTTGGCGATTCTGGTATCAGTGGACTGAAAAAATCCTGCCAGCCGACGGGCACGTAGTGGATCTGGGTGCAGGTATTGGCCTCTTCGTCCAAACGATGGCACACCGCTTCCCCGATCTTACAACTACCGGTATCGAGTGTGCACCCTACATGCTGGAGCGGACAGTGGAGCTACCCTCGAATGGCCATATCGTTGTCGACGATCTCAACGCGCCCTCCAACCTATTTCAACATGACAGCATTGATACCTGCATAGCCAATATGCTGATTCACGAGCTTCACCAACCTATTTTGCTGTTTAAGCAAGTGAAACACTGGCTCAAACCCGGCGGCCGCCTGATCCTGATTGACATGGTACGCCAACCACTCGAAAGCTACCTCACCCACAAACACCCAGACGCCACCCAACTTGAGCGAGATCAGCTTGAAGAAAGCTTCCAGCACTTCCTCGAGCATAACCGCTACACCCCAGAAGATCTTAGCTTTATGCTGCAACATTGCGGTTTTGAAGTAGAGATACTCGAACCCTTTAAAAAAGGACGCGCCATACGTATCGCCGCTACAGCCTAATCCAAACAGGATCTCCTCAAAGCCAACGGAGGTGATTGTGTCGGGAGTTCTAAATGTGGCGTTTGGAGACACGCCTAAACACAGTGCCTCCGATAGCGGGCCGGATGCAAAGTCGAATCAATTTGGCCCTACGTGTATAATCGACTCCATAATGTAGCAGGATATCTTTATCCTACTAAGAGTTAAGACTACGTCTGAACAATACCCTTCGGGTATCCCCAACACTCAGACTCACAACAGCAGTAGAACCGACATTGAATAACCCTATAGAATCAAACTCTAAGCCACACACCCCGCGGGATACACTGGATCGCCGCTTCTGCGTTGCCCCGATGATGGATTGGACGGACCGGCATTGCCGATACTTCCACCGCCTGATCAGCCATCACGCCGTTTTGTACACTGAGATGGTCACCACTGGAGCCCTGATTCATGCGGATGAAGCTCGCTTTTTACAGTTTGATCCAAAGGAACAACCGGTAGCTCTACAACTCGGCGGTAGCAACCCTGAGGATCTCACTCAGTGTACAAAAATGGCGGAAGACTGGGGTTACAACGAGGTAAACCTGAATGTCGGCTGCCCAAGCGATCGCGTGCAAAACAACATGATCGGCGCTTGTCTGATGGCACACCCTCAGCTGGTTGCTGAATGCCTCCACAAGATGCAATCGGTTGTAGATATTCCCGTGACGGTCAAACACCGCTTAGGCATTGACGACATGGACAGCTATGAAGAACTTCACAACTTCGTAGACATTGTTAAGCAATCAGGCTGCAGAACCTTCATTGTTCATGCCCGCAAAGCGATTCTTCAAGGATTAAGCCCGAAAGAAAACCGAGATATTCCACCGTTAAAATATGAATGGGTATATCAACTCAAGAGGGAATTTCCCGAGCTTGAAATCATTATTAATGGCGGCATTAAGACCCTCGAAGAGTGCGAACAGCATTTACAGCAGGTCGATGGCGTCATGGTTGGGCGCGAAGCTTACCAGAACCCATACATGATGGCTGAAGTCGACAACCGATTGTATGACGCAGATTCAACACCACAACAGCGTAAAGCCGTTATCGAAGCGATGCTGCCATATATAGATGCACAGCTCAACGATGGCCGATACTTAAACCACGTGGTACGGCATTTGCTCGGACTATTTCATGCACAGCGCGGCGGACGCCAGTTCCGTCGCTACCTGAGCGAAAATGCCCATAAACCCGGCGCTTCCATCAATACACTTAAAGAAGCGCTGGATTTAATTCCAGATTAACTTTGCAGGACAAATACGAAATGGAAAGCCAACTCGATCAACTAAAAAAAATGACCACTGTTGTTGCCGATACCGGCGATATAGAGGCCATTCGAACGTTTAAACCCGTAGATGCGACAACCAACCCATCGCTGCTATTGAAAGCCGCTTCCCTGCCCGACTATGCACCGCTTCTGACCGAAGCAAAAGCCTGGGCACAAGAACAGGGCGGCGATAATCAGGCACTACTGGGTAATATGACCGATCGTTTTGCCGTTTCTATTGGCCGTGAAATTCTGAACATCATTCCAGGACGTATCTCAACAGAAGTGGATGCACGCCTGTCATTTGATACTAAAGCAACTGTAGAGCGCGCCCACAAACTGATTCGCATGTATGCGGATGCCGGAATCAGCAAAGAACGCATTCTGATTAAAATTGCTTCTACTTGGGAAGGCATTGAAGCAGCACGTCAGCTTGAGAAAGAAGGCATCAACTGCAACCTGACTCTGCTGTTTAATTTTGCTCAGGCAGCCGCATGCGCGGAAGCTGGCGCATACCTGATTTCGCCGTTCGTCGGCCGCATTCTGGATTGGTACAAAGCTAACACCGAAGCGCAGGACTACACCGGACTGAATGATCCGGGTGTACAGTCGGTCTCTCGCATTTATAACTACTTCAAGACCAATAATTACAACACGATTGTCATGGGTGCCAGTTTCCGCAACATCGGTGAAATCCAAGCATTATCTGGCTGTGATCGCTTAACGATCGCTCCTGCACTAATGCAGGAACTGTCCGAAACAAATGCAACGCTCACCCAGCAGCTTTCCGCATCTCAAGCAAACAGCAAAGACATGAAGATTGTATTGGATGAAAGCTCATTCCGATGGGAATTGAACGAAGACCCGATGGCGACAGAAAAACTCGCTCAGGGCATTCGCGCCTTTGCGGTTGATCAGGTCAAGCTAGAGACACTATTAAGCCAGCAGTAAGGCGAATATCCACTCGAGCGCTGATCAGCGCTCGGGATTTTAACGCTGTCCGCAAGCAAATTTTGGACAAAAAAAAGCCCGTGAGCTTCCGAGCTCCGGGCTTTTCCCCCCAGCGTTCCATGCCGGTCACCGCTCTTTTCCGTAAGCAGTGAGAGGAAATTACATCCTTGGTAATTGACAGATCCTTCTGCTTTCCCCATTTCCTGAAATCAATTTTATAGATTCTGGCTCATTACTGTATATAGGAATTTTTCCTATTTTTAGCTTTTCTCTAACGTTTTAACCAGATCTTTAAACGCTTCTCGATTAGAGTCATTCAGGTCAATAAGAATACGGTGAGCCGCTATAATTCGCATCCTGATCGATTCTTCAGAGTCCTGTACAAATGACAACTTTTTAAGATCACTTGGACAAGTAGGCAACTCGCTAATAAGTACAAATATATGATCGAAACCCATGCTCATAAGCACACGCGTTATATTCTCATTCGTCGAGACAACCGTGGGCTTAGGTAACGACAAAGCATACGCCTTGATAGAAAGCTTAGCGATCAGACCAAGCGACGTGCTATCGATCCCCTCCGCCTCTGTCAGGTCAACCAGTATTTCCTGAGCATCAATACTCGCCAGAGATTCCTCAATATGACAATCCAATGTAGCACACAGAGTTAGCCGGACATCTCCCACAAACTTAAGGATATAGCGGCCATCTACACATGCAGAAAAGATCGAACCTTCTTTCATCTTACCATCCAACAACTGTCATAATTGCTATGTCGTCAGGCGCCTCGCCGCTAAAGCTGGCAGTGAGACTTGCCTTCAACCTCTCCGGACTGGAGCCTCGCAGATTATCCACCACAGCACGAACATACTCTTCTCGGGACAACATATCTTTCTGCGGCAAAACCTCAAGAATACCGTCAGAGAACAAGGTTATCTGAAAGGATGACTCAAGTTCGATTGATCTTTCGTCATATATCGGCTGCTCGAACAGACCGACCGGCATTCCTCTTCCCTCCAAATATCGAGTTCCTCGCGTATCCGTCAGCAGCGGCATTGGATGATGCCCACCCACTGCATAGTGCAATAACCCACTGTTGCGATCAATCGCTCCCAGAAACATGCTCAAATGCTTACCTACGCCTGTTTCCAGCATCTCGGTATTGATCCGCTGCAATACATCACCTAGCGAAGGAAGCTCATCTGGAGACACATCTTTGTAATCACGCACGAGACTCTGCGTCATATTCTTCAACAGAACCGTCACCAGCGCAGAAGAGGCACCATGCCCTGAGACATCAGCCAAATAGAAAACCATACGCTGGTCATCAACCGGCACTACATCAACAAAGTCGCCACTTAGATATAGCGAAGGCGTGATTTGATGTTGAGCTTTAATACCACAAATTTCGATTGTTTCTGCAGGCATCATATTACGCTGTATATGATAGGCCGCTTGCTGATCAGCTTGCAGCTCAGAAAGACTCTGTTCAAGCTCTTCCCTGTAAAACCGATTCTCTTCCAATGTGCGTGCCCAGCCCATAAGACGCTCAACCGCATCCAAAAATGCCTGACTCTGCCGAGCAACGTCAGCCACATCAAATACATCAGAGGCACCTACACGCAGCGCTGAAAATACAGCAGCGCTACTGGGATCATCCAGTAGAATCAGAACAGGATTAGGAGAATGGAGATCAATCAAATCATGGCATAACGCCTGCTTCGCGGCGGGAACACGAACGATCACAAGAGAAAAGTCTGAATCCCGGAGCTTATCCTTTGCATCGGATAAGGAGAAACTGGTTGATACTCTCAAATCTAGCATCGATGACTCATTCAACAGATCAAAAATTCGATCTATTAACACAGTTGAATGATCAACAATCAGTATTTTTTGAGTGGTGTGACTCATAAATCACCCCAAGGCAGGCGCTTGTGATCCATGAGTCAACAAGTTAAACCTAATATCGGCAACATGCAATAAGCCACAACCGACTTAGAAGTTTTCGTCATCGTAGTCTTCTGACTGACCATCATTGATCGAGAACTCACGACGCTGAAGATAAGCATCACGGATAAATGTATAACGATCACCCGTAATTAGCTTTTCGGCTTCCAGCAAACCAGAACGCGTATCGATAGCCTGCAAACCAATAACCGCATATCGGGCAGAATCATCTTCAATATTTGAAATAGGTGACGTAATCGAGTCAACAATCAAGCCCCCGGTATCACGGACATTTGAGGGACCGAATAACGGCAACACAAGATACGGACCGGATGACATACCCCAATATCCGAGCGTCTGACCAAAATCTTCGTTATGCTCCTCAATACCCATTGGTGTTGCGACATCCAGCACCCCCCCCAAACCAAATGTTGTATTAAAGGACACACGAGCCAAATCTTCGCCTGCCGCTTCAAATTTTGCCTGAAGTACATTGTTTAGCAGGCTGCCAACGTCAGAAATATTATCAAAGAAGTTGGATACCCCAGTTTCTACCAAGTCAGGCGTAATAGCCTTATAGCCGAGGGTAATAGGTTTAAGCGCATATTTATCCAAGCCTTCATTAAAACCGAACATCACGCGATTATAACCTTCCCAGGGGTCGATCTCATGACCATCCGCCAAAACGGCTGGACTCGTCATCATCAACCCCGAAACTAATACCGCTACAAAACGTTTGCTCACGCTTTTATCCTTTTCACTTCAACAAGGCTTCATTGTAGCCCTATCTTTCCAGAAGAAAAATAAAACCTAAAGTAAATAACCACCTTCTTAGAAGGTGGCTTTGCGTAAAGCCCCCTAAAAGGGGGCGGTACTATTGTTGAACATCTAGCTTCAGCTGTCTTTGCTCATCAATTTTCGACTCTTTCTCCTGATGCCTAACATAGCGACGTATAATCTCTTCATTCGCACCTACTGAGTCAACGAAGTAGCCTCTTTGCCAAAAGTGATTCCCCCAGAGCTTGTTCTTCCTCAAATAGGGAAACTTATTGAACAACCGGATCGCGGTTCTTCCCTTTAGCGTTCCCACTAGCTCGGAAACACTGAGTCTTGGTGGTGTTCGAACCACTAGGTGAACATGGTCTATCTGCACATTTAGCTCTACAACTGTGCACTTCTTCATACTGCAGAACACATAAATGCTGCGATAGACCTCTTTTCCTACCTTTCCCTTGAGAATTCGAAATCTATACTTCGGCGTCCAGACGATGTGATACTGACATCGATAGAATACGTGTGATGCGGATTCATATCGGCTCATGCTAACTACTCCTTTCATTTGCTGGTAACAAACGAAACAGTATTTAGCATGAGCACTCTTCAGGCAGAGCCTCGAGTGAATGATCACCACCTCCATAGGAGGTGGTTTATGGCTGAAAACGAAAAAGGGCCCCCTAATGGGAGCCCTCTTATCATAGCTATCTAATAATCAATATTAGAAGTCTACGCGGTAACCAACAGCCAGGCTGTCGTCAGCGCCTTTGTCGTAGTAACCGACAAACGCTGTAGCAGCTTTACCCAGCTTCTGGGAAACTTCCAGAGAGTATGCATCATCAGCTACGTTATCGTTGTCGATAAAGTTAGCAGCTACAGTCGTTTTATCCATAGTGTACTTAGCAGCCAGCTCATAAGAATCTTCATTACCAGCACCTGCTGTTTCATCGTCCTGATAACGAGCAGCCACATACAGACCACCAGTTGTGTAAGAAGCAGCTACAGAGTTAACACTCTGACCTGATGGCTCCAAACCAATTGTGGAAGCAGCCAATGTCAAACCATCAACAGAATACTTAACCGCTAGGTTGTATGCATCCAGATCTTCGCTGTCATCTGAAGCGGTTGTTGTTTTATTGAAAACTTGACCAACTGTTGCAGCATTACCTGCGTCCACGTCTGCCTGAGTAGCAATAGCAGCAGAAGAGGTAGCAGCTTTATCGTTGTTGTTTGCAATCAGAACAGCTGCAACCTGCAATCCATTCATCGCAGGCGAGATATAAGCAACAGTGTTGCTCAATCGGTGCAAGCCTGGCTGGTAACCGGTGTTACCAGAGTTATCGCTGTTAACCAGAATATCTGTAGGGAAGACAGTCCAGATTGCAAATGGAGACCACTGACGACCAGCGTTAACAGTACCAAAGTCACCGGTAATACCGATGCTCGCCAAACGACCACCGTTACCTTGAGTTTTCTGGTAACCCAATGCGCCAGTTTCAGTACTTACAAATTGTTCCCACTGAAAAATTGCTTTAGCGCCGGAGAACAGCTCAGTAGAACCCTTGATACCGATACGGGAAGCGTTATCGGTAAAGTCCAGACCAGTGCTGTCGTAGTTGCTCAGATTCAAACGCAGAGAACCGTACAGAGTTGCGTCAGCTTGAGCAGCGATTGGAGCAGTCAGAGCACCAGCTACCGCCAGAGCGATAATAGATTTTTTCATCAACATTTCCCCTTCAATTTTCAACATACTAGTAGTGAATTTAGTGTTTTTGTTTTTCTTTGCGTGCCTTATGACTGGCACGTCTAGAAAATACTACAAATCTTTTTTCATTCAAATAAATTTTAAGTCCATTTCGGAGCTTATTAATTTATTTGAACAATCATATCTTTATCTCATCTAAATAAGGCATCTGCCAGCGATTCTTTGATCGCTAATTGGTAAATACTGACTTACTCAGAGGGTATGTTTACCCAAATTTTTCGCATTACAGCATACCCTTAACACTACTGCAACCATCTAGACCCTACTAATTGCATACAACAAAGGTCGACCATTGACCTGAGTCAAACCAGTACTTTCTGCCACTGCTGGCGTATTCTTTTGTCAGATACGGGGTATTCAGTGCCCAGCTGCTGGGCAAAAAGAGATACTCGGTATTCCTCCAGCATCCACCTAAAGTGCTGGAGTTCAGGATCAGCAACGCCGTTCTTCTTATGTTGTTCCACACGACTTTGGTACTCCGCCCAGTAGGCACCTAACTGATCACTCAGCAGGCGTTCCTGATTAAGGTTACGACGAAATTTTTCCAACCGTTGACCAATCGCTTTCAGGTAACGAGGGTAATTTTGCAACCTCCGCCAGCTATGATTAGATATATATGTACTATCAATCAAAGCACCTAGCTGCATTTTTATATCATTCAACACAGCCACTTCAGCAAGGTCCATTCGTCCCTTAAGTTGTTTCTGAATTTCGTGGTAATGTTTATGACATTCGAAAACAAATCGAGCGACGATAACAGCCTGATCAACCAGCTGCGAACGACTGTTTTCCAGCCGCTGTTTAAAGTCCTGTTCATTCCTCGGTAACGATTCATCTAATCCCATTAAGTAACGAACCGCTTGCTGTATACACTGATCCTGCAGAGACCGTTTATCCAGTACTTTTCCGACCAACATGACGCTACGGTCGACATCCGGCAATTGTTTACGCGCGTAACGCACCTGCTCAGTCAACGCGATGATCGCCAGTCGTACGACACCCAGTATAGAGAGCGCATCTGCATCCGCTTTGTGAGTCACGACAGAGAGCGAAACAGAATCACCTTTATCTAACATTGCAGGATAGGCTTCGACCTCTATTCCGCCGGCCTGACGAAGACGGATACTTTCCTGTAATTCACCAAAATCCCATTTTGTAATCCCGTCGCGGCCCCACTTTTCTCCAGGCCCACGCTTCAGAGCTGCCGAGACTTTATCTGCAAATTGATGCTGTAGGTTTTGTAGATCTCGTGATTCACCCTGAACCTTACCTTTCTCACTCAGCACCTGCAGATTAACCTGAAAATGCTTTTCCAGCTGCACTGCTCGAAGCGCCTCAGGATCAACCGCGACACCGGTCCTGCGCTTCAGCTGCAGTGCCAGCGCTTCATACAGATCTCCTTCGCCAAAACTGATCTGCTCCAACGCAGCGTCGACATAATCGGGAATCGGCACGAAATTCTTGCGAATCTGCTTCGGCAATCCTTTCATAATGGCAATACACTTATCCCGCAACATGCCGGGGACCAGCCACTCAAGACGGGTCGTGGGCAACTGATTTAACAGCGCCATGGGTGTACTTAAGGTAACGCCATCATCCTTGGCCCCCGGCTCAAAGTGATACGCCAGCTTCAGCTTAATCCCGTCCATCGGCAGATGATCTGGATATTGTCCGGCTGAGACATGATCGGTTGAGCGCTGAAGCAGATCCTCTTCCTTCATCAGCAACGCATCGGGTTGCTCCTGCTCGACTTTGTTGCGCCAATGTTCAAATCCCGCGCCGTTAACAACACCCTCTCCACCCAGCTCTTCCATACGTGCATGATAGAACTGATAAAGCGACTCTTCGTCCACCAACAGATCTCGGCGACGGGATTTCGCTTCGAGCGCCTCGATACCTTCAAGCAGTGCTCGGTTATGTGCGAGAAACTTCCCTTTAGTAACAAACTCGCCCTCAACCAATGCCTGACGAATAAATATTTCGTGTGACTGCTCGGGTTCGATTTTGCCGTAATGGATCGTTCGCTTTGGAATGATGATCAGGCCGTAAAGCGTCACCTGTTCCAAAGCAACAACTTGTGCACGCTTTTTCTCCCAGTGTGGCTCAAGGTAGCTGCGTTTAACCAGATGTTTGGCCAATGCTTCCGCCCATTCTGGTTCAATGCGGGCAACCATCCGCGCATATAGCTTGGAGGTTTCCACCAGCTCTGCGGCCATAATCCACTTAGGGGATTTCTTAAACAACATCGAGCCGGGAAAGATGTGAAACTTTTTGTTCCTTGATCCCAGATACTCTTTGTTTTCTTGCTTAAAGCCCATCTGACTTAACAAGCCAGAGAGCAGAGACTTATGAATCGATGCGTAGTCCGATTCGTCTTTATTTTCCTTATATCCCAACTGCTTACAGATCAAATGAAGCTGGCGATGGATATCCCGCCACTCGCGCATTCGCATATAAGAAAGGAACTGTTTCTGACAGAATTTTCGCAGCTGATTCTGACTCAGCTCCTGACGCTGCTCTTCATACATATCCCATAGATTAACGAGGGTAATGAAATCTGACTCTTCACTGGCAAATGCACGATGCCGCTCATCCGCCGCCTGTTTTTTCTCGATTGGACGCTCTCGTGGGTCCTGCACACTGAGTGCACTGGCGATCACCATCACTTCACGTAGACAGTTTTGCTTCACGGCTTCCAGCAACATACGGCCAATCCGCGGATCAACCGGCAACTTACTTAAATTACGTCCCTGCGGTGTCATCTTCCGCTTATCATCGACCGCTCCAAGCTCATGCAACAATTTGAAACCATCGTTGATAAAGCGGATATCAGGCGGATCAATAAACGGAAACTCGGATATATCCCCCAGCCGTAGATTCAACATCTGCAAAATAACAGCAGCAAGGTTTGTCCGACGGATCTCTGCGTCCGTAAATTCTGGACGCGAGACAAAATCATCTTCGGAATAGAGGCGTATGCAGGTACCCGCCGCAACACGTCCACAGCGCCCCTTACGCTGGTTTGCGCTGGCCTGCGACACCGGTTCAATCGGCAGTCGCTGTACCTTGGAGCGATAGCTATATCGACTAATACGGGCAAAGCCGGGATCGATAACGTAACGAATACCTGGAACAGTCAGGGAGGTTTCAGCAACGTTTGTCGCTAATACAATTCGCCGTCCGACGGACCGCCCGACGTGAAAAATTTTGTTCTGCTCCGCCACGCTCAAGCGCGCATAGAGCGGCAGTATCTCAGTATTGCGCAGTTGGGCTTTGCGCAGGAAATCGGCTGTTTCGCGAATTTCCCGCTCACCACTCATAAACACCAGAATGTCACCGGGTGAAGAAACACCCTTTTCACGTTCTAGCTGTGAAAGTTCATCAACCGCACTCAGAATGCCCTGCGGTTGATCCACATCACTGCCCGCCTCTCCCAGCGGACGATACAGCACATCGACCGGATAAGTACGCCCTGACACTTCAATCACCGGTGCATTGTCGAAATGTTTGGAAAAACGCTCCAGATCGATCGTCGCCGACGTAATGATCACTTTCAGGTCAGGGCGTTTTGGCAGTACGCGCTTCAGATATCCCAGCAGAAAGTCGATATTGAGGCTGCGCTCATGGGCCTCATCGATGATCAGGACCTCATACTTTTCCAGGAAACGATCATTCTGAGTTTCCGCCAACAGTATGCCATCGGTCATCAGCTTGACCATCGACTGATCGGACACCTGATCCGTAAAGCGGACCTGATAGCCCACCACTTTACCGACTTCAGTCTGCAACTCTTCCGCGATACGACCTGCTACCGCACGCGCTGCAAGTCGGCGAGGCTGGGTATGCCCTATCAGCCCTCGCGCGCCCAAACCCAGCTCCAGACAGATTTTAGGAAGCTGGGTGGTTTTGCCCGATCCGGTTTCACCTGCAACCACGACAACCTGATGATCACGAATCGCTTCCTGAATCTCCTCACGTCGTGAAGATACCGGCAGATCCGGATAATTGATGGTACCTATCCGCGACCTCTTGTCCGCTACAGATTGTATCGATTCCGCCACAGATTCTTCGATCTGATCCAGCATACGATCCACAGGCTGATTTTTACTCACACGCTGTTCCACTTGCTGCAGACGGCGTTTGAAGTGATGAAGGTCGGCGATACGGCAGTCATTGAACTGCTGACGGAGCTGCTTGAGCTTAGATTTCACGATGGGAACTTGTCTATCAGATTCAGGAATTGGGCGAAGCGGGACATTATACGGCAGAGTGGAGCGATACGGCAGAACAAGTTAAATACGGTCAGATTGAGTATGTTGAAAAACAGGCTATAAATGGCGCCTTTTCTTGGTTTGCTTGCTGATCTCTTCTTCACGAATCTGGCGACGAATCACTTTGCCAACATTTGTTTTCGGCAATGCTGCACGAAATTCCACCAGCTTAGGCACTTTGTATGAGGTCAGACGTTCACGACAATACTCGCGCACGGCCTTGACGGTCAGGCGCCGGTTACGGCTTACAACGAACAGCTTGATCACCTCACCCAGCTCATCATCAGGCACCCCCACCACCGCACATTCCAGCACATCCGGATGACAGGCGATTAAATTTTCCACCTCACTGGGGTACACATCAAAACCTGCCGTTTTGATCACTTCAATTTTGCGATCAATGACCTCAATATAGCCTTCATCGCTGAGCGTCCCCATATCACCAGTCACCAACCAGCCATCTTCACGCAAGGTTTTACGCGTCAGCTCAGGCTGACGCCAGTACCCCGCCATCAACTGCGGCCCCCGCACCCATATTTCTCCCACCTCACCGGGATGTAATGACTCACCTTCCGTACCCACCACTTTAACTTCCGTCAGCGGCACCGGTGGTCCAACGGTGTCATCACGGCGCGTTTCATTTGGCGGATGGACGGCAACCACTGGCGAACATTCGGTCAAGCCATAGCCTTCTTGAATCGGACAGCCGGTGATCTCGGTCCACAAACCTTCCGTGAAACGTGTGAGCGACATCGCCCCCGAAACCGTCACTTTCAGGTTACTGAAATCCAAGCCACAGAAATCCTGATTCTGACAAAGATCCACAAACAGGGTATTGAGACCGGAGAACAGGGTAAAGCGCCATCGGGAGATCTCCTTCACAAACCCTTCGGTATCCCGTGGATTGATAATAAGCACAACATGCGCGCCGTTCTCCAGCATCAACAGGCCGTTCAACACAAAGGAATAGATGTGATAGAGCGGCAAGGGTGCAATAGCGACCTCTTCTTCCGGCACGCAGACCTGATTCATCACAGTTTTAAGCTGAGTAATATTGGCCAGCACGCTGTGATGAGTCAGCATCACGCCTTTTGATATCCCCGTCACACCACCGGTGTACTGTAGAAAAGCCAATTGATGACGTTCAATCTCAACGGGACGATAGGCGTGTTTCTGCCCTTTGTTCAGGCACGACTTAAATGAGACCGCATTAGGAATTTTGTAACGCGGTACGATTTTCCGAATATAGCGGGCTTGAAGGTTGATCCAGACGGACTTAGGAAAGGGGTGCAGATCCGCCAACTGGGTGACGATCACTTCTCGGATATCGGTATCAGGCAGTACCTGCTCGACGAGATAAGCGCTGTTGGCCAGTGTCACAACCGCTTTCACGCCCGCATCCACGAACTGATGTTTCAGCTCATCACGATCATAAAGTGGGTTGGTATTCACCACCACCAGACCCGCTTTCAATGCACCAAACACGGCCACCGGAAATTGCAGTAAATTCGGCAGGTGGATCGCAATGCGATCTCCCGGACGCAGATGGGGAGAACGTTGTAGCCAGCTAGCGAAGTGACTCGCATGTTCATTCAACGCGGCATAAGTCAGTGTGCCACCCTGACAGGAGAAAGCCGATGCATCTGCGTAACGCTGACAACAAGTCTCAAACCAGCGTACAAGATTGGGATACTTTTCAATATCCGCTCTTAATGCATCGTCATCTATCATATCTGTCCTTAGTGGGTTCGGTCAGACTGGAATACCATCCGCGAAGGTGATCATTTCACCCGGTTCCAGCTTCGTCCACACCTCGTTTTCAGTCAGTGGCACGGTAGTAATCACGGTCACAATGTCGTTGGGTGTGGTTTCTTTGTAGAAATCCACCGTCAGCTCACAATCCGTCAGTGATGCTTCACCAAAAGGAGCTTTACGCGTAATCCAGGCCAGCTTGCTACTGCAATAGGCAAATAACCAGGTGGACTCCGTCAATAACATATTAAACACGCCCAACGCACGGAGCTGATCACAGCGCTCCTGAATAAACGTTTGCAACGCAACAAGGTCATCCGGGCGCTCTGGAAACGCATTCCGAATCTCGCCTAATAGCCAACAAAATGCGTATTCGCTATCGGTTGTACCCACCGGATGATAATGCGTCAGCGGTAGATCAAATAACGCTTTATCCAGTTGTCCATTGTGAGCAAACGTCCAGATAAACCCCCAAAGCTCGCGGGTAAATGGATGTGTATTGGCAAGGTTTACTTCGCCTACATTGGCCTGACGAATATGACTGATCACCACATTACTTTTGATCGGATGTTCCTTGATCAAGTTAGCAATCTGAGAATCCACGCTCGGCTCCGGGTCATGAAAACTCCTTAACCCTTTGCCTTCATAAAAAGCGATACCCCAACCATCACGGTGCGGTCCTGTGCCACCACCCCGCTGCATCAATCCACTGAAACTGAAACAAATATCAGTTGGCACATTGGCACTCATGCCAAGTAATTCACACATACTCGTGCTTTAACCCTTTTTTTTCGAAACTACTTTTTCAGCCGGTGCTTCTATAGCCTCGACCACCGGCAGCGCCTCCAGTGCTTTATCGACTGCGGCCTGCTCCCAGTTTTTGCGCTCACCTACAAAGTTACCACGCGCATTAATCGACATCTGCTTGCTCGTGACAGTTGCCTGCACTTTGCCGTCTGCTTCAATGTGCAACTCGTCACAAATGACATCACCCTCCAACAGGCCGCTGACATTAATATGACGCGCCCGGATCAAACCACGAACATGGCCTGACTTACCGATTGAGATGTTGTCGATCGAGCTGATGGTGCCATCAAACGTCCCATCAATATGCATTTTGCCCGTCACTTTCATTTCGCCGCTGAACTTATTTCCTTCTGCGACGATGGTTGTTCCTGCCCGACCCTGCTTTGATTCAGAGGATACATTTCTTTTAATGAGGCCCATTTCACATCCTTTACTTTACTGAAGAGTGAATCAAAATCAGACATACTCCAAGCGAGAAACGGTGCTGGATCCAACGGTGTAAACAGGTGCCGCACCTCATAATGCAGATGCGGACCGGTAGAGATACCCGTGTTGCCGCTGTAGCCGATCAACTGTCCTTTACGCACAAATTCACGGTTTCCAACCTTCACCTTGTTCAGGTGCCCGTAGTACGTTTTAAATCCAAAATTATGTAGCAGAATGATTAACTTACCGTAACCACTCTGTTTATGGTATCCGGCGTATTCCACCACTGCATCCGCAGTGGCATAGATTGGCGTACCGATACTCGCCTTAAAATCAATTCCGTTGTGGTTATGACGCTTTTTTAACACAGGATGCAGCCGTGAACCAAAACGCGCCGTAATACGCGGGCTTCGGATCGGCATCCCATTGGGAATCATATGCAGGAAGTAGAGGCGCTTACTCGCCATCACCTGAAGCTCTTCTGCACGCGTCTCCGTCATCGTATCCGAGATAGGAAGACCCAGTAGCTGCTCCAGCCCTTCAAGCGATTGATCCAAGGATTGATTCAGTGCACCTATACGAACGTTCTCTTCTTCCAGTTGAGCTTTCTGGCTCATCAACGAATTAAGCGTACCGGAGAGTTCGTCCATCTCTGATTTATAGAGTTGCTGGGAACCCAGCATCAGTTCGTAATCCTGACTCAGCTGCTCGTGATCAATCGCCAGTTCTTCCAGATCTTCACTGGTTTTTAACAACAACGGATTGGATATAAAAAAACTGACCGCCGCCAACAATACGAACACAACCAATGCATAGCGGGCCAGCTGATTTAGAAAAAACTGCCGCGATCCATGCACGGTTGTCAGGGTCACAACTAATCTGTTTTTCAAACCAATACCCAACCTGAAATCACAACCAAAAGCAGAGCCAAATATACTCCTTTAGAGTGACATTGTCATAACCCGACAATGTCACGGCAACACGCATGTAGGACTCAGACATTGGTCTATTTTCGACCAATTGCTTAAGCCCATCGTATAGCGACGTAACTTAGGAGTGATACAGTGGAAGCATTCCTGAACAGGAAATAGCCACCCAGGGAAGTGACAACCGGTGGTTCACTATAAGAAGAAATAATAACGACAACGAAGAAGGATGCAGAATGAGCAATCGAGACATTGTAGTTCTTAGTGGCGTGCGTACCGCAATTGGTGGATTTGGTGGGAGCCTCAAGAGCAAAACCCCAGGTGAGTTGGGTGCAGCCTGTGTTGAAGAAGCAGTAAAACGTTCCGGCGCAGCACCGGAAGATTATGGTCACGCAGTATTTGGGAACGTGGTTCATACCGAGCGTCAGGATATGTATGTCAGCCGTGCGGCAGCCGTCAATGGTGGTCTGCCACACGAAACGCCAGCGGTGACCGTTAACCGTTTGTGCGGTAGTGGTTTACAAGCAATCATTACTGCTGCACAACAGATCGAAACAGATCAGTGCGATGCTGCTGTTGCCGGTGGTACCGAAGTGATGAGCCGTGCCCAGTACTGGATGCCAACGGCCCGTTTCGGTCAGCGTATGGGCGATGGCAAGATCGTCGATGCAATGGTCGGTGCCCTTACCTGTCCGTTTGATGATACCCACATGGGTATCACGGCAGAAAATGTTGCTGATAAATGGGATATCAGCCGCGAAGATCAGGACGCTTTGGCAGTCACGAGCCACAATCGCGCAGAAGCGGCGATTAAAGAAGGCCGTTTTAAAGACCAGATTCTGCCAATCGAAATCACTGAACGCCGTAAAACGGTTGTGTTTGATACCGACGAACACACCCGCCACGGTCTGACTCAGGCAGACCTGACCAAAATGCGTCCCGCATTCAAAAAAGACGGTTCCGTCACTGCAGGTAACGCATCCGGTATCAACGATGCCGCCGCCGCTGTCACGCTGATGGCTGCTGACGTGGCTGAAGCTAAAGGTCTGAAACCCATGGCACGCCTGGCGGGCTACAGCTTCGCGGGCGTAGAACCTAAATATATGGGTATTGGTCCTGTTCCGGCGGTACGTAAGTTGCTGGACAAGGCTGATCTGGCTGTGGGTGATATCGACGTTTGGGAAGTCAACGAAGCCTTCGCCGCTCAAGCACTGGCGGTGTGCCGTGATCTGGAATTGCCGATGGACAAAGTAAACGTCAACGGTTCCGGTATCTCTTTGGGCCATCCAATTGGTGCAACTGGCGCAATTATTACCGTCAAAGCATTGTATGAACTGCAGCGCACGGGTGGCCGTTACGCTGTTGTGACCATGTGTATTGGTGGTGGTCAGGGTATCGCCGCGTTGTTCGAGCGCGTCTAAACACCCTAAGCTGCCGTAAGCATGCTCGCTTACGGCAGGTCATATCGCCCCGGCCCATTTCCCCTGCCGGGGTGGTATCGTCTAACCTCATCCTCCTTTTCCATTCGACGTTACACACCTTTTCTTTACCAAACAGCCAGTGCATGAACCTTGTGCTTGAACTAAACTGATCCGGACATTCACGGACAATCAGGCGGTGACAGATGCATCCGCTATTTCACTACTTCACACCTGAATTTCATCAGGAAGATCTGCCAAGCCTCTGGCAGGAACTCTGCGATCACTACACCGCTGACGAAAAGCTGATGGTCGCAGAACTCCAACAATTAGTGCCAGACACGCCCGGCGCCGCCAATTTGGCCGCTACGTGGCTGACAACCCTACGCGAACAACCCACCAGCAAATTTGATCTGCACAGCCTCCTGAGCCAGTTCAGTCTTAACTCCGATGAGGGGTTAGCCTTGATGTCGATGGCAGAAGCACTGCTGCGTATCCCTGATGCGGAGACCGCTTATGCACTGGTTGAAGACAAACTGGATTCCGCTGATTGGGAGCAAGCACTGGGTAGCAGTGAAAGCACGCTCTTCAATACATCCATTTGGGGTATTGCGATGGGGCAGCGGCTGGTATCGCAGGACAGCAGCCCATCAGGCCTTTACGCATCCGTACGGCGGCGGTTAGGACGGCCCGCTTTATTGCAGGCGATGAAACTGATCATGCGCTCACTCGGTGAGAACTTTGTGTTCGCCGAGAATATTCAAGACGCCTGTGATAAACGTTGCGACTATGACCCGGAACTGAGCCAGTTTTCCTTCGATATGCTGGGAGAAGCGGCCGTCAGTGGTCAGGATGCCGAACATTACTTCAACGCTTACCTGAATGCGATTGAGACCGTCGGTCTGCAAAACAGTACAGCCGATACAACTATTTCGATCAAACTGTCCGCCCTTCATCCACGTTTCGAAAACCTGAAGAACCGCCGCGTTTTTCAGGAACTGACTGACCGCTTACTGCAACTGATCGTCGCTGCCCGTGCCGTGGATGTGGGCATCACCCTGGATGCGGAAGAAGCCGATCGACTGGAACTCAGCCTCAATCTATTCAAGGAATTACTGCGTACCGATCTGGTCATTGGCTGGGGCAAGCTGGGGCTGGCAGTACAAGCGTATGGTAAACGTGCCCTGCCGACCCTTGCGTGGCTGGAACATCTCGGTCGAGAACTGGATACGCCAATACCGGTTCGCTTGGTCAAAGGCGCATATTGGGATGCTGAGATTAAACAGGCGCAACAACTGGGGCTCGAGGACTATCCGGTATATACCCTCAAAGCGAGTACCGATATCGCCTACCTTGTCTGCGCACGCTTTTTACTGTCGGAACAGTGCCACTCGCTAGTGCCGGAATTTGCAACTCACAATGCATTAACAGCAGCTCAGCTGCTGGAGATTCCCAGCAATAAGCCGATTCAGTTCCAGCGACTTCATGGCATGGGTGATGGCTTGTATCAACAAATTTGCCGAGAACAGCGCCTGCCTTGTCGTATCTACGCACCCGTAGGGGATCATCGTGAACTGCTACCTTATCTAGTGCGACGCCTGCTGGAAAACGGGGCAAATAGCTCCTTTGTATTCAAAGCGAACAATCGCAGTATTCCCATCAACAGCCTGTTAAAAAGCCCCATCGAACGCCTGAAACAAACCAGCGCGCTGCGTAACCCTCGCATTCCACTCCCCGGTGATATCTACGCCAATACACGTCGTAATGCTGAGAGTTTTAACTACGGCTCAAGCAAGGCGCTGTTAGCGCTACGGAATGAGCTGGATCGTTTTGAACAAAAAACCTGGCATGCCACACCCTTGATATCCGGTGAGCGCCATCAAGGGACTGAAAGCACAGCAATCTATTGCCCCCACGATATTGAAAAGCAGATAGGGATACTGGACACAGCCACTCCAGATCAGATCAAACAGGCGTTCACTGATGCCTATCGCTCATGGCCCGAATGGCGGGATAGCCCCGTCTCAGAGCGTGCAGGTGTCTTAACCCGTTATGCAAACCTACTCGAAGAAAACCGGGTTGAGCTGATCCAACTATGTATGCATGAAGCAGGTAAAACCCTGCGTGATGCAATTGATGAGATCAGGGAGGCCATCGACTTCTGTCACTACTATGCCGCTCAGGCTGTGAGCCAACTCAACAGCCGCGAGCTGATCTCCGTCACTGGCGAAAGTAACGAGCTGCAACTGAAAGGCCGCGGGGTCTTCCTCTGCATAAGTCCTTGGAACTTTCCGCTCGCCATCTTCACCGGACAGATTGCCGCGGCACTCGTCACGGGCAACACCGTTCTGGCTAAGCCTTCCAGCAAAACCTCATTGATTGCCTATCGTGCGACTGAACTCTGGCTTGAAGCCGGTTTACCCGCCTCCGCATTACAGCTGCTCCCATACAGTGGCGCAGAGCTAAGCGATCTGTTGCTGAAAGATTACCGTCTGGCAGGCGTGGTATTTACCGGTTCCAGTGCCACCGCGTCAGATCTATTCGCCACCCTTGCCCAGCGGCTAGGGGCACCACTACCCGTTATGATTGCTGAAACCGGTGGTCTCAACGCCATGATTGCCGACAGCACCGCGTTGCCTGAACAAATCGTAAAAGATGTTGTGCGTTCTGCGTTTGCCAGTGCAGGACAGCGCTGTTCGGCACTGAGGGTACTCTATTTGCAGGAAGAGATTGCCGATGCCGTCACCGAAAAACTGATTGGGGCAACTCAGGAGTTAAAGCTGGGGAACCCGCACCGGTTTGATGTTGATGTAGGCCCCATCATCGACCAGCCTGCGATGGATGAACTGCACCAACATATCGAGCTGGCACGTTCTCAGGGAAGGCTACTGTATGAGCTTCCGGTGGGCACCGAACATGACCCCGGCTACTTTGTACCACCCACGATTTTGCGCTTGCATACCATGGATGAGCTGGCGGGAGAGACCTTTGGCCCGATATTACATATTGTGCGTTTCCCTGCTGAACGCCTGATGCAAGTGGTTGAGGAGATTAATCGCTCAGGCTACGGCCTGACACTGGGTATTCATTCGCGCAACAGTCAAACTATCCACCATATTGTCGACATCGCCCAAGTGGGCAATATCTATGTGAATCGCGACCAAATCGGTGCTGTCGTGGGTTCGCAGCCGTTTGGAGGGATGAATTTGTCCGGTACAGGCCCCAAAGCAGGTGGTCCTCACTATTTGCAACGCTTTGTGCAGGAAAAAACGATTACTCAAAACAGCACTGCCTGTGGCGGGAACCGGCAACTGCTAATGGATGCTGATGGAGACTGATGCTAACAAGTACGCAAACAGAAAAGGCGCTATAGAAAGCGCCTTTTTAACATCAGGAAATAATAACCAACGCTTATAAACGTCAGGCCCCACTGACTTCCTCATTGGCTTCAGCCTGTTTGATGCGATAGCACGGCGTGTACTCTTTGTAATTCAGTTTCATACGCCGCTGATCAACAAAGGAGGTCAACAATTGATCCAGCTCGGCCATCATCTCCGGCTCACCTTCAATCTCAAATGGGCCATGCTGTTCAATTGCCCGGATTCCCGGCTCCTTCACGTTACCTGCCACAATACCTGACAAGGCACAGCGTAAATTAGCCGCCAGTTCAAAACTGGTCAGTTCCTTGTGCAGCTGTAGCTGAGACATATTCTCATGAGTTGGCTCAAACGGTTCCTGAAACTCCTGAGGGATATGCAGCTGCCAGTTAAAGTGGAACGACTCACTGGTCGCCTTACGATATTGGGTGACAGAGCCAAGACCTTCTCTCATGCGTTGGGCAACTTCATGTGCATCATCAACAATGATCTCGTAGCACTGACGGGCTTCTTCCCCCAACGTATGACATATAAACTGATCCACCGTCGCGAAATACTCTTCACTTCCAGCAGGACCCGTAAAGATCAGCGGGAACGGGATATTACGGTTCCGTTCATGCAACAACAATCCAAGAATATAGAGAATCTCCTCAGCCGTACCTGCCCCACCCGGGAACACGATGATACCGTGACCTAAGCGCACAAAGGCTTCGAGGCGTTTCTCAATATCCGGCATGATGATCAGATCATTCACAATCGGGTTAGGGCTTTCTGCCGCAATGATGCCCGGCTCAGAGATACCCACATAACGACCATCATCAATACGCTGTTTGGCATGCGCAATCGTAGCGCCCTTCATCGGGCCTTTCATCGCACCCGGTCCGCAGCCAGTACAGATATCCATACCCCGCAGACCCAGCTCGTAACCCACTTTTTTGGTGTATTCGTATTCATGACGACTGATCGAATGTCCACCCCAGCACACCACCAGATTTGGCTTAACGTGCGGTCGGATGGTTTCCGCATGGCGTAGAATATGGAACACCATATTACTGGTGGTCGCCGATTCATCGAGTCCGGCACAGCATTTATCCAGTTCGTCGCCCACGTACAACAAGTCGCGCAACACTGAAAACAGGTGCTCACGGATACCGGTAATAATTTGACCATCCACAAATGCGCTGGCAGGTGCGTTAATCAGATCAAGCTGCACACCGCGATGTTTCTGGCTGATCTTGATGTCAAAATCACGATATTTCTCCAGCACCATCTTGGTGCTATCGAGCTCGCTGCCGCAGTTTAATACCGCCAGACTGCACTGACGAAACAGCTTATACAGACCACCTTGGCTGGCATCATGAAGCTTAGCGACCTCAAAAGGGGAAAGGGTATCTAGATTGTCCAGTGGCGTAACACTGGTGGTAACGAATTGTTCTGTGTTCATGTAATCCACCTCCTTGGGCAGTCAGACACAGCAATCGCGCCACCTTTTCTCTGGTGGCCTGTGCCTCTTCATGTTCATTTATTGTCATACTTCAGACCAATGACATTTCCATGAAGTTCACAGAATCACTATAGATTATTTCCAGTACCCTGCCAAAATCGGTTAATTTTCAGCCAGTTAACCCTTTAAAAACTGCGTGATATACGTAGGCAAAACTTCACTCGCAGCCCCATATATATGCTCATCAAAGGCTGATTCCACTCTCGACGGTTCCAGGTTAAGTTCCACCGTGTGTGCACCTGCTGCGTTCGCCACCTCAACAAACCCAGCAGCCGGATACACATGCCCGGACGTACCAATCGACAGGAACAGATCACAGCTATCCAGCGCGCTATAGATCCGATCCATATGCATCGGCATCTCACCAAACCAAACGATATCGGGGCGCAGTAACCCCGCTTCACCGCAGCAATCACAGAGATCCGCTGGCGAGCTTGCCCCCTCAAAGAAAGAGACTTCACCGCTCTGCCCACAGCGCATATTCAGTAACTCGCCGTGCATATGAAGCAGATTATGGCTACCGGCCCGCTCATGCAGATTATCAATATTCTGGGTTACCAGAAGTACGCTGCCGGAATGCCTTGCCTCCAGCTCTGCGAGTGCATAATGCGCAGGGTTTGGCTGAATTTCCGGTGCTAATAATCCCTGACGGCGTTCATTATAAAATCGGTGAACGAGTTCCGGATCACGTAAAAAAGCTTCAGGCGTGGCGACATCCTCAACCCGGTGGTCTTCCCACAAACCGTCCGCAGCGCGAAACGTTCGAATGCCAGATTCAGCCGAAATACCGGCCCCCGTCAGGATCACTATCGATTCCGCACCCATCGTTTAATCTCCCCAAAAAATCTTGTTGTCACAATACGGCAATGCTTACATATCTAGACTATCTTTGAATTCAAGGTAACCGAAAAAAACGAACCCGTACAATCGGTTGCCTGACTCACAAGGCGACTCGGTCCAACAGGAATGAGCCTGTTAATGAGATCGCTAACCTGCAACACCGGAACAGGAACAGGCGTTAACCACAGGGACAACGCCCAAAAATCAACATCGCAGCAGCAGAGGATGATGCCCAACGATGTTATGCAGTAACCTGAACCACCCTACCCGACCTCGCAGCCTCTACCGGGCCTGTAGCTGGTTTACCCGCGCCTCTTACTCTCAGGAAATCAGCCTCCCGGCGTCAGAAGGAATCCGCCATGACAGCATCTAAGCTTTATATACTGGATACCAACGTACTGCTTCATGACCCTAAGTGTCTGTATGAGTTCAAGGAGCAGGATATCGCCATTCCCATGACCGTTCTGGAGGAACTGGACGACATCAAGGATCGTAAGAAAAACGTGTCCTCAGAAGCACGTCATGCCATTCGCGCAATTGATCATATTCTGAGTGGAGCCAGCACCTCGGCTCAAATCACCAAAGGCGTACCGATTAAGCAAAACGCACTCAACGGCGTTGACACACGACTGGGAAAATTGAGCATTTTCCCTGATCACGAGCTGACAATGCGTCAGGGCTTTTTGCCCAACGACCACAATAAAGATAATTTGATTATCAACTGCGCGCTGCACCTACAGGCAACGAACCCGCATCGCGAGATTATTCTGGTCACCAAAGATATCAACATGCGCCTGAAAGCGCTCGGTGCCGGGCTACTGAAGGTTGAAGACTACCGTACCGACCAGCTGGTTTCCGACATTGAGTTGCTGCCTGCCGGGCACTACCAAATGGAAGGCAATTTCTGGGAGCATGTCACTGATGTGAAAAGCTATCAGGAAGGTAAATACACCTTTCATCAGATTGATCGCAGCATTTTGCCCAACACCTATCCGGCAGAATATATCTACGATGAATCCGATGGCTTTGCAGCACGGGTGATCAGCGTTGATGAAGAGACCATCACGCTGCAAGACCTGAATCACGAGCGGATCATGCAACAGAACTGCTGGGGCATTGAACCGATCAACATTCAACAGGCCTTTGCCATGCAGGCCGTACTCGACCCATCCATTGATCTGGCGATACTAAACGGTGCAGCAGGCTCTGGTAAAACGTTGGTCGCGCTGGCCTGCGCACTAGAGATGGTGATTGAGGATAAACAGTTCAACAAAATCATCGTGACCCGCTCTACACCACCCGTGGCGGAAGATATCGGTTTCCTGCCGGGTACAGAAGAAGAGAAGATGACGCCTTGGTTGAGTGCGATCCACGATAACCTTGAAGCGATGCATGAACAGGACGAACGCCCACAGAGCAGCGTTAAATACGCGATCGAAAAGGCCAACATCCAGTTCAAATCCCTGAACTTTATCCGCGGACGCAGTATTCAGGATGCACTTGTGCTGATTGATGAAGCGCAGAACCTGACCCCGTCTCAGCTGAAAACGATCATCACCCGCTGTGGTAAAGGTTCCAAGATGATCTGTCTTGGTAATCTGGCACAGATAGATTCTAACTACCTGACGCCGCTAACCTCAGGTCTGACCTATATCGTCGAACGCTTTAAAGATTATCCGGGCGCAGCCAATGTCCATCTTGAAGGCATCTTCCGCTCAGAACTGGCTGAATATGCAGAAGAGCATCTCTGATTGTTAACGAAAGGTAACCAGCCGCGATAGACGCGACTAAAGTATAAAAACCTTTGAGTGCCGCACTGTCTCTGACATTGCGGCACTTTTACCTCTCGGCCAAAAAATAATCTGACCGCCAGATATTCCATTCCGGATAGTTATCCCTATAATCCGCCGCAACAAAACAATAATAATAAATTCACATACGCGACATTGAATCAGAAATAAAAATAAAACGCTGAAATTCGTCGCCTCAGATTCAAACTTACCTCTCTAACATGCCCAGTCATGGATTCTGTAAGTTCCCCGTTGATGTATAACGGGGTCTGAGATTTCTTATGTTCCACACTCTGTACCTGACAATTCAACCCCAGTTCCTTCCGGAAGCCGAGTGGCACACATGTGCTTTCACGACTTCCCCTTTACTTATGCCGGACGACGGTCCGGCAGTTTTTCTACCGCTCAATTGCGATATACTCTACCGATGTCTCAACTTATC
Source organism: Pontibacterium sinense (assembly GCF_015209595.1). Classification (GTDB taxonomy): domain Bacteria; phylum Pseudomonadota; class Gammaproteobacteria; order Pseudomonadales; family Balneatricaceae; genus Pontibacterium; species Pontibacterium sinense. The sequence goes on along the minus strand of NZ_JADEYS010000008.1, from coordinate 60,184 downwards.
CACCGGCTCAAATGGGGCCTGCAAAAACTCCTGATCCTGCCCATCCGTGGTTATCAGTATCTGATCAGCCCCATGCTGGGCAGCAACTGTCGTTTCTATCCAAGTTGCTCCCACTACATGATTGAAGCCATCGAAACTCACGGCATTCTGAAAGGCGGTTATCTGGGTATACGTCGTATTCTGCGTTGCCACCCCTACAGTGACGGCGGTATGGATCCGGTACCTCCCCGTTGTGGTTGTGAACATGGTCATACGGATGAAGACAAACACGACGCTCAGACAAAACACTGAGCGTCACCTCAAGTCAGTCTCTCCGGCCGACCAAGTAAATTTGACCTTCCCACCCTTCCCCTCTGATAACCATTTAATTTAAGTCCTGCTCCACTCAACGCTACGAACTCGCCAACATTTCATGTAAGCCCTTCTATATCACCCAACCCCGTCAACACTGTACGAAAATCATACAGTTATACGCTATTTGACCATCTATTCTTTGACCAGAGAACAAGATCAGGCTATAGCTATAAAGATAACGTCCGGCCCGCTGATGTAAGGTTGCCTATGTTTAATCCGTATGCCGTCATTTTAATTGTGACTATCTATATGGCCCTGCTGTTTGCGCTCGCGCAGTGGGTCGAGAGACGCAACCAGCTGACCGGAAAACAGATCAGCAGTCCTTGGGTCTATGCGCTGTCACTTGCCGTATATCACACATCATGGACTTTCTATGGCAGCGTAGGTTTCGCAGCTAATTCAGGCATGATGTTTCTGGGTGTCTACCTGGGAAGCCTTATTGCCATTCTTTTCTGGCACGTCACCCTGCGAAAGATGATTCAGGCAAAAGAAACCTTCCGTATTACCAGTATTGCCGACTTTATCTCCACCCGTTATAACCGCTCACAACGCATCGCCGCACTGGTAACGATCATCGCCCTGCTTGGCATCGTACCGTATATCGCGTTGCAGCTAAAAGCGGTGATCAGCTCCTTTAACCTGATCACTCACGACAGTGCAGAGATGATGGACTGGGGCCTGTCTGGGCTCTTTGTGACATTAGTCATGATCGCATTCACCATACTGTTTGGTGTACGCCGCCTCGATCCGACTGAACGCCACCAGGGGATGATCTTTGCCTTAGTGGCAGAGTGCCTGGTGAAACTCGTTAGCTTTATGGCTGTAGGGATCTTCGTCACATACATGATGTTTGACGGCTTTGAGGACATCAGCCAACGTATCAGCGCTGCTGGGCTAGACCACGTCACCAGCTTTAGTGCCAGTGACAACGCGGGCTCCATGTGGGTAACGCTCATTGTTCTGAGCTTCGTTGCCGTACAGTTATTACCACGCCAGTTTCATGTCGCGGTTGTCGAAAACACCGATCAGAAACATATTCGTACGGCGATGTGGCTGTTTCCGCTCTATATAATACTGATCAACCTGTTTGTTGTACCCATTGCAGCGGCGGGCTTGTTGTCGGGAATCGATAGTAATCTCGCAGACTATTACGTGCTGCTCCTCCCCAAACTGGCCGACAATCATTTGTTATCTCTAGTCGCTTTTATCGGCGGATTCTCGGCCGCCACCGGGATGATCATTATTACCACAATGACGTTAGCCACAATGGCCTCAAACCACCTGGTCCTGCCTGCGATCGAACGCACCGGTTCATGTACTTTTCTACGCGGATACCTGCTACAAGTCCGTTGGGTACTGGTTGCGATGATCCTGCTGGGGAGCTACTGGTTCACGCTGGAATTTGCTAACTCGTATATTCTGGTCTCCATTGGCCTGATCTCTTTTGTCGCAATCCTCCAGTTTGCCCCTGCCACATTCGGCGGGCTCTTCTGGAAAAAAGCCAATAGCGCAGGTGCATTTTTAGGATTGCTTGCAGGCTTCTCAGTCTGGATCTATACGTTAGTGCTCCCCACCATGACCAAACATGGCTGGTTTGATATGGCGCTGCTTGAACACGGCCCCTCTGGGGTTGCCATGCTGCGACCTGAAGCATTATTTGGCTTAGATGGTTTCCACCCCGTAACCCACGCAGTGCTCTGGTCCATGCTGGCGAACATCGGCGCCTATGTCCTGTTCTCACTACTGTATCAGCCACATAAAACCGAGCGTAACTTCACCACCGAATTCATGTGTGCCATGCTCGCTAAGTCCTCCAGTCGCAAAGCACGTCCAACCGGTTTAGAAGCCTACATCGTATTGAACGCGAAGCTGGAAGAAGCACAAACACTGCTTTCCAACTACCTGCCAGAAGACAAAGCCAATGAGCAGGTACACAACATAGCCGACGACCTTCAGGTACTTGATAAATCCCACATCACGATTATTGAACTGGTTGAATTCCATCGCATGCTGGAACATGTGCTCGCAGGTTCAATTGGTTCCGCAGGCGCCCACAGCGCAATGGAAAGCCGTATTCGGTACTCAGACAAAGAGGCTGCCGATCTACAGGCCGTCTTCAGCCATATCGTCAGCGAACTTCAGAGCCCCGGCCTGGCCCCTGAGCTCGTGCCGAGCAAAGACATTGATACCGGAAGCTTTGGTCTGATTGAGGACCTGCAAGCGCAGATTGATAAGCTACAAATTCGACTGCAACAAAAAGATGGCGAGATCACTTCACTGGAACAAAAACTGGATGAGCGCTACGAAGATATTTTTAAGTATCGAATGGAGATACAGAAAGCCACACAAGAAAATGACGCCCTACGGCGTGAGCTAAATGACAAACTGGGGCAGATATAAACATTATTTCGGTGGATGCCTACCAAGCCAGAACGCCAGACACCAAGTAATAAGGGTAAACGTCAGGATCCCCCCTGCATCGGCCAGAAGATCCAGCAGGTCAAATCTACGACTGGGTATAAAATACTGGCTGATCTCCTCTCCCACCGAAAACAGCGCCACGCAGAGCGTGCCCCAATATACGGGCATAAATACCAAACGAACGGTGCGAAATTTCAGACTGACGTTGAGTAACAATGTCAGAACACCAAACACCATAAAGTGCCCCCACTTATCTCCATTGGGCAGACCCCGTACCCAATCAAAAATCGCCGGTACCTTTCCCATATCAGCCTGATAGAGCACCCAGACAATACATCCGATAAATACCACGGTGATCAGCACTACAAGCCTACTCAGTCCGCTTCTCAAGCCAGTACCTCCTTTACCATATGGATACATTTACACATCTTTGCAATCTCACCCCGCATATTTACATGCCAATACGTACCCTAGACATATCCACACTTAGAATAATAAGTGCAACAAATCAGCAGAAGGTTCAATGATGTTAAAGAGTTTGATGATCGTTTTGGCATTAACCCTGACAACGGTTCAAGTCGTATCAGCCAATGATGAGCGCGGTAAAAATATTGAGCACCAGATCGCTGAGCTGAAGGACCGGTTAGCACTCAGTGATGCCCAAACTCAGCAGATCACTCCGATTCTGGAAACAAGTGCGAACGCACGAAAAGAGATACTGAAAAAACACGGCATTGATCTGGAAAACTTCGATCCAGAGAGTCGCAAAAAACTGAGCTTTCGCGAAAAACGAAAACTGGCTAGTGAACTGAAAGCATCGCGAAAAAACACGCAGGGACAGCTGGAACTTATTTTGACCGACAAACAGATGAATGAGTACCGAAAGATTCAGCAGGAACGCAAAGACAAACTACGAGAACACATGAAAAATCGCGGTGAATGAAGCACTAAAAAAGGGCCATAAGGCCCTTTTGAGTTGGAGCTTATTTGCAGGCGAATTGATTACGCCTGCTCAGCTTCCTGCTTGTGCAAATGAACGTCCATCTGCGGATACGGGATGCTGATACCTTCAGCATCAAAACGCAATTTCACTGTTTCAGTGGTATCCCACATCACATCCCAATAATCAGCGGACTTAACCCACGGACGTACAACGAAGTTTACGCTGCTATCCGCCAACTCAGACACTGCGACCACAGCGGCAGGATCTTTAAGAATACGGTCATCATTGCCGATAATCTCTTCCAAAATCGCCTTGGCGCGTTTCAGATCATCGTCGTAACCAATGCCGAACACCATATCCACACGACGGGTATCACGCGCAGAGTAGTTGATGATTACACCGCTATAAATGCCACCATTCGGCACAATCACTTCCCGATTATCAGGCGTTCGCATCACCGTGTTAAAGATCGAAACGTGTTCGACAATACCGGAAACACCCGCCGCCTCAACAAAATCCCCCTCACGAAACGGTCGGAAGACAATCAGCATCACACCCGCAGCAAAGTTCTTTAACGAATCCTGCAGCGCCAGACCTACGGCTAAACCCGCCGCACCCACCAACGCAATCAGCGAGGTCGTATCAACACCCAGTTGATCCAGGGCCGCCACAACAACGACCAGCAATAGAAGAATATTGGCAATAGAGGTGATGAAGTTCACCAGCATATCGTCCATTTTCGAACGACGTAGCACGCGTGTAATCAATTTCACTAACTGTTTAGCAACCCACCGACCAACCACGAAGACGGCTAAAGCGAGCGCGATATTGATCACCCAAGGGTATATGTAGGTGTCGATCATGTTTTCCATGTATTTTCCCCATCCAGATATCATGGGTCCGAAGACCCGTTAGCTTCTGCCCGTAGAACCATTCTCAGTTAAGCAGACGCTTATTTGTTATCATATCTCTGCTGAATACAGACTGTATGATGAATCTATTACAAGAAATCCTAAGCATAGACAGCAATAGACTCATCGAAAATTATTGAACAAGTTTGTAGAATACGCACGGATCATTTTCAGTTTTTTACTGTCGAAGTGATCCACGGGTAGGTACATCGGGTCGATGGTAGGGAGTCAGACCCTTCACAATATTGGCAAATTCACACTAGTGACGGCATTAATGAAAAAAATACTCATATTTCTATTTTTTACTCTTTCCTTACAGGTTCAGGCTCAAACAGGGCATATCGCTGATGATGTGTATGTCTTCTATCACAGCGGTCCGAGCAACAAATACAAAATTACAGGTCGGGTTCAAAGTGGCGCACCGGTCAAAATCCTGAAGCGGGACAAGGGCACAAAATACGTTCAGATCCGTACCCCGAAAGGGAAAGTAGGTTGGGTTGCACCTAATAATGTAGGCACCGGCCCTAGCATGAGCGCCCGTCTGCCCGTATTAGAAAGTGATCTTAAGAACAGCCGCAGTAAAGTTTCAGAGCAGAGTGAAGTGATCAACGAGCTGCAAGCAGAGCTGAGTTCGATTCGCAATGAACGTGAAACGCTGGCGGATGAAGTGAGCTCTTTGAAGACTGAAATTAAGACGCTTAGCTTCCAGATTGAAACTATGGATGAAAGCAACCTGATGCGTTGGTTCACTCATGGCGGTCTGATCGCGTTGGGTGGTGTGATTCTGGGTCTGTTGGTACGTTCCTTCACCGGTCGTCGTAAACCGGCTTCCACCTGGTAACAGTCATTCTCTTATTACTATGAACGGGCCTAACCCCACTGGGGGTAAGCCCGTTTGATCTTTGTGTCATAGCAATAGCCCCTCCCCCTTCTCTTCTCAACCTCGTCACCAAACCCACTTGAATGCGTCCGGGCTGCCATAAGCCTTCTTCTGCTACAAGCCTCAAAAATAGTTTGCTCACCTATATTCGCTATCAACATGATTTTTTTTCATTCACGTTATTGTCTTATAACGTTGCAATATTTAATTGAATAACGGCGTTTGACATTACAAATCATACAGTTAGATATCTGTACATTTTTTAACCAATTCAAATGAAGTGCCCGTATTACTGCTCGCTGAGAAGTTTGCCCAAATCTTGTCGACAGGTTTATCCACAGGCTTTGGGGAAAAGCATGGACACCCCAGAAACAACGGGTTAACGCTGCGCTGCACATAAAAAAAAACAACCTTTGATAACTTTCTACCTAATGAAAAATTTCTGAGTTGCGCGAGAGAATCTTGAATTGACCTATTGCGTTCCATAGCGGGAGTAAATGAACGGAATAAACAGATCCAATTGGTCGCCGTCCTGCCCTGCATGTTGTAATGCACTCATGGAATTTTGATCAGGAGACAGCAACATCATGAAACGCGTTACTATTTTTGGCCGTCCGGGTTGTGGTTTTTGTACTCGTGCTAAGCAGCTGTGTGAAATCAAAGAGCTGAGCTTCCGCTATATCGATATCCACGCAGAGAATATCAGCAAAGCCGATCTTGAAAAAACCGTGGGTAAACCGGTAGAAACAGTGCCGCAGATCTTTGTTGGACAGGAGCACATCGGTGGATTCACCGAATTTGAACAATACGTTGGTCAACAGGGTCTATAATCAGTAGTATCGTGTCTGAGGAGCGCTACCCGCGCTGACCGTCGATGCCGAATCTGACGACCGGTATGCACCGGCACTAGGAGCGACATATGCTGATTTTTACAACTTTGCTGGCCCTGGCTGCCGGTTATATCATGTTCAAGATGAGCAAACCTGCTCAGAAAGAGCTGAAACCCATCCGTATACGCACGGAAGAAGAGCAGCAACGTCGCCGTCGCTAGGATTCTGAACCAGATCTGATTATTAACATATGATCGATAATAGGGAGCCATTGGCTCCCTATTTGCGTTCTAAGCGGTTGGTTTTACATCTGCCATAATCGATCAGCCAAACCACCGTTACGTTCGGTAGGCCGCAACGTCGCTTGCCTGAACACCCGGTCTGTCCCGTACAATGCCAACGACTGTTTAGCACGTGTAATCCCTGTATAGAGCAACTCACGGGTCAGTACCGGGCTGTCATCTGGCGGCAGTAACAACAGTACCTGCTCAAACTCTGATCCCTGACTTTTATGTACCGTCATCGCAAACACGGTTTCGTGTTCAGGTAACCGGCTGGGCAACACCGCACGCATCCGACCTGACTGTTCAAACCAAACCCGAAGATTGCCGTCTTCGTCAGGCAGCGTGATACCGATATCACCGTTATATAACTCCATCACAGAATCATTGCGGGTGATAATCACCGGGCGACCGCTAAACCACTGGCCTTCGCTGGACACCAGCCGACGTTTCGCTAATGCACTACGAATCGTTTCGTTTAGCCCCGCCACACCGTAGGGCCCTTCCCGCAGTGCACAAAGTAGCTGTAAGCGGTTGAACTGAGCCAGAATATGCTCCGGCGCAGCGTTGTCATCCACACAGCGCAGGTAATGACTATAGCCATCCACCGCTCGGGCAATCAGTGCAGCATAACCTTCACTGGTCAGTGGATTGAGCTCGATATCACCGTAATTGGCGCTTTTCAGAACTTGCGTAAAACGCGCCACATCTCCGGTATTAACGGCGCGTGCCAGATGCCCAATACCGCTCTGATCATGAAATCTGTAACTTTTACGTAGTAACGCCACAGAATCTGCTAAGGGGGACGGGTAATTCTGAGAAATATCTGCAGCACTGATATCGCACAGCGCTGACAATATTTTCGCCTGCTCCACCGAATACCCCACCTCACCCGGCCAACGACAGATATCACCCAAGACACTGCCCGCTTCAACCGACGCCAGCTGATCCCGATCTCCGATCAGGATTAACCGGGCACTGTCCGGTAAAGCATCCAGCAACCGCGCCATCATCGGCAGATCGATCATCGATGCCTCATCCACCACCAGCAGATCGAGATGTAAGGGATTCTCGGCGTTATGACGGAAGCTATGGCTGTTTGGTATAACACCGAGTAACCGATGCAGGGTACTCGCGTCCGCCGGAATTGAAGCGCGCTGCTCAACCGACAACGGCAGTTTGCTCACCGCACCGGCAATCGATTCAGACAGGCGTGCGGCGGCTTTACCGGTTGGCGCAGCCAATTTAATCACCGGTTCACGTCCCAGTTGCAGGCTCTGCTCACAGATCAGCGCGAGCAGTTTGGTCACAGTGGTGGTTTTACCCGTTCCTGGTCCACCGGAAATCACTGAAAAACGTCGCTGAGCAGCAATGGCTGCTGCCACTTTCTGCCAGTCCGGTTCACCGGATTGACGACCGAACAATTTATTCAGACCGGACCTGAGTGTCTCAAGATCCACATCCGAGCGTGCCGCCCGGGTATGTAAACTGGCGGCAATCATCACCTCATACGACCAATAACGGTGCAGATAGAGGCGGTCACCGTTTAACACCAGTGGCGTTGTTTCAGAGCCGTCACCGATGATCTGCGCATGCAGGCCCAGCGTTGATAGTCCCAACTGCACTGTCAGCTGCTTCAGCTCAGGCGACAACTCTGGCAACCGGGACAACACCAGACACACATTGCCCTGCGCCAGTTCAGCGCTGACCAACGTACCCGCAAGAACCGCCAGATCAGGTGCACCTTTCTGTTGCAAAAAACGACCAAACTGATAATCCAGCGGGCGCAGTTCACCGGCATCAACCCGGCTACGGAGGACCGACAATAATTCACTCATGCGGTTTCTCCTGCTCGGAACTGTTGATCCAGCTGCTCGATAAAGCCCGCATCAGGACGGCAATGGAAAACACCATGATCCCCCTGCCCCATCCCTCGCAGGAAGAGATAGAAAACACCGCCCATATGTTCTTCGTAGTTATAATCCGGTATCCGGCTCTGCAACAGACGGTGTAGCGCCAGCGTATAAAGCTGGTATTGAAGATCATAGCGGTGGTCAATCATCGCACCCGCCATCGCCTCTTGGGTATACGCATCATGTGTGCCGCCGAGATAATTGGATTTGTAATCGAGCACGTAATACCGGCCTTCATGGCGGAATACCAAGTCGATAAAGCCTTTTAACATCCCGTTCACCTGATCAAAGGAGAGCAGCCCTGCCTGCGCTGACAGATTATCTTCTGCGCGTACCAATTGATTAAGTGCACCGCAGTCCAGACCACTCACTGGCAACATAAATTCCATCTCCACCAGTTTGTCCTGCGCGGTGAGATCTCGCATCCGTAGCCCCTGACCGTCCAGATCACTGTCCAGTACATCTGCCACGAGTGAGTTCAGTACCGGTGTCCAGTCGGTTTCATAACCTTCCAGCGTCAGGCGCTCTTGCAGATACTCATCCAGCTCCGGTCCGCCTGCCGTAGGGAAGTCCAGATCCTCAAACACGGCGTGCAAGAACGTACCGGCACGAGCCCCTTTGGGAAAACTGAAGATCGTCTGTTCCGGCTCAGCGACCTCCGCTTCTTCACCTGCCACCTCCAGATCCAAACCCGGCAACTCCGGCAGTTGATAACCGCTGCCATGACTGCTCAGTGCCGAGTAACTGGTCACCCGCCAGTCACGTTTAATCCGGCCTTTAAAGGTGCGGACCTGCAGCTCCGGTTTGGCTTCAGGTTCTGCGGCAAACAGATCGATCTGAGGGGCACTTTGCGGCGGTTCCAATACGGTAATCGCTGCTGAAAGCGCTGGTATACCGGCCATCGCCTCATCCAACTCACGCTCTTCCTGCAACAACAGATAACCCAGTGCGGTGCGGCGTAACTGATCTTTTTTCTGGCCCACTTTCACGTCCGCTACACCCATATAGCAGGCGTACACCGAACGGGTCAGGGCGACATAAAGCAAGCGCAGATCTTCCGCCAGGCGCTCTTCATCCGCTTTTGCCATCGCCTCGTCCGAGGCCTGTAAGTCCACCACGGTTTCACCACTGTCGTCGTGGTAAAGAGCCTGCTTGCTCTCTTTCATCGCACAGGGAAATGGCAGGAAGACAACGGGATATTCCAGACCTTTGGATTTATGGATCGTAACTAATGTCACCAGATTACGATCACTCTCCAAACGCAACTGCTGATCTTCCGAGCTACCGTTGGGGCTGTTCAGCTTCTCCGCATACCAACGCAACAGACCCGCAGTGCCTTCAACTTCTGTACTTGCGGTTTGCAACAGCTCACCCAGATGCAGCAGGTCGGTTAGACGCCGCTCGCCATCTGCACGGGAGAGCATCAATTCAGAGAGCTTGCGCCGTTGCAGTAAGCGGTGCAGCATCGGCAACACACCTAACCGCAACCACACCTGCTGGTATTCCGTAAATTCCGCCACCGCCGCTTCCCATGCGCGCTCGTCATGGTTGAGGCGATCCAGAGCCTCGACATCCAGCTGCAATACGGACGTCGCCAACGCCGCGCGGACAAAACGTTCGTTGTTTGGCTCCTGCACCGCCTGCAGTAGCAACAACATATCGAGAGCTTCTTGTGTGGCAAATACACTTTCGCGATTACTCAGGTACACACAAGGTCGCTGAAATTCTGTCAGCGCCGTGCGGATCGCATCGGCTTCATAACGATCACGCACCAGCACCGCGATATCTCCCGCCGCCAGCGGCTGATCACCCATCGAGGTATCACCAGCCAGCAGACGTTCGATCTCCACTGCGGTCGAGCGGGCGAAGCGGGTGAAGTAGGTATTGCGATTGATCGGTGCGTCATCGTCCTGATACCAGAACGTCATCGCGGGCAGCGCTTTCCCACCCATCTGAAGGGGTTTCTTATCGGATTTACCGCCCGCCTTCACCGATTGGAACTTAATATCCTGCTCGTAGATAAACGGCGCCTGTGCCGTTTCAAAAATCCGGTTAACGGACTCCACCATCCGTGACGTCGAGCGCCAGTTGGTATCCAGCGTATAGGGTGCATCTACCTGACGCCGCGCACGGATATAGGTAAAGATATCCGCGCCACGGAAGGCATAGATCGCCTGCTTAGGATCACCGATCATCACCAGCCCCGGCGCCTGCGCTTCCTCATCCGGTACTGCGGCGTATATCTGACTGAAGATGCGATACTGCATCGGGTCGGTATCCTGAAACTCATCGATCAGCGCCAGTGGGAACTGCGTGCGAATAGCCGAGGCCAATAATCCGGATTGATCCTGACTCAGAGAACGATCCAGGTTGATCAACAGGTCATCAAATGTGAGCAAATTGTGCTGCGCTTTGTGCTGATTAAAGCGCTGACGTACATCACGAAATGCTCGGGCCAGCATAATTTCACGCACAGGCACCCGCGCTTCCAACAGCTCTTCGGTCAGGCGGAACAACTCATGCTCTGGCGGATTACCTTTGGGCGATTTTTCATGCAATCGTGATTGCTGAAAACGCTCCAGCACTCCGACCAGCTTTTTATCCAGCACCGAACTGTCGGTTTCACAAAACTCACCGATTTTAGCCAACCAGTTCGGCAGCAGATTTTTACGATAGCTTTGTTTACTGACACCCGAATCGCGGATCAATGCTTCCAGGTCCCCGCCTTGTGACAACCAGAGCGCCTTAAAGCGTTGTAACAGACTCTGGAACTGCGTAAACAGCTCGGTCAGATTTTGCTCCGACAGATCCGGCTGCAAACGCAGTTCCGGTGAGTTCCAGAACCCGTTTAGATCTTTACCCAGATCCACCGGCGTTTTCCACAAATGCAGCACGGCCGAGGCGATACCGGCCTCCATGCGATAGATCTCGTTACGCCAGAAGTCCATCACCGCCTGATGCAACAAACGCTGGGAGTCTTGGGTCAACTCGGTCTCAAACAGCGCACCGCTTTCAAAGGCATGGCGTTTAAGCATCCGCTGACAGAAGCCGTGAATGGTGAAGATCGCGGCTTCATCCATCTGCTGGGCGGCTTGCTCCAGCAGCTTCACCGCAGCCTCTTTATCCTCAATCGCTTCAATCAGCTGACTCAAGAACAGATCTTTTACTTCCTGCCAGTTCAGCGCCAGCATAAAGGCCTGACGGGCTTCGGCGATACGCACACGGATGCGGTCGCGCAACTCTTCGGTTGCGGCTTCGGTAAAAGTCACCACCAGAATTTGATCAGGCCCCAATGGGCGTACAGGGCCTTGATCACCATGTCCCAGCAGTAAACGCAGATAGAGCGCTGTAATGGTGTATGTTTTCCCGGTACCAGCACTCGCCTCAATCAGGCGCACACCGTGCAAAGGGAATGTCAGCGGTTGTAGTGGAATCAGATCACTCATCCTTGCCTTACTCCTTACCTTCTTCCAGCCACGGCAGCATCGGGGCTAACACCTGCTCCGTCAGCGGCACTAAACCCGGCTCAAATGCGCTGTATTGTGGATAAACCCGGCGCAGGTACGGATCTTCAATCGCTCCGTAGCTGTTAAAACCACCTTCAAAACGGGTCTGCGCGGCAACTCGCGCCCGGTCTTCACCTTTCTCCAGCACCGACAGATACGCCCAGCCGACACCCGGCTCAAACGCCAGAGGGCGTTGCAGACCTTCCAGATACAGATTTACTAACACTTCCAGCTTTTGCGTGGCCTCATCACGACTCAGCGGATGAAAGGTCAGCTGTGCCGACAATCCTCGATGAATGGTGGCCTGCGTATCGCCAAAACAGGCGCAGGCACACAGATGTTCGATCCAGCCAAACAAACGATCGTAACCCTGCACTTGCGCCGGACGATAGCGCAGCAGTGTGGAACCGTGCCAACCGTCTTGCCATCCGGTCAGCCGTAGTTTGGTTAAATTCGGGAACTTGATGCGGATCTCGCGGCGACGCGCCGTTTCCGTCATCAGCGGTTCCAGTTTCTCCGCCAGCTCTGAACAATCTTTACGTACCTTGTTCAAGCTTTGATAACCACTCTGCCCGACCGGCAGCAGCCCTTCCGCCTGAATCCAGGCATCCACCTGATCCAGAGACTCACCGGCCAGCGCCGTTGCCAGATACCGCTGTTTCAGCTGGTAATCATCCAGCCCTTCCACCTTAAACGGCTCATCATCTTCGGCACCTGATTCACGGGTTTCAAAGTGCACTTTTAAGCGCTGGGTGAAAAAATAGCGACTCGGATTACGGAAGAAACGCAGCAGATCAGACAATTCCAACTCAGTCGGCGTATCTGATTCCAAGGGTGCAGATACAAAACTCGCCGGGGTTTGCTGCTCAGCGGCAGCCGCCACCAGCCATTCAGAGGCATAACTGAAGTAATCCGAATCCACACTAAAATAGTCACGACTGAACGGTGCCAACGGATGCTCGGTCAAAAGCGCGGTTTTCAGCGCTTCGGCGCTGCTGTCCATATCCAGATCAACGTTATGCGGCATCACATAGGCCTGCGCCAGATACTCCACCAGCTCACTCACCAGAACAGACGGCACTTTTTCCGTGTTGTCATGAATTGAGCGGGCAACATAGCTGACATAGAGCTTTTCCCGCGCTGAAAGCACCGCTTCAAGGAACAGATAACGGTCATCATCACGGCGGGAACGATCCCCCCGGCGTACCTGATCGGCCATCAGATCAAAGCCAATCGGCGGCATAGTGCGGGGGTAATCGCCATCGTTCATACCCAGCAGGCAAACCACGTTGAATGGAATCGAGCGCATCGGCATCAAGGTACAAAAGTTCACCGCCCCCACCATAAACCGCTGACTGGACCGGGCGCTGTCTAAGCCGTTGTTTAGGTAATCACACAACACCTCAATCGATAGGGGCGCGCTCCATCCCGCATCGCTAATCTGTTCCTGCAGCTGGGCCAGTACCTTACGCACCTGATCCAACGCGACTTCATCTAATTCATCCGGCTGATAGCTGCGTACCAGCAGCTCATTGATCAGCTCAATCCAGCTCTCAGGTGTCTGTTCACCCTTAAAACGTTCGGTACAAAAGCCAAGCAGATCAACAAAATCCGCCAGTTTACCCAGCAGATCGGCTTCCAGCCCCTCGACCTCACCATAGGGTGCGATACCCGACCAGAGGTCGTCACTGTCACCCAATGCGTAACCGGCCAGCATACGCTGCAAACCAAACTGCCAGCTGTTCTGCTCAAACTCCGGCAGATCCCATTGGCTGCGTTGATTGCTGTCCAATCCCCAGCGGATGTTCACCTCTGCCACCCAGTGACGAATCCGGTGAAAACCCTCCTGATCAAGCCCGAAGCAACGCATCACGGCGGGGACTTCCAATAATTCCAGTACTTCAGAGACGGTCAGACGGCTATTCGCCAGTGCGATGAAACGCAGGAAGCTCTGCAACAGCGGGTTTTCCTGCTGTGCAGAACGGTCAGAAATAGAGAACGGGATATAACGATCCGGCGGCGCATTGCCAAATATCGCATCCACGTAGGGTGCGTAGGTTGCCACATCCGGCATCATCACAATCACATCACGTGGCGACAACTCAGGTTGAGCCTGAAACATCGCCAGCAGCTGATCGTGTAGCACCTCCACTTCCCGCATTGGGCTATGACAACCATGCAACTGAATCGAAGTATCGTCTGCATTGATTGGCGTTTTATGAACACTCTGCTGGAAACCATCCGGCTGAGTTGGGAAACGTGCCCGATCATCCAGATCCAGAATATCCGCCTGCATCTGGTGCAACAGACTGTCACGGTCGATATCGGCAAACGCTTCAATCTCCGGTGCTTTAAGCTCTTGCAACTGCACCAGATAATCACGACCCAGCTTGCCCATCGATGCCAGTAGAGGATTACCATGCTCGAAGTAGTTGCCCAGATCTGTACCCGGCTTATCAAACCAGCTGCGGTTAAGACGGGCGATCTGCCCCTGATCCAGAATCTCACCCCAGTAGTAACGACATGGGTTGGTAACCATCAGGTGTACATCGATCTTTTGCCCCATCGCATTCAGGGCTTCAAGGTAGTTTTGCGGTAACGCGGAGATACCAAAGACAAACAACCGCGTGGGTAACCCCGCCTGACCACGGGCTCTGCCTAATGCCGAGACAAATTCAGAGAACATATTGGCACGATGCCAATGAGCCTGGCCAGAATCACGTGTCCGTTCTACCAGCGCACGCCACAGCACCGGTTGCCATGGCTGGGTCTCAGCGGCCAGCTGACCACCCTGCTCCCAGTCCGCTATCCAATCCGGGCGATACACCAAATATTGGTCAAACGTATCAGCGATTTTGCCGCACAACTGGTAGAGCTTAAAGTTCCCCTGATCCGCCGCCAGATAACGTTGCAGATCACTGAATTCCGGCTGGTCTAACTCAGAAGGCAGCAGCTCCATCAACTTCCAGGTCATCGCCTCTTTATTAAACGCCGAACGTTCAGGCACCCCCTCCAATACCTCAGAAAAACTCTTCCAGAGGAAGGACGCCGGTAGCGGAAAATCAACGCTCGCGGCAATGCCCTGCGCTTGTGCCAGTTCCAGCTTCAGCCACTGTGCCATACCCGGGCTTTGCACCAGAATAGTTTCCTGTGCAAACGGATCGGTCAGCGGGTCCAGCCGGATCAGCTCAACCAGCAGATCCTTAAGCACATCCAGTGCATTCGAGTGATATATGCGAAACATGTCCTATTCCTGATCAGACCGCTTTAGGCATCACCGCCACGGTTTTCAACGTGCGTCTGTTGTACGAGATGGATTCGATAAGATGCTGTTTAGATTACCTTATCCCACCATTCACCGACACTGTCATACAACTGTCTTGGTGCTGTGAAATATTGCACCGGCAATTTAAACAGAGCCGTAAGATGAGTGATGAAAATTCAGTGTGTTGAAGTGATTGATTGCACCCACAGCGATGACTGGCGCATCCCTGCTAATAAAGATAGTCAGCGGCAATCAACTGATGGGATTCCCGCATACATTGGATTCGTTGAGTCGACAGATGAAGCGGTTTACGTGGAGCCGTACCGCTTTAAAAGCGGTATTACCGACAAGACAACATCCGGCCGGGGAAAGAACAACTAAGGCGTCGTTCCGGTAGGTGGCGCATTGGTCGCATCTTGTGCGGGAGGTAGCTCAGCGAAGCCTTCTTTGATACACCAGTAACTGCGGCCCTGCTCAACCCGCACAACACCATCAAAGCGTTGTTGCAGATATTCAACCGCCTCTTCCAGCGTATCGATATCACAGAGGATTACACCGCCACGTTCGTTCTCAGTCGCAAATAGGTAACTTTTCATGCATCCCCCTAAAATTAGGCGCTAATGATGACGAGATGGGGTGGATGGGGTCAAGTCTAATTTAGCGCCTTTCAATGGATAGAAACAACTGGCTGAGCCAGTCATTCACCGCAGGCTGCTTGTCCAGATCCAATACAAACTCCTGCCCACGGGCCGCAGCCTTCAATTGCACGTCATGCTCTCGCCGATTCCAGCGCCAAGGTTGGCGGTGATAACTCAGCCCGTCAGCAAAATCATCGGGATAGAAGACATCCGGCAGCGTCCACTGGGTGCGATTTTCGCCCGGGGTGGTGAGTTGCAGCTGCTCGTCATACGCTGGAAACATCCCATACCCCGCGTGTTGCAGCACCTCACCGGCAATGGACAGCTGAGGTGACGGCAGGTAGAGGGTGTTGAAGGCGTAATCCTTTTGCATATGGGGATGATTAGCCAACAGCGGATACTGCTCAAGCACCTCCGGGGAGGGATGAATAATCTCACCGACCTGCATCCAGCCATGGATCAGGTGAATATCTGGGGCACCTTTAACGAACTGCATCCGGCCTTTCACCCGTTCAGTCTGTCGATACCAACCGAAGAACAGAAATAGATCCCCGACACCCACGCCTTCGTGCTCCAGGTGTCGCTGGGCTGAGCCAAACTGACCAAACGCGGGCAACCAGCTCTCCGTATCAACAATTAAGGATGGATCGATATCCGGGTCCAGATGACAGCCGCTGCGCCACTGTTTACCGCCGAGCTGCTTAATCAGACTGGACAGACTCTGCTTACCCGCTATGAGATGGGAGTATTGAGTGGTCGCGTCATCCTGGGGAATGGGTAACGAGAGCAAACGACCATCAGGCAGGATAGGACTGGGGAGCCCACCTGCACTGGAGTCGGTGCCTTTACGGCTTAGGATTAACTTCATGACACTTCAGAGCTTTAACGAAGAGTGGTGAATTGGAACGCTATTCGGGTACACCGTCAATGTGAGGTGCATTCAATGCATCGTCATACCATTTAGCGCGTTCATCCCAGCAGATATTACTCTGCGGTGCGATGTTAGCCTGACTATCCAAACTTCCCGCCGGTACAACCAACAACTTCTCTTTTCCTGACAGACGCGGCATGGCAGACCCACACTCGACGCAAAATGCATGGGCCATTGAGCACCCCGGTACATCAAAGCGCTTTACGAACGCATACCCACGCAGCCAGATGATATTGTCATGCACTGTGAATAGATTGGATGCATGCGCACTGCCAGTGACTTTCTGACAGAGCTCACAATGACACAAGTGAAACTGAGTGAATTGATTCTCACAGTGAAACTTAACTTTGCCGCACAAACAGCTGCCGGTAATTTTAGCCATGTTGTTCTCCCTCTCACCCCGCGCTTAGCTGACCGCGGAAACGGTTGCTTTCGCTTTCTTATCCATTAAGTACACCACAGCCACGGCCCAGAGTACTACTGGCAACATCATCCAGTTCATCGTAAACCAACCCAAAGCGTCTTCCAGCCAGCCGGATGTCAACGCGGATAACGTTACAACACCAAACACCAGAAACTCATTGGCGGCCTGTGATTTGGCTTTCTCAGCCGGTTTATAGGTGCCTGTCAGCAACTGGGTTGCCGGAATAAACATGAAGTTCCAGCCCACACCCAACAGCAACAACGCCGCAAAGAAATGCCATTCACTGGTGCCTGTCATATTAATCGCGATACAACCCATAATCAGCACGGCACCGCTATAGATCATCGGTTTAATGCCAAAACGATTAACGAGTGATCCAGTAAAAAACGAGGGTAAAAACATACCTAAAACGTGCCATTCGATTACGTTGGCAACCGAACCAAAACTATAACCACAGCGCTGCATAGCCAGCGGCGTGGCGGTCATCAGCAGGTTCATCACTGCATAGCCCACCATTGCGGCAACAACAGCACCGATAAAGTTGGGCTGGCTGATGATCTCAGCGATCGGACGCGCCTCACCGTGATGTTCATCGGCACTCACTGGCGGAATACGGATCAGGCTGAGTAAGAGCAACGCAATGATGTACAACCCTAACAGACCGATAAACGCGCCCTGAAACGGGATGTCTTCGACCCAGCCCTGACTGGATACCGCCAGTGCAGGTCCGGCGACCGCCGCCAATACACCACCGGCCATGACCATGGAGATCGCGCGGTTCTTCTGATCGGGAGCACAGACTTCGACGGCGGCAAAGCGATACAAGGTGCCAAACCCGATACCGATACCCAGTAGGAAGGTACCCAAACAGAAGAGATCAAACTGATTGCCATCTAAGGCGAAGATACAGGTGAACGCACCCGCAATTCCGATGGTGGTACCGAGATAGAAACCGTTCTTACGTCCGATTCGCTTCATCACCAGCGATGCAGGAATGGTCGCAGCCATCAGACCAACAAACTGCATCGCAACCGGCAAGGTGATGAGTGCCGCACTTGGCGCCATATCACGGCCAATCAAAGCCGTGACAGACACTAACAGGATGTTCCCTGTGGTCAGTAATGCTTGACACAGGGATAGCAGAACAACGTTCATGTTCACAACGTACTACCTCGTTGAAATCCGTTTCCTTAAGAGGGAGGTAGGAAACGGGTATTACAGTGCCAGGATATCAATCATCTCTGGCATCTTTTCCGCCTGCGGCTGCTCAGGATCGAAGTGATTAGTCACACTATCACCGGCGATACCATGCGCGTAACCCTTCTGCAGTTCTTTGAAGTTGAACAGATTTGTATCGGCCAGATGGGAAGGCACTACGTTTTGCAGCGAACGGAACATGGTTTCGATGCGACCCGGATTAGACTTATCCCAACCGTTCAGCATCTCTTTGATCACCTGACGCTGCAGGTTTTCCTGCGAACCACACAGGTTGCACGGAATGATCGGGAACTGCTTCAGGTCACCATACTCAGCAATATCTTTCTCACGGGCATAGGCCAGTGGGCGAATCACCATGTTTTTGCCGTCATCGGATACCAGCTTAGGTGGCATCGACTTCAGTTTTCCGCCGTAGAACATGTTCAGGAAGAAGGTTTCCAGAATGTCGTCACGGTGATGGCCCAGCGCGATCTTCGTCGCACCAATTTCTTCAGCAAAACCATAGAGCGTACCACGACGTAAACGGGAGCAAAGCGCGCAGGTGGTTTTACCTTCCGGCACCACTTCTTTCACGATGGAATAGGTATCGCGCTCAACGATGTGGAACTCCACACCGATCGATTCCAGGTATTCCGGCAGGATATGTTCAGGGAAACCCGGCTGCTTCTGATCCAGGTTCACCGCCACAATATCAAAATGAATCGGCGCACTTTTCTGCAGGTTCAGCAGGATATCCAGCATGGCATAGGAGTCTTTACCGCCGGACAGGCATACCATCACCTTGTCGCCATCTTCAATCATATTGAAGTCTTCGATAGCACGGCCCACTTCACGGCGCAGACGTTTCTGCAGCTTGTTCGTGCGGACTTTAATTTTCTTTTCAGGTGATTCTACAGCGGCGGATTCAGTCATGGTCTGGAATTCGGGAACATTCAACAATTTAGAAGGCGCGGATTATAGCGCAGTTCCGCGCTTCCAGCGACGAAAGTATTGAGTGTTTTTTAACCACTCTACCCGCTATTCCGGTTAACCTGATATTATCTCTGGCGCCCAGAGCTCTATTCTCCTCCGAATTAAATCAGCACCCATCTCAGGACACCCCACATGCAGCAAGAAGAGACTCAGCAGACCAGACACGTACTTAGCTTTTTACGTGCATGGATGCCCTTTCTGATCTGGGGACAAGAGCTGACACCTCACACAATAAAAGCAGATTTAATGGCCGGCCTGACTGGCGCAATTGTTGTGCTTCCTCAAGGTGTTGCCTACGCGCTGATTGCCGGCTTGCCCCCCGAGTACGGCCTCTACACCGCCATTATCACACCGGTTATTGCCGGATTGTTTGGCTCTTCACTGCACCTGATTTCAGGGCCGACCGCGGCGATTTCCATTGTAGTACTCAGTGTTGTCAGCAGTGTCATTCCACCCGACACCCACGCCTTTATCCCGGCAGTGATGACCTTAACCTTGCTGGCGGGCTTGATTCAGCTTGGGCTGGGGCTCGCACGTATGGGGACGCTGGTTAACTTTATCTCTCATACTGTCGTCATTGGCTTTACTGCAGGTGCCGCCATCCTGATTGCAACCAGCCAGATGAAATACATATTGGGGATTCAAATCGACTCTGGCTCATCGTTTGTGGACACCTGGCATACCCTGATCAGCCAGTTGAATACGACGAATCTCTATTCTCTGGGGATTGCACTGGCCACAATTCTAACCATCCAGTGTGTCCGAATAATTAACCCCAAAATTCCGGCGATGCTGGTTGGGATGGCTGCTGGCAGTTTTTTATGCTGGTTGCTTCAGGGAGACCAGCACAACGTACCTTTAGTGGGCGCACTGCCGGGCACCCTACCTCAGTTTGCACTGCCTGACCTGTCTATCGATACCATCAGCGCCCTGCTGCCCGGAGCGATTGCTGTCGCCATTTTAGGACTGGTAGAAGCGGTATCGATCGCCCGCGCCATTGCGATCCGTTCCGGGCAGCGTATTGAAGGTAATCAGGAATTTTTAGGCCAGGGTTTATCGAATATCGTTGGCAGTTTCTTCTCGTGTTACGCCGGTTCGGGTTCTTTCACCCGCAGCGGCGTGAACTACGACTCCGGTGCCCAAACCCCGCTTGCGGGAATTTCAGCGGCAGCAATACTGGTGCTCATTTTACTGCTGCTACCCGATATTACCGCCTATCTGCCGATGCCTGCGATGGCAGGTGCTATCCTGCTGATCTCCTGGAATCTGATCGACAGCCATCACATCGCACAGATTTTGCAGAGCAGTAAACAGGAAGCCGCCATTCTGCTGATTACCTTCCTCTCAACCCTGTTTTTGGAGTTGGAATTCGCCATCTATCTGGGCGTACTGGTATCACTGGTGTTGTACTTAAAACGTACATCACGCCCTAAATTGACCGAAGTCGCCCCACTGTCATTTGCCTATGGCACCGAACTGCGTGCGATTAAACGTTTCAAACTGGCATCCTGCCCGGGTATTAAAATTCTGCGTATCGATGGTTCAATTTTCTTTGGCGCGGTGGATCACATTCAGCGCAGTATCCACCAGCTTCCGCTCACCTATCCACAGAGCAAACAGATACTGATTCACTGTACCGGCATCAACTTTATCGACGTATCGGGTGCGGAGATGTTATTGCAGGAGTCGGAGCGGCTCAAAAAGGCAGGTTATCAGCTCAGCTTTTGCTCGTTAAAAAACTATGTCCTGGATGAGCTTAAAGCTAACGGTTATCTGGAAAAAATCGGCCAGGACGCGTTTTTCCCCACCGTAGATATCGCACTGGAAACACTGGTTGAGCAAGTCGAACAACACACTGAACGGTGCAATGAATGTCCAAAACATGTGTTTATACAATGCCCTCGTCTCCTTGAGACAAAGACACTGTAATAGGAACGGGTTAGCGATTACGCCAATTAATCTCGTGCGCAGTCTGAGGGCCCACGATCACCTGCTTCAGGCTATTGGGCATCAGAGCAATACCTCCTCTCACCATCATACGCCCGCCCATCACTTCAGCGGCTTTCTGTGGTATCAAAGGCTCCTGATGAGGGGCTGCATAACCCTCTGGCCAAAGCGGTAAACTGGTTTTCATATCATATTTATCCGTGGCTCCTAATGTGTGCATTAGTTCGTGGATCGCCACCATATTATTGCGCCCCTGATAGTCCACACTGGCAAAACCGTTGACTAAACCAATCATGCCTTTCTGCAAACCCAGCGAATGCTCTAAAATATTACGATTCGCCGGCGAAAACAGGCGCATATAGATGCGAATGTCCGGCTCAGGCCCCTCCCAGTTATCGTTCTGCCATGACCAGAAGCGCATCTTCAGACTCCAGAGCACATTCATTAACAGACTGGGATTTTCCGGTACGGCCGGGGGGTGTGACCGAACCAACGGTGCCAGTTTCACTTCCAATGGCTGATCGATCTGAATGCCATACCGCTTAGCTTCGCGCTGCATAAAGACCTCCATATCCTCGAAGTGCTCTTCGCTCAACGCAGAAATATACTGACGGGTATCGATACGGTCATCCGCATTGATGGGGTAAATCACCACCCAAAGCGGCTCTTCCCAATCCGTTACCCGGACAATGGAAAGCCATGTATTGAGGGAGATCCCCAGCAACAGTAGGAGCAAAATGGTAATACGAAGCTTACGGAAGGTATCGCTGTTCATCATAGAGGCATCATCCGTGTCAGCGCGAAGGGACTTACTCAAGCACCTTAGTCAGTATTAGCCCACCACGGCAATTAATACCAGATAGCGAGCGGCCTTACCCAATAAAATCATAAGCATAGACAACCAGAACCGGCCACGCAGCCAACCGGCAATAAAACACAGAGGATCACCCACCAACGGTAGCCAGGATAGCAGCAATGCCAGAGGACCCCATTGTTCCAACCAACGTTGAGCACGCAGATGCTGGGGTTTATCAAAGGTTTTAAGGGGATAACGGGTCGCCAACCACCAACCCATCAGGAAGGTAATCATGCCACCCAATGCATTACCGGATGTGACCGCAATAAACAGAGGAAATTCCGCAAACTGACCTTGATAGAGCATGTAACTGAACAGGGCTTCTGAGCCACCGGGCAGTAGCGTGGCAGAGACTAAACCACTGATAAACAATCCCAGCAGAGTCGCTTCAGCGCCCAGCTCCATCATCGGTCAGAGATCAAAGTTGCAGACCCGCTTTCACGCAACGCAGTACACCCATCTCATAGGCGCCCGCCAGTGCATCAAAGACCGGCTTTAACGCATTACCGTATTCGCGCTGGCATTCATGGATAACCTGCTCGATATGACGCACTTCAGCGTCTGGCAGCTCAACCACATCATTCATCTCAAGCTGACCGTGGCTGATACCGTGGGCCAGATGGTTATAGATTACTTTGGCAGATAGCTTTTGCTGCAACGCCACCTGATCGGTGGTCATGCCACTGCGGAACAGCATGATCGATTGCTCAACCTGCGAATCCAGATCAGCCTCATCAGCGGTTTCATGCTCTTCGATCACACTAATAAACTGATTACCGTAAAGATCCAGTTTCCGCTGCCCCACACCATTCAGACGCTTGAACTGATCATGGCTGAGCGGACGGTACATCACCATTTCCATCAACGTTGCGTCGTGGAAAATCACGTACGGCGGCACACCATTTTCGTCGGCCAGCTCTTTGCGTTTCGCTTTCAGTGCGTTCCAGAGCGCAAAATCTTCCGCTTCCAGCTTATTCTGCGGCACCTGACTACGGCGATATTGCGTTTGTTTACGCTGGTCTTTACGCAGTTCCAGGGATTCTGCGCCTTTTAGTACCGGGCGACACTTCTCGGTCAGCTGTAGTACACCGTGGCCTTCCGCATCCACACTCAGGTAACCACGCGCGACAAGTTGGCGGAACACGGATCGCCACTGTTTTTTATCCAGCTCTTTGCCGATACCAAACGTAGTCAACTTATCGTGACCCAGCTGTACCACCCGTTCAGGACGGTTACCGATTAAGGTTTCGATCACATAAGTCACACCGTAGCGCTGCCCAGTGCGGAAGACCGCAGACAATGCTTTGCGCGCCGCTTCCGTACCATCCCAGACCGGCACCGGCTCCAGACAGGTATCGCAGTTGCCACACGCAGCATGTTCGTTTTCACCAAAGTACGCCAACAGTGCCTGACGGCGACAACTGGTGATTTCGCACAATCCCAGCATCGCCTCCAGTTTCTGCCGTTCAACCTGCTTATGCATATCACTGGCTTGTGATCCCGCCAGCATCTGGCGCAGAAAGATCACATCCTGCAATCCATACACCATCCAGGCATCGGCAGGCTGACCATCACGCCCGGCACGACCGGTTTCCTGATAGTAGGCTTCCACACTTTTTGGCAGATCCAGGTGAGCAACAAAGCGTACGTTGGGTTTATCAATCCCCATACCGAAGGCAACGGTCGCGACCATAATTACTCCCTCTTCCGTCAGGAAGCGGTGCTGATTATGGTTACGCAGATCAGGCGACAAACCCGCATGGTAAGGCAAAGCGTCATAGCCTTTTTCACACAACCACTCGGCGGTTTCCTCCACCCGTTTACGGGACAGGCAATACACCACCCCCGCATCTTTCGGGTGTTCATCTTTAAGGAATTTCAGCAGTTGCTCTTTGGCGCGATCTTTCTGGCCAATGCGATAACGAATATTCGGTCGGTCAAAGCCGCGCACAAAGCGCTCAGCATCGGTCAACTCAAGACGGTTGATAATTTCCTGCCGGGTACGCTCATCGGCAGTAGCAGTCAGTGCAATACGCGGCACACCGGGGAATCGTTCCCGCAGTTTAAACAGCTGCAGGTATTCCGGGCGGAAATCATGCCCCCACTGGGAGACACAGTGGGCTTCATCAATGGCAAACAGGGCGATCTGACACTCGGACAACAGATCCAGTGTCCGTGCCTGTAGCAAACGTTCAGGCGCAATATAGAGCAGATCCATCCCACCGGCACGCAGTTGGTGCTCGGTCTCGGCAATCACCGAGTAATCGAGGGAGGAGTTGAGGCAACACGCACGGATACCCCACTGGGACAACGCCGAGACCTGATCCTGCATCAATGCGATCAGCGGTGAGACGATCACCGCTACACCCGGCCGGATCAGCGCAGGCAGTTGATAACACAGCGATTTACCGCCGCCCGTTGGCATAACCACGAGCGAATCCTGCCCATTAAGCAGGGTTTCGATCACCTCTGCTTGCGGGGTGCGAAACTGCTCATAGCCAAATACGTCTTGCAGAAGTTGCTGTGCCCTTTCCATCATGGGGCGGCATTATCCGTGAAGCACGCTTCGCTGTCATCCGTGATTAGAGTCAGAACACAGTTTTATTTATCCAAATAAAGCTGCTATTCCGAGGTTTTCCCGCTAGAATCCCACCTGTTAATCACCTGACGGGATGTTGCAATGAACGCACTGACTCACGCTGAACTGTCCGACGCTGAACTGGACGAACTGGAGGACTTCCTCTATTCCGATGCTGTTTCTGAAGATTCTCTGGATCTGGTCGGCGTACATGGTCTGTTCACGGCCTGCAACATCAGCCCAAAAGCAGTTACCGAGCAGGAGTGGAGCGAGCTGGTATTTGACGGCGAGCCACTGTGGAACTCTCAGGATCAACATGACCGCATTATGGAAATGCTGCGTCGTCTGTACCAGATGATCAACAGCAACCTGTACAGCGATCAGGAGATTGATCTGCCGTGCGAACTGACGCTGGTGCCGGAAGAAGATGAAGAGATCGCCAGCCTGACATGGTGGTCACAGGCCTTCATGGAAGGTGTTTTCATGAATGAAGAAGCGTGGTTTGGTCATCAGGCTGAAGAGACCGTTGCCGAGCTGATGCTGCCGATGATGGTTGCTTCCGAGCTGTTTCTGGAAGACAAAGATATGGCGACTATGCGCAAAGACGCCAAACTGAGTGAAGAGATGGCGGGCCAGATCCCTGATCTGCTGATTGATCTTTACCTGCTGTTCCACGCGCCGAAGAAGTAAATATCAACGCGCATCAAACATAAAAAAGGCCCGCTACGCAGCGGGCCTTTTTTATGTCTCAACGTTATCGACGAATGTGCGCCTCAATAGACAACACGCACCGTACCGTTACGATCTAACACCCGTACCTGATCACCCGGACGGAAAAACTCCTTGTTGCTCACTTCCTGAACCACGGAGATGATTTCACCGGATTCCATCTGAATGGTCAGCTCCTGTCCTTGCGCACGAGTTGCGGATTCTTCGATCTTATTGCCGACGATCCCGCCTGCGACAGCACCAATAACTGCAGAAATATTACTGCCTCTGCCACCACCAATCGTGCTACCGGCAATGCCCCCCACGATAGCGCCTGCTGCGCTACCAATCGGTCCATCTGTACGACCTTCAATCACTACGGGAGTCATCGACTCAACCGTTCCGTAACGGACATATTGCACTTTACGCGCGTCATCACGGGAATAGGTGCTGCCGCTAAGATCATTTGCACAACCGGCCAGCAATGACACGCTTAGTACTGCGGAAAGCAATACACCTATCTTTTTCATACCCAATTCCTCATTAACGAATTTTCAGCGCCAGCTTCGCCAGCCATGCCCAGACATATTCATGCATTTTCTGATGCCAGGGACGCTTTGACCATGCGTCGTACGTCACTTCGTAACAGTGATGCATATCATCCCGCAATACCTGCCCGACTTGTACCACAAAGGCCGAATCTTCGACCTCTATATTAGCTTCTAAGTTCCAGCGTAAGTTCCAATGATCCAGATTGCAGGAGCCCACACTGCTCCAGTCATCAACAACCGCCGCTTTCGCATGCAAAAAACGCGGCTGATATTCGTATATTCTAACCCCAGCCTTAAGTAGTGCGCGATAATAACGCTTTGACGCGTGAAATACCCAAGGTTGATCGGTATAAGGACCGGCGATAACCAGCCGTACATCAACACCGCGACGTGCCGCGCGACGCAGAGCACTGCGCACAGAAAACGATGGCAGAAAGTAAGCGGTCATCAACCAGACACGTGTCTGGGCACGATTGACCCGATGCAGAAAGCTGACTTTGATATCTTGCTGATACATGCCCTGTATGGTGGTCACACGTACCTTAGTATCACCCACCGGAGGCATCGTTTCCGGTGCCGATGGCAGCTTTTGATAGGAGCAACGCTCCCACAACGCATTATATACGTTGAGCAAATCCACCACTGCCGGGCCTTCCACCCGGCTCATCAATTCATGCCACGGGCTGCCTTTCGCATCTGACAACCAATACACATCACTTAAGCCTGTCCCCCCCACAAACGCGACCTGCTGGTCCACAATCAGCAATTTCCGGTGATCGCGGGCAAAGTTGCGGGTCAGCTTAGTGGCATGCAGAGGGTTATACACGATGATCTGCACGCCTTCGGATTGCAGGCGCTTACGGTCGTTCTGATTAAATTTGAGGGCCCCGAAGCCATCGATGATCATCCGCACCATCACACCACGTTTGACCGCGGCAATCATCTCCTCAATAAAGCGGGTGGTGATGGTACCCGATGCCACCAAATAGAACTCCAGCAGCAAACTGTGGCGTGCTTTTCGCATCTCTTCCAGCATCACTGGGAAAAAGACTTCCCCATCGACCATCAGATCGATCTGGTTCCCCTCACGCCACTGAAAACGTTTTCGCATAATCTCTCTTTAATCCGGGAGAGACATCACTTAGTGCTGATGTTCCCCATACAGTCGTGCATATAAGCCGTCCATATCCAATAACTCTTCGTGACCGCCCTGCTCAGCTATCTGGCCGTCTTCGAAAACGTAAACATGGTCTGCCTGTTTAACCGCACTCAGGCGGTGGGCAACGATGATGGTGGTGCGTCCCTGCAAGAAGGTTTGTAGCGCCTGATGCAACGCGAACTCGGTTTCGGTATCCAGTGCCGAAGTCGCCTCATCCAGTATCACCACTTTAGGGTCGGACAGAACCATGCGGGCGATTGCCAAACGTTGACGCTGACCACCGGACAGCCGAATCCCCTGTCGACCAACACGGGTTTCCAATCCTGCTTCTTGTTCTGCAACAAAGCTATCCAATTGCGCGACTTTCAACGCATGCCACAATTGATGATCGCTGTAGTCCCTGCCCATCATAAGGTTGCTTCGAACGGTGCCATTAAACAACGCGGGCTGTTGCAATACCGTTGCAAGGTGTTCGCGAACACGCTCCAGACCGATCTTTTCTACCGGTACACCATCAAATAACACCCTCCCCTGCTGGGCGGGATATAAACCCAGTAGAACTTGTACCAGTGTGGACTTACCGCCCCCGCTCGCCCCTACCAGGGCAATTTTCTGACCGGCCTCAATATCCAGTGTAATCCCCTTCAGAACTTCCTGATCCGGGTAGTAGCCAAAATGCACATTTTCCATCTGCAACGAGACGGTTCGCTTACCCACAAACGGATTAACCTGCTCTTCGAAATACGGCTCCTCTTTCAGGTCCAGCAGACGATTAATACGACTCAGTGCCGCACGCGCGCCATAGAAAGAGTACTGAATGCCAAGTACCTCCTGAACCGGTCCCATCATGAACCAGAGGTAACCAAATACCGCCATCATCTCACCGATAGTGAGACCGGAAAAAACCACCATCAGCATGGATAATGCACGAAACAGGTCGAAACCAACCAAAAAAACCACAAAGCTGAAACGTGTGGCGGCATCACTTTTCCACTCGAACGCGGTCGAACGGTCACGCACATGGCGGGCTTCATCAACCAGCCGGCTGAGGTAATGCTTCTCACGGTTGGCTGCGCGGATCTGGTGAATGGCATCCAGTGTTTCGGTTAATGCGCCCTGGAACACTTCAAAGGCTTGGTTCTCGTCCTTTTTCAGATGCTTAACTTTTTTACCAATCACCATCGTGACATAAATCACCACCGGATTAAGAAACAAGATAAACAGCGCCAATTGCCAGTGCATCCAAAGCAGGATTACCGCAGTGCCCAAAATCGACAGTACCGCGACCAGCAGACGGCTCACCGAGCTGCCGACAAAGCGGTCTACCGTATCCAAATCAGTAACAAAGTGAGACGCCACAGCGCCACTGCCCAGTGTTTCGTACTCCGCCATCGAGATCCGCTTTAAGCGCTCCAACAAACCACTGCGCATACGAAAAATGACATCTTTGGAAATATGGGTGAACTGTCGCGCCTGCCAGACATTGAGCACCAATGCGATACTGCGCAGAATCACTGTAATCAGCAGCACCCCACCGATATATAACGCGGGCCCATGCCAGCTATCCGGTACCATCGGGTTGATCGTTTCAACGATAACACCCGGCTGATCCAGCAATACCTCATCCACCAGCAACGGCATTAATAACGGCAACGGTACTGAAGCCACTGTCGCCACCAGTGCGATCAGATTTGCCAGTACTAACTGTCGTTTATGCTCCAGCGCTACATCAAAAATGTAACGCCAGCTGTAATGTTCTACCCGGTCCTGCGCCATATACTTCCTGTCCTTTAACACCCGTCCAAAGATCTTTCTGACGATTTATACGCAGATAAAGATCAACGGGATTTACCGCGAATATGTCTATTCAGTTTAGTTTACAACGGCTTGACGACCTGTGCCCGCTTGGGAACAGGTCATGACAGAAGACCACAGATAACGACGGGAATGGAACAGTATCAGTACAGGCGCAACAGGTTGATATACTCAGCGACAGATTCCGCACCCGACCTGAACTCCACACCAACCCGGACCTGATGGTGCTCATCATCATTGATCAGCGATACAACCTTACCCTGCAGTTGGCGATAGGAGTCATCATGAGGAAACAGTACTTCGAAATTCAACGGCTTATCATGTATCTGCAGGTCACGGACTTCTGCAATGGTCGTGTCATCGGATAACGTTAGCTGGCAACCGCAGGAACTGATGTCTGAAATCTTGCCATCTGCACTGGCACAGTGACCGTGTAAATACGCACAAAGAGCACAGCTGAAACGGTGTTCATGACGCTGATACTGACGGTAGATCTCCCGTGGCGCCGTGTACACCTGTAACCGGGCACGCTGTTCTGACACTTCCAGCACTCGGGTTTCGCAGGAATACACCACTCCGCGATCAATGGTGCGGATCAGCAGCGTTTGGTTAAATTTGAAGTAAGTATTGCGTAAGGCCGCAATATCCCTCGGACTACTCTGATCTTCCGGCATATCAGACACACTGGGTAAACGATCCACAACCAGCACATCGCCCACCGCTTCAACCAGTGGTGAGAGAAATTTTAGCTTTCCATCCCGTGAGAGTACTTGCACAACTATCCCTGCGCTTAATCTTGGCAAGTGATGAACCGAGCTTTCGTTGATCTGTTCCATCACATTCACTCCAGCCCATATCTACAACCAGGCGGTTTCTTGTAGGCTTTAGGGACCAGCGAAGTCGTTTCGTACTTATTCGCTGGTCCCTTAGGTTTAGCAACTGCCGATTGTAAACAATGGAACTATCTTGCTGTTTACCTTGTACTTTTTTGACAATACACGGATACAAAGCAGGGATACTCAATGCGTTATCACGACCTATTTTTTGATCAGATACTGTGTATAACCATCGATACGCTTTATATTTCAGTGAGATAACCTGCCTGATACGCGAATAGATATACGTGAACAAGCAACTATCTATTCACGGCCTCTTTGATCTTCTATTTTTCACTATTGTCCTAATCGTCTGAATATTTCATGAATCTCTATGCGAGAATGTCTACACATAAGGCTCAGCGTGCCAAAATCTACATCCAAAAAATAACGCAAAATCCCATCACTTCCGTTACCCAGACCATTGTTAAAGGGAATGCCAATGAACGATTATAAAAACCCGTGGAAAACGTTGAGTCAGGAAGACCAGTACGATAATCCGTGGATCAATGTCTGTGAGCATCAGGTGGTTAATCCGGCGGGCGGCAACGGGATATACGGCGTTGTCACGTTCAAGAACGAAGCGGTGGGAGTGATCCCGGTTGATGACGAAGGTTATACGTGGCTGGTCGGTCAGTGGCGCTATGCGCTCAATGAATACTCATGGGAGATTCCTGAAGGTGGCAGCCCGCTTGGAGAAGATCCACTAGACTGTGCGCGGCGTGAGCTTAAGGAAGAGACCGGTCTTATCGCTGAGCATTACCAACCTCTGCTGACGATGCACCCTTCAAATTCCGTGTGTAACGAAATTGCCTACCTGTTTGTCGCCAAAGGTCTACGACAAGAAGATCACGAACACGAAGATACGGAAGACATTACCATCCGCCGCTTACGGTTAGACGATGCGATTCAGATGGTCCTGGATGGCGAAATTACGGATTCGCTGAGTGTTGCGGGATTGATGAAGCTGGCGCTTCAGCGGGATAAGTTTGGAGTTTAGATAATCCGGTCATACCCAGGATCTCGACTCAACTAAAATAACCCTGCACGCCCCAAAAATTCATTTATCGTCAGGAGAGTAGTTCTTAAACGCACGCATCCAGGACATCAGATGCTGTAATAAGCGGTGTGCCCCCTCAGGCAGCTGACGACCCAACCGCGTTATCATGTGAGCTTCTCCACTGGCCAGAATAGGATGATCCACCGGGATAGCCACCACCTGACCATCTTCAATCTCTCGCGAGACAACAAACTCAGGCAGAAAGGTAATTCCCATATTGGAGCGCACAAAGTGTTTGAGTACGGCAATTGAATCAGTTGTCAGCATCGGCTTAAAACGTACACGATCCTGAAATTCAGCCATCGCTAACAGCTGACGCACCCCAAAGTGACTTTCCGGCAAAGCGACTGGATATTCTAACAGAGACTCCAGTGACACCGCGCCATCCAGCACAACCAGCGGGTGTTCGGGTGGGACAATGACACAAATCGGTTGGCAGCTAACCACTTGCGAGCGAATATTGGGGTGATTGGTGGGGTGAAATAATAACCCTATATGTGCTTCATCCTGCTCCACCAAACGGATCACTTCGTTGGATCCCCCCATGTTGATGGACAGTGTTAACGATGGATAGAGGCGATTAAACTCAGGCAGCGGCCCTGACATCAGATCTCCGACAAAACCTTCACCCACGGCCAGCTTGATATGTCCCCGTTGCAGCCCCTGCAATGCTTGAAGCTTGGCGATGCATTCTTCCTCACAGGAGAGCGATTCCCGGTAGTAACGCAGCAGAATATCACCGGCTTCGGTCGGCGTTACCCCCTTACGATGGCGCTCGATGAGTATCGCGGCCAACTCTTCTTCAAGCAGGGCGATCTGTCGACTGACAGCAGAAGGTGCGACGTTGAGTTTATCTGCCGCCGCTCGAACCGAGCCCATCGTGACAGCCTCATAGAGGTAGGCAACTCTCTTTTCGTTAATGTCTTTCATCGCAATTCAAACCTTCTGCCGCCATATTCTAAGCGCTAAGCTCTAATCGTTAAGAGGCAACTGTGACTGTACCAAAGTCACCCAATAACTCGCGCCTAACGGCAATATATCGTCGTTGAAATCATAATAGGGATTGTGCAAACCCCGGCCACCCTCACTGGTACCGTTGCCAATCCAGATATAGGCTCCAGGTCTCTCTTTCAGCATAAAGGCAAAATCCTCCGCCCCCATACTCGGCGGTAAATTCAATTGCACAGCCTCCTCACCCACCAGAGAAGCTGAAACCTCCGCACAAATAGAAGCATGCTCCGGGACATTTACCGTAGACGGGTAGATGGAGCGATAATCCAATTCACCCTCGGCGCCATACGCCCGGCAAATATTCTCAACGTGATGACGTATACGCGTTTCGATCTGCGACTGGACCTCTGAGGTGAATGTACGGCAGGTTCCGGACAATGTGACGCTATCGGGCACCACATTATAGGCATCCCCACCGTGCATCTGAGTCACGCTCACCACACCGGACTCCAATGGGCTCAGCGTGCGTCCAACAATACTTTGCAGTGAACTGATCAACTGACCAGCCACCACCACCGGATCGATCCCCATATGAGGCATTCCGCCATGGCAGCCTTTACCGGTGATCTGGATATCAAACACATCCATCGCCGCCATCACCGGCCCTTGATGTACGGCAAACTGACCCGCCTCTAAACCCGGCCAGTTGTGCATGCCATACACTGCATCTACCGGGAACCGCTCGAACAGCCCCTCTTCACACATCACCCGGGCTCCGGCTTCACCCTCTTCGGCAGGCTGAAAGATAAATACCACGCTACCCGAGAAATCACGATGTTCTGACAAGTATTTTGCCGCCCCCAACAACATGGCAGTATGACCGTCATGGCCACAACCATGCATTTTTCCATCATGTGTTGAGCAATGGGTAAAGGTGTTGAGTTCCTGTAGATTGAGAGCGTCCATATCCGCTCGCAACCCTATACTGCCGCTTCCTGGCTGATTTCCCTGCAAGGTAGCGACAACACCCGTCGTGGCCATACCGCGATCAACGTTCAAACCAAAGCTTTCCAGCAGTTCGGCTACCACAGCCGCCGTGCGGTGTTCTTCAAATGCAGTTTCAGGATGCGCATGCAGATCACGCCGCCAGCGACGCATAGCCTGATGTAACTCGCCTTCCTGTCGGATTAGTTCCGTCATTGTGTCACTCTTTGTTCCCGCTATTACGCCGGATAAATTTCTATAATAGTGTTACCCGCATAGTACGCAGGAATACGCAGACCACCGTCTGTTGTTTCGACATAATCCACGTTCTGGGTATCCAGATGTGATTTCGCTTGCTCAATAGAACAGGTACTCACCCGGATAGCTACCCCACTCGGCAACTGATTGTGTGTCACCGGCACATCAACACCTGTAAAGCGTGTCTGGGCACGAGCAGGGCTTAGCACTTCAAAAATACCGCGATCTGTCTGAGCTTTAAGGTAACCCGCCCCAACCGTTATCGCTTCTTGTCCATAGATCCCGGCAAAACGTTCAACCAGCTCAGCCGGATCTTCAGCGACATAACTCACCGCTGTGATGGCATTCGCGCCGTTGGGGTGAGTCATCCAATCCTCTACCCATACGAGATGAGGCTTATGTTGATGACAGAAAAAATGCGAAATGGATGGATGCTCATCGTTGATCAACATCACCAACGAAACCACAGCCTCCTCTTCACTGCCATCAGGGCGATGAGCGATCCGACGAAAATCAACGATACCTTGATTGGCAACGGATCGCTGCTCCATCAACTGATGATCTTTACGCGCATCCTCGCTATGTAGCGCCACAAGAGAGATGCCTTCTTTTCGTTCGATGGAGTCGCTAATGAAGCGCCCGAACGCAAACCCTTTTTCGTTGGTCAGGTCTAGTTTGCTGTCGTCATAAATACTGATCAGTTCAATGAAGTTTTCCGGGAACATCAACAGATGATTGTCGGTTCCCCATGGATGATGGTGCCGTGGATTGATAAAAAAACCCAAGCGCGCAAAATCCTCACACGCTTTATCCATATCACGCACAGCAACAAGGGGATGATCGATGCCCAAATGGTTTGTAGTCATAACATGTGTACCTAAACTTTTCACGCAACGCGCTGATTGAGAGCCGTCGCCAGCGGGCCAGCGACCGTGGTTTGGGGAGCGACCGGTTTTACAACCACCGCACCACCCGCAATCTTCGCGCCCTCTCCAATTTCGATATTGCCGAAGATCACCGCACCCGATCCGATAAAGGCACCTTTTCGTACTTTCGGGTGCCGGTCACCTTCACCTTTGCCTGTTCCACCAAGGGTCACGCTCTGAAACAGGGTGACATCATCTTCAACAACCGCGGTTTCACCAATCACAATCCCCACGGCATGATCCAGAAAAATCCCAGCGCCAATTTTGGCTGCCGGATGGATATCCACACCGAATGCAGACACCACTTTGCCCTGAATGAAATTGGCCACTGGACGCTGATCGCTCATCCAGAAATAGTGAGCGAACCGGTAACATTGCAGTGCCTGATAACCGCCAAAATACAAAACCGGCGTGTAGTGATCCTTGATAGAAGCATTGCTTTGTAACTGACACAGCAGGTCTTTTAATGCGGCCTGTTCAATCGCAGGATCTTTCTTCAATACCCCTTGCAGATAACACTGCCAGTGGTTTACATGTTCAGGCGTATCCGCCAGCTTTTCGGCCAGAATGTAGGCCAATGCTTCACCAAAGCAGGTGTGATCAAGTAAATTTCGGATGTAGAAATCGGCCAGCAACGGGAACTCATCGGCGGCCGTACGTGCTTCCTGCCAGATAATCGGCCATAAGTTTTCAACATCTATTTCACGATGAAACTCAGTCATCTATCTATCCTCCGCTAAAAAAGCCGCCCCCTCTTCAGAGAAGAGAGGAACGGAAGCCTTACCTCTTGAGCCGTGAGGTGTCGGGGGGTGTTTCAAGGTAAAACTCATTACTCGATGGAGTAACCAAACTGAATCGCAGCGTTACGGGCCGTTTCGATCCATACACTCTTGGTCTGGGTGTACTCCAGCAACCCTTCGTAACCGCTGGATCGGCCATAACCGCTCTCGTCAAACCCACCAAATGGAGACATCACGTTGATCGCTTTATAGCTGTTCACCCAGAACGTACCGGCGTTAACCTGCGCCGCCATACGGTGGGCACGTCCGACATCCGCAGTCCAAACGGCTCCTGCCAGACCAAAGCGACTGTCATTTGCGATCGCAATAGCCTCGTCTTCATCGGAGAAAGGGATCACTGACACCACAGGACCAAAGATCTCTTCCTGAGCAACGCGCATAGTGTTGTTCACATCTGCCAATACGGTCGGACGATAGAAGTAACCCTCTTCACCGCCATCGACCTCTGCTGGACTGCCACCACTGGCGACAACGGCACCTTCAGCAATACCGTCGGCAACGAGACCACGCACATGGTTATACTGAGCTTCGTTGTTGATCGGCCCAACCATCGTCGTTTCATGCCACGGCAAGCCCACTGGAATTTTGCTCGTCGCTGACGCAAGACGCTCTACAACTTCGCCATATACATCCTGGTGTACCAACAGTCGAGAGCCTGACACACAGCTCTGACCCGCCGCTGCAAATACAGCGGCCTGCGCCCCGACCACTGCACGATCAATATCCGCATCGTTAAACACGATATTTGCAGACTTGCCACCCAGCTCCAGAACACACGGGATGACACGCTGAGCAGCAGCGGCGGCGATAATGCCTCCGGTTTTAGGAGACCCGACAAAGACAACCTTCTTGGTGGCCGGGTTAGCAATGGCCGCAGCGCCCGTGGTATGCCCAAGACCATTGATCACATTGATCAGGCCTTTAGGGATACCCGCTTCTTCCACCAGCTTAACCAGCGCAGTGGAACTGAGAGGCGTCAGTTCAGACGGCTTCAGCAATACACCGTTACCCGCACAAATTGCCGGAGCAATCTGCCAGCCACAGGTAAATACCGGCGCATTCCAAGGTGTTACCTGTGTCACCACACCGTAAGGCTCATGGCGCGTATAATTCATATGGCTCGTAGGAACAGGAATCACCTCGCCTGTCATTTTGTCGCACCAGCCCGCGTAGTATTCGAACATCTCCGACACTTTCGCCACTTCAACACGACAATCCCGGATCGGCTTACCCGCAGACACCGATTCCAGCTGCGCCAGTTGCTCAGCGCTTTCTTTAATCTTCTCAGCGCACTGCCACATCAAACGGCCACGTGCACTTGCGCTCATCGCCCACCAGGTTTTCTGCGCCTGAACGGCGGCATCGGCCGCAGCAGACACAACAGACTCACCAGCATCACGGTAGGTCATAAACGCGGCTCCGGTCGCAGGGTTGATCAGTTGGATCTCCTCTCCTTCCCCTAAGACCTGTTCGCCACCCACCCAGCTACCAAATTCGGCACTGCCCAGGAGTGCATTCAGCAGTACTTCTATGTGCTGTTCACCGTTGTTCTCGACGACGAAACTCATACGCTTTCTCCCAGTGCGGTGTTTTTAATAATGCAGTTAAAGTCATTATGGTCAGCGATATTTTCTTCGCTCGCAGCCCAGGCAAACGCAACGTGGTCCGCCATAGGAAGATTCAATCCAGTGTCTTGAATAAGTTGTTTCGCAAGACGTACATCTTTACGCATGAGCTGCATCGTAAAACCGGAATCAAAACCTTCATTCAACACCCAGCGCGGGAAATTGACCTCACTGATCGCACTGCGGCCTGAACCTGCATTCAAGCCTTCGATCAACGCAGCAGGATCAAGCCCCGCTTTTTTACCCAGAGCCACCGCTTCAGCCGTGGTCAACAAATGTGCGGCACACAACAAATTGTTGATTAACTTAGCAACATGTCCATTGCCGGATTCACCCAGATGAACGACCTTCGTACTCAAGGCATCGAGACACTCTTGCGCTCGCTCCAGTGCAGAGACTTCACCGCCAACAACCATCACCATCGTGCCGGTCGCAGCGCCTGCAGGACCGCCACTCACAGGGCAATCCAGTAGCTGGTGTCCTGCTTCTTTTAATTCAGCGGCTAATGCACGCGTCACATCCGGTTCTGATGTGGATGTATCAATAATCAACGTATTCGGACGAGCATGTTCCAGAATCCCGCCTTCACCTTTAACGACCTGCTGTACGTGTTTGGCCATTGGCAGGGAGAGAATAATCAGATCCGCCTCTGCACAGAGTGTCTGAATGTTCTGGACAATGGTTACGCCTGCAGCGGCTGCAGCCTGACGTTGCGCTTCGCCGACATCTGTACCCAGCACATGAAAGCCCTCGCGCAATAGAGAACAGGCCATACCGTTCCCCATGCTACCCAGACCTATGACGCCAACTGTTTTCTGAGACATAGCTACCTCTTTTGTTTTTGTATTCAGCATTGGTCACATTCTGGGCAATAAATTCGTTATGAAGAAGTACGCGGAAAGAGCTTTATCGTTCTAATTAAAGCAACGCAAAGCCGTCTCCTCACATTTGGATCGAACTCGATTCATGAGCACAACAAAAACACTAAGCATGAATTTCGTTGCCTTTAAGGCAACAACAAAAACATTTCTAGCAACGAAGAAGTGGATATGCTCGAAACCAGAATGACTGATCAGATGTTGTTCAAAAAACAAAAATAAGACGGAGTTACAAACATGCTCAAACAGTTATCTTTCAAGAAACCTGCACTGGGAATTGCTACTGCGTTAACCATGACCGCATCTATGCTGACCGCACCTGTCACACAGGCTGCGGAAGAAGTGGTGTTCGCCCATGCGATGTCGAAAGAACATATCTTCAACCCGATTGCAGATCAGTTTCTGGCGGCACTAGAACAGAAAGCGCCCGGTGCCTTTGATGTGAAGTACCATCCCGGTGGGGACCTTGGTGATTGGACCTCTCAGTTCGAACAAACGATTGCCGGTGAAATTGGCATGACGATGACGTTTCCGGCGACCGATTTCGATCCACGCCTGAATATCGCATCCTTGGGTTTGGTCGCCAGTAACTGGGAAGAAGCCACTCGGGTATATGGCCCGGGCGGTTCATTAGTAAGCACCTATGAAGAGATTTATGCCGGTCTGAATATGAAGCTGCTGGCGATTCTGCCAGTCGATTTCGCGGGCATCGCAATCCGTAAAGGAGAAGGCAAAGTACCGGTCAACTTCCCAGAAGATGCCGCCGGTATCAAAGTGCGGGTACCACCCACTCAAATCGCCATCAAACGCTTTGAATACCTTGGATTTAATCCGGTGCCGATGCCATTCTCGGAGCTTTACACCGCTTTGCAACTGGGGTCCGTTGATGGCCGCACCTTTGGACCGCCTTCTGAAATATGGCAGATGCGTGACGTGCTGGAAACCTATGTGTTCTCGCGTGATTTCTTCGAGCAAGGTGCATTTGTTGTCAATATGGACTGGTGGAACAGTTTAGATGCCTCAGAGCAAAAAGCCCTGCAAGCGTCAGCGGATGATGCCTCTAAGTGGGCATGGAAAGAAGCGGAATCGATCAGCGAAGGTCTGATCGCAGATATCAAAGCGTTCGGTATTGATGTTGTTGAACTGACCCCTGAGCAGAACGCAAAAATGGGCCAGATCATCCGTGACAAGGAATGGACCTGGATCGAGTCAACCGTTGGAAAACCGCTGGTTGATCGAATTCGCACTGCAACTGCACACTGATCATTAGCTCATCAAAAGGCCAGTGTTTGTCCCCCTCTGGCCTTTTCTTTCATACCGGGAGATCCCCTATGAAAATGTTCTTCGAACGGGCTGATCATTATCTCGCTGTTGCCTGCCGATTCTGCTTAGTCTTCCTGACCCTGTTTTTAACCACCATGATGGCTGCTGCCGTGTTCCTGCGCTACGTCATGGACCAATCCTTCCCCGCCATTGAAGAGCTCAGCATTTTAGTCGGGCTCTGGCTCTACTTTATCGCCATGGTGGTTGTGACCCGAGAACGGGGCCACCTCACAGGCGGCATCCTTGACCTGCTCAATCTCAGTACTCGAACCCGCGCATTGATCAAAGGATTCAATGATCTGGTTGGCCTGCTGGTGATCTGTTTCTTCGGATACTACGCCTTTAAGTACCTGTTTTTCGTTATGAAAATCAACCGGGTCAGCACCAACTTAAGCTGGCCCACTGCATTATGGGTCTATTCAGCGATTGCCGGTTTCACCCTGATGGCGATCTATAAATTACGCGACCTGTTTATCCACAAAAACTCGTACACCATCTACGACAACAAATCACCACACTCTAAAGATGCGGTACTGGAGGAGGTTTCCCGATGACAACCTTAGCCTTAATTATGCTGCTGATTGTTATCCTCTTGCTGGTAGGCATGCCGGTGGCATACGTATTTGGTGTGGGTGCGATTGGTTTTGCTCTGTTCACCGGCAAAAGTATGAGCTACCTGATTCCTCACGCATTCTGGCAACTTGGCAGTTTTACACTCCTATCCCTGCCTCTGTTTATCATTGCCGGGGCATTGATGGGCGCCAGCGGAATATCTGATCGCTTAGTGCAATTTGTGAATGCCTTTGTCGGCCCTATTCGCGGTGGACTGGGATCAGTAACGATAGTCACCTGTGCCTTGTTCGGTGCGATTGCGGGATCAGGTGCCTCCGCGATTGCTGCAATTGGTTCAATCATGATTCCTAAGATGGTGGATCAAGGATATCCACGCGGGTACGCCTCGGCACTGGTGGGATGTTCTTCAGTCCTTGCGCTGCTGATTCCTCCCAGTATTCCGATGATCATCTTCGCACTCACCGGGGGACTCTCGGTTGCGGCGGCCTTCCTGTCCACCATTATTCCGGGCATTGTCATTGCACTGATCTACTGTCTGATCAATTACATCTATCTACGTAAATCAGATAACGTGCAGGTGGAAGAGAAGATCTCTTTGCCGGAACGGAGTCGGGTTATCGCCAAGGCCAGTAAAGAGGCTAGCTGGGCGATATTGATGCCAGTGATCATGCTTGGCGGTATCTATGGCGGTATTTTCACCCCGACAGAAGCCGCAGCCGTTGCGCTGGCGTACACCCTTCCGGTGGGTTTTCTGATCTACCGAGGTTTAAATCTACAGACCGCCATGACTGCGATTATTCGTGGCGCTGTAAGTACGGGCTCTATTATCGCGATGATCTTTTTCCTCTTCGTGATGAGTCGGGTCATGATCATGGAGCAAGTTCCGCAACAGCTGTCAGATTTTTTGATCAGCTTGTCAGACAACAAGATTGTGATCCTGCTACTGATCAACCTGCTACTGATCCTGATTGGTATGCTGGTAGATGACGTGTCCGGCAGTATTCTGGCATCCATTATTTTGCTGCCTGTCGCCATGGATCTGGGCGTTCACCCTATCCATTTTGCTGCCATCGTGGGGACTAATCTGGGGTTGGGTAACATTACGCCACCTTGTGCCCCCTTATTGTATATGGCGGGCTCGGTGGGCAATGCGCAGTTCAACGAATACCTCAAACCGACATTGCGATTTATCTGTTTAGGCCATCTGCCGGTTGTACTAGCAGTGACCTTTATACCTGACCTTGCTTTATTCCTGCCACGCCTGTTGATGGGTATTGAATAGCCAACAAACCAAACTGCTTAGGCCACCCTGTTCAACAAACCTTGAACGGGGTGATCCTTTTAATAAGTACTTAATCCGTTAGACGCCTTGCGGATAATCCGCTCAATCAATACTTACAGCAACACACTAAACACAGGCTTCATGAATAGCGCTTAGACGCCGCCAAGTCAGATCATTGATGTGCGATAGAGGAGTCTGACTGATCTTTAATTCCCCAAAGCATCGCCTGGCGAATGACGCTACTTATCCTCTGACGAACGATCAAAGCTGAAATCCGGCAGATCGGCCCGACCGATCATAATAAGTACAAAACCGCAGGTTAGAAAGAAGAAGGCGGACGCCATATAGCTGGCTGAAATCACGTCCTCCATACCCAGTTCCCGCGATTTAATGATCAACATGATCACACAGAGTACC
Source organism: Pontibacterium sinense (assembly GCF_015209595.1). GTDB lineage: Bacteria > Pseudomonadota > Gammaproteobacteria > Pseudomonadales > Balneatricaceae > Pontibacterium > Pontibacterium sinense. The sequence continues at coordinate 19,131 of NZ_JADEYS010000008.1, read as the reverse complement.
GCAATAGCCTCGCTGATAATTCCCGATATCAGAGCGGTTTTTTGTAGGAAGCCTTTTTTCCTCATGGAGATCACAGAACTCGTCGACAGATAGGAGCCATGATCATAGCACCCGATGGGAAGGCCCGTTCGTAAACACACTCATTTATTGATGTATATCGAATACAGCAATAGATAAGTGTGGATCAGCTGGATTCCAATCTCTGATATCTTCCTGAAAATTATTCCTCAGATCGCTATTAATCCGTTAAGCGACCTTCACGATAATCCTCTAACGCCTGATCAATCTCTTCCATTGTGTTCATTACAAACGGTCCATACTGGGCAATGGGTTCATTGATCGGTTTACCGGCCAATAACAGGAACGATGTACCTGACTGCCCCGCCGTGACTTTAACCTGATCGCCGTTATGTAGTATGACTGCCTGATCGGTAGAGATTGATCGACCATCTACCGTCAACGTTCCCTCATATGGATAGATAAACAGATTGTGACTTTCCGGTACCGAATGGCTGAACACCTCACCCGCCTGAAGACGCACGTCAAGATACATCGGCTCCGCAACCACACCCGTCACCGGCCCTGTCACCGTGTGATCCTCAAGCGCCAACTGCCCCGCGATCACGCGCACTCGCCCACCGGATGACAGCTGCACATCCGGCACCTGTTCTGGTTCGATATTCTGATAATGGGCAGGTTTCATTTTCTCGCTGGCAGGCAAGTTAACCCACAGCTGAAAACCACGCATCAGGCCTTCACTCCGTTGCGGCCGTTCTTCATGAATCACCCCTCGGCCGGCGGTCATCCACTGCACACCACCCGGATTTAGCTCACCTTCATTGCCCATATGGTCGCGGTGAATCATGCTGCCGTTGAGCATATAGGTTACGGTTTCAAACCCTCGATGCGGATGGGCTGGAAAACCCGCGATATAATCATCGGCATTGTCTGAGTTAAACGCATCCAGCATCAGGAACGGATCAACCCGCACACTCTGGCGCTGTCCCACGCTGCGTTTCAGCTGTACGCCCGCACCGTCACTGGTATCAATCGCCGGGATAATCTGTTGAATGGTTCTAGTTGTCATGGTGTTATCTCCGCCTTAGATCTGCTCACGACCATGGAGTGCCCACAGGTCAAATTCTGGACCGACAGGCACGATGCCCGTTGGATTGATCATCCGGTGACTGCCGAAGTAGTGATGTTTGATGTGATCCATATCGGTGCTGTCAGCCACACCGGGCAGTTGATACAGCTCACGTAGGTAACCACTCAATGCGGGATAATCAGCAATGCGCTTACGATCACATTTAAAATGGCTCACATAGACCGGATCAAAACGTACCAGTGTTGTGAATAATCGAATGTCCGCTTCGGTGACTTGATCGCCCACCAGATAACGTTGTGTTGTCAGACGGTCTTCCAGCCGCTCTAGTGCCAGAAACAGATCATTCACCGCTTCGTCGTAGGCTGGCTGAGTGGTGGCAAAGCCTGCGCGGTAAACACCGTTGTTCACATCGCTGTAGACCCAGCTATTCACCGCATCGATCTCTGTGCGCAGTGACTCAGGATAATAATCCCCCGGCGTTGCCCCCACGTCATCGAAGGCACTGCTGAGCATACGAATGATTTCAGACGACTCATTGTTCACAATGGTCTGACGCTGTTTGTCCCAGAGTACCGGCACGGTGACGCGACCGCTGTAGTGAGACTCAGCCTGGGTGTAAATCTGATGCAGATAGTTAAAGCCGTAGAGATCATCACCCGTACCCTGTGGCATACCCTCCTGATCGATACCCAAGGTCCAGCCCTGTTCCATCATCAACGCATCCACCACGCTGACGCTGATCACGTTCTCTAAACCCTTTAAGCTGCGCATGACCAACGTACGGTGTGCCCACGGGCAGGCGAGTGAAACATAGAGGTGGTAGCGTCCAGCTTCCGCCTGAAATCCAGCGTCGCCACTGGGACCTGCACTGCCATCCGCGGTAATCCAGCTGCGAAACTGCGATTCGCTACGGACAAATTTTCCGCCGCTGTCTTTGGTGTCATACCACTGGTCATGCCACTGACCGTCTACCAATAAGCCCATGTTTCACCTCTTGCCTTGATGTTTATCCGGATCGGTTGAGTGCGCGATTAAGCTGAGATCAGCTGATCCACTTCACCACGCGCTTTAGCCAGTGCTTCCTCTTTAACGCCGTCCATGCTCAAGCCTTCGGCGTAGATCACCTCTACGTTATTCAGACCGATAAAACCGAGGAACTGTTTCAGGAACGGCACCTGATGATCCATCCCGGTGTCTTTGTACAAACCACCACGGGTCGCAAATACACGTACCGGTTTATCGTCGATCAGACCGACCGGACCTGTGTCAGTGTATGTAAAGGTCACACCAGCACGTGCCAGATGGTCGAAATACGCTTTCATCTGCGAAGGCACACCAAAGTTATACAGCGGCAATCCCAGCACGATTTCGTCAGCGTCACGGATCTCCTGAATCAGCGTGTCGGAAAACGCGACGATCGTATTTTGCTGTTCGCTACGCTGCTCTTCCGGGGTAAAAAATGCGCCAACCACTTCACCGTCCAGATGCGGTACGGCATCAGCCACCAAATCACGTACGACAACTTCGTTGCCAAGCAACTTCTGCTGCCACTGATCGATATAGCGAGTCGCAAGCTGATTAGACTGACCGTTATCTCCGAATACGCTTGCTTTGATATGTAGTAATTTGCTCATGGATGACTCCTGAATGCTGTTATGTCGCGGTGTTCATAAGTTGATGAAGCTATTTTCCTATTGATTTACCCGATTAAAAACAGCGAAAATATACGCATTATTATCAGTTTTTTAGATATATTTATGAAAACACAAGTTTCACTAGAGCAGTGGCAGGCGCTGATCGCAGTAGTTGAACACGGTGGTTATGCTCAGGCGGCAGAAGCTCTGAACAAAAGCCAGTCGGCGGTAAGTTATGCGATTCAGAAGCTGGAAAGCAGTCTGGGGATCCCGGTACTGGCAATTCAGGGACGCAAAGCCGAATTAACCCCGGCCGGGCAGATCCTGTTGCAGCGAGCCAAAACACTGGTTCACGAGGCACAGCAGATCGAAGCATTGGCTGCGCAGTTCGGGCAGGAGTGGGAAGCGGAACTCAATATTGCCGTGGATACCCTGTTTCCACCCTGGCTGTTGCTGGATGCGTTATCCACATTCAGTCAGGATGCCCCCCATACACGGGTGGATATGCAGGAAACTGTGCTCAGCGGTACTTATGAGGCGTTGGTCAAACGCGAAGTTAATCTGGGCATCACCGGTAGCGTCCCCCCCGGCTTTTTAGCCGATCCACTATTACTGATCCGGTTTATTGCGGTTGCCCATCCTGATTACCCATTGCACCAATTGAACCGCTCACTGACCTATCAAGATCTGCGGCAACACTGTCAGCTCGTGGTTCGGGACTCGGGCAGTCAGCGTGCCGACTCCGGGTGGCTGGGTTCTCAGCAACGCCTGACGCTCAGCAATCAGAGCACGTCGATTCAAGCCGCTTGCAAAGGTCTCGGTTATGCGTGGTTTCCAGAGGTTAAGATCAGAGAGGAACTGGAGCAAGGCCACTTAAAACCGCTGCCAATGTTGGAAGGTTCGGAGCGCCGGGTGCAACTGTATCTGGTATACAGTCAGGGAGATTATGCAGGGCGCGCGACCCGCCATCTGGGAGAACTTATCCGTTCGACAGTCGCGCAACACTTTCCGGAGGGATAATAGCCCTGCGGAATAAACAACAGAGCGGTTAAGGTCGACAACCCAGCTTGAACTGACCGTTCTCAAAAAACTGCGCAACCTCTTTACGCTTACGACCGATCAGCAGCGGACCATCATCCATAAACAGGAAGTTCTTCCAGCTACGCTTAAACACCGCCCATGTGGTTTGAATCACATGTTCGCTGGAGTAGCAGAAGTAAACAACCGTATTGTCATCCCACTCGATAAACGCGGCCAGTTCTTCCGGCAGAGATGGATCTTCGCGATCCCACGCCCCTTGCCAACTAGCACTCTCAGTCCAGGTATTCCCCTTGCCAGCCCAGTCATCTTTGCAAAAGTAACTGTAGTGGGTGCTTTCTCGGCTGACATTCTGAGCCCAAACTTCAGCGGAACGCTTTTCCGTCATCGGTTTGATCTGTTCCAGATCTTCAGCACTCACCGGCAGATCGCGGTGACGGAAAATCCAGGCTTTTTTGTACTCAGAAAAAGGAATGTAATTCATCGATGGGACCCGTTAATAATCAGGTGAAGCACTATACCAGAGCCAGGCTCTAGACGTTAAATAAAAGCATCTGCATAGGACGTTCGATCACTGTCTATCATTAGATTAGTGCGTATAATCCCCGCCCAAACAGACTTACAGAAGGTCATAGCCATGCTTTACGTTTTACCGGAAACCGCAGGTGATCTTATCGTTGTTCAGGCCACCGATACACTGACAGCGAAGGATTATCAGGACATCTTCATTCCGATGGTGGAAGAGAAAGTCGAAGCTCACCAGAAGGTACGCGTACTGTTGTATCTGGATCACGGTTTTACCGGATTTGAAGCAGCTGCGTTATGGGAAGATGCAAAGTTTGGTATGGCTCATCGAAATGACTTCATCCGCCTGGCGGTCGTCGGTGATGCGGACTGGATCAACTGGCTCGCCAAAATCGGCGATCTGATCGTCAGTGGTGAGACACGTCACTTTACCGGCTCACAGTTTCTGCAAGCACTGCATTGGATTGATGGCAGCGACGAGATCTAAGTCGTCACCGCCAACCATGGCAGAGGGTCAGATCCACTCTGCCATCTCCTCCCGACGGGATTTGTGCTCTTTCAGGTATGCAAGGAACGCCTCTTCTGGCAGCGGCTTACTGTATAAATAGCCCTGAATCTGCTCACACTGTTCAGACGCCAGAAACGAAACCTGTGATGCGTACTCTACGCCTTCCGCAATCACGGTCAGATTCAAACTTTTGCCCAAGGCGATAATCGCACGGGTAATCGCCCGATCGTTTTCATCCACATCCAGATCACGCACAAACGACCGGTCTATCTTCAGCTTGTTGATCGGTAACTGCTTCAGATAGCTCAATGATGAGTAGCCCGTACCAAAATCATCAATCGCCAGACTGACGCCAAGTGCCTTCAACTGCACCAGCTCTTCGACCATATCTTCCGGATTCTGCATCAAGGTGCTTTCCGTAATCTCCAGCTCTAACGTCTCGGGCTGACACTTCGTGTCAGCAAGCGCCTGCTTAACCAGCATCACCAGTGATTTACGCCGCAATTGCTGGTTGGAGATGTTGACCGCCACTTTACGTAGATTGTAGCCCTGAGCCCGCCACTCCGACATTTTGGTACAAGCTTCCATGAGTACCCATTCCCCGATCTGAGCGATCTGGCCGCTCGACTCCGCATAAGGAATAAAGTCATTCGGAGGAATCAGCCCTTTCTCTGGATGCATCCAGCGTACCAGCGCCTCAGCGCCAATCACTTCGCCCGTCGTCAGGCATACTTGAGGCTGAAAGTGCAGCAAGAACTGTTGCTTCTCGATGGCTTCACGTAACTCATCCATCATCATCACCCGCTGACGAACTTCAACCGTCATATCCGGGGTATAAAAACGGAAACCGTTGCGGCCATCCCGCTTGGCCTCATACATGGCAGAATCTGCATTTCGCAGCAAGATTTCAGCGTCCAAGCCATCATCCGGGAACATGCTAATACCGATACTGGCTGTCACATGCAGTTCTGTACTTTCAATTGAGAACGGTTTTTGGAAAGCGCTGAGCAACTTATCCGCGATCACCGCAGCGTCAGCTCGCTCGTTCAGCAAACCGGTAATCACCGTAAACTCATCTCCACCCAAACGCGCAACGATATCTTCCTCACGCACCACTCGTTGCAGACGCAGTGACACTTTCTGTAGCAGCTCGTCACCCGCAGAGTGCCCTAAGGTGTCGTTGATCTCTTTAAAATTATCCAGATCAATAAACAGCAGCGCGACAACGGCCTGAGTATTAATGGAGCGCTCGATCATCTGATTCAGGTGGCTCGCGCCCTGCAATCGATTGGGTAACGATGTCAGCTGGTCGTGTAATACCCGATGTCTCAGCTCTTCTGCCTGTTGGTTCAGGCCATCGATCATGTCGTTCGCACTGGCCGCCAATGAGCGAAACTCATCAAAGTACACATCTTCAATATCAATATGCTGGCGACTGGTGGCGGAATGTTCAAAGCTGCACTGAATCAGACGAATATTACGCGCCAAACGATGGCCTATCAGCCACATCGCAGCCAGCACCACCAACAGCGCAATCCCTAATACTGATGCGGCGCTGTAGATACGAACTTTCACCTGTTCCGCTAATAGCGATTCGCGACGTTTAAGCTCATTACGCACCGTATCAAGATAAGCCCCGGAACCGATAAAGATTCCCCACTCATCCATCCCCAGTACGTAAGATATTTTTTCGGCAACTTCATCGGTGTTCTTTTTCCAGAAATACGTGCTGAATCCACCCTCTGGATTCTCCTTCGCCAGCGCAGCGTTTGCCTGCACCACTTTCTGGCCTCGCGCGTCTTCGACATCCCAGATATTTTTCTTACCCGCAAAATACTGTCCGTTGGTCACGAACAGATCACCGTCATAGGAGTTGATAAAGAAGTAACCTTCTTCTCGGGTACCGTAACTGATTTCAGAAACTTTCCTGAAGATCTGATGCTTGATCTCTTCCTCAAAGTTATCGAGATATGCGCCCGTTCCAATGACCCAGTCGTAAGGTTTAAAGCGCTTGATGTAACTGAATTTACGGTGTTCCTCTCCAACGTAACCGGCGCGCGCCCACGGATAACTGATAAACCCTTCTTTTTGCTGTTTAGCCAGTTCACCCATTCGAAACACGACATCACCACCGTTGGCATTAAACGCATCCCTTGCACTGCGGCCAATAACAGAATCATCAGGTGGGTAGAGTTTCATCTCACCGTCCAGCGTGGTAATGAAGTAATAACCGTCATCTTTCAAACGCATATCTTGCAGCGCAGCGATGATCATGTGCTGAATCACATCATCTGAATAACGGTTTTTACTACGCTCATAAATACTGGAGGCGATCAGATACGCATCATCAATACGCTCTTTCAGCGAGCTTTTGAGCTGCGACTCGGCATTCGCTTTTTCACGCAGCAGCAGTGATTTGACGCGCTGAACCTCTGCGCGCAGCACGACTTTCTGATTTTCGAGGTATTCCAATTCATAGCGCTGATTCTCCTCATCCAGCTTTCTAAACTCACTGCTGGTCCAGAGGTAACCCACCACCAGAACAGAGATAAAGAAGATAGCCCCAACCGGAAGCAATAGGGATTGAATAACGCTGTTTTTTGTTGATACACCGGGTATTGCCTTGTTACTACTCAAGTGCAAACTCCACCAACGGACGACGGGCATTCTGCACCTGAAAGCGGTTTAACAAACCAGCACATATTCCAGGGAGAATGTAAGCTCGATACTGCATGATCAATCTATTAAATTCAATAGGTTAAATCATTAAACCCGTTGATCTGGCTCAGCAATACCGGCGTCAAAACACCTGTTTAATACAGGGTTTTTTAAGGGGTTGTCTCACAAGGTTTTTTCACAAATCGGCGCAATAAATGCCCCCGAAAGGGTATGGGACAGACATCCAAAAGGGGCGCTTATTAAGAACTGAAATAGCTATAAATCCCTTGCCTTATAACAAATCAGATGGACACCTAAGCGTGCATGCCCCTAAATAGATAGGTTGTCGGGGGGGAATCGGTGGGGTTTAAACCAATATCTGATACGTATCTCATACAATAAAATACGATATAGAAGGTGAATGAATCACCTTCCAGATACCACATTTAGCAGGCACCTGAAGTACCTGCTAAATAGTTACGGTTTGGTCTTCAGTCTGGACTAAATCGAAATACCCGCCAACTTCGTTTCGTAATATTCCATCAGGCCTTCACGCGCACCTTCACGACCAAGCCCACTCTCTTTCATCCCGCCAAACGGTGCCGCAGCACTGGTTGGATTGATATCGTTAATGCCCACCATGCCAAAGTGTAGGCCTTCAAACATGCGCATCGCACGGGACATATTCTGGGTATACACATACGCGGCTAAGCCGTAATTGGTATCGTTGGCTTTTTCCAGAACCTCTTCCTGTGTATCAAACGGAATCACCGCAGCCACCGGACCGAAGGTCTCTTCACGGTAGATCAGCATCTCTTCAGTGATACCACTCAGCAGTGTTGGAGCATAGAAGTTACCTTTTTCTAATCCTCCTTCGGTAAGCACTTTACCCCCGGCATGCAGTTTGGCACCTTTCTCCATTGCATCAACGACCTGATTATTTACCTTATTCACCGCCGCTTCATTCACCAATGGGCCAATATTCACGCCTTGTTCGGTGCCACTCCCGGCACGCATTTTGGCGATACGGTTTTCGAACTCAGCCAGGAACGGCTCGATAATGGAACGCTGTACAAAGATACGGTTAGGGCTGATACAAGCTTGTCCGGTGTTGAGGAATTTCACCAGTGCTGCGCCTTTCGCCGCATGGATCGGATCGGCATCATCAAAGACGATAAACGGCGCGTGCCCTCCTAACTCCATGGACACACGTTTCAGTTGCGGTGCGGCATCCTGCGCCAGTTTTTTACCCACTGCAGTGGAGCCAGTAAAGGTCAGCTTTTTGACCACCGGATTGGTGCAGAACTCTTCCCCAATCGGTCCCGGTGTATTGCTAGTCACCAGATTGATCACACCGGCTGGCACGCCCACTTCCTGCAGAATTTCAAAGATTGCGATTGCGCATAGCGGTGTCGCCTCAGCCGGTTTCAGCACAATCGTGCATCCCGCGGCAATGGCTGGCGCAACTTTACGGGTGATCATCGACACAGGGTAGTTCCAGGGGGTCACGGCAGCGACAACACCCAACGGTTGACGATGCACCAGAAAGCGTTGATCGGAGCGTGCAGAAGGAATGGTTTCACCGTAACTACGTTTGACCTCTTCGGCAAACCACAGTAGGTAATCCGCACCGTACTGTACTTCTGCCATCGCCGCTTTAATCGGCTTGCCCTGCTCTTTGGTCATCAGTGCGGCAAGGTCCGCTTTACGCTCAATCATCAGCTCGTAGGCGCGGCGCAGGTAATCCGAACGCTGGTACACCGTCAGTGCAGACCAGGTGGGTAACGCAGCCTGTGCGGCATCAATGGCCCGCTTGGCATCCTCACGGTTGCCATCTGTCACCTGTCCAATCTCTTCACCATTGGCCGGATTAAACACTGCGAAGGTGTTGTCGGATTTGATCCATTCACCGTTGATAAACATATTCTGCCCCTTAACGCTCTAACGCTTTATTTCTGTTGCGACGGGAATGACGTATCCGATGGATACGATAAGCAAGCTCCAGCCACACACTTTCTGATTCAGCTAGTCTGTCTCAGAACGCAAGGGACATCAAGAAAAACCAAGGGTTTACCCTTATAAATTTCATTTAAGTGTAACAGTGCAGATGATGGCCTCTACGCTGTTACCAATCGTATTAAATAATGATCAGGCATTGAGGCCCGCCGCAGATACCGGCATGGCAACAAACCCGGGCAGTGCCTCAATACGCGCTAACCAGCTGCGGACACTGGCATAGGGCTCCAGAGAAACATCACCTTCCGGTGCATGTGCGATGTAGGAGTAATTAGCAATATCCGCAATGGTTGCCCCATCACCCGCCAGCCAGTCTCGTCCCTCAAGGTGTTGATCCAGAATCGTCAGGATCGCATGGGCAATCGAGATCGCACGGTCGTGATCCAGCGTTGCACCAAATACATTCACTAAACGCGCAGATGCCGGGCCACTGGCGACCTGCCCTGCTGCAACCGACAGAAAACGCTGAACGGCTGCAGCGGTCTCTGCATCCGTTGGATACCAGCGTCCACTGCCGTCGTATTTCTGTGCCAGATACACCAGAATCGCGTTGGCATCAGAGATCACCGTATCGCCATCTTCCAGCACCGGAATCTGTCCAAAGATATTCATCTCCAGAAACTCTGGCTCTTTATGAGCACCATTCATCAGATCGACATCGATCATTTCCGCTTCCAGGCCCAGCAGAGAAAGAAACAGTTCAGCACGATGGGCATGGCCCGACAGTACATGACGGTGCAGTTTACGGGTTGTCATAACAGGTTCTCCAAATTGCTTTTACCAAAAGTTGGTGGTTATGGGGCGGGGTTGATTATTCAAGCCCGTGTAGATGCACAGAATCTAAGCTCTGACATCCGTGAACATTGGAACCGTCTGCATTCCCACGCAGGAGCGTGGGAACGAGATGTAACATTTGTCCCTGGTTCCCATGGTCCTCGTGGGAACCCATACGGTGGTTTATATCGCCGCATAATGTGTGTCTGTGATGTTATTCAGTATTATCTTCATACCCACGCGGAGTGTGGGAACGAGATGTAACATTTGCCCCTGGTTCCCATGGTCCTCCGTGGGAACCCATACGGTGGTTTATATCGCCGCATAATGTGTGTCTGTGATGTTATTCAGTATTGTCTTCATACCCACGCGGAGTGTGGAAACGAGATGTAACATCTGATCCTGGTTCCCATGGTCCTCCGTGGGAACCCATACGGTGGTTTATATCGCCGCATACTGTGTGTCTATTATGTTATTCAGTACTGTCTTCATGCCCACGCGGAGCGTGGGAACGACATGTAATATCTGCCCCTGGTTCCCATGGTCCTCCGTGGGAACCCATACGGTGGTTTATATCGCCGCATAATGTGTGTCTGTGATGTTATTCAGTACTGTCTTCATGCCCACTCGGACCGTGGGAGCAAGATCACCTCTATATTGATCGTGTCTTAGATGTCCAAGGTCAGATTGTTCGTCTTCGCACGTGAGACACAGGGGCAAAACAGGTTCTGCTCACTCCGTTCCTCTTCACTCAGGACTGAATCATGGTGCTCCGCCTCGCCTTTTAAGATCTCCACGGCACAGGTTTTACAGGCACCACTTTTACAACTGAACGGTGCATCAATTCCGGCATTCAGCATGGCATCCAGAACAGTTTCCTCTGGACTCACTTCGATGACTTTGCCGCTGCGGCTTAACGTGATCTCAATGGCGTGCGTATTAGAGATCTCCCCGGCAGAGAAACGCTCAAACCGGATTCGCTGCGGATCAATACCCAGCTCATCTGCGTTCGCGATAACTGAATCAATCAGGCGGGACGGCCCACACACATAAAACACCGTATCGTCAGTGGCATTATGTAAAACCTGCTCCGCAGACAAGCGTTGCTGTTCATCAGCGGGATAAAAAGTCACCTGCTCACCCCATGCCTGAAGTGGTTCGCTATATGCCATCTCTCTGAGACTTCGGCCTGCATAATGCAGATGCCACGGGGTATTGCGGCTACTCAGTGAATGGATCATCGCGTGGATGGGGGTGATTCCAATGCCCCCTGCGATCAGCACTGCGGGACGATGATCATCATGCAGGGCAAAGTGATTTTTCGGTGGCTCAATGCGCAGAGTGTTTCCAAGCTGGTAACCAGAATGCACCGCCAAGCTGCCGCCCTGCCCTTGATCTTCCCGCAGGACCGCAATCTGATAGTAACTGCGCTGTTGCGGGTCCGAGGTAATCGAATAGTGACGGGTATCCAGCGCTCCGTTCTCCTGTGTCACCGGTACGGTAAGGTGAGCACCAGCTTCAAATTCAGGCAACTGGCGACCTTGGGGGTCACGCAGTTCGTATTCTCTGATTCGGGGTGTGAGCTGACGGATACCACTGATGACCACTTCCAGAGCGCCTTCACCGATCACCCTGCAGGCCTGAATTGACTGACTCGCCCGCAGACGCTGATTTTCCTCTTTCAGCGGTTTAAACAACGCTTCCACATTTTCAGCTGTATATCGCTGGGTAATATGTTGCGGACAGTTCCAGTCAAAGGCTTCCACATCAATCACAAAGCCACGTTCGATCTGAGCTGGATAGTTATAATCGGCGAGTTGGGCGAGCGTATCCTGATCCTCCGGTGATACGACCGTGACCCGTCCCAGCATTTTCAGCCGACGTCGGTTGGGATAATCCATAAAGAACAGGGCAACTCGACTGTCATGGCTAAAATTGCCGGTGCTGACGTACTGTCGGTTACCGCTATAGTCAGCAAACCCAATCCGGCCCTCATCCAGTACTTTCATAAACCCGGGTAAGCCGCCACGGTGCTGAATATAGGGCCAGCCTGTTTCGGTCACACTGGCCATATAAAAGCTGTCACGGGCAGCAATGAACTGAGCTTCACGCGCTGTCAGCTGATGGTTATAGTCCGCCCCTCGATCCATCTCGGCATAGAAGGTACGGCTACCTAACTCGACCTGAAGTTCGCGAATAATCGGCGTAAATGCGATCTCTGCAAATTTATGTCCCATCGATCAATCCTCACTCTGCTGACGGCCGGTTCACCATCGGTAACTAAGCGGGAAATCGCGTTCATTCCCCTGCGTCTGTAACCACTATGCCAAATTCCATTCAGCGCAAGAATCACCTAAAATTGAAATTAATTATTACTAAATATGGAATAATGAATGGATCGTTTTCGCCAGATGCAGGTCTTCGTCGCTGTTGCCGAAGGGGAAGGTTTTGCTGCGGCGGCCCGTCGTTTAAAGATATCGCCACCAGCCGTCACCCGTGTCGTTGCAGCACTGGAAGATTCACTGGGTGTGAAGCTGCTCAATCGCACGACCCGTTATGTACGTGTGACTGAAGCGGGACAACGGTATCTGGAGGATTGTCGTCGGATTCTTGCCGAAGTAGAAGCCGCTGATGATGCTGCCGCAGGGATCAACGCCGAACCGCGTGGTCATCTATCGATTACAGCGCCGGTGATGTTCGGACGTCTGCATGTCATGCCCGGTGTACTGGAATACCTAAACCGGTATCCAGAGATGGAAGTGGACGCACTGTTGCTGGATCGCGTGGTGAATCTCATGGAAGAAGGGCTGGATGTTGGCGTGAGAATAGGAGCTCTGCCCGATTCAACTATGCGGGCACTGCGGGTCGGATCTGTCCGTAAAGTGCTGGTCGCATCTCCCAGCTATTTGTTTCTGGAAGGGACACCGAAACACCCCCAGGAACTGATTCATCATCGGATCGTGACTTCACAGGCTGGCACTATGTCAGAAACCGCATCGGGTAACTGGCGCTTTCACCACGCTCAGAAAGAGCTTCAGGTTCAGGTGCGACCCAAACTCAAAGTCACCACCAACGACGCCGCGATCGAAGCCGCGGCCAGCGGATTTGGCCTGACCCGCGTCTTGTCATATCAAGTCGCCGGCATGCTGTCTGAAGGACGTTTGCAGATCATCTTGCCCGAATACGAACCACCACCCGAACCGATCCATATCGTCCATCGCGAGGGGCGTCACTCGTCGGCAAAAGTGCGGGCGTTTATCGATTTAATGGCGGCACGTCTCAAGGATAATCCCTCTTTAATGTAGTGCTTTTGGCACCGCCGTCATCTCCGAGGTAATAGACACGAATCCGGCTGTTTTTCAGATCCAGCTTGTCGGGAAATCGAACCGTAAAATAGGACGCGCGTTTCTTCTTCCGATGCACAAACCCGGGTTTGTAATCAGAGGTTAGTGTGTACAGTGATTTTCCCTTCTTGTTATAGACCACCGTAACAATCTGCCCCTGTGGCACCTTGGTATCCCTTAAGGTGCGGGTCACACGGCCGCGTAATTGCCAGCGATCATCATTCCTCTGCTCCACACGTACATTGTAGATCCGTGCCACATCATCCCTCTGTACTTCAAGCAGAGGGCGACGTTCTCCACCCTGCGCCAACGCCACAGAAAAGAGCAAAAGCAAAACGCCGATAAACCACTTAGTCACACCCATAACGATGCTCACATCTATAAAAATGCATGCTGTGTTTAAGGTTAGGCTTTATCGGAAAAGAAAAGTTCGGGAACGGAGTCTGAGGGTGTTTATGCGCAGGATGCAGGACGCATCCAATTCACTGCAGTGGGATAACGGCCCCCAATAGTCTTAGCTATCAGGGGCGTTCGCTGCGATCAGTTAAAGCTCAGGCGCAACTTATCAAATGCTTCGCGATTTAGCGCTTCACGGAAGTCCGGATGCGCAATCTCGATCAAATCACGTGAACGTTCACGCAGGCTGCGCCCACGCAGACTCACAATACCGTATTCAGTCGCAACGTAGTGTACGTGTGCACGGGTGGTCACCACGCCTGCACCATCGTTCAGTGTCGTTACGATACGCGAGATCGTGCCACCTGCTGCAGTGGATGGCAGCGCAATCACACCACGACCACCTTCAGACAAAGACGCACCACGAACGAAATCGATCTGACCGCCGAAACCCGAGAAGATTTTCGTTCCCATCGAATCGGCTGAAACCTGACCGGTCAGATCCACCTGAAGTGCACTGTTAATCGACATCGCTTGTGGGTTACGCTGGATGCTGCGCATATCGTTTACATACTCGGTATCCAAAAACTGGACAATCGGGTTGTCATCTACGAAGTCATACAGTTTCTGGCTGCCCACAACAAAACTAGTGACAATCTTGCCCGCATGGTTCTTCTTATACGCACCGGTAATCACACCCTTTTCAACCAAGGGCAGCACACCATCTGAAAACATTTCGGTGTGAACACCCAGATCCTTTCGATCACCCAGACACGCGAGTACCGCATCAGGGATCGCGCCAATACCGGTCTGGATACAGTCGCGGTCCTGCACGAGATCAGCCACATGCTGGCCAATCGCTTTATAAATCTCGCTTTGCGCTGCCGGTTCGTGGCAACTCAGCGGAGCTGCTTCTTCGTACACGGTATGAAAGTCTTTGTAAGCGACGATGCCATCACCGTGAGTACGCGGCATATTCGGGTTGATATGGGCAATAATTTTACCCGCTTTCTCCAACGCCGCATGAGTTGCTTCAACCGAGATACCGAGCGAACAGTTACCGTGTGCATCTGGCGGACTCACCTGAATGATCGCGGTATCAACCCGCTGCTCACCGCGGCGAATCAGCTTTGGAATTTCCGCCAATAACATCGGAACATAATCAGCATCCCCCCGCTGGACCGCTTTACGTGTCGCAGCACTAACAAAATAGCAGCGACAACGAAGGTGACCACGTAACTCAGGAGATACCATCAGCTCGGCCCCCTCACCTTCAGTATGCAATTGCATCAAGGTCAGATTGCGACGCGACAGCGCGTGCTTAGCCAAGCCTTTCAGCAATACCACAGGTGTTGCAGCCATGTTGTGCGTCCAGATCGCTTCATCATCTTTGATTGAGGAAACAGCATCTTCTGGACTACAGGCAATTCGGGGGGACATTTTCAACTCCATTAAGGTGGCTACGTATTCAGGGCTGCTTTATAGCCTTTCGTCGTAGAAAAAGACAGCGACCAGATCAATGAACATGATGCTTTTTGGATGTATTGATCGATCGTGCTCTCTAATGTGCTCTATGCATTGAAATCGGAGAGTTTTAGAGAAAGCATAAGCCTTCAAACACAGAACGTACCTAGGCGTTTGACCGGTAATTTTAGTGCGTAAATACGCGACATGGAAAAGCGTTGAAAGGATCGATAGAAAATAAAAACAGCCGCTCGGCATGACCTTTTAGATTCGGTGCAGGAACAAAATAAAGGGGCCTAAGCCCCTTCTGGTTATTACGAATAGTGATAACGGCATGCCGCTATAATCAGCACTCCGTCTTGCACCGTGTATACCATACGATGTTCTCGGTCGATGCGGCGGGACCAGAAGCCGGAGAGATCTCCCTTTAAAGCTTCGGGTTTACCTAACCCCTCGAAAGGCCCTCGGCGTGTACTTTTGATAAGCTCGTTAATACGTTTTAACGTTTTCTTATCAGTTTTCTGCCAGTAGAGGTAATCCTCCCAAGCATGATCATCCCACTGTAAAACTAATAATTTACTCTGAATCATCCTCGATCAGATCTCGTTCTGTAGCCTGACCCGCCTTAATACGTGCAACAGATTCCATCAGGCGACCCGCATTCGCAGGGCTTTTCAGCAGATAGAGGGTTTCCATAATGCTGTCGTAATCTTCTTTCGAGAGCATCACAACATCATCACCCTTCTGCCGGGTTACCACTGCAGCTTCATGCGAATCACATACAGTATCCATTACCGCCTTAAGGCTGGCACGGGCATCACTATATGAAATGACGTTCACTAGATTTTTCCCCGAATTTACCAAGTTTTCCATTTTCGCATTGCCGCCCACACTTATTAGCGAGATAAGCGGTTAACTAAGACTAGTTAACGCAAGGACAACCTAAGATCTCATATGACCGTACAAAAACTTGTACAACAATTTTATGTGCAAATTCCTGTACAGTCAATAGCGCATCATCTTATCCCATCGGCATTCACACCGCTTTCAGTGCAGACTGATATCTCACGGTCGACTGACTGAGACTCATCTGGCAGTCCATCAAGTGGCTCAATCTTTACTTTTGGCGTCAGTTAACCATGGGAGGATTACCACTTAAACTCCACCCCATGCATCTGATAATTCATATCAGATACGCTTGGAAATAAATCACGAAGAAAATGCAAACCTATCCACCTCTAGAAAATGAAAAAACGGGACTGATATATTTATTAGATGATGTGAGAAAACAGTACTAGAGGCTTGCTCACATCCCTGAGCACACGTCACCGGCTTCCCGCCGTTTTTTTTGAATGGTAGTGTCGAGTATTGGTAGGGGATAGGCAATATCGCTAATGACGCCTAGGGCTACTTTGATCTGGATACTTTGGTAAAACACCAGAATACTTGCTGTTAGACTTCAGCAGGTATCGGATTTCCATTGGCGTCTAACTGAATACGCATTCAGATCGCACACCTGCTGAATCGCAGCCCAGCTACTCAAAAGCGGATGAGTTCCTCGAAGAGGTGGTACAGGGATTGGATACCACGGTGGAACAACTATTGAGATTGGGGATATTGGCTCAGCAGGACATCCATGATTTAAATGCAGGGCTGTATGGTGTGGAACATATCGGCGCTTATAAGGCTCTTATAGAGCAGCAACTAACGCTCCGAGCCCTATAGAATGATTTATTGAACTAATTCAGACCCGATCTGACAGTTACCGACTCACAGGGTGTGACTGTCAGGTCAAAATCAGTTCAGCTTCTTCTCCAGCCAGACCGATTTCCCATCAAGTAATGTCTCATTCGGCGTTCTTCCGCAGCACACTTTTCCCCGATGAATACGTTCATTGTTTTAATATTCGATCCATATATCCAGATCTTTCTGGAGTTCGTCGATGCTTCCATAGAGTTTCTTACGGAAAGTTACCTGGTAAAACTCCTGCAAAATCGTCTTATGAAAGCGCTCGCAGATGCCATTAGTCAGGGGTGACTTCACCTTGGTCTTGGTGTGATCAATATCATTAATCGCCAGATGTAGCCTCCCGAGAACCGAAGTTACGGGATCGTTTCGTGCGTAAGCGGACTGTCGCGAAGGTCGATTTGATCGGATTGGTCGTTCGAATATGCGCCCAATGCTCCGCGGGAAAGTCGTAGAACGCTAGCAACTCGTCCCGGTCTTTGGCCAGGCACTCCATGGCCTTGGCGTCTTTAGGGTTGAACCTTACCAAGGCTCGATCAAAAGCCCCATGTGCTTCGTCCCGCGTGGCTGCCATCCAGATGTCATGCAGCGCCTCCTTGACCTTTGGCTGTATAGACTTGGGGAGTTTATTCAACACATTCGCCGTCTTGTGCACCCAGCATCGCTGGTGACGACTTGAAGGATACGTCTTCGCCATTGCATTCCAAAATCCCAGAGCACCATCACCCACCGCCAACTTTGGGTATGTTTCAAGGCCGCGTTCACGCAGACCTAACAACAACTCTTCCCAGCTCGCCGTCGACTCACGGTAGCCATTTTCAACGGTCACCAACACTTTTCGCCCCTGTTCTGTCACGCCAATAATCACCTACAAACAGAGCCGGTCATCCATGCGCACATTGCTGTAAATCCCATCAGTCCACCAGTAGACGTAGCGTTCTGCAATCAGATAGCGGCATCGCCATTGACTATGGCTCTTCCAGCCACTGGCTCTTGAGTCGTGATATTGTATTGGCCGATAGCCCCTTGGCTTGATCACCTAGTAACGTCACCAGTGATTCCTGAAAGTCACCAGTGGAGATACCCTTCAGGTACAACCAGGGAAGTAACTCTTCAATACTGCGCGCTCGCTTGAGATAAGGAGGCAGAAGATTGCTGTTGAACCTGATTCCTGACCACTACGATCGCGCACTTTAGGTACTTTGACCTCAACATCCCCGATGCCAGTTTGTACTGTCCGCTCTGGTAAGTGATCGTTGCGGACCACCGCCTGTCGACCATCGGATAGTCGCACATTGGCATGCTGGTCGAGTAGGGCCTGTAACTCCGCTTCGACCGCTTGGGCAATCAATTGACGCGCTCCCGAGCGGAGCAATTCGAAAAGCGGATCGATAGCACTGTAATCTGGTTGTGAGGCTGCTGTCAGGGTAAACTTCGTCATGGCGTATCACTCTTCTGTTGGTTGTTGATCTGGCGATATCAATCAACAGGATATGCCATCCTCTCCGTCTTTCCCCGTACACCAGAAATCACCATATCTCGACATAGGCATACGAAAACCAACAGAATCAGTGAACGCTTCGACAAGACGATTGTGTAGGAGTTTGATCAGATCGACTTTCCGTAAAACTATATGAAAGCATCGATGAACTTCAGAAAGGTCTGGATATATAGATCGATTATTCAACAATGAACGTACCCATTAGGGATGGGAGTGCTGTGACAAAGCACCGAAGGAAACAATGCTTGATGGGAAAACGGTCTGGCAGGAGAAGAAGCTGAACTGTTTTTGACCTGACAGTCACAATCCTGATTGGTCGGAAACTGTCAGATCGGGTCTGAAGAGACTGTAGATAAAACTGTGTAACTGCCTATTATTGAGCCAGCAATGGCTAAGGATAGGCAGTATGGACAAGCAAC
>NZ_JADEYS010000007.1 GCF_015209595.1 Pontibacterium sinense | reverse complement strand
GTTGCTTGTCCATACTGCCTATCCTTAGCCATTGCTGGCTCAATAATAGGCAGTTACACAGTTTTATCTACAGTCTCCAGCTCCATGATTGCACGACGAAACATAAAATCATTTTCTCTTTATTTTTGGAATAATCAGAGAGCTTTTACTGAAGTACTTTACTTATAGCACGTTGTGCACGCTCCAGCTCCTTCAATATCATCATAGATAGCATCCAAATCTAGCATTTCAATAAGCTTCTCGTCTTCTATCAGTGAATTGCGACGCTTCTTTTTAAAGTATCGCTCACGTCTTTTTAGGTGATCTTCCTTGATTTGCTGTATCCTTTTGGGATCTTC
Organism: Pontibacterium sinense; assembly: GCF_015209595.1. GTDB lineage: Bacteria > Pseudomonadota > Gammaproteobacteria > Pseudomonadales > Balneatricaceae > Pontibacterium > Pontibacterium sinense. Next base: position 197,956 of record NZ_JADEYS010000007.1, on the reverse strand, counting down.
GAGAGTACTGAGAGGCTCATTCTTGCCCATCCAATAATAGCTCTCGCCACGAGTAGAGTTTTCACATGCGTTCTTCTCGTAGGCTTTTGCTTCTTCAAATCGTTCTGGGTGTCTTTCCATTAAGCGAACCCACTCGATTTTTCGTTGATAAAAACAAAACGTACACCCACTCCGAGATCTCCAATCGTAATATGCTGGCAGCCCCACCCCTGTTGATCTTAGAATGGTGAGAATGTCAGCTTTAACCAACCCATCATCGGCAAATGGCATTTTTATTGTCAGGAATTTTTGTGTTGGTACATACCCGTCTCGATATGGCTCATCCGCGCGTATACCGACATAGCTAACAATTTCATATCCATCATCTAGGTAGGATTTGACCCATTTTTCAAACGGGACCAATTTCATTTGCACCGTACACCAGCGCTGGTGGCCAGATGGTAGGAAGTGGTTGTATTGATTAAGCCAATAATCGAAACCTTTATCATCATTCAATCGAATGATTTCTTTACCAAGGTATGCTTCAAGCTTGTCAAGAAACTCATAGACTTCTGGTAGTTCCTTCCCTGTGTCTGTAAAGAAATAATCAATATCTAGATCAGGATAGTTATCCCGCATATATAGAGCTAATGCAGCACTATCCTTGCCGCCAGATAATCCTAGCACATGCTTTTGTTTGCGCTTTATGGTCACTTACTCATCCCTTTATATCGCATGCGGGTGGTTGATATTCCGTCATCAGTTGCTTGAGTGCTTCTTGTAAAGCTAATGCTTGCATATCTTCATTGAGGCCTGAGGAGTTCATTGTTTCACGCAGGTGAACCAATACTTCGTCAACCTTCGAGTGAGCAGATTCGGAGATTGAAATGTGGCGTACGTATTCCTGAGCCCCCTGCCCGTCACCTATAACAAGAGCGATCGACTTAGCTCCCTCGTGCTCGGCATCACTGGCTTGCGATGCGAACACACTTATTCGCTTAAATCGTTGGCAAAATTCATGAAGTTCTTCTTTCGCCTTTGAAAGCGAAACGTCATTCCAGTTTCTTTCAGGGGTGCCACCAACGAGCGCAATGACATTAATAAGCCAATTTTTGTTGCTTATGCACGATCCCATTCGTTGGGCAAAGGACTGCATTCGGTAGTCAGCAGCTAATTCTTTGACCTTAGTACACTGCCCTACGAGAGTTTCGTCAATGCTGCCCAGCTCACTTTGAATAGCTATCTCGAACGTATTCAGGAGCTCTGTTTGTTTAGATTTAAGTTCATCTAAACAGGACGTAAGTTGCTTCTGAATTTGCTCAGTATGCTCGCTTTCAGGTGTATCCATTAAGCCAAATAGACAAATAAAGTCTTCAAGAAGTAGCTGGTATGGATCATTGGCCTTTAGGACTAAATCCCTAAAAGCTGTTGTTTGTGATGAGAGCTTTCTTGTCACCTTAACCCATTGAGGTAGCTGGTGAACAAATGTCACTATTGGTCTGGCAATCGCAAGTGCTGACTCGGGTACATCTCGATCAAACCGTTGAGACGCCAAGGTGGCCATGCTGCTGATGTATTGGCGTTTGACGCCCGTAACTTCGAAGTAGCGAACAGCAATATCTTTTGGCGACTTAGCCAGTTTGTTGACAATCACCTCATCAATATCTGGTACATATACATATTGGTTTGTTGAATCCTTGTCATAGAACGCCAGGTTCTCATCCTGACTCAACAGCATTGCCAGCATTAATACGGGAATGGCCCCATCTGCCACACCGTAAGGGGATTTCTTCCAAAGACTAAAAATCTGGTCAAGCGTAACAATGGACTCGCTTTCGCTCTTTATCAGTTTGTCAGCGGCACCAAATAGAGACTTAATTTGTCCAGACTTTGGAATTCTAAATCCAAAACTGCCATCCTCATTTTGGCCATGAAGGTCAAGGTTTTTGAGGCATGTAAGGTAGATAGCCTTTTCGGGAGGGAAGCCGTCAATCGCTAAATCTTCTTGGTTGCTATCTTCAATCATTGCCATCATCAGTTTCTTTCGGGCTGATACGGATGTTCCCGAAACTTTGGTGCGGCCAATCAGTTCATTGAAAATAGACGGACATTCATCATACAGCCCATCAGCAATATCCGACGCGATTACAGAAAGTGGCAGTTTAGGGTACGGGCGACCATTAAACCACCAGGTTGCAGTTTCAAATCCCTCAATAAATGCATCATCAAGTGCTTTGGTAGTTTCTACGAGGCGTACTTCATGCTCCCGCTGCGCAATTTTGTCATTTTGCAGCTCAGGTAGCTCTCGTTCTAATTCCTGTAAAGCATAGACCTCGATTGCTGTGTTCTTAATTACGCTTAGATTCGGACAATACGCAATAGCTACGCCTTCGTCGCTTAGCTTTATCGAAAGCTGCTTCATTGATACGTCAGAGGCTTCATTTGTCATTGGCTCTGCAATCATTATAAATGACGCATATGAGCCGTCCTTATTGTTAAAAGCCTCTTTAGATGACAAATACCCTGTATTTCTTATCAGTTTCTGAGACATCCACCTGAGTACGCCATACTCGTGGTAGTGTCTTTTAGCAATGACATGGTTGCTATATCCAAGGCTCTCGATCCAGGAATCATCGTGGCCTAGCTGCTCGACTTTAGCCTCGGCTAGTTCGGAAACATCAATGTCTGCGCCTTCAAATATCGCCCAAGCGGATAAGTGCTTGCGTTTTGTTATTAGGGACCAGTTTTTTAGGTCCTGAATGGCACTTAGAGTAATTTCTTTTGAGTGCTGATCCAAAGAAGCTCTGATAAGTTCTTCATTGGCATAGAAGCCATGCTTGCGCCCGAACAGGTTGATAAGAGCAATGCTTTTGATTAGTTCGAGGTGAATGTCTTTTGTGTCGGGTTGTTTGCTGACCCGCATAAGAGCATCTTCGGCAAGACTCCAAGGATGGCCATCGGGTGAATTTATTATTAGATGCTCAAGGTTTGCCTCAAGGTAATCCCAAAGATTTGATAAGCGATAGGTAGTCCCTGGCTGCGATTCCTCTAGAAATTGCTGGAAGCTATGCGGCTCACGAGAGCTTAAGAAGCTGAATGTGCTTCTTTCATTCTGGCTAAACCTTCTTTTTGACAGAGGGCCTAACAGCATTGCTGAAGTTGGGTGAAGTGGATGGCAGGAGCATAAACGCTCAATAATCTCTGGCGTGTTCTTAAGCGAAGCCCCCTCTACAGCCTTAAGAACCGAAGATGGTAATTGTTGGTCTTCACGCTCTTTGCCAACAATAGATTTGCCTATAAGGGCTAATGTTTCATCGGTGGATACCTGATAAGGAATATCAGCGTATCTGCCTTGAACCTTACCCCATTCACTTTGTACACCAATACCCAGTCCTGAAGCATATTCACTCATCGCCTGGTGCAATAAGCCGATAAATACACAGGAAACTCCACTTTGAGAGGCCCGACTGAGCTTTTCAGCTAAATCTTGAAAAAGGTGCAAATCTGCCGACTGCCGACTGATGTTCTCTAATACTTTGCCCATCTCATCGAGGATAAATAGAACACCATCAACATAGGGCGTAACCTCTCGGATCAGGGTGTCAATATATTCAAGAAGCTCTACTTCAGATTGAGGCTTATCCTGGCTTACAAACAGTAGGTCTGTAGTATTCGGATGCTCTTTAAGTGCATCTTGAATTCCTGTCCAAATTACACCGACAGGATCCCCGATGCCCCCTACTGCGCGAATGATTAGCCAGCCTGAACCCTTATTTGGATTTAGCTCGAAGGCTGAATAAAGCTTTGAGCATTCCCTAGGGTTGCCGACTGCCTCTTTAGCGGCCTTGCGGATCTCTTTATTTGGGTGCAGCAACCCTGACATTAGCAAGGCAATTGTCGATTTGCCTGAACCATAGGGGCCAGTAATCGTGAATGTAGATTGCTTTGCTTGTTTGAATTGGTCTATAACTGTGCCCAAGGTTTGAGCTGCAGTACCGTGATAAACGAGGCCATTAAAAAAGCTGACATCTAGATCGCTGTCTATGCGGGTAGAGCGCTGATAGCGGACATTGATCGAGTATTGATCTTTTAACATCATAATTACGCTTCCTTGTATACTCGATCCAAAATTTTGTACTCGTCTAAGATATTGATATCTTTGCAGAAAACGCCTCTCAATCCCTGCGTGTCGGTCCAGCTGATACTTCCATCAGTAAGACTGTGAGTAGCATCAATTAAATCGCCTAAGGCACTCTGAGACAATCTAAACACTCGTGCGGGTGATCCAGGTGAAGACAGGACATTATCGAACGACACTGTCGTCACGTTACCAAAATTCGTTTTCCAGTATTGAATTAGGCAAAAGGCGAAAAGTTCTTTCGGTAATGATTGATGAGCACAGAGCTCTGCTCTAACCGACTTGCCTTCTCCACTGTGCAGAAGCCCAAGCTCTGTTAGGGGGGAAGAGAAAGAGTCTTCTGTTATCTTTTGACCAGTAGCTACTCGATGTGTGTATGTTTGTAGCAAACAGTCGATATCCTTCTCGATGGTTTTTTCAGAGAAATTTGATAGTTGACGTCTTTCCAGGTCTGCCAGCAGTGCTTTTAGAAGTTGCTTCTTATCAAATCGCTGTCCATTGAAATAGTTGAAAAACCAACGGGTTGCAGATAATTCCTTGTAATCAGAGTTGATCAGCCAATGAATGAGCCACACTGTAGCGGGGTTTTCCATATACGGATCAACGCCGCAAAGCTGATCTCCCGTTGTATCACCGCCAAAGACATACTTACCTTCTTTCGTCAGCGACTCAGAACCATTATTTGTCTCAATGATGCGGCACACATCAGCCCAATATTTTATTGAGCTCACCATGTTCTTACCAACGCCCATGTTTATTACTGCGCGTTCAATGTCATCTTTGTTAGTAGAGCGAATCTTGCGTCCATTCTTAACTTCCTTAACGGCTTTGTAGAGCCATCCATACCGTAAAGGAAAGGTTTCATGTCCAGAAAACCGCGTTGTATAATCCCTGACTTGCACTACCGATCTACCTCTGATGCTGTGCTACTGGAGAAAAAGTCCAGTGGCAATTCTACTGACTCGCCGCAAGTTTATAAAGTGTATTTTCTCTTCTTAAAAACAACATATTACGAATCAGATTCTAACGTAACATGATGATAATTAAGAATATAATTTTGGATCTGGTCGATTTTCATACAACTCAGGCTTCCCTGGTAATTGTTTCGAGTATTACCCGACATAGATGACCTACATCGGTGTCGGTGTAAACCTACGCCCTACTGCCGATACATATGCGAGGAAACCAGTGGGATGGGCTTTGTCATTGACAGGGAAAGCTTTAACGATGGCATATGAGCCACGAGGAAAGCCTGAAGGACTGATGTTCCATTCGGATCAGAGCTGCCAGTACACCAGCTTAAAGTTCCGCCGATTACTGTCGCGCTACCAAATTAAGCAGAGCATGAGTCGCCGAGGAAACTGTTTGGACAGCTCGCCCATGAAGTGATTTTTCAGGAGTCTGAAACATGAATGGATACCTGAAACAGGTTATGTCTCTTTCTCAGAAGCCAAACATGCGATAACAGATTACATCTGTAGAATATTCGGCCACATCAGTGCAACTGAGATGTTATCGCCGAACCAGACAGAACAAAAATACAGGAACGACTACAAAGTGGTGGCCAGTTTTACTTGACCACGTCAGAATGCTCCTTGGCGGCGGCGTACCACTTCATTCACGCGATTCAAACGGTCCATTTGAACCACATACAAGCGTTGACGATCACCATTTTTGTTTACATCTTTTGCGCTGGTTTTGATACCAAAAACTTTTTCAAGAATCTTATTTACAGTACCAGTCGCTCTAGTTACATTCCCCCAAGCCTTTTTGACTGACATGATACCAAGGCTATTCCACAGTTGTTTCTCTACGTGCAAAGCCTGCAAGACCTCTCTTGCTTGAGCGTTTGTGAATTCGCCACCTTTCTGTAAATCGATGTTCAGAGTGTCCAAAATCATACTGTAGAATCGGTTGCGTACTTCCCATAGCGTTTTGTCCTGAAAAGCCTTGTTTGCTTCATTCTTATCGTTGCGTTTACAAGCAGATGCTGACACAGATGTAATATAAATATTACAAAGCACATACTTGAGAGCTCCACGGCCATAAAGAGTAATGTCATCCATATCGATCTCTTTCTTGCGCAGGCAGTTTTCAATCTCGTAGCGCTGTATGCTGTATGCTGTGTTCTGATCCATTTCCAGGCCTTGCTCACGAGCTTTTCGAACCATGTTTGGAGATAGAGCTTCTGTGCTCAAGATGTTTTCTACGTACTCTGCTTGTTCTGCACGAGACATCTTCTTTCGAAGCTTTTGTGATTCTTCTTGTACTTTACTGTCTGCACGAATGATCTGTACGTTAAAGCCGTCGAGTTCAGCGTTATAGCAGAAAGATCCAGAGAAGCGATTTTTCATAGCTTGTTTCTTCGTAGTCACAGAAATAGTCAGTTCATCGAACTCACTAATCTCTTCGAAAGCTCTTTGTGCTTGTTTTATTGCTCGTGCATCTGCGCCCTGAAAATCAGCTTCTTTCGGATTCTGCAGGCCGATTACAAATCCTTTTGCAGTACGATCACGACGAAGCATCTGCATACAGTCAGAGGGTGCCAAAATTCCACTAAATACACCAAAATTCTCTGAAAATACATCTTTTGTTATAGATAAGGAACTTGTTATAACTGGAGAATATATAACGACATCGTACTTTTCCGATTCAAAGTTTGGGTTCTGTAACCAAGCTTGCTGTGCGCTACCTTCAATACTGTCACGAGTAATAGTAAGTACTGATTTTCCTGGAAATGCTTTGCGTATACCCGTCGATAACCTCTCTGCGTTTCTCTTGTTGTCCATCGCTACCAAGCTTTTATTTCCAGCAGCTACAGTAGACATAATCAATGCATGCACAGAGTCTGCATCAGTTACGCTCAAGCGAATATTGCTGTGATCAGCATTTATTTCGTACACAGCAACATCTGTGCGACCGCTGTTTGCGATCAATTGCAGCAGGTCGTTGTTTGCATCTGCATCTGCAAGAACAACAGTGTCAGTGTTAGCGATCAGATCCTTCAGTTTGTCGTAAGTACCAATGCGATCATCTACAGAGCCCGTCAGAACGTGATCGAGAACCTGATTCGCTTCATCAATACAGATTACTTCTGACTCTTCGAGAAACTCTTCCAAGTGCAATTTTACAGTTGAGTTAACTACCACCTTTAAAGCTTTCAAATCCTGCTCTGTACCTGGCTTCACCTTTTCATAGTGAGCAATTTCTTCATTCAACATAGTAGCGCCAACGATTGAGCGTCTGTGTGATACGTAAACGGGCTTTTTATTGTTGTAGATGCCGTACTTCATCATCGGCTCCAATACAGCAGAAGTCTTACAAGAGCCAGTCGGCGTCTTGATTATGTAAATACCTTTCTGACCAGATTCGATCTTTGCCTGGATCTGGTCTGCAAGATTGTGAACAGAGCTGATCTCGATACCACCAGAGATACTTTTCATAGTCTTTACTGTAGAGCGCATTTTCTTGAGCTGCGTATTTAGCTCTTCTTTAACAGTGCCTTTTGCCAGCTTGTCGTTCGCAGCCATGATCTTCTGCACTGCATCTTCATAGGAGATTTCCAGTGGAATATGATTTGCGATCAAAGATGCTGGTAGCCAGATAGAGTCAGCAGGGTTATCTGAATACTTGGTTTTCAGAAGAAACTTATCTACTGGAGCCATTTTATTTATATTAATAACACTCTTAATATCATTTTTATAAATAATAGTAATTTCTGATTTTGTCGAAATTGCGACTTCAAGAATGCCAGAAACTTCTTCTTCAGCAACTGCGATGAATCGATTAATGGCTGGGAAATCTTGTGCGTAGAACTCAACAACTTCTTTCATGTTGTTGTCAGTGATAAGAGCGATTGCTTGATCACAAGACACTGCAAATGTCTGATCTGCAGTGATAATAACTGATGCATCGATTGTTCCGATGATGTCGTGCTTGCATATAGTTGGGTATGCGCCCCTGATTGCTTGTTGCATAGCGGTCTCCAGTTTTTATTTCTTCGTTTTGTTTTTGTTATACAAGAGCGCTTCTTCACTTCACTCTACACTTGCTATATTAAGCCATATAATTTTTTATTTCAACACTTTTTATTTAAAAAAGTATTTATTGTCTTTATATCGCATGATAAGTACATAAATCACTTAATGTGTAATTCGATTCTATACACAATAGCGTTCTTTTATTTATAAATAAAATGCCTTTAATGTGTATTTTTATGTTTTTAGTTTTTAATGTGTATTTCTTAACCAGTTATGTATATGCGTTTACAAGTGGATAAAAATTACAAAATCAATAAGTTAAAACACAAGAACAAAGAAAGTGGGTTCTTCTATACACAAAAACACAAAATAACTTTTTATTGAATAAAGTATTTAAATACATTTTTGAATGACATAAATATGATTAACCTCGCAACACAGAGATCTGCAAAAACCACGCAGCTAGTAAACAGATCTCGCAGAGACTTTCAGGAACTTTCAGAAACCCTCTTATCAGAGCATCAGATTCGTAACAAGAAAGACGTCCTGTCACTTATTTGCAGTTCATTTAGCATTCAAGATCGCAACGACGACAATGTAGAAAGCCTGCAGTTAATTCCAATTGACGTAGATAATGACATAGATATGTTCGGTTATATCGTCACACTAGATGACGTGTGTAGACGTATAGAAGATGAGGGCCTGGAATTCGCAGCTTATACTTCTTTCTCACATTCAGAGAAGAATCCGAAGTTTCGTGTCTTCATACCTGCAAGTCGTACCATGCACCCTGTCGAGTACAAAGCAGCAATTCACTACATCAAAGAGATCGTCTTTCGTGGCGCTCCAATGTTTGACCCTTGCACATACAAGCTTTCACAGCCGTACTACCTAATAATCCAGAGTTGGCAGAAACACGCTACAGTGACTGTGGCAGGCCACTTGACATCGATGTATTACTTCAGGACTTTGAGCCAGTCTTTGAGAAAGAATCAATCAGAACAGCGAATGGCGAGTTCAATATCGGCGGCATACAGATCACAGACACTACACCAGGTGCTCTGATCAATAAATCAATGCATTGTCGTGATCGTCTGCTTCGAATCATCTGCGCTTGCTATCACAGTGGTAAATCTATCGAAGACACAGCAGAACGTATTGCTGACTACGATCTTCGTTACCACCACAGCGGTAACGGCATTAACAACGCCCCTACTTTACTGACCACCACAAGCATCCAGAATTCAGAAGAGCGGCGTTTGGAGATATCGGAGTTATCGAGAACGCTCTGGAATTCGTTTCTCGTGAGTTCCGTTGCTTATCTAGTAAGAATTCACCACGAAAAGAACGTACTGGCGGTTCTCGCCCAATTTTTAACCTGATCTTTGAATAATAAAAATAAGAGGAGACAAGATCATGAGCTACGAAGTAATCCCAAACGGTTTGACCACAAAAGCCAGCATCCGAGGGATCAAAATCATGTGGAGCAAGAACGGCAAGCAGTTATTCGCACAGGCTGCTTTCAATATCGACCATGCAGACTATCTACGCCGTTGTGTCTGGCACAAATTCTTTCTGCATGGGGCACCAGAAGAGACATTGCAGATCTCTTCTGACCCTTGGTATGACATGTTAGAGCAAATAGGGGGTAGTCAGCAGATACCACCAGATCTAAAAGTGCCCGCAAAGGGCTCTGTAGCTTTCTACAACGCCCTCAACAAGAAAGAGGTCGCTATCAAAAAAGGCTCCAATGGCTTCAGAGACACGAACGAGATAGCAGCTATCCTCTAACACGCAAAGCAGTCCAGGAGGGCTGCTTTTTACTTTCTGCAATACTCAAAATCTATATTGCATGAAATGAAATAAATAATTCCTTTTATGCAATATTTTGCAGCAAAACCTTGACAGCAAACATGTAATTACATATAATGACAAATAGACTTTGATCCTCCAGCAGAGTCTACTTCTTCTTTTGTTCTTCCAAGGGCCTGCAATTGCAGGCCTTTTTTTATTGGTCAAACACACCTCTTTCACCCCGTCTAACTTGAATACTTCTAATACAGATTCTATCAATACTATTCTGTATAAATTATACCTATTGACAACGGACTTTTATGGTACTTTCTATATGTATCAATGACTTAAAAATTTTAACGCAATTCTATTAATAATAAATAGTTTATCCTACCACCCCCTAGAGTGGGGTGCATTTGGGGTAGTAGCACCAAGTATTACATTTTAAATAAATCGAACATCTATTTTATATATCTAATAGTATTTTCAATATTCAGAACCAAAAGCTGCCAAAAACTCATTTCAAAACAGTAACTTATGGTAAGAATGATACTTTAATGTGTGAATCTTGAGGGTAAAAAGTGGTCGGGATGAGAGGATTCGAACCTCCGACCCCCTGCACCCCATGCAGGTGCGCTACCAAGCTGCGCTACATCCCGACAACAGACAGGGCACAAACACCCTGAGAGAAGTTAGTGATACCAACCTAACAGATTGAATTTTGGAAACTTTTAGATTTTTTTAAGATTCACCAGCAGGTCTTCAAGCTCGGTGATCGTTTGCCTGAGCAACTGCTTATAGCGTGTCTGGTCATCACCGTTGTCAGCACCTGAAAGCCACTGACGGGCACCACTGATCGTATAGCCCTGCTCATGCAGCAGGCCCTTAATCTGGCGGATCAGCAATACATCCTGCCGCTGATAATAGCGACGGCTGTTTCGCTTAACGGGTTCGATCTGATCAAACTCCTGCTCCCAATAGCGCAATACGTGCGGTTTTAGGTCACAGAGTTTGCCAACCTCACCAATCGTAAAATAACGCTTATTCGGGATAGGAGCAGAATCAGTGCTATTACTGGTCTCTGCTTCCCGCATAAGCCTCTACACGATCCTTAAGTTTCTGCCCCGGACGGAAAGTGACCACCCGGCGAGCCGAGATAGGCACTTCTTCACCCGTTTTAGGATTCCGGCCAGGTCGCTGACCTTTATCCCGCAGATCGAAGTTGCCAAAGCCTGACAACTTCACTTGCTCATTGATCGCCAGACTTTCACGAATTTCATCGAAAAACGCCTCGACCATATCTTTGGCTTCACGTTTATTCAAACCCAGCTCTTCGAAAAGACGCTCGGCCATGTCAGCTTTAGTCAATGAGCTCATGACAGCCACCCTTGTCGATTACTCTCGCAATGATGCGCCAAATTTGGTGTTCAGCGCAGTGATAACGGAGTCAACTGCTCCATTAATTTCGTCATCATTAAGAGTGCGCGATGGATGCTGCCAGGTCAAGCCCAGAGCAAGACTTTTTCGTCCAACTTCAATACCTTGGCCCTGGTATACATCGAAAAGTGTCACGTTTTGCAGGAACTCACCAGCATTTTCAGCTGCACTCTGACGCAGATCTTCAAAAGCCACCTGTTCATCCACAATCAGCGCCAGATCACGACGAGACTCAGGGAATTTGGACAATTCAGAGTAGCGCGGCAGACGACCGGCGGTGATCGCTTCCAACTTCAGTTCAAACAGATATACCGCGCCGGACAGACTCAGATCTTTTGCCAGACTTGGATGCATCGCACCCAGATAACCAATCTCTTCGCCGTTACGCTTGATCACCGCAGTTTGACCCGGATGCAGCGCGACGTGACGACCGGAGACAAAGGTAAACTCTTCAGCAGAACCCGCCAGCGCCAGAAGTGATTCCACTTCAGCCTTCACATCGAAGAAATCAACGGATTCATTGCTTGCTGTCCAACCTTCAGGATCACGTGAACCTGTTACCACACCGGCAACAACATTCTCTTGCAGCATATCAGCCATGTTCTCACCGCGAGGCAGGAAGCGCTGGCCAGTCTCGAACAAACGGATACGGCTCTGCTGACGGTTCTGATTGTACTGAACCGCTTTAACCAGACCCGGCCATACAGTTGTACGCATCACAGCCATCTCAGCCGTGATTGGGTTGGCTAAGGCAACCGCTTTGTTCTGATCGTCGAATTTTTCCTGCAGACCCGCTTCGATAAAGCTGTAGGTGATCGCTTCCTGGTAACCCTGAGCAATCAATGTACGACGAATATGGCCCAGACCGATATTCGCTTCCACATCGGCTTTAAAAGGCAGAGACGCTTTTGGTACACGTACCGGCAGGTTGTTGTAACCGTAAACACGTGCCAGCTCTTCAATCAGATCAACTTCAATGCTGATGTCGAAACGGTAAGACGGAACATCAATCAGCCAAGCGTCATCGCCGTCTTTGGTCACTGTCATACCTAGGCGGGTCAGGATCTCTTCGATCTCTGCAACCGGCATATCAAAAGACAGATAGCTGTTCACTTTAGCGTGACGCAGACGTACTTTTTCAACTTTTGGCAGGTTATCTTCGCTGGCCACTTCGGTCACCGGACCGGCTTCACCACCACAGATATCCAGCAGCAGCTCGGTTGCACGCTCCATCGCTTTAACCTGCAGCTGCCAATCCACACCACGCTCAAAGCGGTGAGAAGCATCTGTATGCAGACCGTAAGAGCGCGCGCGCCCAGCAATCGAGATCGGATTAAAAAATGCCGCTTCGAAGAAAACGTGTTTGGTTTCAGCGGTCACACCGGACGCTTCGCCACCCATAACACCCGCGATACCCAAGGCACCGTTCTGGTCAGCGATAACCAGCGTGTCGTCGTTCAACGAAACTTCCTGACCATCCAGCAGTGTCAGCTTTTCGTCCTGCTCAGCCATACGAGCGATAATGCTGCCGGACAGCTTGTTCAGGTCATACGCATGCATCGGCTGACCCAGCTCTTGCAGTACGTAGTTGGTGATATCAACCACCGGATCGATAGAACGCACACCCGCGCGACGCAGCTTTTCAACCATCCACAATGGGGTCTGAGCCTGCACGTTAACATTACGGATCACACGACCCACAAAGCGAGGACACTGCTGTGTTGCTTCCAATGCAATCGGGAAGGTATCAGCGATCGCAGGCTCAGTGACCTTCGTCTCAACGTAAGTGACCGGCGCCTTGAACAGCACACCCACTTCACGCGCGATACCGCTAATGCTCAGACAGTCAGCACGGTTAGGTGTCAGGTCGACATCGATAATCATGTCGTCCAGATTCAGGTACTCACGCAGATCAGCGCCAACAGGTGCATCCGCCGCCAGCTCCATGATACCGCCGTGATCTTCAGACAGGCCCAGCTCATCTTCCGCACACAACATGCCGAAAGACTCTACCTGACGCAGTTTGGCTTTTTTGATTTTGAAGGCGTCGCCATCAGGTGTAGGCAGAACAGCACCCACCGTCGCAAAGGCTGTTTTCAGGCCCGCACGTGCATTGGGTGCACCGCATACCACCTGAAACTCTTCGCTACCATTGCTGACTTTACAGACCTGCAGCTTATCCGCATTAGGATGCTGCTCGGCTGTCAGAATCTCACCGACGATAACGCCGGAGAAGTCTTTAGCAACCGCTTCAACTTCATCTACTTCCAAACCGGCCATTGTTACCTGATGGGCCAGTTCCGCTGTATCTACTGCTGGGTTTACCAGCTCGCGCAACCACTGTTCGCTGAATTTCATTCTGTTTTCCCGGGAATTCTGTTGTTAATCGTTATGACTCGATGCTTATCAGTGCCTGTAATCAGGAAAACTGACGTAAGAAACGCAGGTCATTTTCGAAGAACAGGCGCAGGTCATTCACGCCGTAACGCAGCATCGCCAGACGCTCTACACCCATGCCGAAGGCAAAACCGGTGTATTCCTCAGGGTCGATACCAACAGATTCAAAGACTTTCGGATGTACCATGCCGCAACCCAGTACTTCCATCCATTTACCGTCACCACGATCGATATCAACTTCGATAGATGGCTCAGTGAATGGGAAATAAGACGGACGGAAACGAACCTTAACGTCCTCTTCAAAGAACTCACGCAAGAACTGCTCCAGCGTCCCTTTCAGATCGGCAAAGCTGACATCTTTATCAACCAGCAAACCTTCAACCTGATGGAACATCGGAGAGTGAGTCTGATCATAGTCGCAACGATATACGCGACCCGGGCAAACGATACGCAGAGGCGGTTCCTGCTTCTCCATTGTGCGGATCTGTACACCGGACGTGTGCGTACGCAGCAGCGTATGCGCATCGAAGTAGAAAGTATCGTGCATGGCACGCGCAGGGTGGTGCGCAGGAATATTCAGCGCTTCGAAGTTATGATAATCGTCTTCGATCTCAGGACCTTCAGCAACACTGTAACCAATGCCCGCGAAGAACTCTTCGATACGCGCCATGGTCTTAGTTACCGGATGCAAACCACCCAACGCTTCACCACGACCCGGCAAAGAAACATCGATGGTTTCAGACGCCAGTTTCGCTTCCAGCGCAGCCGCATCAAAATCAGCTTTGCGACCATTGAGCTTCGCGGTCACAGCCTGAATGACTTCATTGATACGTGCACCCGCTGCCGGACGCTCTTCCGCAGACAGCTTACCCAGACCTTTACGCAGCTGGCTCAGCGCACCTTTCTTACCTAAATACTCAACGCGAACCTGATCCAGATCCTGCGCATTTTCAGCCTGTTCAGCGGCTGCAATACCTTCTGCCAAAAGGGTTTCGATGTTTTCCATTTCCGGCTCCAAGTGATGGGGTGGAATGCTGCTTTAGATATGTACGTGCAGCGTTTTCCAGAAACTCTGCTCAGCCGACTCGGCATGATATTGTTGATTCAACCTGCCAAAACAGGCTCACCAGAGTTCCCAAAAAATAGGGGAAGAGCTTGCGCCCTTCCCCTATTCAAAGAATCAATTACCTACAAGAGGTGGGTCGCTTATGCTAGAGCAGCTTTCGCTTTCTCTACAACAGCGGCAAAACCAGCCTGCTCGTATACAGCCAGGTCAGCCAGAACCTTACGGTCGATTTCAACGTTAGCCTTTTTCAGACCAGCGATGAAACGGCTGTAGGACATGCCGTTGATACGTGCAGCAGCGTTGATACGTGCAATCCACAGTGCGCGGAACTGACGCTTACGCTGACGACGGTCACGGTATGCATACTGACCAGCTTTAATAACTGCCTGTTTTGCTACGCGGAATACTCGAGAACGAGCACCGTAGTAACCTTTTGCCTGTTTCAGGACTTTTTTATGACGACGACGAGCAATCACACCACGTTTAACGCGAGCCATGACAATCTTCCTTTTTCAAATTCTTAAACTAAAAAATAAAAACCAATACTTAGATGTATGGCAGCATGCGTTTGATCAGAGCCTGATCAGCAGCGTGAACCTGCATCATTGGACGCAGCTGACGCTTACGCTTGGTAGATTTCTTAGTCAGAATGTGACTTGTGTAAGACTGCTTGTGCTTGAAGCCGTTGGCAGTTTTCTTAAAACGCTTAGCCGCACCGCGGCAAGATTTCATTTTAGGCATTACTAATCTCCACGCATTCGTTTGATTATTTTTCACCTGACAAACAACAAAACCCGCGGCCACTTCTTACGAAGCAGTCACGGGTATGATGAGATGCAGGTTACTTTTTCTTCTTCGGAGCAATCATCATGGTCAATTGACGACCTTCCATCTTAGGACGCTGTTCAACGGTACCCAGCTCCACCAGATCTTCTTCGATCCGGCGCATTAGCTGCATACCCAGTTCCTGATGGGCCATCTCACGACCGCGGTAACGCAAGGTTACCTTTGCCTTGTCTCCGGATTCCAGGAAACGTATCAGGTTGCGTAGTTTTACCTGATAATCCCCATCTTCCGTATTAGGACGGAATTTCACTTCCTTGACCTGAATCTGGTGCTGCTTCTTCTTCGCTTCAGCAGCCTGCTTCTTCTGTTCGTACACATGCTTTCCGTAATCCATCACTTTACAAACGATGGGATCGGAATCAGCGATCTGTACAAGGTCAAGTCCTGCTTCCTGAGCTGCCTCAAGAGCATCTTTAAACGGTACAACGCCAATTTGGCCACCGTCTGGACCGATCAGTCGGCATTGTGTCGCACGGATATTTTCGTTAATCATTGGACCCTGCTCGCGGCGAGGGTTCCTTCTGTTATCACGCCTGATGGTACTATCTCCTGATCAGATTTTTTCCAGTTACCCTTTCTCAGCAATCTTGTTGCTGAGCAGTGCAATACACTCGTCTATAGATAAGGTACCGAGGTCCTCACCCGTCCGAGTGCGCAAGGCAACGGATCCAGACTCTACTTCCTTATCACCTACTACCAGAAGGAAAGGAACCTTCTGTAAAGTACGCTCGCGAATTTTAAAGCCGATCTTCTCATTTCTCAAGTCCGCATGTGATCTTAAACCTGCTTCTTCGAGACGTTGAACAACTTTTTCGCAATATTCGCCCTGTTTATCGGTAATATTCATCACTACAGCCTGCAGCGGAGACAACCAAGCCGGCAAAGCACCTGCATAGTTTTCAATCAAAATACCGATAAAGCGTTCAAATGAACCCAAAATCGCACGGTGCAACATCACCGGCGTTTCACGCTCACCTTCTTCGTTAACAAACTGTGCACCCAGACGACCCGGCATCGAGAAATCCACCTGAATCGTACCGCACTGCCATACACGGCCCAGACAGTCTTTCAGGGAGAATTCGATCTTAGGACCGTAGAAGGCACCTTCACCCGGCAACTCTTCCCAATCCAGACCAGCAGTATCCAGCGCATCACCCAGAGCCTTCTCAGCTTTGTCCCAGCTCTCATCAGAACCAACACGCTGTTCTGGACGGGTAGACAGCTTGTAAATAATTTCGGTAAAGCCGAAGTCATAGTAGACCTCGTGCAAGAAGTCGATGAAACGTGCGACTTCGTCCTGAATAGCATTTTCAGCACAGAAGATATGTGCATCATCCTGCACAAATCCACGTACACGCATGATGCCGTGTAACGCGCCCGATGGCTCGTTACGGTGACAGCAGCCAAATTCAGCCAGACGCAGCGGCAAATCACGGTATGAACGCAGGCCCTGATTGAAGACCTGAACGTGACACGGGCAGTTCATCGGCTTGATCGCAAAATCACGGCTCTCAGAGTGAGTCGTAAACATCTGCTCAGAGAACTTATCCCAGTGACCGGATTTCTCCCACAAGGTGCGCTCGACAACTTGTGGGGTTTTGATCTCGTTGTAACCGTGCTGACGCTGTTTCGCGCGCATGTAACTTTCGATCTGCTGATACAAGGTCCAACCATTCGGATGCCAGAACACCATGCCCGGTGCTTCTTCCTGCAGGTGGAACAAGTTCAGCTGTTTACCCAGTTTACGGTGATCGCGTTTCTCAGCTTCTTCCAAACGGTGCAAGTAAGCTTTCAGCGCTTTCTTGTCGCCCCAGGCTGTACCGTAGATACGCTGCAGCATCTGGTTGTTAGAATCGCCACGCCAGTATGCACCGGCAACCTTCATCAGTTTGAACGCTTTAATATGACCAGTGGATGGCACATGTGGGCCACGGCACAGATCAATAAAGTCGCCCTGAGAGTAGAAAGACAGGTCTTGATCCGCCGGAATCGCTTCCAACAGCTCAACCTTGTACTTTTCACCCATGTTCCCAAACATCTCAACCGCTTCATCACGACTCATCAGCGAGCGGGACACCGGCAGGTTTTTCTTCGCCAGTTCAGCCATCTTTTTCTCGATCGCTGTCAGGTCTTCCGGCGTAAATGCACGCTCGTAAGCGAAGTCATAATAGAAACCATCATCGATAACCGGACCGATGGTCACCTGAGCTTCAGGAAACAGTTCCTGTACAGCCATCGCCATCAGATGCGCACAAGAGTGACGAATCACCTCGAGGCCTTCATCATCACGTGCCGTAACAATAGACAGCTCACTGTCTTCGGTGATGGTGTGACTTGCATCAACCAGTTCACCGTTTACTTTGCCCGCCAGTGTAGCTTTTGCTAAACCGGCGCCAATATCGGCAGCTACGTCAAAAACAGTGACTGACTGTTCGAACTCACGTTTGCTTCCATCAGGGAGGGTAATAACAGGCATTTCTTTTCCTTGCTCAGTGGTGGCCCCTACGACAGGCCACATAAGTAGTCTTATGTTTGAGAGATAAATTGAGTATTTATCGGGCAGCCGAAGACTGACCACACCGATAAAGCGGTGCATATTCTAGCGTAATCTATTCACTTAACCCAGAACCCGCTGGGTTATTTTTGATCGCTTTTTTATGAAGAGGCCGTGATAGTCGTAGAACCATCAGCAGAACACTGACCAAAACGGCCGATAACAACAACGACCACCGCAACAACTATGACCGACAGGACCAGCGTCGCACCGGCAGGCCAATCCAGCAACAACGATACGAACAAACCTATCAGGTATCCCAGCAATCCGGTCAACCAGCCCCAATGCTGCTGACCGTTTAACATACGCACCACTAGCGCCGGTGCGATCAAACTACAAAACACCAGATAGATGCCCATGATCGGCACAGAGATTGTCACCAATACAGCAAAAACAGGATAAAACCCGGTAGCCATTGGACGACGGCATACAAACCACACCACAGGCGTTACCAGCGCCAGCCATCCGATCTGAGACCAGCTCACCCACAGGATATCTCCATTCAGGCTTTGCAATAATGCACGATTGCCCTGTGGGTCATAGGCTAACAACACCATCAGCACACTGGCGGACAATGCATACAATAAGCCGATCAGCGCCTCTCGGTAATCTGGCAGGTATCGACAGATCATTGCCACCAGAGAGGTTCCGGTTAATGCCAGTACAATGCCACCTAACATCTGCGTCAGTTCAACGGGGAGTAAAGCCCACTCCCACTGCATTGCCCAGACGCCACCTAATGCAGCTAACTGCGCAATCGCGAGATCAATAAACACGATCTCGCGTTGCAATACCTGCATACCCAGCGGCATATGACTGAACAACACCAAAAGCCCGGCCACCAGCGGCGGAAGCAGTATCAGCCAGTCGTTCACAGCTGAGCACTCCGTAGCTCAGCAATCAGGTGGTCAAACAACTGATCAAGCGTCGAAATTCCGTCCTTTTCACTGACCGTCGAAGGCAACGCCAGCACCGGCACAGAGATACGCTTTGCCAGCCAACGCGCGCTGTTATCTGACTGATACCAGTTATGCACGATCGCGAGCGGTTTTTCGGTTTCAAGTGACTTTGTCAGCGTATCCAAATGACTCAGCGTAGGCGATACACCCGGCGCAGGTTCCAGATCGGCGACTGGTTTTAGTTTTAGCCAACGCAGCAAATAGGAGAACGTCGAGTGCTGCACAACAACAGATTTTCCTGAAAGCGCTAAGGCCTGCTGCTTCCACTGCAACCGTTTCTGCTTCCAATGCTTCTGCCATAC
Source organism: Pontibacterium sinense (assembly GCF_015209595.1). GTDB lineage: Bacteria > Pseudomonadota > Gammaproteobacteria > Pseudomonadales > Balneatricaceae > Pontibacterium > Pontibacterium sinense. The sequence continues at coordinate 178,504 of NZ_JADEYS010000007.1, read as the reverse complement.
CTGAAACGCCTGCCGATACTGTGGCGCCTGCTCAGGATCAAGTTGCATCAACCGCTGGCTAAAATGGCGGGCAATCGTTTGCACCCGGTCAGGGTCCAGATGCAGATGCGGATTACCTTCAGCATGCACATGCCCCCGCCCCACCAGCGCTTCGTGATGTTTTTCGATCGTACTGACCACATCCGCAGCATAAAACATACCCGGCGCACCCTCGCGGACAGCCGGATTGGCCGCACGTTGTTGGAGAGCCGGCAACCAACCCTCCTTCAACGCAGCGCCACTGCAAAATGCGATATCAGCCCGCCGCAAACGTGCAATCAGGCTTGGGCGCGCCTCAATATAATGTGGATCCTGATAAACATGTGTTGCACTGTAAATATCCGCCTGCGGAGCCAATGCCCGCGCCAACGCAGCCCACTCCGGCTCACAGGCAAAAATATTCAGGGCGCTGGCTGGCTGCGTAACCAACCAGACGCAGGCGAGTCCCAGCAGTTTAGAAACTGTGCGCATCGTGGGCCCCAAAGCTGATCAGGTATTGCAGCGTGACAGCATTGTCTTCACCTTCAATGCCCGCGGCATCCTGATGCGTGTATTGCAAACGCACGGTTTGGGTATGCGTTGGATTCCACGCGGCCATCAATGTCGTTTCACGTAGATCGGCATTTTCAAACACCCCCTCTTCGTGTTCCTGTCGGGCATTCAACTCACCGTAGCGCACACCCACAGACCATTCAGGTGCGAAACGATAGACTGCTGCGGTATACCAGCCGTCATGATCACCCGCACCCGCTTCAGGTGAGATATCAGTGACCTTGAAGTACTCTGCTGAAACGCTGAGCTGCTGGGACTTGTTGTTACCGGAAGGTGACCATTTCCATACCGCATCGGCGATATACATGTGCTCTCCACTGAATGCCGCACCATGGCTATGCCCTGCATGCTCCTCTTCATGCTCGTGATCTTCTTCCTCTTCGTGCTCTTCCTCATGACCAGCATGCAGATCCATGCGGTTACGCAGATAACTCACCCCGGCCTGCCAACTCTGGGATTCATCGATGTCATCCCCCACCTTGGTTGCCAAGGTCCAGGCTCCCACCGAAGGGCCTGACTCAAAATTCCCCAGGTGATCGCCGGTGAATGCTGCCGCACTCAGTTGCCAGTAGTAATCCGTTGGCAATACCGCACGTACACCCAAACCATCATCGAAGTAGTGATTACCTAAAAATCCACGGTAGACCAGAGGACGTTCTACAAAATTGTCCGCATGCGAATGCTGCCCATTCAGATAGCCCAGATCCGCCAGAAAACGACCGGCGCGTACCGAGAGACCCGCCGGTAAACTCAAGGTTTCCAGATAAGCTTCTTCGATATCTCCGTTGTTCTCCACATCATTCACTTCTGCTATGGCCGTCAAACGGGCGCTGAAAAGATCTGCAATCTGGTGCTGAACAGATAACTCGGTGTGCCCTAAGCCCAAACCATCCTCGCGTCCACCCAGCGCGGTGTTATCAGATTTGTAATACGCATCCACCGTGGCGCTGATACGGGTTTTCTCATCAGCCGCCTCAACAACACCCGGCACAGCCAAAGAAACCAGCAAAGAATACGGAACCAATGAGGGAAGGGACTTAAGTTTCATAACAACTCCTGAAAACGTGATCGCTATCGTGGCAATAACCGACGAGGTAAGAATGGGCGCTGATACTAATTGATATGTTATATTATAACAATAAAGATTTTTGGTGCGTAAATGCAGCTCACTGAGATCAGAAGAGATTTCAACGGGCTTAGACGTGAATTAATTCATCGAGAAAAGGATTTACTCGGTTTTTTCCAATGAGCGCAAGGTGTAGAGAATATGCTCTTCCGCAACACGTCGTGCGGTATCCGCATCGCGATTCATTAAGGCTTTATGGATCTGACTATGCTGAGCGCTGATGCCATCCGGATAACGTCCAAATTTTTTCAGCGTTCGGGACAACACACCATAGATGGCATTGAAGTAGCGATTGTAGAAGATCTGACTGAAAGAAATAATCAGCAAGTTATGACTGGATTCTGCGATCTGCATATGAAATGTCAGATCTGCTTTAGCCTTCGCCAGCGTGGTGTCTTCACTCCGGGCCTGCATGCGATGAAACTCTTCATCCAAACGCTGCAACTGTTCATCAGAAGCACGCTGTGCCGCGTAATAAGCGGCCTCCCCCTCCAACGCAGCACGAGCTTCCATCACCTGACGCTGAAATTCAAAGTTATCCCCCACCCCTTCCAACGTGAGCTTAAAATGAGGTTCCAGTAAATTACAGCAGCGACTGGCTGCACCGTGGCGTGTTTCTATCAAACCCTGCTGCTCCAGCTGGGTAAACGCCTCACGCACTGTCGAACGGGAAACCTGATGATCTACCGATAACTGACGCTGCGAAACCATCTTTTCACCAGGCACAATCTGCCCGAACAGTATTTTATCGCGTAACTGCTGCACAATTATCTGGCTAAGTCGCTGTTCATCAGACACTGTATTCTCCGCTTCTGGCCGTTCGGCAGACTTCCTTGATATTTGGTCAGACCAGTTACTAGTGTAGCATTTCTTTTATTCTCGCCCTCACCTATCTTTCAGTCATTACAACGAATAATAAATGGGCCAGACGTGAGCATCGGCCCGCAATAACAAGGTGATCCGAATGCCTCATGCTGAACGCCAACCCCGCGTCGGTCTGTTTGTAACTTGTCTGGCCGACATGTTCAGACCTACTGTTGCTTTTGCTACGGTCCGCCTGCTTGAACAAGCAGGATGTATCGTTGAAGTACCAGAAAAACAAACCTGCTGCGGTCAACCCGCCTTTAACTCCGGCGACCGCGACACCACCCGTGATATCGCAAAAATGACCATCGAAGCGTTTGATGGCTACGAATACGTGGTGGGACCGTCCGGCTCCTGCATCGGCATGCTGCACTATTATGTTGATCTGTTTGACGAAGGAGATCCGTGGAAACAGCGCGCGGAAGACCTGAAAGCACGTGCCTTCGAAATCACTTCCTTCCTTGTGGATAAAGTGGATTTCGACCAGATCAGCGCACAGTTCGACGGCACGATCACCTACCATGATTCTTGCTCAGGTTTGCGCCAGCTCGGTGTGAAACAACAACCGCGCAAACTGCTATCCAAGGTCGATAACCTTGAACTGACCGAGATGGAAGAGGCTGAAACCTGTTGTGGCTTTGGCGGGACGTTCTGCGTGAAATACCCAGATATCTCCAACCGTATGGTTTCCAACAAGACTGAATTTGTCTCCGAATCCGGAGCGGACACACTGGTCGGTGGAGACCTGGGCTGTCTGCTGAATATGGCAGGCAAGCTGAAGCGCGAAGGGAAAACAGTTGAAGCCCGCCATGTGGTGGAAATTCTGGCCGGCATGCTGGATCAGCCTGCTATCGGTGAAGCTGACGCGGATAAGTACGCGCTGGCACAAAAAGTCTGAGCGGGGAAAAACAGTATGCAAATCAAGAGCCCTGAATTTAAAGAAAACTCCCGCATTGCGCTTAAAGACGTCAATCTGCAAAAAGCGCTGGGCAACCTGAAAGCTGGCTTCCCGGTCAAGCGTGCCAACGCGGTTGACCGGATGCCGGAATTTGAAGATCTGCGCAATGAAGCCCGTGATCTGAAAAACCATATTCTGGAAAATCTCGATGTTTACCTGGAGCAGTTTGAGTCCAAAGTCGTTGAGAACGGAGGTCACGTACACTGGGCACGCACCTCCGATGATGCCTGTAAAACCATTCTCGATATCTGCCAGCAGGTTGGCGCCAAAACCGTCACTAAAGGTAAATCTATGGTGTCGGAAGAGGTTAACCTGAATGAGTACCTCGAAAAGAACGGCGTACAGCCGATCGAAACCGACCTGGGTGAGTACATTCTTCAGCTGCGTAATGATCATCCGAGCCATATCATCGCCCCGGCCATCCACCTGAATCTGGAAGATGTGTCTGAAGCCTTCCACGAACATCACCATCGCCCGAAGTCTGATGATCCGGCCGTATTGATGCAGGAAGCCCGCGAGATGCTGCGTAAGCAGTTTGTGTCTGCGGATGTCGGTATCACCGGTGCTAACTTTTGTGTCGCGGAAACCGGCTCCACCATTATCGTGACCAACGAAGGTAACGGTGATCTGACTCAGACCTTGCCGAAAACCCATATCGTGATCACCTCTATCGAGAAAGTGGTGCCGACACTGGAAGACATGACCTTGTTCCAGCGTTTGCTGGCGCGCTCTGCCACCGGTCAGGAATTTACGGTGTATAACACCCTGTCGACCGGCCCACGTCGCGCGGAAGATCAGGATGGCCCTGAAAACTTCCACGTGGTTCTGGTGGATAACGGGCGCAGTGAGATGATCGGCTCAGAGTTACAGGACATGCTGCGCTGCATTCGCTGCTCTGCCTGTATGAACCATTGTCCGGTTTACGGTGCAGTGGGTGGTCACAGCTATGGCTGGGTTTATCCAGGCCCTATGGGTTCAGTACTGACACCACAGATGATTGGTATCGAAAATGCAGGCCTGCTACCCAACGCCTCCACTTTCTGCGGTAAATGTGAGTCGGTATGCCCGGTGAAAATCCCGCTACCAAAGCTGATGCGTCACTGGCGTGATAACGAATTCGAAAAACACCTGAGTCCTAAAGCGGTCCGCTGGGGGATCTCCGGCTGGGGATTCTTTGCTAAACGCCCGGCTCTCTACCGTTGGGTATCCCGGAGCTCCGCCTGGTTTATGCGGACAATGGCTGGCAAAAAAGGCCGTATCAATAAGCTACCTCTGGCCGGTGGCTGGACCGACTGGCGTGATATGCCCGCCCCTGAAGGCAAAACCTTCATGGATCAGTGGAAACAGGGTAAGCGATAACAGGAGCGAACGATGAGCAAAGCAGAGATTTTTGGCAATATCCGTCGCGGTCTGGGTCGCGGTGAACCAACAGCCCAACAGCGTGCAGCAGCAGAAAACCGTATCGCCGCCAAGGCGAACAACCTGATTCCTAAGCGCGCGCAGCTACCACAACCTGAACAGGTACAGCTGTTTAAAGAGATGGCGATTGAAGCTGCCGCAGAACTGATAGAACTGAACAGCACGTCAGAAGTTCCGATGGCGGTGAGCGAGTGGTTACATAAGGAAAACGTTCAGGAGCTGGTAACCGCCAGCAGCCCGGAACTGAAGAGCATGGATTGGTCTGCACTCGGAGAGATCGAGCTGACAGAACGTGTCGCCCAAGCGGGTGACATGGCCAGTATCACCAGCAGTTTTGCAGGAATTGCTGAAACTGGCACCCTGATGCTTCATTCCAGCTCAGATAGCCCAACCACACTGAACTTCCTGCCGGATATTCATATGGTGGTATTGCATGCCTCCACCATCGTGGGGCCTTATGAAGATGCGTGGAAACAACTGCGTCTGGCACATAAAGGGGTGATGCCCCGCACCGTGAATATGATTACGGGTCCGTCTCGCAGCGCCGACATCGAGCAGAAACTTCAGATGGGTGCTCATGGGCCACGTACGCTTGTTATTTTGCTGATCAACGACTGACAGTCTCTGATCCGATTACAAGCGCCGCACAGAGTAACAACCTCGCTCCAACCTCTTTAGCCACCCTAGGGTGGCTTTTTTATGACTGAAGCAAGGCGATTCCTTCTCCTGGACTATTGAGTCAGCAGCCCCACCATATCCAGTGATGTGATCATCCCCACCGGACGTTTGTTCTGCACCACCAGAATACGATGGATTTTGTATTTCGACATCAAACCCGCCACAACCTTAACCTCATCATCAGGCGACACTGAGATCACATCATCCGTCATGATATCGGCCACCGTACAACGACTCAGCCGCTCAACCAGATCGCCGGCATCCGTTTCAGAACCCACGATCAGGTTTGTCATCGTCCCGTTACTGTGCCAATAGTAACTGGTCTCACCCGCTTCCGTTTTCAGGTTACTGGAAAAACGACGACCAATGTCCGTGCTGGTCACAATCCCGATTAATTCACCATTGCTTACCACCGGAGCACCGCTGATTTTACGACTGGATAGCGCTTTATCCATATCGATAAGAGACATCTCAGGGCTGACAGTAAACAGCTCCCGACTCATAATATCTTGTGCGTGCGTGGTCATATTCCAGCTCTCCAGACTAAGTAGAGCCTTTAAATAACCCGTTGAAATACAAGGCGTCCTTGATAAATATCAAGCACCTAAATCAGTGCAAAAAACCAATTTATGCACCAAAAAAAAGCACCGAATCTGGAGTATTTAACCCATATAAATCAAAGACAAAAAACACCACTCACAACAGGCGCCCTTTTTTGGATCGAAAGCAAAAACCACTCCCCAATTCAGTGCACCATTTATTTTTTACTAAGCCGAGAGGAAGTTTCTACAAGAGATCGGATGGATACCTGACAATAATCAATTAACTCTCCGTTTCTAGCATTCAGAAAACACTGTAATTAGTTATACACTGGTATTAACGTTCATTTTAGACTCTACTAATACAGTAAGTCTTAAAGTAGTCACTGAGTGGTCACTTGATGGTGAATAGAGTGGTAGAAAGGTTAAGGCTATACCTGTTTGTCTCGCTTCTATTCTGGGTTCCAGAACTGTCGGCTTTTGATTTAAGACACGAGCCTATCAGCCCCCTCCCTGCTGCCCCGACACTCCCGTCTCAGAAAGCAGAGCTGGGCGAGTCGTTGTTTCACGATGTCCGGCTATCTCAAGACAACAGCATCAGCTGTGCCAGCTGCCACAACCTTGCCAAGGGTGGCACTGATAACCAATCCGTCTCCCATGGAGTCAACGGCGCGCTAGGCTCCGCCAATGCGCCTACCGTGTACAACAGTGCGCTCAACTTCATGCAGTTCTGGGATGGCCGGGCGCTCAATCTCCGTGAGCAAGCCAACGGACCGGTACACAACCCGGTTGAGATGAATAGCAACTGGCCCGAGATCATCCAAAAGCTCAGCCAGGATCGCCCTCTCATTGAAAGCTTTGCGCGTCTTTATCCTGACGGTCTCACTGCCGACAATATTCGGGATGCTATTGCAACATTCGAAGCATCTCTGCTAACCGGTTATTCACCTTTTGATCGCTGGCTTAAAGGCGATGCTCAAGCACTCTCCAAACAACAGCTCCAAGGGTACCGGTTGTTCAAATCCTATGGGTGCATCAGTTGCCATCAAGGTGCAAACGTAGGCGGCAATATGTTTGCCTATCTGGGTACGGTGAATAATGTACAGAGCTACTTCCAACAACGCGGTACGCCAATCAACATCAACACGCCGGATTACGGTCGCTATAACGTAACCGGAGAGCTTGAAGATAAGTATCTGTTCAAAGTGCCCAGCCTGCGACTGGCCGTCAAAACAGCCCCCTACTTTCACGATGGCTCAGTCTCCACGCTGCAAGAGGCTATCCGACTCATGGCCCGTTACCAACTCGGCCGGGAGATTCCAGATAATCACACAGAAGCCATCATCATCTTCCTGAACTCCCTCGTAGGAGAACATCCAAGGCTGACACCATGAAGAGCCCACGTTTATCGGTTTTTCTCGTTCCGCTGTTGGCAATCAGTTTTGTGATCAGCTTGTTCTTTGTTATCTACGACAGCGACCTGCATTTGAATAAACAACGGGCGAATCTGTTGCTGGACCTGCAAAAGCTAGACGGCGGACTGGATCGCGAAATTCTTCTGATTAGCTCCCTGCAACAACAAAACTATGACCCAGTGACACAAGCGACAGCCGAGATTCGTGCACTCAAAGGCCAGCTCATCGATCGGCACGCTTCCTTTTATGGACAGCTAAATCCGGCATTTGACCTTAAGCTCAGTGCTTACGCCAGCATAATTGAAGACAAAATCACCCAGGCTGAACGTGTTAAAACGGCAGCCGCTATCGTGCGCAATGGCCTGAACTATTTACCTCAGATAATCGACGACTTACACCGGATTGATCACCATAACAGTGATCAGGTCCTGATGATTGCAAACCAGCTTTACCGACACTATATCTTTCATAGCACCCTGGATGCAGATGATGTTTCACAAGCAATTGAACAGCTGAAGGCTGATAATTCTACCAATCCAGATCAGCATTTTTTCATTCGTAACCTGAATCTACATATTCAGGGCAATCTCAAAGCGCAACAAGCGTTGTCTCAATTACACGAAGACTATCTGCAGATCCCCTCAGCAAAAACCTTTAGCCAACTGCATCAGGCGTACCGCTTCCACCGTGCGCAGGAAATTAAGCAAGGTGAACACTACAGCACCCTTTTACTGGCGATCTGCTCTCTGCTCCTGTTATGGCTGGGTTTTCTGTTTCGGAAACTGGCCATTTCTCACCAGTCCGCCGAGAAAGCGCGTCTGCGCTTGCGTGACGGCGTAGACAGCCTCAACGAAGCTTTTGCTCTGTTTGATCAGGCTGGCAATTTGGTACTCTTTAATGAGCCGTTTAAGCACTGTTACCCCTGGTTAAAAGTGGATCTGAAAGTAGGTATCAATCGCCAACTGTTACTCAACAAAATCGAACCGCATATTGCGCAAACAATCCATGCTTCCCCCGATAACGACAACCATCGACACAACTTACAAATTCTTAGTAATGGCCACTGTTACCTGAGCAATGAAACACCCACGGCGGAAGGCGGTGAAGTCTGGGTACGGATTGATGTGACCCACTCTCGTCACAACCAACTAGAACTGCGTAAACTATCCCGTGCTCTGGAACAAAGCCCGGTATCTGTCGTCATTACCGACCTCAATGGAAACATCGAATACATCAATCCTAGGGCTGAAGAAACATCTGGCTACACCAAAGCGGAAGTGATTGGCTCAAACCCTCGCATCTTCCTGTCAGACTATCACTCAGACAATGACTATCAGCAGATGTGGCAAGCCCTTCATGCCGGTCAGGAGTGGCAAGGCATCTTCCGCAACAAGCATAAAAACGGAACCTTATACTGGGAATCAGCAACGATCTCTTCATTGCGTAACGATGCCAATGAAATCACCCACTATGTAGCGGTCAAAGACGATATCTCTGCGAAGAAACAAGCGGAAGATGAGCTACGTATGAACGCGGCCGTCTTTGAAACTACCCGCGAAGGGATCCTGATTACCGATGCGAAAAGCCGCATCATTTCAGTCAATCCTGCGTTTACCCAAATCACCGGCTATCCATTAGAAGAAGTTAGAGGCAAAACACCAAACCTGTTGCGTTCAGATCAGCAAACCGATGAATTCTACGCCGATATGTGGACCAGCCTGAACCAACATAGCCAGTGGTCCGGTGAAATCTGGAACAAGCGCAAAGATCAGTCGGTTTATCCCCAATGGCTGTCCGTCTCCGCGATCAAAAATGCGCAGGGTAAAGTTCAACAATATGTCGCGGTCTTCTCAGATATTACCCAACGTAAACAGCAGGAGCACAAGATCCGACAACAGGCTAACTTTGATGCACTCACCGGCCTGCCTAACCGTACCATGCTAAAAGGAGAGCTGCAGAACACGGTACTCAATGCCAGTAATAATCAGCACTGCAGCGCACTGCTTTTTGTCGACCTGGATCGCTTTAAAGCCGTGAATGACACCATGGGCCATGCCGTGGGCGACACATTACTGCAGCAAGTTGCCAAACGCTTACGTCACGAAATTCGAGACCAGGATGTCATCGCCCGTTTTGGCGGGGATGAGTTTGTGGTGATACTCCAGACAATTCACTCCACCGAACACGCCTCTGCCACCAGCCAGCGTCTGATCGACTGTCTGCGTGAACCTTTTGATCTGCAAGAACGCGAAATTTATATCGGTGCCAGCATCGGTATTTCACTCTACCCTGAGGATTCAACCAACGCCGATACCATGCTGCGCCACGCAGATATGGCGATGTATAAGGCAAAAGAACGGGGGCGAAATCAATATCAGTTCTTCAATGCCGAGATGCGTGATCAAGTGAGAAATCGCACCGAGCTGGAGCAAGCACTGCGTCTCGCACTGCAGAACAATGAGTTCGAGCTTTACTACCAACCGATCATAAACACCCGAAACGGCAAGGTTGAGTCAGTTGAATCACTGGTGCGTTGGAGTCACCCGGAACGCGGCATCGTCAGCCCTGCCGACTTTATACCGATGGCCGAGGAAACCGGGCTGATTCAACCGCTGGGGTTATGGGTCTTTGAGCACGCATGCCAACAGATGCAAGCATGGTGTGAACTTGGGCTCACGGAACTGTCGGTCGCGATCAATATTTCTAGCAGCCAACGTCATCTGGGCTTTAATGCCGCCGCAGCACAAGCACTGATCACTAAAACCGGCGTGAATCCCAACAAGCTGATCATCGAAATTACCGAAAGCATGTTTCTTGATGGTTCAGAGGAAGCGATTACCTGGCTCAACGAGCTGAAATCGCTGGGAGTCATGCTCGCCATTGATGACTTTGGTACCGGCTACTCATCACTGAGTTACCTCAAACGCTTCCCTATCGATAAGCTTAAAATAGATCGTGCGTTTGTCAGCGACCTGCCCGACGACGAGGATGACGCCTCATTGGTCAAAGCCATCATCGCTATGTCACACAGTATGGGACTGACACTAGTAGCCGAAGGGGTGGAAAACTATGAACAGCTGGATTATCTGAAAGGTCTGGAGTGTGATCTGATTCAGGGTTATCTGTACAGCAAGCCCGTACCTGCGGATCAACTACCGGACGTGATCCGCGCACTGGAAGATCCTGCCCGGAAAGACGCCGCTGAAGCCTATAACTTTATTATTTAGCTTCGCTAACGAAAACTGTCAGAACGGTGGCATGATTGGCGGGAAGCCCATCGCGTCGCTCTCTTTTGGCTTACATTCGCCAATGGAGCCCGGCGCACACACCGTGCCATCGGGCATCGCCGCGCCGCTCAAATCGACACCATCCAACACCACATCCACCAGCTCGGCATTGGTCAGATAGCTGTCGGTCAGATCACTGCCGGTCAGATCGGTACGATGCAGTCGGGCATGAAACAGGTCTGCATGGAAAAAGTCCGCCCCGTGAATATGCGCATCGGTCAGGTCTACGTTATAAAGACTGGCTTCATAAAAATCAGCCTTATCAAAACAACAGCGACGCGCTGAGCTGGCATTGAGATTGGATTTAATCAGACAAGCGCCGGTAAAGTCCGCGCCATCCAGAATTGCGTGAAACAGATCAGCATCCCGAATCGTCGCCCCCTGAAGCTTGGCCCCGGACAGATCCGTTTTATAGAGATTGGCCCCGGACAGATCAGCTTCACGCAGATCAGCCCCCTTAAGACACGCATGGCTAATATCGGCTTCACCAAGGTTCGCCCCGCGCAGGTCAGCCCCCGCCAGGTTGGCTTTGTAGAGATCCCGGCCATACCAATCTACACCCTGCAGATCTTTCGAAGGAATTTCAGACATCGACCACCTCAATGGATACAAAACTCTAAGAAATAAACAAGAAACATGTATCACTATAGAGGATTATTTACACAGGCTCCCGAAGTCATATCAATAACCGCTCAGTTTCAGAACAAGCGGTATTGCGGGGCCGTGAGTCGATCAAAGTCTTCATCAATAAACGTGAGAATGGTATCCGCCACTGGTTGCACCTGTTTATCGATATAGTGCTGATAGTCGATGGGGGAACGTAAAAACTCCAGCGGCTCAGGCCCGTTGACGGTCATCACATATTCCACATGCACACCCGGTCGAAACGGGCTGGGTATGCCCTGTTCCTGATACCGTTGTTCAGCTTTCAGTCCCGCCTGCACGTGAGGCGGACGATTGCGGGTATATTCCGCCAGCGGTTGCCGGATACGTTTACGGTAGATCAACTGGTCATCCAGCTCCCCTGCCTTCACGGCTGCGACTCGCTCTTTCAGCAACGCTCGCCACGGCTGCTCACGAAAAATACGTTCATACAGCTCCTGCTGCAGATCACGCGCAAGCGCCGTCCAGTCAGTCCTGACATTTTCCAGGCCTTTGAAGACCATACGCGTTTCACCGCCACTCAAACACTGCAGACCGGCATAGCGCTTTTTACTGCCCTTTTCCGAGTGACGCATACGTGGCATCAAAAACCGGCTGTAATGGGTTTCGTACTCCAGCTCCAGATAACAGGGCAGATCAAATCGCTCTTTAAGTTCTTTTTGCCACCACGCGTTGAGGTAATCCTGCAATTCACGCCCACGGGCATCGGCCTGCTCCTGAGGATAGTCATCACCCAGCCAGACAAACACCGAGTCGGTATCACCATAAATAACCGTATGATCAAACTGCTCCTCTATACAGGTTTTAGTACGGGTCAGAATCTCATGACCACGCAGTGTAATCGAGCTGGAAAGACGCTGATCGTAGAAGCGGCACACATTGGAACCCAACACACCATAAAATGAGTTCATGATGATCTTGATCGCCTGTGATAACGGCTGGTTCTTCTCCAGCTTAGCCTGATCCCGTGCCTGCCAGAGACCTTCGATCAAGCCCGGTAAGATACTGTTACTGCGGTCAAAAATAGCGTGATTAAATCCCGGCACCAGACACTCGGTATCAGCCCCCTCTTTCAGACCTTCCGCCATTCCAACCGGATCAATTTTAAAGGTGCGGATAATACTGGGGTACAGGCTTTTAAAGTCCAGCACCAATACCTGACGAAACAGTCCCGGCTGGGAATCCATAACATAACCACCGGGGGCATCTAAACCGGATTGTCCGGAGGCATATTCAGGGGCAACATAACCCTCCCGGTGCATTAATGGCAGATACTGGTTATCAAATGCTGCTGCAGAGCCACCCACCTTATCCAGTGGCAAGCCAGTTAAACGCGCCCGCTCCACCAGATAGTGCAGCAGTTGTGCTTTTTCAAAGATATCCCAAACCAGTCGGCAATCTTCCAGGTTGTATCGCGCTAAGGCAGGTTTATCTTCATGGTATAACCGTTGGATCTCATCACCACGTTGTTCGACGTGATCAATCAGCTTACCTCGATCAAGAAAATGGCGGGAGACATACTCCAGTGAGAAGCTCTCGAACTGGAATGTGGCCCCTTTCATCGTATCGATACCGTCCAACACAATACGACCACTCAGGCGGGCATACCATTTACCCTGCCCTGATTGGTGCAGCTGCAATGGTTGCTTGTCACGTCCCAGCAGCAACGGCATTTGTAGCGCTTCAGCCCGCTGATACAGTACCCGAAAGTCAAAACCCACGACGTTCCAGCCGATAAAGATATCCGGATCTTCTGCCCGCACCACTTCAACAAACCGTCTCAGCAAACGACGCTCGTCCGGCACAAATTCCAGTCCCGGTTGGTCCTCACCTTTTCCCGTCATCAACACCAGCTGCACGCGATCGCTGTAGAGACCGATGGATAGAATCTTGTCCGCCCGCATCGTGGTTTCAAGATCGATCGACAACACACGAAACTCGGGCACATAGTCACCGGGTTTAAGTAAGGCCTGCTGATTGCGTTGGTAGACCGTCACTGAACCCTGAATAAAGCGTTCCATCAGATACCGGTCAGCATGACGAATATCCTCTTCCAACAACGCAATCCCTGCGCGTTGCAGGCGCTCTATCGCCTGCCGGTGAGACTTAAGAGAGGTCGTATACAGTGCGCTCACACCAAGCTGATTCAGATCCTGAAGATCAACTTTCGCCAGCCGCCAACCTGATAAACCCGCCAAGGCGGTGCGGGCAGCATCCAGCTGTTCGTCATGAATAAAAAAGACGGCTTCCTGCGCGGGAATATCAACGCTGAACGGACCCTCAGGGCCGCAAACCCAGTAACGCAGACAGATGCCCTCCGCCTGGTCGAGTTGCTGCCGGGTCAGCAAAAAGCCTTGTATGGGAGGTACGGAAGAAAGGGAGGCAGCATAACTCATACCCAATGCAGCCTGAGTAACAAGATGTGTTCAGTCACGCACGCAAACAACGTGATCAATATCGCTAAAACGATCAAAGCTGAGAATCTTAGATTTTGTGTTTGCGCCAAATGCATAGCCAAACATGCCCGTCCGACTCCAGTAGTCGGTCTGTTGATTGCTCAAAGCACCACGATACAGCAAGCCGGTCAGCTCCAGTACACTGGGGAGTCGGCCACCTTCTGCTTCACAATAGGTATACGCGCCTTGCCAGTTATATTCGGTCCCACCCGCTTCTTGATAACTCAGCTCAGCGCTGCTTTTTATCGCCAGCATGACAAACCCTGCCAGCACAACCGCACCGGCAACCAGCAGCATTAGAATCCATCGCAACATTGGTCTTTGACTCCCTTCAACGGCTATCGGTGGTCAGCTTCAACTGGAAAACGGTGCAACCACTTCCAGTTCAGGGAACGCCTCAAGCAATGCGGCTTCGTCCTGTTGCTGGAATAGTAATTTGATGTTTGGTCCGGCATCCATCGTGAAGTAGACCTGTAACCCTTGCGCACGCAGATCCCAAACCTTGTGCATAGCAGCGACAGATTCTGGCTGCCAATAGAGCAACGGTGGCCAGGACGCAATCATCGTCGCATGCATCGACAGCGCATTCTGTTCAGCGGTTTCACCCAGTAGCATGAAATCCTGCTGCCCAATTGCCAGATGCAGTTTTTCCAGATCAGCCGCTGCTTGCAGCGGCCAGCTCTGATAAAGATGGGCGCTTTCTACTGTGCGCTGCATGCCCGCACGGGAATCCACTTTCTTTTCGGCTGTGGTCACTTTCACTAGGCCAATCCGCAGATCCGGCCACGGCTTATCCAATACAATCGCATGACTATCCATACCGTCATCGCGATGGCCCATCTGCCATTCAACAAAACCGGTAAAGATCGAGCGGGATGCACTGCCGCTGCCCATTCGGGCACATGCCGATAACTCGATATCCGTCAGATTCAGGTTATAAAACTGATTCAGTGCCAACATCAGCGCCGCAAAACCGGATGCAGACGATGCCAAACCCGCCGCGGTAGGAATATTATTCTCCGTGCTGACCAACACAGGCTGCTGCAGATCACCGCGGAACAACGACACGAACTCCACCACTTTACGGGCAAATTTACTGTCAGTTGATTGTTCGATGCCGTTCAGCACCACACGGTCTGCACCGGTATCAGACTCAGTCACGATGGTGTGAGACCCCAGATGCGCCAACGATACCGACAAACTGGCATTGATCGGCAGATTCAGTTCACGATCACGTTTGCCCCAGTATTTACATAGCGCGATATTGCTAGGGGCAAACGCTTCCCCCCGCTCTCCAGCCACAACCGTCGCTGGCAACAATCCTTTTACAACATCAATCTTACGCATATGTAACCTCAACCCCTTTGGCTGATACCGCAACCGGTATCTCTTCGTACGGCATATTTAACGTCGCGTCTGCACCTAATGCGATCACGCAGTCTCCCAACCCGGAACCGGAGATCTTCACCCCCTGAACCTGATCGGAGCTGCGTAAGCGCCAGATCATGTCGGCAATGGTTTTATCACATACGCCCAAGGCATCCATCAACCCTTGATAGATGTCCATCAACTTACCCAGCTCTGCCCAGCTCTGTGTCTTAATCACGCTTTCTGCTGCGACGGTTGTCTGATGCATTAGCTGATACAGCTCAGTATAGATCTGCGGCTGACTGGCACTACGTGCTTCGACCTGTTTGAGCACATCCGGAGTACGGGTTTTATATCCGGCATAGAACAAACTGATGGGAGGAATACCCTGCAAGGCTTCGATCTGGCGTGGCTGCACGGTATAACCGATCAGTCCACCGAATACAGACGCCACCAGATCGGTGCCGGATCCCCGGCCATCCTGCACCTCGTGCACAACGGCGAGCGCGTGATCAAACAGGGTATCTTTATCCGGAGAGTCACCTATCGCGAAGGTCATCACCGCTGCAACCACGCCGGCAGTCACCGCCGCGGAGGAGCCTAACCCCACCGTATGAGAAAATTCAGAACGGATCGTTAAAGTAAAACCGGTGGTCAAACTCGATTGAAAACGACGGATCGCTGCCAGCACAAAGCTCAAGCGCTCGTCCTCAATCAACTGATCTAATGAGGATTCATAATTTGCCAGCGCTGAATCGATAACAATCTGGCGATCCGTTCGGGGCTGCAGGCTGATATGCATGTACTTATCCACAGCGCAGGCCAGTGCGCGATGTCCAAACAACACCGCATGTTCTCCCATCAACATAATGCTGCCGGGAGCAGATACCTTAATTTCAGATGCTACGGGCACCTTTTCTATCCTCTGTTAGGGATGTAATCGGATAATCATAAACGCGGCATAAACGGTCTACTTCGTTACGCGAGCAATGATTAGGCAGATAAGCGAGTACCAAACCACCTTGATTACCCTGATGAGCACCGGCGCCGCTAACCTTGGCAGCACCGCCTAAGTGCTCCAATTCACGGATAAAACCCACCACGGGTTCAGGTACTACACCTATGCGCAGCAATAGACGATGATTTTCCTGCAACAGCCCCATCAACGTATCCGGACTGGTGAGTGCTGCGGGGATGGCTCTCGTAATATCTGAAAATTCAGACCAGACCGCACTGTCCTCATACTTGGCACGCACCGCAGCAACACACTCACCTGTTGATACCTGTGGCCGCCCCGTATTGATTCGATACCAGCCCTGACCTAAATGACAATCCAGACGCGTAACTTCGGAGTTCTGCACCTGAACCAAACCTCCGTAAGTGACCGCAGCCGCATCAATCGCGCTGCCTCGCCCATGTTGCAGGCGTTCGCAATAACGTACCAACCTAAAGCGCTCTGTCAGCGTGAGGGGCTCTGCACTCAACTGTTCAGCCATCACCAACGTAGCAGCGATTGCCGCCGCAGATGAGCCCATACCTGCTCCAGTCGGCAACGTAGAGTCTGTGCTTAAGGTCCCGGAGGGAAGATTGGAAAAGTGAGACAAGGCATACAACAACAGCTCCTGCGGAGCATCCAGAATCTGATCAACGGGTCGATCACCCGCTTCAAATTCAGCGTAACGCAGATCCAGCCTCTGCTTCAGCACTGCCAGTTGATCACAGGCAATAGAAAAGCGCTCAGCGTCACTCGTATTTAAAACAACGTATTGGGAAAGATCAGGGGAGAAGCGAGCCTGAATAGACTCGCCAACAGCCAATGCAATCGCGGGCGCCCCGTACACCACCGAGTGCTCGCCACTCAGGATGACCTTACCTGGGGCTACTGCATTCATCAGCTCGCGACGTATTCCCGCTTGTGCTGGCTGAAGCCGGCCAGACGGAAATGACCTTTGGTCACTTTCTCGATCGTCAGGTCAGAACCATCACGCGGATCGGGATGACGATACAGCTCAAGGTATTTCTCGTATGAAACTTCTTCGCGGTTATCCAACATCGTTTGATGTTCTGTGCAATGCAGATATTTCTCATAACCTGCCACTACCGTACCGGAAAAGAATTCAGCGACACAACCAGAGCCATAGCTAAAGAACCCGATCTTAGTACCGGCAATGTTCTGCTTACAGTTTTCCAGCAGCGATGTCAGGCCGATATACATAGACGCGGTGTAACTGTTACCGATAATGCGGTTATAACTCAGTGTGTCCGCGATCTGGGCTTCAATCTGCTCTGCGGTCATGTCTGCTTTGTTCAGTTTCGCCAGATGCTGATGTGCTTTCTGGGCCATACGGCTGAACGGCAGGTGGTAACAAAAGTGGCTGAAATCGTCGAACGCCAATGAGCTCACTTCACGGAAGTTTTCCCAGGCTTTCTTCAGCGCACGCAGATAAATTTTAGTGGAGTACTTACCATCAACCAACGCGGTAGAACGGTAGTTCGGACGCCAGAAATCCATCACATCTTCAGTGTGATTACCCACTTCAGGGTCAATTTCCAGCAAACGAGGGTTAGCAGAGATCAGCATCGCTACAGCACCGCAGCCTTGCGTCGCTTCACCGGGTGTATCCAGGTCATAGCGGGCTACATCAGATGCGATCACCAATACTTTCTTTTCTGGCGTACGTGCAACCAGTGCACACGCCATCTGGATAGCAGCCGTCGCGCTGTAACAGGCCTGCTTCATCTCAACGACGCGACAGTTGTTACTCATGCCCAAAAGACGGTGTACGTAGACACCCGCAGCTTTGGACTGATCGATACCGGTCTCGGTAGCGAACATCAAAGTACTAACAGCATCTGAGCCCACACGCTCGATCAGTGGCAGCGCAGCATTAGCCGCCATCGTAACGATATCTTCGTCAGGCGCGGCCATGCCCATCTTTTCCTGACCGATGCCTTCATAGTACTTATCTGGATCCGTTTGCTGCACTTCTGCCAAGGTGCGCAGATCCAAGTAGTAATTCGATGTATAGAAACTTATTTCGTCAATACCGACAGACATAGAACGTCTCGATCCTCAGCATTCTTCAAGAATCAGGGCCCGGTTCCGAAATAAAGCAGGAACATTCTGAGCACCCAGCAGAAACATAGCGGTGGTAAATTCACGGCGCATCCGTTCGATCTCCGTGATCACTGCGTCTGCCGATTCCATAGCCGGTTTCAGCAACGGCGCAGCGATACCACACAAAGAGGCGCCGAGTATAACAGATTTAGCCATATCAATCCCATCTCTGAGACCACCGCTAGCGATAAAGGCTGCACGGTCCTGATACGGTTCCGCCAGCTGCAGGGCTTTTGGTGTAGGAATGCCCCAATCCTGAAAACACAGCCCCAGATCGGAACCATCTTTGCGTCGATGATGCTCAATTCGGCTCCATGACGTACCACCCGTACCCGCAAGATCAAAATGGCGAATACCGGCAGACAACCCCAGCTCAATATCTGCGGGTGACAAACCGGATCCTACCTCTTTCAACAAGACAGGCACATCCAGCGCTTTCGCCAATGCGGCTATTTTTTGCTGCAAATTCGAAAAATCGGTATCACCTTCAGGCTGCACAGCTTCCTGCAAAGGATTGAGGTGCAGATACAACCCATCCCCCCCCAAGCATTGCACAGCTTCTTTGGCCTGCTCTAACCCCATACCATAGTTCAGCTGTACCGCTCCGATGTTACCGATCAATACGGTCGACGGAGCATACTGACGCAGGGAAAAGCTTTCGCGGGCATCAGGCGACGTAAACATAACGCGCTGAGAACCCACGGCCATGGCGACACCGGTCGCTTCTGCTGCTATAGCCAGATTGCGATTGATCGTGTTCACCAATTCATGATCACCACCGGTCATGGAGGAGATCAGCAATGGAAAACTCAACTTTTTATTCAGAAACGTTGTCTGCGTATCAATCTCATCCAACGCCAACTCAGGCAAAGCCCGATGAAGCAGGTGGTAACGATCAAAATAGCGCTGTTCGCGATCAGTCGACGGATCTCGCTCAATGGCGCGAATATGCTCGATCTTCCGATCGTTCGTAGGATCAGACATTAGCGTTCCAGTTTAATGTGAGCTTCCATCAACTCACCTGGGTTGGTCTGAGCAGCCAGCAGAGACAGCTCGCCACACAACACCGTAGCAGCACAAATTGCAGCCAAACGACGGGAGTTTGCACCCGGTTCACGATCTTCTTTACATCCCAAAGCCCGCAAATTTTCTTCTACGAAATCCAGACCTTTACCGTTACCAACAGAACCTACAATCAGGTTTGGTAACGTACAGGAAAAATACAGATCACCGTCACGTACTTCCGCGTGCACGATACCTTGTGACCCTTCAATAATATTGGCAGCGTCCTGTCCGGTCGCCAGATAAAACGCCAGCAACATGTTGGCATAGTGCGCGTTCGCACTGCGCAAACCACCGGCAATCATCGTACCAATCAGGTTTTTCTTAATATTGAGATCAACCACTTTCTCTGGCGTCGTTTTCAGACGACGTTCACAGATATCACGCGGGATCAGAATCTCACTGACAACGTATTTACCACGCCCCAGAATACCGTTAACCGCGGTGGCTTTTTTATCGGAACAATAGTTACCAGAGATCGAAGAGTAACGCAGCTGCGGATATTCACTCAGCAACCACGGAATAATCTTGTCTGCAGCGTTGGTAACCATATTGTGTCCGGAAGCATCACCCGTGGTGAACTCAAGACGCAGATAGATCAGATTTGCCACAATCTGGCTGTTCATCTCAATCAGCTTGGCAAAGCGACTGGAAGTGGCCACAACCGCTTGCAGATCATCACGACGAGACTTGATGGACTCAACAGCCAACATTGCTGCTGTCGCATCATCCGCTTCCAACAGAATCGAACGCGTCATACGCTCATCAATCACCGTGGTTTTGATACCATCTTCAACCAGAGCAGATACCCGCGCGCCACGACCTACAGACGGCCACAACGGGGTTTCATAAGTTGCCAGCGGGACTGAAACTTTTTCATCCAGAACCGGACCACTGATTTTCAGCGGACCTACATTTCGCATAGGAATGGGAGCTTGCTGGATTTTATGTGCTTTCATAGCTTATCAACGCTTAGAGTTGGGCAAAGAGATGCCAGATAGAACGCCCGCTGGATAAAATTCTGGCTGGCGGCGATTTTAGCTACCTGATTGCCTGAATGCAATTAGCCCAACCGATCATACGGATTTAGATCAAGTAGTTATAAACGATGGACTGATGTTTATCATCAAAGTGTTTCAGGAAGTTGACGATCCAGTTCAGCGCAACGCTGCGCTAATGTACGGTAACGCGCCTGCTGGCGAGCAGATAGCTCACCAAAGCGAACTTTCGCCAATACGGCATCACAACGCAGCAGTGCTTCCATATTACCACGGGATCTTCGTGCGACCTCAATGCCGGCCTGCACCATATTCAATGCAATCCCCGCATGTCGCGGCAACATTTCATGTGCCTGAGCAAATAACTTAAATGCTTGCTCAAATTCGCCTTTTCTAAAACACAGCATGGCCCGAAGATTAGCTTTCCCCCAATGCAGGGTCACCATCACCGTCGCCAGCACTTTTTTATACTCAGTCACCTCAGAAGATAAAGCGCTACCATTTGAGGCATCCACGATGGAATCCAGCCAGATACACTGCACCTCTTTCTCCAGCTGCTGAAACATCGCCCATGCATCCCGCAAACGCTGTTCAGATAACTCAGGCACATTCCCTAGCTTAAAAATATCACTCGCACAGAGCTTGGCATGTAAGCCGATCTCATCGTATCCCTGGTGATCTAACACCACGTCTTCCAACAGACGGATAATTTCCTCTTCTGCCTCTTGCGGGTGATCTGCTTTGGACATCTGATGAGCCAGAGCTCGGGCCAAACCAAAATATGCAGAAGGTTCTTGAAACACGGAGTTCCGGGCATAACGAATAGCCGAACGGTAGGCATCGATTGCGATCTTCCAATCTTCCGCCTGGGCTGCCAGATCTGCCAACTCACGTAGCAACTGCGGTGAAGTTGGTTGCAGCATTACGGCTTTGCGCATTAAACTGATCGCTTGCTGCAACGCCCCTGTCGCCCAGTATGCCCGCCCCAGCCAAGAAAACGCCTCAACACACAGGTGCTCGTTGTCCACAACTCGGTTTAGCATGCGCAGCGCATCATCGTAGCGTCCCAAGTGAAAGAACGCTGATCCCAACCCTACCTCTGCCCAAGGCAGATCTCGCCGCTCTATCAGGCCCTCAAACAACTTTGCGGCTTCCGCATAACGCTCAAGCTGCAGCAGGACAATGCCTTTCAGGCGACTCAGGTAAAGATGAAGACCCGGAAACATATCGGTTAGCTGATCACAGGCTTTTAATGCCTTGTCCAGCTTATGTTCATCCAGCAAACGATCCACAGGCTCTGTGACATGCTTCACCCGCATCACTTTATCGAGGCGGGCCCGTAAGCTCATCAGATCATAGGGTTTAGATATGTAGGTATCGGGTGAGTTCTCAAGGGAACCAAATAACAGATGTGAACGTTCTGAGTCGACAACCAAAACGAATAGATTGCGGTGGCTGAACAACTGCTCCGCATTTGCTTCATGCAACAACTGCAGGCCGTTTTTTTCATCACGCCCCAAGTCGTAATCAACAAAACACAGATCGTATTGCTCAACCCGCATCAGGCTCAAGGCCATGTTGACCGATGAGGCAACCTGAATCCGTTGCACACCTAGCTGACCCAGGATTTGTCGCAACGCGCCAAGCTCAGAGAGCTTGTTGTCGACGATCAGAACCGACTTTCCTGAGTAATTGATTTCCATAGGCTTTTGCACAACTAGGTAGAAACAAACGTAGCACAGTTTTCCTGCCACGGGCAAAAAGAACCATCGCCCGGAAACAAAAAAGCCCCGCGCTGTTAACGCAGGGCTTTTTCAGGTCAGACCAGAAAGCTCTTAATCTTCCAGCAGATCGCGACCTTTGCTGGCAGCAATACGCATACGCAGCGCATTCAGCTTGATGAAACCAGCAGCGTCTTTCTGATCATAAGAACCCGCATCATCTTCAAACGTTGCGATGCTCTCATCAAACAGAGAATCTTCAGAACGACGACCAACAACGATCACATTACCCTTGTATAGCTTCAGGCGAACATCACCGTTTACCACCTGCTGAGATTCATCGATCATTTTCTGCAGCATCTTACGCTCTTCTGACCACCAGAAACCGTTGTAGATGACCTTAGCGTAGCGTGGCATCAACTCATCTTTCAGGTGAGCGGCTTCACGGTCCAGTGTAATCGACTCAATCGCACGGTGAGCACGCAGCATGATAGTACCCCCTGGAGTTTCGTAACAACCGCGGGATTTCATACCAACAAAACGGTTCTCAACGATATCCAGACGACCAATACCGTTCTCACCACCGACCTTGTTCAGATATTCCAGAACAGTCGCCGGGCTCATCGCTTTACCATCGATTGCGACAATGTCACCCTTTTCGTAGGTCAGATCCATATAGGTTGCTTCGTCCGGAGCCTGTTCAGGCGAAACAGACCAGCGCCACATATCAGCTTCAGCTTCTGCCCATGGATCTTCCAGAATGTCACCCTCATAAGAGATGTGCAGCAGGTTAGCATCCATCGAGTATGGCGACTTCTTCTTGTTCCCAGCGAAATCAACCGGAATATTGTGCTCTTCACAATACTTCATCAGGGTTTCACGGGATGTCAGATCCCACTCACGCCACGGTGCGATGACATGAACGCCCGGCTTCAGCGCGTATGCGCCCAGCTCGAAACGAACCTGGTCATTACCCTTACCCGTCGCACCGTGAGAAATTGCATCAGCACCTGTTTCGTTAGCAATCTCAATCAGACGCTTAGCGATCAATGGACGTGCAATAGACGTACCCAACAGGTACTCACCTTCATAGATGGTATTTGCACGGAACATTGGGAATACGAAATCACGCACAAACTCTTCACGCAGATCTTCAATGTAGATCTCTTTTACGCCCAGCGCTTCGGCTTTGGCACGTGCAGGTTCAACTTCTTCACCCTGACCCAGGTCGGCAGTAAAGGTGACTACCTCAGCGTTGTATTCATCCTGCAACCAGCGGACGATTACGGAAGTGTCCAGACCACCGGAATAGGCTAGAACAACCTTCTTAATTTCGGACATTCTCAAGCTCCAACTTGTGCAAACATCGGCCGCAGGACGCGACCGGGTTCAAAAAGAAACAGGGGCGGGATTATAGCAGAAAAAGCCTACCGTATGGCAGACCATATATCGCGAGTTTTACTCTTTTTCCAGACGAATGGTGACACGTCGGTTCCGCGCACGATTTGCTTTGTTGTTATTGGGTACGACTGGATATCGCTCACCGTGATAACGGGTGGTGACCATCCCCTCCTCAAGCCCTTGCTTGACGAAGTATTCACTTACGACTTCAGCACGTTTTTTCGACAAATCCCGGTTAGCCAGACGACGACCTGCGGCATCACTGTGCCCATCCACATACACCGACTGAACGCTGTTATCGTTCTTTATATAAAGGATGATCAGGTCCAGACGCTCACGCGTCGAATCAGACAGTCTCCACTCTCCCGGCGGAAACAGTACAGCCGTTCGCGCCACCTGACGGTAGTTAACCGGCAGCAACTTCGCCACACAGCCTACATAGTCAGTGTATGCGTTACGGAAATTGACCGCAGAAACCGAGACACGCAGGTATTCCGGGGTGCCGTACCAGGTTTCAGTGGTAAACGTAGGCATCAAACCCTTATGCAAGGCTGCCAGCATCGATTTGGCATAACCTGTTTTCACATCCAACTGCCCCTGCTTAACCGCCTTTACAGGGCCAATCGCCTGAGTCATCAGACCCGGCCGCCATGGTGGGGCTTCAGATACCAGCATCGCACCTTTGGCAAAATGACCTTTTTCAGTCGGATCAAGCAGAAAGTGAACATTTTCACCCGCTTCGTGCTCAAACACCGCATTGCCAAAGGAAGGAATCACATGAGACAAACGACAGACGAAGATGGAGGACTCCAGCTCCCAGTTGGACTCTTCAATGGTTGCCCGATAGCTCACTGCCTGCACAAGCGTGCTGACCAGCCAAAGCAAAAGTATGGGAACCAGTTTTAAGTACACGACAACACCTGCAACATTCGGAAATCTGTTGTTATATTATCTCTTTCGGCTCTGACAACAACACCTTTAGCTATCAAATTACATCGCTGGTAGAATGGCGGGCAATATGTGAGCAATTCAGAAAGTAAGGGAATCCTTTGAGCCGTCAAGATTCGTACAAACACCCAATGGCAAGCCGTTTTCGCGGTTTTCTTCCGGTTGTAGTTGATGTTGAAACCGCCGGTTTTAACGCCAATACCGATGCTCTGCTGGAGATTGCAGCAGCCACTTTGACCATGGATGAAAACGGTTACCTGATGGTCGATAAGTACTACGAAGCCCATGTAGAGCCGTTTGAAGGTGCCAACCTTGAACGTGCAGCATTGGATTTCACGGGCATCGATCCATTCGATCCCGACCGTGGTGCCATCAGCGAACAGGAAGCATTAGAAAACATTTTCCGCCCTATTCGTAAATCGATCAAATCGCACGATTGTAAACGCGCAATTCTGGTCGGACACAACTCTGCATTTGATCAGGGATTTGTGAACGCGGCAACGGAACGAAATGATATCAAGCGCAACCCTTTCCATCCGTTTTCAAGCTTTGATACCGCCACGCTATCCGGGTTGGCCTACGGCCAGACCGTGTTGGCAAAAGCCTGCGAAGTTGCTGACATTGAGTTTGATGGCAAAAAAGCTCACTCAGCACTGTACGACACACTAAAAACTGCTGAACTGTTCTGCTCCATTGTGAATCGCTGGAAAGACCTTGGCGGCTGGGACATGGTATTGGCGGCACAGGATTACGGTGACGAGTTCACCATCTGATCCCCGCCCTGCAAAAAATAGGCAGACATAAAAAAACCCGCACATGGCGGGTTTTTTTATGGACTATCTGAAACTGAATTACAGATTATCAGCTTCTTCAGTCAGGTAAGATGCAACACCTTCAGGGGAAGCAACCATACCTTTATCACCCTGGTTCCAACCAGCCGGGCAAACTTCACCGTGCTCCTGGTGGAATGCCAACGCATCAACCATACGCAGCATTTCGTCAACGTTACGGCCCAGCGGCAGATCGTTAACAACCTGGTGACGCACCAGACCGTCTTCATCGATCAGGAAAGAACCACGGAAAGCAACGCCGCCTTCGGATTCAACATCGTAAGACTGGCAGATGCTATGAGTCATATCTGCAACCAGTGTGTAGTTAACAGCACCGATACCGCCTTCGTTTACTGACGTGTTACGCCAAGCGTTGTGAGAGAAGTGAGAATCGATAGAAACACCGATCACTTCTACGTTACGCTTTTTGAACTCTTCGATACGATGATCGAAAGCCAGCAGTTCAGAAGGACAAACAAAAGTGAAGTCCAGCGGGTAAAAGAATACAACCGCTTTCTTGCCTTTTGCTGCTTCAGACAGAGTGAAAGCATCAACAATTTCACCGTTACCCAGTACTGCTGGTGCTGTAAAGTCTGGTGCCTGTTTACCTACGAGTACGCCCATTGCATGTCTCCGTTAGTGGGTATATTTCGTTTTAGAGTATCCATAATAGAAAAGAGACTTGCATCTGCAAGCCTCTCATCCGGATCTTTTTTATTCGGCTTCAGCGTCACCAGAAGCGGCAGCCGCTTCTTTGATCAGTTCTGCCAGTTCGCCGGATTCTCCCATTTCGCAGATGATGTCACATCCACCTACCAATTCACCCTTAACCCACAACTGCGGGAAGGTTGGCCAGTTTGCGTACTTAGGCAGCTCTGCGCGAATTTCCGGATTTTCCAGAATATTTACAAACGCAAAACGCTCACCACAGCCCATCACCGCTTCAGACGCGCGGGAAGAAAAACCGCACTGCGGGAAACGTGGTGTACCTTTCATGTACAGCAGGATGTCGTTGCTTTCGATCTGCTCTTTAATGGTATCAATAACGCTCATTCATGCACCTTTCAGCTAACACTTTGAAGACAATGGACAGCTGCCTTCTCGTGCAGAAATATTATCACATATCCGACCATATCACTCTGTTAATGTATATTTAGATTTCTCAATCAGAACGATAGAATAAACTTATCAATAGCCAAAAATTGATTTTTATTATCTCTGACATACAGGAATCAACTATTGAAAATAGGCTGGACACACAATAGAATCTGCTTTTTATTGGCAGCTCTTAGCTGCCTTTTTGCGTTGTATGGAGAGGATTATGGCATTTGAGCCAGTAATGAAAACCTACAACCGGCTTTCAGTTGCTTTTGAACGCGGTGAAGGCGCGTGGTTGTATGACACGGATGGAAACAAGTATCTGGACGCCCTGAGCGGCATCGCAGTTACCGGTCTGGGTCACGCACACCCAGCGGTTACCCACGCAATCAGCGAGCAAGCTGCCCGCCTGATGCACACTTCCAACCTCTATTCTATTCCCCTGCAGGAGCAGCTGGCTGAACGCCTGACGCGCATTGCAGGTATGGACAACGTATTCTTTGGCAACTCCGGTGCTGAAGCAAACGAAGCCGCCATCAAGATTGCACGCCGATACGGTCACGAGAAAGGCATTGATCTGCCAACCATTATCGTCATGGATAACTCGTTTCATGGCCGGACAATGGCAACACTCAGTGCAACCGGCAACCGTTCTGCTCAGGCTGGTTTCGAGCCACTGGTTGCAGGTTTTGTTCGTGCGCCTTACAACGATGTTGAAGCTGTCCGCACGATTGCAGCGAACAACCCGAACGTTGTCGCTATTCTGGTTGAACCCATTCAGGGCGAATCCGGTGTCGCTATCCCGGCAGACGATTACCTGAATCAGCTGCGTGATATCTGTGACGAACAGGACTGGCTGCTAATGCTGGACGAAGTCCAGACGGGTAACGGCCGTACGGGGACATACTTTGCGTTCCAGCAAAACAACATCGTGCCCGACGTAGTCACTACCGCAAAAGGCTTGGGCAACGGCGTACCTATCGGTGCATGTCTGGCAAGCGGTAAGGCTGCAACTATCCTTGCACCTGGAAATCACGGTTCAACCTTCGGTGGTAACCCACTGGCTTGCGCTGCTGCGCTGGCAGTTGTTGATACAATCACTAATGAAGGGCTGGCAGAGCGCGCTAAAGAACTGGGCGACCGCATCGTACAGGGCTTCCGCGAACAGCTTGCTGGCGCAGACTACGTAAAAGAAGTACGTGGTGCAGGCCTGATGATCGCGATTGAACTGAGCGAAGCTGGTACAGAGCTGGCCGTTCTATCCAAGGTAAAGGGTGTTCTTCTGAACGTGACCGGCGGTGGCAAGATTGTTCGTATGCTGCCTCCACTGATCATGTCAGACACTGAAGCAGACCTTCTGGTTAATACCATTTCAAAACTGATCAAGATCTACTCTGCTGACGATCGTGCCAAGCCGCGTGTTTAACACGCGGTCTCGTCAGACGCAGCGAGAAACCCATAATGAAAATAAGACATTTTTTGACTCTGCGGGACCTGTCTCCTGCGGAGCTTGACTCTGTTATCAACAGAGCAATTGAACTGAAACGCATCCTTCGCGATGGCGAAGTGTATGAGCCACTGAAAAACCGTGTGATGTCGATGATTTTTGAAAAATCATCAACCCGTACCCGCGTCTCTTTTGAAGCAGGTATGGCACAGTTTGGTGGCCATGCAATGTTTTTATCCTCACGTGATACACAGCTGGGACGCGGCGAGCCAATCTCCGATAGCGCCCGCGTCATCTCCAGTATGGTCGATGTGGTGATGATTCGTACCCATGGACACGAGATCGTAGAGGAGTTTGCAGAAAACTCTTCTGTGCCCGTGATCAACGCACTGACTAACGAATATCACCCATGCCAGCTACTGGCTGACATGCAGACATATCGTGAGCACCGCGGCAGCATTCAGGGTAAGACTGTTACCTGGGTGGGCGATGGCAACAACATGTGCAACTCCTACATTAATGCAGCCCGCCAGTTCGACTTCCATCTGAACATTGCTTGCCCGGAAGGTTTCGAACCGATGGCCGAGCTGCTGGAAGAGAACAAAGACCGCATCTCCATCTTCCGCACACTGGAAGAAGCGATGAAAGACAGCCACCTGGTTGTCACCGATGTCTGGGCATCCATGGGTCAGGAAGAAGAACAAAAAGAGCGCGAAGAAGCGTTTGCTGGTTATCAGGTCACCACTGAGCTGATGGACCTGGCTGACAAAGACGCTATTTTCATGCACTGCCTACCGGCTCATCGCGGCGAAGAAGTCAGCGCAGAGATGATGGATGATCCTCGCTCTGTTGTCTTCGACGAAGCAGAAAACCGACTGCATGCTCAAAAAGCACTGCTGGAGTTTTTGCTGGTCGGAACCCCAGAATAAGCGTTATTCCGCACTGACAATCGGGCTGGAACGATTGAATCCAGCCCGATTCACCTCTATTCCCTACAGAGCAACTATACTTCGACATACATCTGTCACAGGGGAGCAAGTAATGATCGAACTTCGTCATCTGAAAACACTGTCTGCCCTCCGTGATGCGGGCAGTCTGGTTGAAGCCGCCGAGCGTGTTCACCTGACACAATCAGCGCTCTCTCATCAGATAAAGGACCTCGAAGACCGGTTGGATTGCTCGCTGTTTATCCGCAAAACAAAACCGATCTGCTTTACCAGTGCCGGGCAACGACTGCTCTCTCTGGCGGACGAGATGCTACCCATGATTCGCAGTGCTGAGCGGGATATCGCCCGATTAGCAGGTGGGGAAGCAGGACGTCTGAACCTCTGTATTGAGTGCCACAGCTGCTTTGACTGGCTGATGCCTACGATTGACCATTTCCGCCAGCACTGGCCTGAAGTCGAGCTGGATCTATCCAGTGGCTTTAGTTTTCAGCCTTTACCCGCGCTAGCACGCGGTGATCTGGATCTGGTCATTACCGCTGACCCCGAACCGCGCAACGGCATTACCTACGTGCCATTGTTTACGTACGAATCAGTATTGGCAATCAGTAAACAGCACCGCTTAATGGCCCGAAAACATATCCACCCAACTGATCTGGAGCAGGAAGTTCTGATTACCTATCCGGTCGAACCGAGTCGCTTAGATATATTTAACCACTTTCTGGATCCAGCCGGCGTCGAGCCGAGCAGCATTCGCACGGCAGAACTTACGGTGATGATGTTACAACTGGTGGCCAGTGGCCGTGGTGTCGCCGCCCTGCCTAACTGGGCGCTGCATGAATACCTGCAAAGAGAATATATCGCCGCGCGCTCACTGGGCGAGAAAGGCGTCTGGTGCACCCTATACGCTGCGATTAGAGAAGACCAGAAAAATGCAGACTTTATGGTGGACTTCCTCAACACCGCCAAGGAAGTCTCTTTCCGCAATCTGACCGGCATCAAATCAGCCTGATCAGATTAACAAGGATGTTGTTTTGCGGGGATGGCTTGGCATCGGTGATCTGAGCGACCCGCTTTGCCTGCCAATATTCAATTCAGCAATACATTGTTTACCAACTCACACCTACTTCGCTGCTAACCTTCCCAGTTTTCAATCACTTCTTTAGCGGCGCGGAATGCTTCCTGAGCAGCGGGCGCGCCACAATAAACAATAGAGTGCAGCAACACCTCCTGAATCTCTTCCGGCGTACAGCCATTACGCAACGCTCCACGCACATGTCCTTTCATCTCTGTCGGTGCTTTCAGCGCTGCAAGCATCGCGATAGTCACCAAACTACGCGTATTGCGTGGCAGAGTTTCACGCTGCCAGGTTGAACCCCAGGCATTTTCGTTAATCCAATCCTGCAAGGGTGCTGTAAATTCAGTGGTGTTATCGATGGCTTTTTGTACGAATTCCTCACCCATTACCTCGGTGCGTACTGCCAGTCCGTTCTCGCGATCTTCAATTGCCATGTCATAACCTCCTAAAAATTTGCATTTACCCTAACGTAAAATGACAAACAGGAAAATCGTCCTCTTGTTTCTTTAATGCATTGCCTTACACTGTCGCCCTTAACTTACGAAATTCTCAGGACTCAACATGCAAAACTGGACCCCGAACAGCTGGCGTAACCATCCAATCGTCCAGCAACCGGACTATCCGGATCAGGCTGCCCTCAAGCAGGTCGAACAGACACTGACAGAAATGCCTCCTCTGGTGTTTGCCGGTGAAATTCGCGCCCTGCAATCACAACTGGCAGAGGTCGCAAACGGTAACGCCTTTCTACTTCAGGGTGGCGACTGTGCGGAAAGTTTTGCAGAGTTTAATGCGAATAAGATTCGTGACACGTTTCAGGTCATGCTGCAAATGGCAGTGGTACTGACGTTTGCGGGTAGCTGCCCGGTGGTAAAAATTGGCCGCATGGCGGGCCAGTTTGCTAAACCACGCTCCTCAGGTATGGAGACAAGCAACGGCATTGAACTGCCAAGCTACCGAGGCGATATTGTCAACGACATCAACTTCACCGCGGGCTCCCGAGCACCGGACCCTGAGCGCCTTCTACAGGCCTACCACCAGTCTGCTTCCACTCTGAACCTGCTGCGCGCATTCGCTCAGGGCGGCTTTGCCGATCTGAATCAGGTACACCAGTGGAACCTTGGTTTCGTTGAAAAGAGCCCACTGGGTGAAAAATACCAAAATCTGGCCGGTCAGATTGATCAGGCACTGGCATTTATGGAAGCATGCGGCCTGAATGCAGGTACCACCCCTCAGATCCATGAGACCAGCCTGTACACCTCTCACGAAGCCCTTCTGCTGGGTTATGAAGAGGCGCTGACACGTCAGGACAGCATCACCAATCAGTGGTACGACTGCTCTGCTCATATGCTGTGGATCGGCGACCGCACCCGCCAGACGGATCACGCTCACGTTGAGTTCCTGCGCGGTGTACAGAACCCGGTAGGTGTAAAAGTCGGCCCAAGTACCTCCAGAGAGGACCTGATCCGCCTGATCGATATCCTGAATCCGGATAACACACCTGGCCGTCTGACACTGATCGCTCGTATGGGTGCAGAGAACATCGAAACCATGCTGCCGCCTCTGGTCCGTGCTGTTAAAGAGGAAGGACGCAATGTGGTCTGGAGCTCAGATCCGATGCACGGCAATACGATTAAGGCTTCCTCCGGCTACAAAACCCGTAGCGTCGATTCCATCCTGAAAGAGATGAAAGGTTTCTTCCAGGTACATCGCGCAGAAGGCACCTATGCCGGTGGCGTACACTTTGAGATGACCGGACAGAACGTTACCGAGTGCATTGGCGGCGCGTACCAGATCACTGAAGAAGGCCTTGCGGATCGTTATCACACTCACTGCGATCCACGCTTGAACGGTGAGCAGGCACTGGAACTTGCGTTCCTGATTGCTGACACGCTGAAGGAAGCACGGGGTAAGTAATGGATCGGAACGCACGCGTCGGCGCCCT
Organism: Pontibacterium sinense; assembly: GCF_015209595.1. GTDB lineage: Bacteria > Pseudomonadota > Gammaproteobacteria > Pseudomonadales > Balneatricaceae > Pontibacterium > Pontibacterium sinense. Next base: position 146,553 of record NZ_JADEYS010000007.1, on the reverse strand, counting down.
TCTGAGCTCGATTCAGTCTGAAATGCAGTCGCAGCAGCTGTGGGCCGAAACATCGCCTTCAGCTGAAGCCCTGAGCAGCCAGCAGCCGTTTTGTGTGGATACACTGATGTTTACGGAGTGGGTACAGTGGTTAATGCTTCCGCGTCTGCAAACAATGATTGAACAGAATATATCCCTACCACAGAACAGCAATATGCATGCGATGGCAGAAGAAGCCTTTAAGCGAATTGAGGCGAAGACAGATCAGCTGCTTGAGCTGATCAAAGCGCTGGACGATGCATTAAACGTACGACATTAAGACACTGCGCAAATGTTGCGCCGGTATCATTGATGAGAGAAGCGGACTTTTCACTGCAAACATAAGGTGAAGGTCCGCTTTTTTATAGCAGAAAATCAAAGATCAGATCAGGCCTTTCAGCACGATATCGTTGTAACCCACAACACCCATCACCTGACCGTTGTCGATCACCGGTGCAGATGCTAAGCCAAAGTTATCAAACATCCGGGCACAGTAGCGTACATCCATACGCGCCTCGACAGATAGCACTGGCTTCGCCATCACTTCATAGACGTTCACCCGCTCTGGCGCACGATCTTTAGCGACCACTTCTTTTGCAATATCAGACAACAAAAGGATACCGTATTCATCGTCTTCATGACGTTTGTTGATTAGCAGAACAGAAACGGACTTCTGCTTGAACAGATCCAGTGCCTCTTTAATCGTCACCAGACCATCAACCATCGCATAGTCCTGAGTCATTACATCCTTAACGCGTACGACCTCTTTTTTGCCGCTCATATCTCTTCCTCTACCACGTTGGTCAGTGTCTCGATTTGGTGCGCAACACCTACCGCATCTTCGACATCTAACTGAATCGCAATACCACGCCCTGGCGCTTCATCAAATCCAGCAACCTCAGCAATCGTTTCCAGAATTTTCCGACTGAGATGCTCTTCGGTGATAAACAGCAGGACATCACGCTGAGTTTCCAATGACAAACCAAAAAACGTTTTGGTTTTTTTCACGCCTTCACCACGAGCATTGGTGATTACGGTTGCACCAGTGGCTCCAGCCTCTCGTGCAGCCTTCATGACCTGATCTGTTTTGGTATCTTCTACAAATACCACTAACAGTTTGAAATGCACGGCAATTCTCCGTTTTTACGTATCAAGGTACTGATCAGACTTCAGCAGTTTCACGTTCTTTTTTACTGCTACGTTTCGCCGACCATTCAGTAATTTGTGCATAGCCCATCACCGTGATCATCGGGAACAGACTTGCAAAAGCAATCAAACCAAAACCATCGATCAGTGCACTACGTCCCGGCACTGTTTCCGCCAGCCCCAACCCCAGGGCCGCAACAAGCGGTACGGTGACCGTCGAAGTGGTTACACCGCCCGAGTCATAGGCCAGTGGCACAATCATCTTCGGCGCCCATATCGTCTGGATAACCACCACGATATAGCCTGAAATAATGAACCAGTGAATCGGATAACCAGTGACAATTCGCCAGGTTCCCAGCGAGATCCCAACGGCAACACCCAGTGCTACCGCAATACGTAATCCCCAGACACCAATAGCGCCACCGGACACTTCGTTTGCTTTGATCGCAACAGCGATCAAAGACGGCTCAGCAATGGTTGTACTCGCACCAATCAGGAAGGCAAACAGAAAGACCCAATAGTAATCTTTCCAGTGCAATTGTCCCGGTACAGAGTCACTCCACTGACTAATGAAGTCAGGATTTGTCAGCTGCTCGGCCATCAGACGGCCAATGGGAAACAGCGCCTTATCCAAACCAAGCAGGAACAAAGCCAGACCAAAAATCACATAGGCAAAACCGATTAATACACGTTTCAAATTCGGTATCGGGCGACGGATTACAAACAGCTGGAAGCCGAAAATAATCGCTGCAATCGGAATTACATCCTTGATGGTGGTGAGCGTAATATCGATCAGTTGCAGAATGAATTCCATCAGATCACCATCCCGTAAGCCATGACAAATATCATGGGAGTCAGCGATGCAAAGGCAATTAATCCAAAACCATCGATCATTGGATTACGACCTTCAATAGACGACGCCAAACCCACACCCAATGCCGTGACCAGAGGTACGGTAATTGTTGATGTGGTTACGCCACCGGAGTCGTAAGCAATACCGATAATCTCACGCGGTGCAAACATCGTCATAATCACCACCATCATATAACCGGCGATAATCATGTACTGAATCGACCAACCCTTGAGGATTCGCAACACACCCAGAACAATCGCCAGACCAACGGAGAAGGCAACAGTGAAGCGCAAACCGTTCGCGTAACTACTGCGGGATTCATCCGAATCGACAATCATCCCACCCACCGACGCCACCTTGGCCGCTTCGTCAGCGACCGCTATGAGCGCCGGTTCAGCCACCGTGGTCCCAAACCCCAAGCAAAACGCAAAGAGCAGCAGCCAGAAGACACTGCCTTTCCGCGCAAAGGCGTTGGCCATGGATTCGCCAATGGGGAACAAACCCATCTCAAGTCCGTAGATGAAAAAAGTCAGGCCGGCGACCACGCACAGCAAACCTACGATCAATCCGACGAGGTCGGGAACGCTTTGCTGTAGAACGAAAACCTGAAAGAAACCAATGACTAGAATGATCGGTGCCAAGTCTCGCAGACTACCAACCATCGAGCGTCCTAATGCTAGAAGAGAGCTGTTCAAGAGCCCTTTAACTCCCTATTAAATATAACCTTTTAAAACCTAAGGTTAGGTTATCTGGTTTACACTTTTGTTGCAAAAAATGTGCACAAAAAGATACTGATTTAAAACACGCCACAAACCTTTGCGATACGAGACCTCTGGACGGCTTCTTGTCCTGCCAAGGTAGCGCTGTCGCTTGCGCCGCACGACTGGTAAAATCGGCCGCGTTTAAGAAATCTTTACCGAGATCCGATCATGTCCGACATTCCATCCCTTGTTGAGTTTTTGCGCCAATCCGATACCCAGCTGCGTATCTTTGATATGGGGCGCCGGGTCAGCAAAATTTCAGCCGAAACCTTTAACAAAGTGGAACAGGCACAGGTCCCTTATCCAGCGCCTTTTATGCACCATGCATGGATCGCACTGTTGATGTGGAATCCGAAGCTTAAGGATCAGAACGTGGTCTGGTTCCTTAAACTGCCACTGGATGAGCAGGGCTATCTGGTTCAGGCTGCACGTGATGACTTCATGAACCGTCTCTTCCAGAACATCAGCAATATGATGTCAGGCGATAGCGATAGCGCGAAGAAAGATGCATTGCAGGACAATCCGTTTTCCTTCAAACCAGAACAGGAAAAGATGGCGATCTTCCACGCCCACGCGACTTTGGCGATTGGGCAGCCCGCATCCCAGTATTACGAATACTCACAGCAATACTTTGCCGGACAGATGGGTTTTGACCAGTGGCAGGCTCTCGGCTATCAGGGCATTGCTGATCTGGTGATCCGTCATGAAAAAGGGCGTAACAGTGAAATCATGGCTGCTGCGATCGCACAGCTGCCACCAGAGCCGTATGAAGTGCTCTGTACCTGTCTGGAAAACATCGAGCCCGATCACAAACTGTTTGCCGCACTGAGCAAGCGGATGCTCGTCAGCCTGCAGGATGACGCGACCACCGCCAATCACGTGGCGGCCCAGATTCGAGGCATCTCCAACGCCCACAACGAAGAAGCGAAGCGTGACTTGTTGCTGGCGGTTTTAGCAACACCACATGCGCAGGAAGCGGAAGTACTGGCCGCAATCGCAACCCGCTGCAGCATCAGCCTGCGGTTTCCAGAACTGCTCAAGCCCTACCTTGAAGCGTTGGCCGCAGGTAAATCCGGTCAGGTTGGGTTCTCACGCATTCTGGCAGACCTGATGTTTATGCCCGACCTGCGCGCCTTGATCCTTCACGTATTCCGTAACCCGGATCGTAGTGAAAAGCTCTCTGAAGCAATCGGTCAGATGTTTGGCGGTAACCTAAGCTAGATGCCTGAGCTACCTCTGAAGTGATCAGAGACAAAAACGGCGGCATCTTTACGATCCCGCCGTTTTTTGTGTCTCTATTTTTGATCCGATCTATTCGTAGTTGTACACAAACTTGATCAGCCGTGAAAACGACGTGTTGCCCACGAACATTTCCGACCACTTATGTGCATTAAATTCACGCTCGGGATTATGCTTACGGAATAGAATGATCAGCCGTTTGATCAAGTTCTTCTCCATATCTTCGTGGCTGACAATGCTGTGCAGTATCTGAGGGTTGTAGCTGTCTTCAGTACGCTCAGCCAAGAAACACTCAGAGCGATACAAGGTGTAGATGATCTTATACACCGCAGTCTGCTCACCATTTTCCAGCCCTAATGCTGCCGTGACGTCTTTTGATAGCTCTTTAAGCGACACCCCATCCGGATTTTCTGCCAGAAGTTCGTCTGCCTTCTGATAGATCTCCAAGCGCTGCTCGTGGTCAGGAAGGTCGGCCCTCAGCTTAAAGACACTTTTGACGAACTCCATGTAATCATTCAGTAAGCCGCTGGCACGCAGCGCAACAGCCCCGGTATCCAAAGCCCCTGACTGATCAACAATCGAGACAATAACATCGCCGCCTTGCGGTACAGTGGAAATGATACCGCGTCCTTCCAACATCTCGCAGAAGCCACGGAAAGAGCCATAGGAGTAGTTCTTAAAATCCAGGTCAGCGCGTGCTTTCATCTCAGGGACAATCGTCGCACCTAGCGGTTTTTTCTCTTCGCTTTCAAGATATTCCACCGTCTCCAGCAACAGGTTGATCACATCCTGCTCGCTGCTCACTGAGCGCTTTTCAATTTTCGGTTTCTGCTGACCCAACTCATCGTGATAGTAAAAAATATCGCAGGCGCTTTTATACAACTCCCCGACTGAGTCGCTGGTGCTGCCGATCCCGATGACGGTTTTACCGATCTCTTTAAGCTTGGCAAACAGCGGCATAAAGTCGCGATCATTCGCAATGACCGCGAAGTAATTAATATCGGGGTGGGTATAGGCTGTCGATAGCGCATCAATAGCTAAGCGAATATCTGCCGTGTTTTTGTAATTGTTGTAGTGAGGAATATCCTCATGTTGCACCAGATTGGCCTGCAACATCTGACGCAGTTCCTGCTTCTTATCAAACGCCATCGGCAGTTTGACAATATCCCCGAATGAACGGCGAATGCTGATACGGCCGTGTTCTTCAAGTTTTTTGATTTCGCCCTTTATATCAATGGGTAAGCCATCATCAAGGCAAAAACCAACAAGGTTATCTAAGTCTATAAATAATGCGATACGTTCTTTCTGTTCCATTTAATCAGTTCCTATTGATAAACGGTACGCTGACAAATCCAAAAGATATCGCTATAGATCCACCTCTCCTTGTTCATCAACCGGAGGAGCTATCTGTATCTTCAGGGATAACATTACCCTCACAGCCATACGCCAACTTCATCGATAAAATAACGATCGACAGAAATACAAGCTATGGAAGAGATCAGGTAACAGCAACGCGTAAGAATGTCTGAAAGTCAGACGAGGTCAGTGATAATGCGGTATTTTTGTGACAACTACCAGATCAGAGCCGGTGAAAGTCTGTTCCCTCTGGCAAACGCGGCAGAGGGCTGTAATTACTGATAGTCCTGCGGCAGTTGAATCCCCAATTGATCCGCATCTTGCTGTGCGATCTGCTGGAAACGTGCACGGGTCGTACTGCCTTTGGGTTTTGTTAGATAATAAAGTAACTTCGCGGCAACCTGAGGCTCCAGCTCCTGTTCCTCACCCCAACGCTGGATAAAGTCCACCAGCGTATTATCGCTCTTGTCTTCAAGCGCCACCGGAACTTGCTGGTCGAGATTCTCGCCATCTCGTGCGCGTCGGCACATCACCTGATAGTGATAGTTAAAATCCCCCACAACCTGGGATTCATCTTCACTACGCAGACGGAACCAGCCGGTTGCCTTACCCGCCTGGTACACCGCGGGATGGCTCCAGTTATGTTTCGATGGGCGGTCGGCATGCATACAAGCTTCAATATATGCGTTACGGGCGGCAGGCAAGCCGTCATCACCTTTCACTTCACGTAAAATAGCTAGAAATTCTGACACGGATGGCATCCACGCCAAGGTTTCTTTACACCGATCAATCGCAATGACCAGCTCAGGCTCACCAAAACCACGCAGACTAAGTGCCCATTCCCGTTTTGCTAGGCTAAGTTCATTCTGTGTTTCGAAACAGCTTTTGAACTTGTGACCATAAATCGCCATAAAGCGAGCAAAGATCATGTTCACCAGCACTTTGGTTTCGTTGCTGATGGGTTGCTGCTGCGGCTGTTCTGATTGCTGCTGAGAAACCTGTGCCTGCGCGTTACCAGTCGGTGTCCTTGATGTCCATGATGGCTTGGGTAACCCGTTTTCGGTTTTCGCGAGTATCTCTGCGGGAGTTTTCATGGTTAAAGCCTGTCTGTTGCTGTGCCTGACGCTGTTCACGTCCATCGCGTGTTTGTTTCTTGACCCATTCCCGTTTAACCCATCCCAGGAACTTCTGATCCCAGCTGGTTTCACGACGGTCCTTATTCACCCAGTAAAGCACAAATTCATCAATCGATTCACGGGCAAATTCTTCACTAATACCTTGTCGTGCCAGCAACTCGAAGAAGTTAGATGATGGCTGCCATCCCAGGAACATGGCATGAAGATGCTGATTTCGCTCTTCATGCTGTTCAAAAATCACCTGTAGCTCACTTTTGTGACGCCGCCAGCCCGTACTGCCACCAAAAGCAGGCGCGGGTGTACGCGATTGAGTCGTTTGACGCGGCGGTTGTCGCCGTGACGGAGCCTGAGTCGCAACAGGTGGCTCCGATACAGGAGGCATCTCAGGCGGAATCGGCTGGGTCGGTGGCGTCGCCATCCCCAAAGGCGGTGCATCCACCAATGGCGGAGGCTGATCCATCACGCTTAAGCGACTGACCACCTCAACCTCTGACGCAGGCTTTGAGTCTCGCTCTACTACTTGCTCTGAGGTCTCTGGGATTACAGGTACAGCAGCCGCTGGCTGATCGTCTTGCAACAGGACAATTTTTACCAGCGTTTTGCTGAGGCTGGCGTCAATGGCACCCTGTTCAACCAGGCTATTGGTCACCATCGCCAACTGATCCTGCGACCAGAACGGAACCAGTTGCCGCCAACTGTGGGCATCTAGCTTAATCTCACGTTGCCCAGAACGCAGGCGCAAACCCGTACGCTGTGACAGCTGATGGTAAATACCCAGCAACAACGCCTCTTCCAGACCGAATCGCTCAGCCAGAGAAGGGTAAATCAACAAAGGTTGTTCCGGAATCTGATAACCCATCAGCAGTTTAATACCCTAAAAATAAGAAGGCCGCAGACTAAGCTGCGGCCTCTGGAAACACAGCGTATATACTCAGCCGTCTTGTGCGAACGTCTCAACTGCACGCAATATATCACGTCGGCTGATCTGTCCGATCACCTTGTCTCCGTTTACAACGGGCAAACGACGACGACCATTATTAATAAACTCTTCCGCAACCATGATGATATCAGCATCGTAGTTAACGGTGTGTACCTCTTCCACCATGTAATCACCAACAACACCACCCATCTCTTCTTCATGATAGGTCAGTGTGAGGATTGCACGCAGACAGTCAGCTTCAGATAACAGACCAACCAACTTGCCATGACGATCAATCACCGGAGCCCCGGTAATACCGTATTCGATAAGCTGATTTATGGCATCAAACAGGTCTGTTTCAGGTGTGAAAGTCACAAGCTTTTCACACATGTAATCCTGAGCTTTTACAGATCGCAGCATTGTTTTTCCTCCTTGGTGGGCTGTCCCCAGAGACAACATCATGGGTGTTGAACCCAGCCCTTATCCTTATCTTTATACCAATCCCCGCCGACTCGCAACGCGAAAAGCCATACTTTAGTTAAATACGACCGTTTTATTGCCCTGAACCAAGATACGATCCTGCAGATGCCAGCGTAAACCACGGGCCAGCACGGTCTTCTCCACATCACGTCCCAAGCGCACCATATCTTCCGGCTGGTCCTGATGGCTGATACGGATCACGTCCTGGTCAATGATCGGACCGGCATCCAAATCTTCAGTCACATAGTGACAGGTTGCACCAATCAGTTTAACACCACGCTCATGCGCCTGATGATAAGGCTTAGCACCCGCGAACGACGGCAGGAAACTGTGATGGATGTTGATGATGCGATGCTGATACTGCTCACATACATCAGACGGCAGAATCTGCATATAACGCGCGAGGACGACCGAGTCCGCTTCGTGTTCGTGAATCAACTCACTCACACGGGAGAAATGCTCCGCCTTGTTCGCTTTATCCACAGGCACATGGAAATACGGAATATTGTGCCACTCCACCATGCTGCGCAGGTCATCGTGATTAGAGATGACACAAGGGATCTCACAGTCCAGCTCCCCTTCATGGTATCGATAAAGCAGATCAGCCAGGCAGTGGGACTCCCGGCTCGCCATGAGGATCACTTTCTTCGGACGCTCGGAATCATGAATTTCCCAACGCATATTAAATGACTGGGCAATTGGCGCGAACGCGTTTTTCAGTTCTTCCAGAGAAAAGGATAGAGACTTCGCTCTGATCTCAACCCGCATGAAAAACCATCCGGTGCTGGGATCTGAATGCTGGTTAGCATCTGAAATCGAACCACCATGACTGGAAATAAAGTTACTGACCATCGCGACGATACCTACCCGGTCCGGGCAGGCCAATACCAGTCTGAATCTGCGTTCCATCTGTCCTTCGTCTCCACACCACTACGCTGAAATTGCGGCTATTCTATCAGCCTGTTGCACGCAGCACTATTCAGCGGGCTGCAGTTTTCAGCAAGGATGAAATAACGGCATCAGGATTCGTTGAATAACTGATCACTTTTTGCTGCACAAACAAAATCATTACGATGCAACCCGTGGATCTTATGGGTATACCAGGTCAGGCGCGCATACCCCCAACCGAAGGTAATTTCCGGGTGGTGATTAAAGGACTCGGCCATGTCCGCCACTTTGTTACAAAAGCCCTGTGCATCAACAAAATTGCCGAATTTGTACTCACGTTTGAGTTGAGGAACCTCCTTTAACGTCACAATGGCCCAATCCGGGATTTGTAACAGTAATTCACGGCTCTCCTTTTCACCTACCTGTGGCGCCCCAACACGGCACGCGCTGCACGATTCATCTATTAATTCACTCACAGCCCATCCTCCTAGGATTCACTTATGAAAGCATAGCCGTCTGATCGAAATTCGCCTGAGCTTGATCAATAAGCTGATTACAGTATCAGATACAGTCACTTATACTGACCTGATCGGGAGGTACTTATATGATTTTCATACCAGAAAGGATGACACCCCTCAAAGCCCGCCGCCTCGGTCTGGACACACAACAGGAGCTTACTATTTACCTGCGTGCAGACAGTGCAGTCTGTAAATCAGAAGGCTTTTCAGCGCTTTCCCGTGTTTTAGTGCGCACTGAGCACTCTCACGTGATCGCCACATTGAATATCATCACCGGCGAGCTGCTGCACGGCGGAGAAATAGGCTTATCGGAATCCGCCTGGAAGAAACTGGAGCTGGAGGAAGGGGATAGCATTTGGGCCTCCCACCCGCCACCGATCGGCTCAATCTCTCACATTCGTGCCAAGGTCTATGGCCATACGCTGAAACAGGAACAGTATCGGGAGATCATCGACGATATCGTTAGCGGGCGTTACGCCGATATTCATCTGGCGGCATTCATCACTGCCTGCGGCAACGACAACATGAACAATCGTGAGATCACCGATCTGACCGAAGCGATGGTGAATTCCGGCAGTACAATCAGCTGGGGGCTACCCATTGTGCTGGATAAACACTGTGTTGGCGGCCTACCCGGTAACCGTACTACACCGATTGTTGTGTCTATACTTGCCGCCAGCGGACTGACCGTTCCGAAAACCTCATCCCGCGCAATCACATCACCCGCCGGTACAGCGGATACGATGGAAACCCTGACCAATGTTTCCCTATCACTGGATGAGATGAAACAAGTGGTGTGTGAAAACGGTGGCTGTTTAGCCTGGGGCGGTTCCGTTCGTCTTTCCCCCGCCGATGACCTGCTGATCAAAGTGGAACGTGTACTGGATATTGATAGTGAAGGTCAGCTGATCGCCTCAGTGCTATCAAAAAAAATCGCAGCCGGTGCCACCCATGTACTTATTGATATGCCCGTTGGCCCGACCGCAAAAGTACGCAGTCAAAAGTCGGCGGATAAATTAGCTGATAGCTTCCGAAAAGTGGCCAACGCACTGGGCCTGACCATCGACATTATGTTCAGTGATGGCCGCCAGCCGGTCGGCGTGGGTATCGGTCCCGCGTTGGAGGCACGCGATATTCTTGCCGTACTACAGAATACCGCCGACGCCCCAAGCGACCTGAAAGCCCGCGCGATAGAACTGGCCGGAGCCATGCTGGAGATGGCGACCGACATGCCTAAAGGGGAAGGTCGTAAACGTTCACGTGAACTGATAGAAACAGGCAAGGCCTGGAACAAGTTCAAGAAAATCTGTGAAGCCCAGGGCGGCCTTCGCGAACCCCCTATCGCACCCTATCGCTTTGAACTGATCGCGCATCAGCAGGGCTGGGTCCAGAGCGTAGATAACCGCAGACTCTCACAAGTCGCCAAACTGGCAGGAGCCCCTGCCGATCTGGCCGCCGGGGTTGAGATACACGTCAAACTGGGTGACCAGGTGCGCCCAAATCAGCCGTTGCTTACGATCCATGCGGAAAGCGTGGGCGAACTGAATTACGCCGTCGAATATCTGGAAGCCCATGAAGAGACGGTTCAGGTCAGTACAGACAAGGAGGCCTGCGATGCAGCCACTGCTCTTTAATCTCGACTCAGATGCCGCACTGGCAACCAGGCTTGGTAACACGCTGCAGGCAGAGACAGGACAGCTCGATCAACGTCGCTTTCCCGATGGTGAAAGCTATCTGCGCGTGCTGAATGCGTGCGAAGGGCGAGATGTCGTTATTTTCTGCAACCTCAACCGCCCCGATGAAAAGACCCTACGCCTGTTATTTCTAATCGATACCCTGCGTGAACTCGGTGCCCAACAGATTGGTTTGATCACACCTTACCTGGCTTACATGCGTCAGGATAAACGTTTCCAACCGGGCGAGTGTGTCAGCTCCCGCCCCTATGCCCGCCTGCTCTCGGATGCTCTGGATTGGCTGATCACAGTGGACCCTCATTTGCATCGTTACAACAGTTTGGATGAGATCTACAGTATCCCTACGCACGTTGTTCCGGCAGCACCGCTCATTGCCGAATGGATTAAGCTCAATGTCAGCCAGCCTTTGCTCATCGGACCAGACAGCGAAAGTGAGCAATGGGTTTCACAGGTTGCTCAGTTGGCCAATGCTCCATTTCAGGTGCTACAAAAAGTTCGCCACGGCGATTACGACGTCGAAGTAACCCTGCCCGAGGTCGAGAATTGGCATTCACATACGCCGGTATTGGTGGATGATATTATTTCCAGTGGCCGGACCATGCAGGAAACCGTTACCCACCTTAGAAACGCCGGACTACAACAACCTTATTGCATCGGAGTGCACGGGCTTTTTTCACGCAATGCCTATGAACAACTTTCGGACGTGGCAAAAGTCATCACCACCAGCTGCATTCCGCACCCTAGTAATAAAATTGAAATTGCCGAAGCGCTAGCCCATGCAGTCAAAGAACAACTCCTGAGATGAATCCCCCCCGAAATGACCAACGTACACACTGATCTGCCAAACGGTACACTGGACTACGATAGCCACTTTTTACAGGCAACCGAGGCAGATCAGCTTTTGAAAGCTCTCAGTGAAGAGATTCACTGGCAACAGGATCGTATCCAACTGTTTGGGAAGAAACATCCAATCCCCCGTCTGCAGTGCTTCCAGGGCGAACCGGGTATCACATACCGGTACTCCAATCTGTGTCTGGATGCAGCAGCATGGCATCCGGCGATACAATGCCTTCGGGAACAACTTGAAGCACTTGGATACGGCTCATTTAATGCCGTATTGATGAACCTCTACCGTGATGGTCTGGACAGTATGGGGTGGCACAGCGACGATGAAGCGGAGCTTGGAGAAAACCCGGTCATCGCATCGATCAGCCTTGGGGAAGCAAGACGCTTTCTATTGCGCCGTAAAGACAACCACGCGACCAAGCAGGAACTGGTACTCGAACACGGCTCTCTGCTATTGATGAGCGGCGAGTTACAGCATTTCTGGCAACACAGTGTTCCACGGACTCAAAAGCCCCGCCAGCCGCGAATAAATCTGACCTTCAGACAAGTGCGCTGAAAGAAGGATAAAACCTACACATGAGATGACTATTCAGCAGATAATTAACTTGCTAAGGTTTCTGCCATCTCCGAATTACTAAGCAGAGCCCAACGTATGAACGCCGTTATCGATCTACTCAAGTCACACCGCTCCATCCGCCAGTTCACCGACCAGCCGGTGGAACAAACGACCGTTGAAACACTGGTCGAAGCGGGTCAGGCAGCGGCTACATCCAGCTTTATTCAGGCCTGTACCGTTATTCAGGTCAGCAATCCAAACACCCGCGAGAAACTGGCAGCCTGTGCCGGTGGTCAGCCATACGTTGCTGCAGCACCTGTGTTTTTGGTGTTCTGTGCCGACATGAAACGCCACCAGCTCACCTGTGATATGCATGATGCGCAGATGCAGTCGGGCTTCACTGAACAGTTCATCACCGCATCTTTGGACACCGCTCTGTTCTCGCAAAATCTGGTCGTTGCGGCTGAATCACTCGGCTTAGGTACCGTGTATATTGGTGGACTGCGTAATAAGATCGCCGAAGTAGCTGATCTGTTGCAGTTGCCGGATATGGTGTATCCGGTGTTTGGTCTCTGTCTGGGTTATCCGGCACAAGATCCTGAGGTTAAACCACGCTTACCCGTGAACGTCGTGCTAAAACAAGACGTATACGATGACGAAGCCGATCGCGGCCTGATCACCGACTACGATGCCCATGTACGCGATTACTATAAGACCCGTACCGGCGGCACTAAAGATATGAGCTGGAGTGAACAGATCTCCGGCATGCTGGTGAAAGAGTCTCGCCCTCACATGCTGCCGTTCCTGCAAGAACGCGGTTTCTTATTAAAGTAAGCTTTCACCTATTTAACGCCCACAAAAAAGCCCGAGCATTGCTCAGGCTTTTTTATTTCTGCGCTTAGCGTTTACAGCTGAGCAGCCCAGCCGCTCACCCATTCGCTTGCAGCTTCTTCCTGATCTTCAGTTTCACAGGCATCGATCACCAGTGGCTCGCCAACACGCTGCACCTGCAGCTCCTGCATCAGCTCGTCCATCTGCTTGCCTGCATTGGCAAAGTTCTGGTAACCGCTATCGCCCAGAGAGATAACACCGTAGCGTTTTTCCGGCATCAGCGGCGTGTTGTCTTTCAGCTTCGCGTACAGCGGCATCAGATTGTTAGGAATTTCGCCCAGACCGATGGTTGCAGTGCACACCAACAAAACGTCTGTTTCCTCTGCAACCACTTCGTCCAGCTCCGGATCTTCCAGAACGACGGTGTTGTGACCAAGACCGTTTAGCTGATCAGCACAATCATCCGCTACCTGCTTCGCATTACCGTAGGTAGAGCCTACCAGCACCTTGATATTCGCCATCGAGTAAAACCTTACAATCTGCTTAAAAAATGAGCGCCAATTCTAATGAAATTCCCTCACGAAAAAAACCTCTGTTTAATGGGGGCTTTCGCAGCTACGTAACTTATGCCGCGCTAGGTTCGAAGCAAACTCCCCGCACCTCAACTATCCTTTTTTCATGATTCCCGGAACGGAGGTCGATATGGCCAATTTACATGTCTCTCGTCTGCTGGAAGAGCTCGAAACAAAAGCCCATCACAAATCACGCGTATCGGAGGTTTCCTTTCCAATCAGTGATGACGATTTAATCCGATTGCAGGCACTGGCTGATGTCTTTGATATGGAGCAGAGTGAGTTGATCACCGCTCTACTGCATACAGTTTTACAGGAAGTTGAAGCCTCAATGCCCTATCGCCAGGGCAGCAAAGTGATCCGGGTAGAGGATGGTGATCCGGTCTATGAAGATGTTGGGCCAACACCACGTTATCTGGCAGCTAAACGTAAGCTGGAAAAGCTGCACCCTGCGTTTAATAACACGACACAACAATCAACTAAGTTAAAGTCGGCAACCAAATAAAACTGGAAGACCCTATGAACAGACTGATTGCGAACAGCATAACACTTGTTCTAAGTGGCTTAATCTCTGCCGCCGCACTGGCCGACGGCCACAGTGCTGCCAAAGCCTATATCGTGTCACCTAGCAACGGGGAAACCGTCTCTACAACGTTTACCGTGATATTTGGCCTCAAAGGAATGGGCGTATCACCCGCAGGGATAGAGAAAGAAAACACCGGACATCACCATCTATTGATCGATATGGAATCACTGCCGCCACTCGATCAACCCTTGGGGGCCGAGGTAAAACACTTTGGCGGAGGCCAAACCGAAACCACCCTCACCCTGTCGCCCGGAAAACATACCCTGCAACTGATTTTGGGGGATCACCTGCATAAACCACATAACCCACCGGTGGTATCGGACCCGATAACCATAGAGGTGAAGTAACCAGCCATAAAAGTATGCGCTGAGCTGGAACGCGCTGAGCAATCAGCGCACCAGTTCATGATCCCGATAGTGAGGATCAATCCAGCATTTCGGCAGATCTTCACCTGACGGAAATGACAGCTCTTGTTTCGCGTACTGTTCCGCTTCCTGCAACTCCTCACCGTAATGGCAACGTCCTATCAGCCGTGATTGATAAGGATCAAACAGATCCGTTAGCTCTACCACTTCAATCAAATGGCCATATTTACGCTCTTTCAGAAACATGATTCACCCCGCGTGTTGCAGTATTACCTACAAGTTTAGGAGCTAACGTCAAAAAGCAGGCATAAAAAAACGCGGACAGAGCCGCGTTTTTTTATTGTCCTGGACAAGAAGGCTTAACCGGCAGGCATGTCCGGCTGATTCCGGCCGTAGAATATTTCACGCATCTCCTTGAACAGACGATCTGTGATCTCTTTGACCTCTTTTCCGGTCAGATCTTCCTTGGTCGCGCCAAACAGGTACTGATCCAGATCGTAATCGTTCAGCATCATTTTCGTGTGGAAGATATTCTCCTGATAAACGTTCACGTCCACCATGCTGTACAGATCACAAATATCATCACTAATGAAGTTCTGGATGGAGTTGATATCGTGATCGATGTAATGTTTCACACCGTCGACGTCACGGGTAAAACCACGCACGCGATAATCGATGGTGACGATATCGGATTCCAGTTTATGGATCAGGTAATTCAGGGCTTTCAGCGGAGAAATAATCCCGCACGTGGAGACTTCAATATCCGCACGGAAGGTACAGATACCATTATCCGGATGTGCTTCCGGGTAGGTATGCACACAGATATGGCTTTTATCCAGGTGTGCTACCACGGAATCAGGCAGCGGACCCGGCTTCTCAGTCTGGTCAACATTCTCCGCATCTTTAATCGGCTCTTCAGCGACCAAAATGGTGACACTGGCCCCTTGCGGCTCGTAATCCTGACGCGCTACGTTCAGCACGTTAGCGCCAATAATGTCACATACCTCTGTCAGAATTTCTGTCAGACGGTCAGCGTTGTACTGCTCATCGATATACTCGATGTACTCTGCTTTTTGCTCCGCAGTTTTTGCGTAGCAAACATCATAAATACAGAAGCTCAGGCTTTTAGTCAGGTTATTAAAGCCCTGCAGTTTAATTTTACCGTTTGATGCCAACTCGGGTGCTCTCCAGTACTAAAATCAATGCGTTAGAAACCTGTGAACCTGCTCAGCTATAGACTTTGGAGCGAGTTCAAAAGGCTCTTTAATCACGGCATAAAAACACTATTTTTGATGGGCGAATTGTAGAGCAGAACGCTGCAAACACAAAGAAAATTTTAGCCGCTCAAAGATTAGAAAGTTAGCGCTTTTTAGCCGCAACTTATTAACTTTTCAGTGCAATATGAAACACTTTCATCCAGAGATTCAGATCAACCCTACTTTTCCTCTCACCGTCACCGGAACGCCTCGCAACACCTACACCCAAACGCATACAAAGCTGAACGTTCAGTTTGCTGCTGAAGTGGTAAATCACTTTCCACTAATACCGTTGCAGCTCACGTCACGTACAAGTATCGCGGTATCTGTATTCGCCGCAAAGCCCCGACTGATAAGCGCTTGCGCATACCCCTCACCGCTACCTGAATTTCTGGCATCAAGCTTGCTATCAATATTTCATCTATAAAAGCATTTAACCTTCACCCGCGTTAAGTGCTGAACGAATACCAAAATAAAAAGGTAGACCGATATGAAGCTAAAAGTAGCCACCGCTGCCTCCCTGCTGGCACTCTCCTCCACCCCCGCGTTTGCCCATACCGCATCTGTTGCTGAACACAGCAGCCTGCTAAGCGGTTTGGTTCACCCGCTGGTTGGTGTCGATCACCTGTTGGCGATGCTGGCGGTTGGGTTCTGGGCAGCCATGCAGAAAAACAAGCTACGTCTCCAGATCCCAATGGTATTCATGCTGGTACTGATAGCGGGCTTTATGCTGGGACAGACTGCATTTAACCTGCCCATTGTTGAAGCGGGCATTGCCACCTCGGTACTCATGCTCGGCCTGCTGATTGCCACAGCGGCACGTCTGCCTACAGCTGTTGCGCTGGGCCTGAGCGGTGGATTCGCACTGTTCCACGGCTACGCCCATGGCGCTGAAGCGGCGACTTCCTCAATGACCTTGTTCGCAGCAGGCTTCCTCGGCTCTAGCCTGATGCTTCACCTTTGCGGTGGTATGGCAGCAAACACCGTAAAAACCCAACTGCCAGCACTGGCCAAATTGGCTGGTCTGGCAATCGCTGCTGCAGGCGCCACATTGCTGGCAGCCTGATCACTCTGACCCTGCTCAGGTCCCCAAGGTTAAGCCTCTGACGCAGGGTGCATTTCTGACGCTTTGTCACCCACTCCTTGGTCGGGCCCCTTAGCCCGACTTTTTTTATCCCTCCGCTTAAGCCCTCCGCCCTAAAACACCCACACACATCTCTGCATGAGCGATTAGTACCTCTGCTACAGATTCTTCACTCCAGCCTCAAAAGCTAACGGTCGATCAGGTATGTCAGACGTCAGATCGGAGCTGGTTTAACGTTTGAGGTGAGTAGAAACCAATAGAAGTGCCGCCCCCGGCTCCTGCAGCTACGCAGAGCCGACTGCCAGAAGGTTTGCCTCCGGGGGCAGCGGACCTTGAACCGGACAGAAAAGTCCGATAGAAAAATAGGGATACGAGCGAAGAACCACCTGTATCAGCAGATACGCGGTAGTTGTTCGCCCACCAGCATATCGAGAATGCGTTCGCCACCGAAGCCAGTCTGTACCAGCACACGCCCGGCATAACCCTCCAGCACCTCACCGATAATGGCCGAACCTTGTCCAGCGGGATGCGCTTTCATCACTTCGAGCACCGCGTCCGTTTTTTCAGCTGGAACAACGACCACCAGTTTGCCTTCGTTGGCGAAGTAAAGCGCATCCAAGCCGAGAATTTCACAGACACCACGGACTTCGTCGCGTACCGGAATTTTGTTTTCGAACAGACGGATCGACACTTCGGACGATTCTGCAAATTCATTCAGCACGGTTGCTACCCCGCCACGGGAGGCGTCACGCACCGCATGCAGTTCCGGACACACTTCCAGCATCGCCTGCATCAAACCATGCAAGGGCTGGCAGTCGGTGGCTAACTCCACGTCAAGCGCCAGATCACCACGGGCGTTCAGGATGGCCGCACCGTGATCACCGACAAAACCGTTGACGATCACTTTATCGCCCGGCTTGCAGTTTTCTGCCGAGATATTGACGCCTTCAGCGATCACGCCAATACCCGTCGTATTGATAAAGATCTTGTCACCCTTACCCTTGGGCACCACCTTTGTATCACCGGTTACGATGGTGACGCCAGCTTCATCAGCCGCCTGACGCATAGAGGCTACGATACGACGCAACAAACTAACTTCCAGACCTTCCTCAAGAATCATGCCGCAGGAGAGGTACTTAGGAATAGCACCCGATACTGCCAGATCATTCACAGTGCCATTCACCGCGAGCGTGCCGATATCACCGCCACAGAACTCCACAGGATCGACCACATAACTGTCAGTCGTAAACGCCAGTTTCTGACCTTGAGCCTGCAATTCAGCCAGCTCAAAGCGCGCCTGATCTTCCAGTTTATTGAGATTCTCGTTGTCAAACGTGCCCACAAACACATCTTCAATCAGATCACGCATCGCTTTACCACCCGCACCGTGGGCCATGGTGATAGTGGAAGCTTTCAATGTACGTCGTTGCGGTTTTGTCATTACATCTACTCTTCAGGAATCAGGCGATATTACGGGCGTCAATTTTGCCGTAGCTGTAGTACGCGGAGCAGGCCCCTTCGGTGGACACCATCAGCGCGCCCATCGGGGTTTCCGGAGTACATTGCTTGCCAAAGACTTTGCACTGCCAGGGTTTAATCACCCCTTTCAGCACTTCACCGCACTGGCAGGATTTAGGATCGGCAATTTTCAGGTTCGGCAATGCGAAGGCGCGCTCGGCATCGTACTGCGCATACGCATCGCGGATACGTACGCCGGAGTGGTCAATCGAACCTAAACCTCGCCATTCAAAGAACTCGCGCAGTTCGAATACGTCAGACACCGCCTTCAACGCTTGCATGTTGCCGCCATCAGGTACGATGCGTTTGTACTGGTTTTCAATCCTGGCTTCGCCAGCTTTTAATTGTTCCAGCACCATCAGCAGAGACTGCAATACATCCAACGGTTCAAAACCGGAGATGATCAGCGGACGCTGGTATTGGGCTGAGATAAATTCATAGGGTGCCTGACCAATTACCATGCTCACGTGACCCGGTCCCAAGAAACCATCGATATACATATCCGGCGAATCCAGAATCGCCTTGATAGTCGGGATGATGGTGATGTGATTACAGAACAGATAGAAGTTGTTGATCCCCTCCTTCTCTGCCTGTTTCAGCGTCAACGCGGTACTGGGCATGGTGGTTTCAAACCCCAGCCCGAAGAACACCACTTTCTTATCCGGGTGTTTGCGGGCCAACAGCAGCGCATCCATCGGTGAATACACCATCCGGATATCACAGCCTTCCGCTTTTGCTTGTTGCAGACTTTTCTTCGAACCCGGCACCCGCATCGCATCACCAAAGGTGGTGAAGATCACATCGGGATGTTCAGCAATCGCCACGCAATCATCCACGCGACCCATCGGCAATACACAGACCGGACAACCCGGACCGTGCACCAGCTCGATTTTATCGGGCAGCAGCTCTTCGAGACCGTAACGGAAGATAGAGTGGGTATGACCACCGCACACCTCCATAATCTGTAACGGCCGATCCTGTGCCTGCGGGATCTCATCAACCAATGTATGGATACGTTCGAGAATCACTTTCGCCATATCCGGATCACGGAATTCGTCTACAAATTTCATCTGTCTTTGCTCACAGAGATGTTGTTATTCAGGGCCTCACACCCCGTAGGTTGGTCTTTGCAAAGCAAAGCCCACACTTTCAATACTATTTGTTGGGCATCACTACGTGATGGCCAACCTACGTTCATGCTCTGGGGATCACCGGCCGTGCTCACCGATAAAGCCGCGTTCGTCCGCCAGCAGGGTATGCACCAGATCCCACAGGATGTGGTAACTCACCAGATGGCACTCCTGAATGCGATGCACACTGTCGGTTTCGACAATCAGACAATGATCCACCGCTTTATGAGTTGCCAGCTCACCACCGTCGCCCCCCGAAAACGCCACCACTGTCAGCCCCAGCTGCTTCGCTTTTTCACAGGCAGCGGTGATGTTGGCGGAGTTCCCACTGGTGGAAAACACCACTAACACATCTTCGGGTTTTGCCAAGGCCAATAATTGGCGGGGCAACACATGCTGAAATCCGATGTCATTGGAGATCGCCGTTAACATGGCATTGTCCTGACTCAGGTTGATCGCAGGCAACGCAGGACGCCCCGCCGTCACCGGATGCATAAACTCGAGCGCCAGGTGAGCTGAGTCACAAGATGAGCCACCGTTACCGGCGGTGATCAAACGCCCTCCCTGACGGTAGGACTCGGCGATTGCCGCGGCAATATCAGCCAGTACTGTGTTGTACTTGGCAAAAAAGGCTTGCTTGGCGGCGATACTTTCTTCGGTTTTCAGACGGATGGAATCCAGCAACTCAGCCGATTTATCGCGGGTATCCGGCTTATCGCCCTGCTCACTGCCCATAAAGGGATACAGCGCACCGAGCATATTATTCGCATCGTTCTTATCAGACATGTCAAAGCCCTCGCTCAGTCGACCTCGGTATTCTGCATCGCATCCAGCTCTTCTTGCAGCTCACCCAGTTCGGCCAGAATTTCCAGCGTTTTCCGCGCTTCCTCTTCGTCGATCAGGCTCATGGCAAACCCCACATGCACCAGCGTCCAGCGACCCATTAATGCATCGAGATTGCCGTCTTCCGGCAACACACAGCCCAGATTAACTTCTCGCTTTACACCGGAGACATTAACCATCGCAACACCTTCATCGGCGTCTTTGATCTCAACGATCTGTCCGGGAATTCCTAAACACATAGTGACTTCTATCTCCGGTTACTGTTTCTGCTCGGGGGCGATGGCTGATCCGCTCTGCTCCAGGGCATAGCGTTCCAGTTTTGAACGCAACCCCACGCGGGATAAACCCAGCTCTTTGGAGGCACGGCTTTTGTTCCAGCGGTGGCGAATCAGGGTCTCTCGCAGGATACGTTTTTCGAGTGTCTCAACCCGCTCTTTCAGCGTACCTTCAAGACCTGCGAGTATTTCGGTTTCTTCTGCTTCTTCAATCGGTGCTGCGCGCAAGACACGCGGACTGAGCAGATCGGCAGTCAGCCATTCATCTTCGGCCAGCACCAGCATACGGCGCACTTCGTTCTGCAACTCACGTACATTGCCCGGCCAGCAGTAGCGACTCATACAATCCAGCGCTTCATCGCTGAAACCCTTCACCGGCTTATCGAAATCCTGCATCGCATTGTCGAGGAAACCTTTGGCAAGTACCGGAATATCCACCGTACGGCGGTCCAAGGAGGGCAATTCCAGTGTCACTTCAGCCAGCCGGAAGTAAAGATCCTGACGAAAACGTCCGGCACGCACCTCCTCTTCAAGGTCACGATTGGTAGAGGCCACAATCCGCACATTCACCTTACGCCGTTGATGTTCACCAATGCGCCGGACTTCACGTTCCTGCAAAACACGCAGCAGTTTCACCTGAAAAGCGGGACTGATCTCGCCAATTTCATCGAGGAAAATGGTGCCACCGTTAGCCTGTTCGAACAGCCCTTCGTGATCGTTAATCGCACCGGTAAAGGAGCCTTTTTTGTGACCAAACAGCTCAGACGCCAACAACTCATCCGGCATCGCACCGCAGTTTTCCACCACAAACGGTTTATCCACCCGCAGACTGTTGTAGTGCAGCGCACGCGCGAACAGCTCTTTACCTGCACCCGAAGGTCCGGTGACCAGCACCGACACATCGTAAGGCGCGATTTTACCCGCCTGATTACAGATAGCGTTTAACGGGCTATCGGGATGACGACGGATCTCATCCAGCTGAAACGCCTGCTGTAAGCGTTGTTTCTTCTGTGAGATGTTCTGCTCGGCCTGACCTTCAGTCAGGCGCATCTCCATCGCCAGCAGCTCATTTTCGTTCTGCAGTTCACACAAGCGGCAGGCTCCACGCATGATCAACAGCAGATTATCCGGGTGCCAGGGTTTGGTGATGTATTGCAGAATACCGGCTTCATTCAGCCCTTTGATAATGTCTTCCGAATCGGTGTAGCCGGACAGAATCAGTCGGGCAATTTGCGGCCAGCGTTCGCGCACCTCGGTGAGGAAGGCTACGCCGGTTTTATCCGGCATTCGCTGATCACAGAGGATCGCCTGCACCTCATTGTGCTCCAGCAGCGCCATCGCTTCGTCGGCACTGCTGGCCGTGAGCACGTCGAACTCTTCATCCAGCGTACGCTCAAGCGTTTCCAACGAACGTATCTCGTCATCAACGCAAAGCACGGTGGGGCGGTTCTCGAAATCCATCATAGCAATGCGTGGAACTGGTCGATTTCAGACTGGAGTGTATCGATACGGCTCTGGATCATATGTTTACGGCGGCTCTCCAGCCACTCGATCCAGCCGTCCATTCCCTCACCAGAACGGGCTGAAAGCTGTAGCACCTGAATATCAGGATTCACCTGACGGGCATAGTCGATACAACGCTCCACATCAAAATCCAGATACGGCAGCAGATCGGTTTTATTGAGAATCATCAGATCCGCGGCATGGAACATGTCCGGGTATTTCAGGGGTTTGTCTTCACCTTCGGTCACCGACAGGATCGCGACTTTATGCGCCTCCCCCAGATCAAATGCGGCCGGACAGACCAAATTTCCAACGTTCTCGATGAACAGCAGACCACCTTTCATATCCTCAAAGCGTTCCATGGCATGTCCCACCATATGCGCATCGAGATGACAGCCCTTGCCGGTATTCACCTGAATCGCCTGTACACCCGTTTCACGGATGCGGTTGGCATCGTTGGCCGTTTGCTGATCCCCTTCGATCACCGCTACTGTGCGGTTTTCTTTAATACGCTCCAGGGTTTCCGTCAGCAACGTGGTTTTACCCGAGCCGGGGCTGGACACCAGATTCAGTACAAACAGACTCTGTTGCTCAAAGCGGGCGCGATTGATCGCAGCATAACGATCATTCTTGCCCAGAATGTCCTGCTCGATCTGCACCATACGGCTTTGACTCATACCAGCCACATGCGCATGCGCAGGCCCCTGCCCAAAATGAATGTTGTCACCGTCACTCACGACCACACTACTGTCGGGCTGATGACCGTGATCGTGGTGATGTTCATGACTATGATGCGCGTGGCCGTGGTCGTGATGATGGTGCTCATGGCTGTGACTATGATCGTGGTGGTGCCCACCTTCGATCTGAACTTCACCCTCGGAACATCCGCAAACGGTACACATAACTACTCGACCTCCAGCTCTTTTATCCGCATTTCATCCCCCTGAGTGACCTGCAGCTGATGACTGCCGCACTCCGGACAGGCGTCATACCGTTTCTGCACAGGCACTGTTTTCAGGCACTGCAGACAGAAGGCTTCGCCCACTATATTTATAATATTTAGTTTAGCCCCCTCGGCGAGGCTGCCGCGTGTGACTGCATCGAAGCAGAAGCTCAGCGCTTCGGTTTCGATCATCGCCAGCGGGCCGATCTCCAGCCACACGGTTTTTACCCGCTGGTAATTCTGTGCTTTCGCCTGTTCTTCCAGAACCTGAATAATCCCTTCAGCAATCGACATCTCATGCATGATCAGTTTCCGACCTCGATCTCCCAGGCGACACAGGGGTCCACCAGAAGAATCAGTTTTTCCACCAGACTGTGCAACCGTTCCCGGTTAACCTGCACACCCTCCAACATCTGGACCAGCGTCCCACGCGGATGAAAATTCCATTCGGTCGGGGCGACGATGTTGTAATCCTCTACCTTGCAGTTTGACACGGAATTCCCATCCAGCACTATGCGATGAATCAGCACGCCCCGCGCAGCATCAACCATCCCCATACCTGCCCCCCTCTCCGGACCTGAATCCCCTGCTGGCAAAGCGGCATGCGGCTCCATTGATCGCATCCGGGCAGGCAACGCTTGCAGTTCAGATACCATAGCCAAAAAACGAAGTGTCAGTTCATTCAAGCCTGCAGCCCGCCCTTGCACCACTAAACCGGACTCCCGGTTGCGCACCCAGACACCGGTTTCAAAACAGATACCATCCGCGTCTGGCATTGCACTGAACTCAACGGCATCAGCAGACGCTAAACACCCTTTGATCCACTCCAGGTCGGCACGCTGCTGAACCTCTAACGGCAAAACACCTAAGGCGAGTTCAATATCACCGAACGTTTCCTGCAGGTCACATAGCTGTTCCCCGATCGGCGTGTGCGAAGCATCGCCAAACAATAACCGGCTCAACTCGGTTTCCATACCCACCAGCGGCAGTAGAATCGCTTTCAGTTCTGAGCTGATCCGCTGCACCTCAATAAGATTAGATACACGCGGATTGAGATCCAGCGCCCATCGCAGTTCTTGAGACACACCCGTAAACCACTGCATCAGGGCCACAACCTGAGCCGTATCGGCCAGCCAGTATTGCGATAGACGTAATCCCAACTCGCGGGCTGTTTCAGCCTGTACCAATAGCTGCCGCGCATGCGTCACTTCCGGTTTGATCTCAATCCCTAATGCACTTTCGGCGGCCTGCAGTGATGCTACTGTCTGCGCCACCGCGCACATGGAGTAGATCATCGGCACCATCGACAGTGCCTGCGTTAAGGGTTTGGCCTGCAACACACGGGTGATCTCCCGAGGCCGGCTGCTATGCAACTGTACCTGCTGAATCAGACCTTCGCGCCATTGCACATCAACACGGATCTTACCGGCAAGATTGGCGATCCCGTTCATGATGATCTCCCCCCAACCTTAGGTCTGGCGTCCGATGTCGA
Source organism: Pontibacterium sinense (assembly GCF_015209595.1). Classification (GTDB taxonomy): domain Bacteria; phylum Pseudomonadota; class Gammaproteobacteria; order Pseudomonadales; family Balneatricaceae; genus Pontibacterium; species Pontibacterium sinense. The sequence goes on along the minus strand of NZ_JADEYS010000007.1, from coordinate 121,745 downwards.
CCTCCGTGCAAAGCCCGCCGTCAAAAAGCCACGGCGGCTGAGTTTTTCAGGTGTTGGTTTTTCTTTAGCGGATTCAGATACTGCCACAGGTTCAGTGGTTACCGGATCGACATTCTGAGCCGACCGCTCCTGCTCCCGCTGTTCGCGTTGCGCTCTTTGGCGATCTGTCGGCGCTTCATTATCACCGTCAAATAGCGCTTTCATCACCTCTTGCGCGGTTTCAACGGCAACGTCCTGTGCCTCAAACTCGGACATTGGCGAAAACAACGAACAACTGCAGTAACCACCTACCGCTTCAGCCCAACCGAAGATAAACTCATACTGCCCCGATGGCAGCGCAATCATCTGCTTTGCGCCAACGTGCTGTTCATCCCAGTCAAACCAGACATCCGCCTCCGCAGGTAACAGCATCAAATTCATGCACCACGGCGTGATCAGTACGCCCAGCTCTCTCCCGGCAAACTCCTTAAAACCGACCGTTTCAACGACCAGATGAGAGTTATACACGGGCAGATCTGCCATCCGCTCGGAGACAAGATCAAAGTGCGCCTGAAGTGCAGTAACCTGATTCAAGTGTTAGTCCTCAAGCACCATAAACTGATCTTTATCACCGTCACATTCAGGACAGCGCCAATGATCCGGCAACGCGCTAAAGGGTGTACCGGATGCGATCTGCCATACAGGATCTCCGGCGGCCGGATCATATTGATGCCAGCAAATTTTACATTCCAGTTTGGCCTGATCTTCAATACGACTGCTGTCGCCCAGATAACTGCCTTCAAAGCCCTGATAATTCATCGTCAGTCCTCACTCAAACCAGTACTTCGCGGATCTCTTTCAGACGTTCAGCCGAATCATCCAGATCCTCTTTTGCCGCACAGGCCACAGCCGGAATATCGGTGACCTCCAGCGTATCCAGAATCAGCTGATCGGTGCTGTTGAAGTACTGCACGCGCCACAAACCATTCACTTCCGTCGAGGTTATCCGGCAGTTGCCATAACCTCGGGACAGCATCGTTACCGCTCCGGTTCCGGTCGTTTCAGATAGATAAATATGATCCTCCGGAGAGAATGGCAGCAACGACAAGTTGATCACATGCGGCGTTTCAGGCTGACGGCCATCAAAGGCCTGTGACGCTTCCGCAATTTCCACCAGCACCGACGGTGCATTCAACACACCTGCGGGCATCTGCTCCGGATCAACATCCAGAGACCGTTGAATTCTGAATGAGGATTCACGTATACAGGCCGGTATATCAGCCACTTCCAGTGTTTCCGAGATTACATCCCCCTGCGCATTGAGGGTACGTAAGCGCCAGACACCCGCCATAACCGTTTCCTGCACTTTGACCGCTTGTGCGCCTTCAATCGCAACACTTACCTCACCTTCACCCAGAATCTGGTTCAGCATATCCAGATCGGCCTCCGGCATCGCGTCCAGCAGCATCGACTGCGTCTGCTGTCCCGGCTGATACTGATCCAGCAAGCCTTGCAGCTTTTCCATCGCAGCGACTGCATGTGGGCAGGTCTGCACCGCTTCAGCTTCCGGAAGTATAGGAATATCGTAGGAATTCATCTCCGATGGCATTTTCATGTAGTCGAGCACCATGTCGCCTTCGTCCTGACTGCCCGGACCCATCGGAATATTCAGCAATTCAATACCGTTGTTCTGCATGCTTTTTACCTCACTGACCGCAGCTGCTAGCCACTGGATTAACCACAACCGGAATACCAATACCCGGGTCTCGACGCGGCTCAAGTGCCAAAATGCTGCCGATCTCAGCCATATACACATCCCAGTTCTGCACCTTGGTGATAGTGCCCAGATAACGTCCCTCTTTCAAAAACACCAGTGCGGGCCAGACGGTAAAGTTGTATCGGCCCTGCAACGCTTTTTCGGCGTCAGTTGAAATCACAGCTGGCGTCAGTTGTGGAAAGTTTTTAACCAGTTCCGGCAGGATAACTGCCACGTCATTACTTTCCGGAAAACGTTTAGGTTCTTCGGTAAAGAACAACACGGAGAACGGCGCTGATTTGATAAAGTCGTCGAAACTGTTCTGGTCTAGGCGGGGATAACCCAGCTCGTCGACCAGTCGATTGATCAAAGGCGATGGCATAGTTGGTTCCTATTCTGGCTACTTCTTTGGCTACTTCAGATTATTCTTGTATGTTCGCTGTCAGTTTTTCTGCAGGTGCGCCGGCAACTGAGGTTCACGGTCCACCAGATCGGCAAACAAGCTGTCCAGATCGGTCTCACTTCCTTGCATCACAGCGTGTACCGCACTCAGTGCATCACGCATCTGCATCGCGCGTGGCTCATCTAAGATCTCGCGGGCCGCGCCCAAAAAAACCAACACCCAGCATCCTTCCGCTTGCTCTCCGACCAGCGACATATCCACCCATTCGGACTCGCTACCGTTACGGCACTCAGCACGATGCTCATCACTGCGCACAACCTGCATCGGGATACCGAGGCACATCTCAGCGCTCTCCAGATTCAGCGGTCTCGTCATTTAGGAATCTCAAATCCCCTTTACGGAACGCATCCATTTCAGAGGGACGACCCGCTTCATACTCATTCAACCCCAACTCACCCGGCGCCAGCGCTTCGGCAGGCTGATCATGGTTTTCAGGTGTGATACCAAACTGCTGCAGATAATCGAGGGCAATCTCCAGCGAGGGATCAATCTGTGCACGTACCGGCTCACGCAAGCTGCCACCAAAGTCTTCCAGCTCAACGGGCTGACAACCCACCAGCAACAGATGCTCTGGGTAGTTTCCGGTGAACTCGGCCATTGCCAGCACTTCCTGAAAGCCTGTCTGATGCAGACTCATCTGTTTGGCGCCCATAAACTTGGGCACCTCATCATCGTAGATTTTCTTCAGGGTACCTGGCTCAAGGCCGTAGTCGATGGCATCAAACACCACCAGCACATCGGCCGCCTGCACATGCTGCACCAGATAGATCCCCTGGGTACCGCCATCCATCAGTTTGACGTTGTCGCCAAAGCGGTAACGTTCGTTCAGCGTTTCCACACAACGCACACCAAAACCTTCATCAGCCCAAAGGATGTTGCCAATACCAAGAATGAGGATGTTTTTATCGTTCATCTGTGCGTCTTCTGTGCCGTGTTATTGTTATGACTTTTGTTATAACAACAGACGTTACAAGGAGCGTGCCAACACGTTCAGAAAACAGATATTCAGGAATAACGGGGTGTTACGGGGAGGGTTACAGCTAAAGACAAGCACAAACCGGAAAGTTAATTTCCACATTACAAAAAAAACGAAACGTTAATCTCCACCCCATCTATTCCCGCGCACCACACGGAAATAGATAGGACAGAAATCAGACTAAAACGCGTTATTCTGACTGTCGTACAACCGGCGTCCCGGTACCATCGGCGTGCCACTGATAGATGCCGAACTCAAACCCCTGCAGGTCACCGTGCTCATCCCAGCGTATCGGTCCCAGCACCGTCTCAAACGTGAAGTTATGCAGCGCCTCGGCAACATCAACGGGCGCATCAGACTGCGTACGCTGCATGGCATCGGCTAACACTTCTACCGCCGCAAAGCTTGTCCAGATAAACGGGCCGCTCGGTTCAACGCCCTTCTGTTTCAGCAATTCAACAACGGGCTGGTTTTTCTCCTGTAGGTCGTAGCGTACCGGCAAAGTCACCAGCAAACCTTCGACAGCCTGACCGGCGAGAAAAGCGATATCTTTGTTGCCCAAGCCTTCCGGTCCCATAAACGTGGGTGAAAAACCTGCGGCTTTCGCCTGTCTCATCATCAAGCCCAGCTCAGGGTGGTAACCGCCGTAGTAGACAAAATCCACCTGTTTACGTTTGAGCTTGGTGATCAGCGAACTGAAATCCTTAGCGCCACTGTTGATACCATCAGTGCTGACAACCTCGATACCTTCCGCCTGCAGCAGATCACGTACGATCAGTGCTACGCCTTTACCGTATTGTTGTTTGTCGTGAATCACAGCCACCCGCTGGGGTTTAACCACCTGAGCAATATAGTCAGCCGCGGTAGCCCCCTGCTCAGAATCCAGACCAATCGTGCGGAACAGCTTGGAATAGCCACGCTGGGTAATACCCGGATTAGTTGAACCGGTAATCACCAGCACATCTTCATCCTGATAAACATCAGTCGCGGGCTGGGTCGAACCGGAGCAGAGATGTCCGACCACAAATTTTACATTGTCGTTGATGATCCGGTTAGCCACCGTGACCGCCTGCTTCGGTTCGCAGACATCATCGTATTCAACCGCTTCCAGCGGACGTCCGTTGACACCTCCACGGTTGTTGATCATTTCAATGGCCGTATGGGCACCGTTCAATTGCATGTCACCGTACTGGGCCAGTGAACCGCTAAAAGGACCAACGATACCAATTTTGATCGATTCGGCCGCCTGTGCGCTAAAACTGAGCACAGTGGACAGGGCCAGACAGGCCAGTGAGGAATGGGTGAGTTTCATAGGGTTCTCCAGATACTCTGAGCATTAGGTTGTGGGGTACACAAACCGTTTAAAAACAAGGCTTTTGGCCTGACGCTATTGTACTGAGAGATGCGATCAAAGTCCGAATATAATGACGGCTAAAGACCTGATCTGAAGCAAAAAAAAAGAATATATCCACATCAGGGATCACCCAGCCCCCGCCGCTCTTATACTTTGACGGTTTTTGTCGAAAACCCACCGCCAATGATGAAGGTTCGTTCAATCAGCCACAGAGTATTTGATCCATGTCGGGGGTAGAATTCGAGAGTTCAGGTAAGCTACCCCCTTTTTAACAGTTAAAAGGTGGTAGCCGTGCAGCAGCCGTATGACGTATTGATTATCGGTGCAGGTCCAGCCGGTCTGAGTTTTGCCCGCTCTTTAGCAGACCTGCCGCTTAAGGTCGTGGTTGTCGAACGCTCATCTCAGTCAACACTGGCCGATCCACCGGAAGACGGCCGTGAAATTGCCCTGACCCACCTTTCCGCAAAGCTGATGAAAGAAGCCGGTGCCTGGCAGCGGATACCTGAAGACGGTATCTCTCCCATTGAAGCGGCCCGTGTCTTTGACGGTCAGTCCAGCTACAGTCTGGATTTCGACAACGAGACGGAAAAGCTGGATGCACTGGGATATCTGGTTCCCAACCACCTGATCCGCAAGGCGTACTACGAAGAGACCAGCAGTCACACTCAGATTGAGATCCGCACGGAGAGTGTGGTCGAAGAGGTCAATACCGATGATGAGTACGGCTACGTCACACTGAATAACGGTGAAGTCCTTCAGGCACGACTGGTCGTTGCAGCCGACACCCGGTTCTCTGAAACACGTCGCAAGATGGGTTTGTCCGCAACGATGCGCGACTTCTCCCGCACCGCCATTGTGTGCCGGATGGAACATACCAAATCGCACCAGCAAACTGCGTTCGAATGCTTCATGTACGGCCGCACCACCGCGATTCTGCCAATGAATGGTAACCGCTCCTCCGTTGTTATCACCGTTAACAGTCGTGATGCACAAGGCTTTGCTGAGATGAGCGAAGCAGAGTTTAACCACAACGTTGAGCAGCAGCTTGATGGTCTGCTGGGTGATATGAAGCTGATCGGCAAACGTCATGTCTATCCACTGGTCGCTGTACACGCCAACCAGTTTGTTGCACGCCGTTTCGCCCTGATCGGTGATGCCGCCGTTGGTATGCATCCGGTCACTGCCCACGGCTTCAACCTGGGGCTGCGCGGACAGGCGAATCTGGCCAAAGAGATCAGCCACGCCATCGCTGAAGGTACAGATATCGCCAGCCCGGCACTGCTTAAGGCCTACGAAACCAGCCATATGCGGACAACCCGCGTGCTCTATCACGGCACCAACGTGGTTGTTGGCCTCTTTACCAACGAGACCCTGGCCGCCAAGCTGGCACGCAAAGCCACCCTGCGCCTTGCGAACAACATCGCACCGATCAAACGCCTGATCACGGAATCTCTGACCGAGCGGGATCTGGAAGGTACCAATCCACTTCAGGATCTGAAAAACAACCTGCCACCGATACCGGATTTTTTTCCGGTCGAGAAGGCTCGCGAACAGATCGAAAAAGTACTGCCCGACAAGCTTCATCCGCTGAATATACTCGGCCTGAAATAGCCCCCTAAAACGAAGAAAGAGGTGCCAGACACCTCTTTCTCAAAGCCTCCACGCTGATACGCCTCGTTATAGCCGCTCAATAATCAGTGCAATCCCCTGCCCGCCCCCAATACACATGGTAATCAGACCATAACGACCCTGTGTACGATCCAGTTCCGCCATGGTTTTGACGATAATGATCGAGCCAGTCGCCCCGACTGGGTGCCCCAGCGCCACCGCGCCTCCGTTAGGGTTCACCTTTTCCGGCGACATTTCCAGCAGCTCAGTGACTGCCATCGCCTGTGCAGCAAACGCCTCGTTGGACTCGATCACATCGATCTGCTGCATACTTAACCCAGCCTTCTGCAACGCCTGCTTCACTGCCGGAACCGGCCCTAATCCCATCAAGCGGGGTTCAACACCGGCAAAGGCATAGCTGAGGATACGACAGCGCGGCTGTAGACCCCGCCTCTCCGCTTCTTGCTGCGTGGTCAGCACCATCGCCGCCGCGCCATCGTTCAGACCAGAGGCATTGCCAGCGGTAACAATACCGTCTTTTTTAAACGCCGGACGCAGCTTGGACAAGCTCTCTTCCGTGGTTTCCTCACGTGGATGTTCGTCACGCTCAAAAACAAATGTTTTACGCCCCTGCTTTACCGTGACAGGAACGATCTGATCGTTGAAATAGCCCCGCTCCATCGCTTCACTGGCGCGGCGGTGGCTTTCAGCAGCAAAGCGATCAAGGTCTTCACGGCGGTATCCCTGCTGAGCTGCGATATTCTCTGCGGTGATGCCCATATGACCGCTGCCAAAGGGGTCACTCAGAATACCGAGCGTCATATCCACGATCTGAGTATCCCCCATACGGGCACCATCACGGGCAGCTGGCATCAGGTAAGCACCACGACTCATACTTTCAGCACCACCCGCCAGTGCGATCTGACTATCCCCCAGCATCAGCAGTTGCGCCGCAGAAATGACCGACTGCACCGAAGACCCACACAGGCGATTGATATTCACCGCCGCAGAGCTTTCCGGTAAACCCGCGTTGAGAGCAATATGGCGCGACAGATACACATCCTGCGGCGCGGTGGTGATGATATGACCAAATACCGAATGGTCGATATCCGTAGCCGGAACTCCCGCACGGCGGATCGCCTCGGTTGCGGCCACGGTTCCAAGTTCAGCAGGCGTCAAACCGGACAGACTGCCACCAAAAGAACCAATTGCGGTGCGTACCGCATCGACGATCACAACATTGTTTAAGTTCATAATTCAGATCCTTAGATAACCGCCTCAGCGTCCTAGCATCGGACGGGCGATCACCTCTTTCATAATTTCGGACGTTCCGCCGTAGATGGTCTGCACACGCGCATCGACGTAGAAACGGGAGATGGGGTACTCAGCGGTATAGCCATAACCACCGAACAACTGCAGGCATTGATCCGCAGCCTGACACTGCATCTCGGTAGCACTGAGCTTGAGCAAGGCCGCATCCTCGACTGTCATCGTTCCTGCCACGTATTTCGCCATGCATTGCTGGTAATACGCTCGGCACAATTCCAACTGGGTTTTCACTTCAGCCAGCTTAAAGCGAGTGTTCTGAAAGCTGCCAACGGTCTGACTAAAGGCCTTACGTTCCTGCACATAATCCAGTGTTAGCTGTAGCGCACCATCTGTGGCGGCAATGGCCTGTGTTGCACAGCCGAGTCGTTCCCGTGGCAGCTCCTGCATCAGGTAAAAGAAGCCACGGTTTTCCTCGCCCAACAACGCATCCGCAGGCACCCGTAGATTGTCAAAAAACAGCTCAGCGGTATCGCTGCTGTGCTGGCCGATCTTTTTGATACCACTGCCCCGGGAGAAGCCGGGTAACGATGTATCCACCAAAAACAGGGAGATCCCTTTCGCCCCCGCACTGCTATCTGTTTTTGCACACACGATCACCAGATCAGCCAACAACCCATTGGTGATAAATATTTTGCTGCCGTTGATCAGCCAATCGTCACCGTCGCGCACAGCGGTGGTACGTAGCGCTGCGAGATCACTGCCCGCTCCGGGTTCGGTCATCGCAATCGCCCCCACCACGTCACCGCTCACCATTTGCGGTAGCCAGTGTGCTTTCTGGGCTTCATTGCCCACATGCAGGATGTAAGGCGCAACGATGTTGGAGTGGATATTGTGACCGCTGGCGAGGCCGCCAAATCCCATCCGAGCCATCTCTCCAATCACCAACTGAGCCACTTCAAACGAGGCGTCTGCAGCACCGTATTGTTCCGGCAGGTCGACACATAACATGCCGGCCTGTCCGAGTGTCTGCCAGAGCTTACGCGGCACTTGTCCTGCGCTTTCCCAACTTTCGTAATACGGCTCAACCTCCTGTTTTAGCGCACGGCAGGTCATCTCGCGGAACAGTTCCAGTTCGGCCAATTCAGCATCAGTTTGCATATCAATCTCCTATTTAGGCTCCATGCGGATGGCGGCATCAAGGCGGATCACCTCGCCATTGAGATAGGGATTGCTGATGATGTGGCAGCAAAGATCGGCAAACTCCTCTGGCAAGCCAAAACGCTTGGGGGACTGCACCATTTCGATCAATGGCTCACGTACTTTTTCCGGCAGAGAGGTCATCATCGGGGTATCGAATAAACCCGGCGCGATGGTCATCACCCGGATATTGTGGGACGCCAGATCCCGGGCGAGTGGCAATGTCATCCCGGCAATGGCAGCCTTGCTTGCGCTGTACGCAGCCTGTCCGGACTGACCATCAAAAGCCGCGACTGAGGCGGTATTGATAATGACACCCTGCTCGCCGTCTTTACCCGCCGCCATCTTCTCAGCCGCAACACGCAGTACATTGAAGGTGCCGTTTAGATTGATATTGATGGCATTGCTAAACTGCGCCAGTGGCAACGCCCCCTCACGACCCAGTACTCGACCCGCTGCCACGATACCGGCGCAGTTGATACAGATATCCAGCCGCTGCCAATTCGACATTGCTTGATCAATCGCCTGTTCAACGGCATCAGCATTGGTCACATCGGTGCAGGAAAAAAGAACATGCTCAGGATATTGTTCAGCCAACGTCTGGCCTGCGTCTTCGTTCAAGTCCAGTACCAGTACTGAAGCCCCTTCAGCCAACAGACGCAGACTGGTTGCCAACCCCAACCCCGAGGCACCACCACTGACGACAGCTACTTTGTTTCTAATATTCATCGGCCGTTTACTCCTGTCAGATTCTTTATTGTTCTTGTGGCAGGCAGTATCCGGTGAAGCGGGACGGCGGTTCTATGACCGATAAAGACAATCTATTTGATAAAAATGACCGTGCGGACACTTTGCAGTGTCAGTCGAAGGTAGATTTTGTGCCCTGTGCGGCAACAAGGTATGCTCAGAGAAAATACGGGAAAACCATTATCAACAATGAAGCGTAAACTGGTCTCCAATCACTACATTCAAGCCTGCCTTCATGGGCCACTTCTGGCCGACATTGATCCAATGCCGTTGCTCGAACGTGCCGCTGTCCCGGCTGAATTGATTCACCAACCGAATGCACGGATCACGGAAGTACAGCTGGCGAATCTGATCAAAGCAGTGTGGCGGAGCACCGGAGATGAGTTTATGGGGCTCACAGCACGGCCCTGTAAGAACGGCGTGTTTGCGTTGATGATGGAATCGTTATTCCAGTTCAAGACACTCGGTGCGATGCTGCAGCAGAGCATCCGCTTCTATAACGCAGTACAGGATGAGATCGAATTTAACCTCAGCTGTGACGGCGACCTGGTAGACATTTCCGCCACGTTAAAACAGCCACAATACGATCCTGATCACCTGTTGCAGGAGTTCATTCTGCTGATGTGGCAACGCCTTAGTTGCTGGCTGGTCAACACCCAAGTGCCGATCCACACCACCCGCTTTAACTATGCACAGCCGGATCATGTGGATGAATACCCATCTATGTTTGGTGATCATCTGCTATTCGACCAATCAACCGCCAGATTCACCTTCAGCAGCAAACTGCTGACTTTGCCCTTGGCTCGTGATCCGATTGAGATGGAGTTGTTCCTACGCCAGTCTCCGCTGGAGATATTACGCCGGGTGGGGAGCGATCACTCCCTCAGTACTCAGGTACGACGGCAGATTCTCAAACAGGGTCTGGAGCAGCCCCCGACACTGGAGGAGATCGCCAACCGACTACATATGACCTCCCGGACTCTGCGCCGCAAACTGAAAGATGAAAGCGCCAGCTTTCAGCAGATAAAGGATCAGGTACGCTGCGATATGGCGATCCGCCTGCTGACCGAAGAATCCCTGTCCGTTGCGGAAACCAGTCAACTGGTCGGCTTTACCGAGCAAGCCGCATTTTGCCGGGCATTTAAGAACTGGACCGGTGTTTCTCCCAGCCTGTACATGAGCAATCAAGCCACTCAATAATTAGCTGTCCTCTTTGATCAAATCCTTTGGACAGTTTGATCATTGTCAGCAACCCGCCTTCTAACAGACACTCGTCTTAAATAACAACAATAAGAAGGCGGATATGATGCTCCCTGAAGTAGAAATTGCCACGGTAAACACGATTGGCGACGGCTTGCGCCGCGCCACTAAACGTTATGCCAATCAGGACGCCCTGCTCTTTCAATCCCGGCGCTGGACCTACCGTGAGTTAGATCAGGCGGTGAATCGCGTTGCCAACCACCTGCTGTCGAGTGGCCTGAAGCAAGGTGATCGAGTCGCGGCGTACGGTAAAAATTCCGATGCTTATCTGCTGTTATTTCTGGCCTGCGCTCGCTCGGGTCTGATCCACGTACCGATCAACTTTGCACTGGTTAAAGAAGAGCTGCTCTATCTGCTCAACCAGTCCGGTGCATCGGCCATCTATATCGATGACGAACTGGCAGACAATGTAGACGCTGTTCTTGAAGATACTCAGATCAGACAGCGCGGTAGCTTGCATACGACCAATACCAGCACAGAGCTGTCGGATATTCTTCAGCTAGCTCAGGCCAACACCGATGCCTCACCACCCGAGGTATCCATATGCGACACCGACATCGTGCAAATCCTGTATACCTCAGGTACCACTTCGCATCCCAAAGGCGCGATGCACACCCACCGGGGTTTTATGGCTGAATACAGCAGCTGCATTCAGCACCTACAGCTCAGATCCAATGACCGCTTACTTGCTGCGCTGCCGCTGTATCACTCCGCCCAGATGCACGTCTTTACTATGCCTGCATTGATGACCGGCGCGATGAATTGCATCTTACAGACACCGACGCCAGACGCCATTTTCAACGCCATCAGCCACGAAAAACTGAACTCAGTATTTGCACCACCCACGGTCTGGATCGGCTTATTGCAGCATGAGGGATTTGAACAGAATGATCTCAGCTCACTGGTAAATATCTATTACGGCGCTTCCATCATGCCGGAACCGATCGTCGCCGAGTTACAAGACCGTCTGCCGGGTTGTCAGCTGTTCAACTGCTACGGGCAAAGCGAAATGGCACCGCTGGCCACAGTGCTTGCACCGGATGAACAGGAAGGACGTCTCGCCTCCATTGGCAAACCCGTAATGTCGGTGGAAACCCGCATCGTAGATCCGGTGACACTGGAAGATTGCCCACCGGGTGAACGGGGTGAAATTATCCACCGCTCTCCCCATGTGATGGTGGGATATTGGGATAAGCCAGAACAAACGGCTGAAGCCTTTGCAGGTGGCTGGTTCCACTCCGGAGATCTCGCCTATGCCGATGAGGAGGGTTACATCTATATCGTTGATCGCATTAAGGATGTGGTAAATACCGGTGGCGTGCTGGTCGCCAGCCGTGATGTGGAAGAAGCCCTTTACCTGCACCCCGCCGTAGCCGAAGTTGCCGTAATCGGTACACCACACCCACGCTGGATTGAAGCGATCACCGCTGTCATCGTGCTGAAGGACGATGAAACGGTCGATTCCGAACAGTTACAAGCCCACTGTCAGCAACACCTGGCGGCTTTCAAAATTCCAAAGTCCTTCGTGTTTACACCCGCTTTACCGAAAAACACCGCAGGTAAACTGCTGAAACGCAACTTACGCGAACGGTACAACGATATCTCGTTGAGCGAACTCGACGCGGTCTGACAGACCGCTTTTCACATCACCGCATGCTTATTCAAAAATAAAAATTAGAGAGATAAGGATCCGCAATGAAAACACTGAAAAAAATCGCACTTGGTCTAACTATCAGCGCCCTGATGACAACAGGTGCACAGGCAGAAGCCATCTCCGACGGCGTCGTCAAAATCGGCGTACTGGGAGATATGGGGGGTGTTTATGCCGATATTTGTGGACCGGGTTGCGTCACGGCTGCTCAGATGGCTGTGGAAGATTTTGGCGGCACGGTATTAGGTAAACCAATCGAATTGATCAGCGCTGACGATCAGAACAAGCCCGATATAGGTTCAGCCAAAGTACGCCAGTGGATTGAAGATCAACAGGTCGATACAGTAACCGGCCTGGTCGCTTCATCAGTCACCGGTGCGGTGACTAAGGTACTGACCGATAATAAAAAAATCGCTCTAATCGGTGCATCTGCCTCCCATGCCTTCACCACGAAAGCTTGCTCACCTTACAATGCACACTGGACCTATAACGTGGTTGCGCTAGCCAACGGTACAGTAAAACCGATGGTCGATGCGGGTAAGAAAAAGTGGTTCTTTATCACCGCCGACTACGCGTTTGGCCACGCACTGGAAGGCGTCGCCTCTAAAGTGATCACCAGTAATGGCGGTGAAGTTGTCGGCGCTGTCCGTGCACCTCTGGGCACTACCGACTTCTCCTCATACGTATTGCAGGCGCAAGCATCCGGTGCCGATGTGGTCGCACTCGCAAACGCCGGTTCCGATTTTATTAACGCGTTGAAAACTTCAGCCGAGTTTGGTCTGACCGAAAACATGGATGTCGCTGGTTTGTTGGTATTTACCCAGAGTGCGCTGGCACTGGACCCGAACATTGCAGGCGGAATGAAGCTGACCACAGGTTTCTATTGGGATTTGGATGATGATACCCGCGCCTGGTCAAAGCGCTTTAAAGCCCGTCATGGAGGTATCCCATCGATGGCTCATGCTGGCGTGTATTCCGCGACCATGCATTACCTGAACAGTATCAAAGCAGCAGGTACCGACAACAGCGACGCGGTCATGGCCCAAATGAAAGCCAACAAACCAGACGATTTCTTCGCCCGTAATGCACACCTGCGCAATGATGGCCGCATGGTGCACGACATGTACCAGATGCGTATCAAAAAGGCATCAGAACGTAAAAGCGATGAAGATCTCTTCGTCGTGGAAAACATAGTTCCCGGCGACCAGGCCTTTGGTCCGATGTTGGCGCAGTGTGACTTTAAATAACCCACGCAGTAAACAGTGATTCCTGATTTACAGCCTGCGTATGCAGGCTTTTTTTTGCCTAACCGCATCGCCCGGATAAGGAGAGTCGGACTAACGGAAAATTACTGTCGACTCGCCTCGTATAACTCCCACAACTGCTGTTTTTCCAGCCAGAACATCGGGGTTGTTTTGAAGCATTCGGCTAAACGAAGGGCCGTATCAGCAGTGATCGCTCGCTGCCCATTGACGATCTCATTCACCCGCCGACGGGATATGCCCAGTGTTCGGGCCAGTTCAGACTGGGAGATATGGAGCGGTTTCATGTAGCAACGCTCAAGGAAGGCGCCGGGATGTTCCGGTTTTCGGCTACAAAAGCGTCGCCGAAGTACGGCTGCTTGCACGGGATACCTCTTGGACTCAACTCTGAAAAAACGGCCCGCCTCCGGCATAAGATACCTTCGGCAGGCCCAACTATTGAATGACAATCGTGACCTTCAGGAACGGCAGGTTCCTGAAGGTATTTTGCCTGTAGTCACTGATCAGTAGGTGGGTCTGATAAGTGACTACCAACGGTCTCCCAGAGCAATCGGAAGATAGTCAGATGCCGCCGGATCAATCCGGGCGGTCATCCTTAAACATACGCCAGCCACCAATCATGGTGGAGATCAGGCTCTGACGGGACATGATGTCTTCACGCACCGCCACGTACACATGGATCATGATGAAGGTGATCAGGTACCACATACCCAGATGGTGCCAGGTATGAACATCCTGACTCTGCCCCATCGCCGGAATCACCCAGCCGAAAACAACATCGGCCCAGCTGCCCTGCCCCAGTCCTTCGCCGTACAGCGCAAAACCCGTGATGATCATGAAGATCATGCCCAGCACAAAGAAGAAAAACATCGCCAGCTGACCCAGCGGGTTATGGCCAATGTACTTCTTCGGGGTTTTCTCCAGAAACAGATACCAACGCACCTCATGGATCGCTTCGCTCCACCACTTACGGGTCGCCAGCTTAGGGAAAAACAGTTCACGCGCGTGACTGCTCCCCACCATCGCCCAGTAGATACGGCCAACAAATGCGATCGCGACGATGTAGCCCGCCGTAAAGTGCGCAAAGCGGATATATCCCATCAGGTAGTTATCGATCGCTTCACCCGGCATAGTCGGTAACGGTGATCCGATAAAATAACCGCTGACACACAGCACCAGTACAGAGAACACGGTCACCCAGTGCCATAAACGCACCGGGGCTTCGTATACGTACACCGCGGTCTGTTTGCGGGTGATCGGTTTTTCCTGCTCTTCACGAGTTGCATCTTCTCCGGTGAGCAGGTCGTCTTCTTTTACTGACATAGTCATCTTTCTAACCTCCCAGAACGGCGCGCAGAACCAGACTCAACCGACCCTACGCGCAGCACATTACCGGATTTTCACCTTAGTCAGCTCCTGACCGTCTTCGGACATCACGTGTGTAGAACACGCCAGACACGGATCAAAGCTGTGCAACGTACGCAGAATTTCCACCGGCTCATCCGGTCGCTCCATCGGCGTATTCAGCAACGCGGCTTCAAAGGCGCCGATATTGCCCTGCGCATCACGCGGCGATCCGTTCCAGGTGGTCGGCACAATCGCCTGATAGTTTTCGATCTTGCCGTCTTTGATCTTGATCCAGTGACCGAGCGCACCACGGGGGGCTTCGTTTATCCCCACACCCAGCGCCTCTTTTGGCCAGGTGCTTGGGTCCCATTTCTCCACATTGGCGGTCGAGCTGTCACCGTTCTTGATGTTGTTCACCAGCTGATGCCAGTCATCCAACATGGTGTCACAGCACAGTTCACATTCCAGCGCGCGGGCCAGCGTGCGGCCCAAGGTGGACGGCAGGAACTGTTTCAGTCCCAGATCCAGACCGGTGGCCTGATTAAAGCCGGATAACGAGCGATCCACCTGCTCCTGTACATATTCCTGACCGGATACGTAACCGATGATGTAACGGGACAACGGCCCCACTTCCATCGCGTGACCGCGCCAGCGTGGTGCTTTAATCCAGCTGTATTTCGCGGACTCGTCCAGCTCTTTGATGTTAGTTTTGGTGCCGACTGTATTCGGGCCCAGCTCGAACTTCGGCTCGGTTTCCCCATCCCACGGGTGCAGGCCTTTTTCACCGTTGGCGTAGCTGTACCACGAGTGATCAACGAACTCCTGAATCTGCTCAGGGTCGCGCACATCCACCGGATGCACCTCGTTCCAGTTACCACCAATGATGGCACCAGCAGGCAGCAGGTCGGTGGATTTATCGTACGGTACTTGTGAATAAGTACCGTAGGAGAGCACGTTTTCTGCTGCCAGACCGCCACCGTAGAGCCAGTCTTTATAGATACTCGCCACCGCCATCACATCCGGCAGGTAAACGTTTTTGGTGAACTCCTGCGCTTCGCGAATACGCTCCAGTACAAAGTTCAGACTGGTCATATTCACCGGCGCACCGGACGCACCTGTGCCATCGATATTAATCGCACACGCCACACCACCCACCATGTAGTTCGGATGCGGGTTCTTACCACCAAAGATGGTGTGAATCTTGACAATATCACGCTGTAGATCCAGCGCTTCCAGATAGTGGGAAACGGCCATCAAATCCGCTTCTGGCGGCAGTTTATACGCAGGGTTATCCCAATAACCGTTGGCAAACAGGCCCAATTGGCCGGTTTCTACAAACTTCTTCAGGCGCGTCTGTACGTCTTTGAAGTAACCCGGGCTGGATTTCGCATGCTTCGGCGACACCATTTGCTGCAGTTCAGAGGTTGCCACTGGATCGGCTTTTAGCGCGTTGACCGGGTTCACCCAGTCCAGCGCGTGCAGGTGATAAAAATGGACAATGTGATCGTGAATCTGCAGGGTTTTGTCCATCATATGACGGATCAGGTGGGCGTTGAGCGGCACCTGAATACCCAGCGCATCTTCCACTGCGCGCACTGAGGTCAGTGCATGGGTTCCGGTACAGACACCACAGATACGTTCAACAAACGCCCAGGCGTCACGCGGGTCACGACCTTTAAGGATCACTTCCAAACCACGCCACATGGTACCGGTGGACACCGCGTTTCGGATGATGTTGTTCTCATCCACGTTTACTTCGCAACGCATGTGACCTTCAATACGGGTCACGGGATCAACAACAATACGACGACCGCTGTTATCCAGATTTTTTGTATTCAGTTCGGTCATTATTCCTGATCTCCTTTGTGCTGCGCGCGTTTCACTGCACTCACGGCAGCATGGGCCGCGATGGCCGCACCCACACCACCGGCCACGGCGGTACCTATCTGATCGGCATTTTTCTCAATGCCAAACTGCGGGATATTGGACAGGCGATCATAGAAAGAACCTTTGTCCCAGAAACCATCTTCAGAACACCCGATACACCCGTGACCCGCCTGAATCGGGAAGGAGGTGCCTTCGTTCCAGCGCACCGTTGAACAGGCGTTGTAAGTAGTCGGTCCTTTACAGCCCACTTTGTACAAGCAGTAGCCTTTGCGCGCGCCTTCATCATCCCATTGCTCTACAAACTGACCCGCATCAAAGTGTGGACGGCGGTAACATTTGTCGTGGATTCGCTGGCTGTAGAACATCTTCGGACGCCCCTGACGATCCAGCTCCGGTAAACGACCAAAGGTCAGCATGTAGGTGATCACACCGGTCATAACCTCCGCAATCGGCGGGCAGCCGGGCACTTTAATAATCGGTTTATCGGTAATCACTTTGTGAATTGGCACAGCTTGCGTTGGGTTCGGGCGTGCTGCCTGCACACAACCCCAGGACGCGCAGGAACCCCACGCGATAACCGCAGCAGCGTCTTTCGCCGCGTGCTTCAATTGATCAAGAAACGGTTTGCCACCCACGATACAGAACATACCGTCTTCGTTAAGCGGTGGATTGCCTTCTACGGCCAGAATGTACTTACCTTTGTATTTCTGAATGGTCTCTTCCAGAATGGCCTCGGCCTGATGTCCGGCGGACGCCATCAGCGTATCGTCGTAGTCCAGTGAGATCATCGACAGCACCACATCTTTAACCAGCGGATGTGCAGAACGGATAAAGGACTCGGAACAACAGGTGCATTCAAGACCATGCAACCAGATCACCGGCGTACGCTCTTTGGTCTCCATTGCATGCGCAATTTGCGGCGCAAACGTTGGCCCCAGACCCAGAGCAGCGGCGGTCAGGCTACAGTATTTGAGGAAGCTACGACGGGTGATCCCCTGTCGTCGCATGACTTCGTAGAAGGTTTCGATTTGGGACATTCGGCTCTCTCCGGCAGTGGTACCGCTGAAGAAGCACTGCTCGTTTTGACCCACTCACCCCAGATGCAAAAGGTGCGGCAGCAAACAGTGTTCAGCTTTATTGTTTTTTATTGGTTAGCTATAGCTTCAGCAAAGAGTGGGCCAAGTTTAAAAACCACTAGGAATCAACGATCAGGAGGGGAACAACAAAAATAATGGATAACTGACTTACCAGCCTGACCGAACAAACGGCAAGTCAGTTAGCAGCGACGAAGGTCGGAAGATGGAGTGCACGCCCCGTCCATGGGGTCTCCATATAGACAGATCGAGCCGAGAATGTCTCAACTTATAGAGGGCAATGCACCACATCACACAGTAATGCCGTCTTGACGTTATGTTGGTGCAACTCGTAGAGACTGTCGATTAAGAGGGGGTCATTCGGTTTAATCCGCACCGCACAGTGAATCGCAGCGCGAGACGCTTCGCCACACTCGACAGAGCTCAACGCATAGGCGTAGTTATTCCACAGCTGTTCGTTGTCAGGATGATGCTGCAGTGCTTCACGGTACGTTGTCACAGAACCCTGATACTGCTGTTGACTGTACAACGCATTACCCAGCGCCAACCATATCAGGGCATTCTCCGGCCAGCGCTCTATTGCATGCTGGTAGGCGCTAACAGCGATCTCTGGATGCAGTTTTTCTAGATCACGCACAACACGCACATATTGATCGGCATCTGCGCTCACAGGGATACGTTCAGGTGGTGCGGCCACCATGGCCCAACGCTTCGCCCGCGCCCAGGTTTTATCAAAGGTATAGATCGGAACCACATGCCGCTTCTCTTCAGCTGAGCGCAGCGTGATCGTTTCCCGCTCAAGGTCATAACCAACTACGACCGCGTAATGCCACTGCGGCAACCAATCAAATCCGAGATTCTGCATCACCAGCACCGGGTGATTGTTAGCCACTTCGGCAAAGAGCACATCCAGACGTCCCGCTAATTCATAGGGCAACCGTTGAAAACGGCGGGTGGTCGCCACGAGATCAACCTGCAAACTTCCTTGTCGCTTGGGCAGATATACGTGAGGTGTGAGTTCGTCAGGCACGGTATCAACACCGGTCGCACTTAGAATCGTCGCCAGCGCAGCAGGCCCACAATGATATTGGGTCTGGGGAAAGAATGGTGTATCGTCCAGCTCGACAGATATGGGGAGTTGATGCAGGTTGCTGGCCTGCTCACGCCAGACACCTGTACTGCTACACCCCGTCAGAAACAGGCTTCCTACAATCAGCCATATATTGAGTTTATGCACATTCAGGAATGCAGAGATCCTGATCATCGGATCGGTTTAACAAAGGTGAATATGTCTGTCGCACCCAATGCATCCGTGATGATGAATACGATAAAGAACAAAGCAGCCAGGCCCACAATCCCTTCACCCGCCGGTAACTCATCCAGCTTCGCATTAAGCATCGCCACCTCGGCATCACTCATGCTACGGACCCGTTCCGCCGCCATCGACGCATCCAATCCATAGGCTGTTAATTGTTGTTGCAACTCATCCTTTTGCAGCAAGGAGATCAAGCGTGCCCGCTCAGCATCACCCTGCTGCGCTTGTATCGCTTGGTCGGTCGTGATCATTGCCGCCTGAGCGACGGGCAACTGTATAAGGCCCAGCATCATGATAAGAACTGAAGCCACAATCTGCTTTGTTTTCTTCATTTCCGCTCACCATCAAACTGATTAAGAGTTTTCTAAGTATAGGAAAGAAAGCCGAACTGACCGGAACAGCCCGATAAACAACCCCACGCATCAGCGCTTAAGCCCCAACAAAGCGAATGGGAAGAAACCTGACGAACAGCCTGAAGTCATGAATCGGATAAGATAGTTCAAAACAAAAAAAGTCCGGGGATGAGCCCGGACTTTTTATACCTGGTAACGCATCAGATGTAAGATCAATCGTTGCGCACGATCACCACCGAACACCCCGCATGACGTACCACTCGCTCCGCATTGGAGCCAATAAAATAGCTGCGAATGCCCGGTTTACGCGCCATCATCACAATCACGTTGACGGCCAAAGCTTGCGCGGTTTCAAGGATCTGGTCGTGTGCAGTTCCCTCACAGCAATGGCTAAATCCGATCAAACCTTCCGGTAACTCAGCCAATAATCGGTCCATCGTATGTTTAGCGTCACGATGATGGTCTGCAATGCTTTGCTCATTCAGATGGGGATAACCGGCGCTGTGGATCAGGCTCTGATCCACATAGAGCATATGCACTTCCGGCGACTCCCCCTCCGCCATTTTGACAGCCACTCGCATCAGCTCCCGGATATGATCTTCATGGGACAGATCTACCGGCAAAAGCACTTTATTAAACATCAGATTAACCCTCCCCCATCACAGTATTTGGCAACCAGGTCACAATCTCAGGAAAGACCATGCACAGTATCAACACCGCAAGATTTAACAGGATAAACGGCGTAACCGAGTTATAGATTTCAGACATACCGATATCCGGCGGCGCGATCCCCTTCAGATAGAAAAGCGCAAAGCCGTAGGGCGGTGTCTGAACCGCGATCAGAATATTGATGATCATCAGCACACCAAACCAGATCGGGTCGTACCCCAGAGAAACAGCGATTGGCGTGAATATCGGCGCGCACATCAGGACAATGATGAATTCATCGATGATGAAGCCTAATAACAGCATGATCAGCTGGAACATGATGATGATCATGATCGGCGGAAGATCCAGACCTTCGGTAAAGCCCGCCACCATATTCTGTACTCCCATCAGCAGATGGAAGTTACTGAATACCGAGGCACCAAAGATAATCCACATCGCAACACTGACCAGCGTCGCCGTCTGAAATCCCGCGTGAAGAAACATATCGGCTTTAAAGCGTTTAAAGATGATCGCTAAAAAGATCGCGCCAACCACACCAATCGCACCGGACTCGGTCGGTGTCGCAATACCCGAGATGATGCTGCCTAACACGGCAACAATCAGAATCATCGAAAACAACCCGTCACGCGCGATACGTAGCTTTTCTTTCCCCTTGAGTACGGGTTGCTCAGCAATATCTTTATCCCGCGGCGCGCGATCCGGGTTCAGCATGCAGCTGATCACCACATAAAGAATCATCAGCACCACCGTCAGCAAGGCGGGTAACATCGCCCCCAAAAACATCCGGCCCACGGAGTTCTGTGTGGATGCGGCAAACATGATCATCGGAATACTCGGTGGAATGAGGATACCCAACCCACCGCCCGCCATGATGACACCCAGTGCCAGACGTTTGTTGTAACCACGTTCCAGCATCGGTTTCAGCGCGATGCTGCCCGATGTCATAATCCCCGCGCCAATAATACCCACCATGGCACCGATCATTGAGCATACGCCGATCACACTGATCGCCAGAGAGCCTCGTACACGCCCGATCAGCATCTGACTAAAATTAAACATCGCATCACCGATGCCCGATTTAGTCAGCAGCTGCCCCATGTAGATATACAGCGGAATGGCGAGCAGGATAAAACTGAAATAGGTCGCTTCCAGTGTCGAAGGGATGACGTTAAAAATACCGTCCCCCCACGTCATATAACCTATCGCCATCGCGATGCCACCCAATGCGAGTCCGACCTGAGCACCCAACGCAAAAAAGACCAGGATGCATAACAACAGCACCACGGTTAACATCTCAATGCCCATGGGCAACCTCCTCAAGCAGTGGACGACCGGTCACCAAAAAGAACAGTTCAGCCAGCATATCTCTGCACAATTGCCCGATAAACAAACCGCCTGCCACGCACATCATGACCCAGAAGTGAAACATCGGTGGCGCCCATTCGCTCTGTCGGCGATAGTCGAATTCCAGCGCCTCTTCGTATTTTCCAAAACACATATAAACAATCAAAACTAAGAAGAAGATTCCCAATGCGTAGGAGATCAGGTTGAACACACTGCGGGTTTTATGCGACACCTGAAGGTAGAGAATATCGACATTGATATGTGCACGATTCTGCTGCGCATGCGCACCACCCAATGCAGCGATATAGCCAAACATGAAGAGCGACAGATCAAATGCCCAAATGGTTGGACTGTTGAGTACGTAGCGGGAAAACACTTCGAAAGCCACCACCAGCGCAAGCAACGGCATGAGCAATGAGGCCAGTTTTCCACACCCTTTTACCAAGGCATCAATGCTTCGGCAGAAACCTCTAAGAAAGGAAATAACCATAGATTCACCTGCAACGAATAAGGGTGCCGTAAAGCACCCTATCCAAAGCTTCGCCGGACTTACTGGCCGTTACGAAGAATATCGATCAGCTGCTTGCTGTATTTGTCTTTTGAAGCGTATTCATCCCAAAGGCCAGCACCGGCGGTTGCCCACGCTTCGCGGTCTGCATCTGATGGCTCTGGACTCCACTGGAGGCCTTTAGACTCCATTTCAGCCACCGCTTCGGATTCCCACTGTTTGGACAAACGCAACTGATCAGCAGCATGCACCTCGGTCGCTTTACGCACGGCGGCTTTCAGGTCGTCTGGCAGTTTCTTCCATGCACCACGGTGTACAACGATTGGCAGTACCTGCGCGCCAGCCAGTGGCAAGCGGTACATATACTTCGCGACTTCTACGTGGTTACCGTCACGGTGATCGATCATGTTGCTGCCGATCGAACCGTCGATAACACCGGTTGCTAAGCTGGTGTAGATCTCGCTCCATGCCAGTGACACCGGAGAGGCACCCAGATTACGCAGGAACTTGCCATAAGCTCCCGGCGCGCGAATTTTCAGGCCTTTGAGGTCTTCTACCGAGTTGATAGGTTGTTTAGTCAGCACATACACCGGAGGCTGAATATACGGCTCCAGCCATACCATGCCCTGAGAGCCGTACGCCTTGGTCAGCACCTTATCCCATCCTTTGTCATGAAACAGGGTCTGCAGCTCTTTCGGATCATCTGTACCACCCGGCAAACCAATCTCCACAACACCGGCCGGTAATTCACCCGCATGCATCGACTGGAAAGGGGCGCCCATCGTAATCAGGCCTGATTTCACAGCGCCCAGCAGGCCACTGGTACCAACGCCTTCACCGGAGTAAAGCACTTGTACTTTGATGCGCCCCTCGGACATCGTCTCGATGTTTTTCGCCAGGCTTTCGTAGACTTCACCAAATGCAGTGCCCCGTCCGTACAAGTTACTGAAGCGCCAGTTGTGCTCGGCAGCAGACACATCGGCAGCGACTGTACTTAGACCCAGAGCCATTGCTAAAGCAGACGTTGAGAGCTTCTTTTTTATCTTTTTAAACATATCTCACCCTTGTGGTACATCAACTAATGGAAGACTTTGATTGTGTCCGCCTACCTTCCCAAATCTCCCTTTCTGGTTAAATCTTGTGCTCTCGACGTAAAGGTTCGTCAAATTTTACGTAACGACAGCATTAGATATATATTTCCAAACATAAGTACCTATAATTTTGACTCTGACAGAAGTATTTACAGGTCTCGATGATGGCAACAAAAGCACTAGGACAACTGGGCGATTTCGAAATTAAGCAGTTAAAGGTCTTTAAGACAGTGGTGGAATGCGAGGGGTTTTCCGCCGCAGAAACTGAGCTCAATATCAGCCGTCCCACGATCAGCAATCACATCGCCAATCTGGAATCTCGTCTCAATATGAAGTTGTGCAAGCGGGGACGTGGCGGCTTTGCATTGACGGAAGAAGGTGCCGTTATCTACGACCAGATCACGCTATTGTTAAGTCAGCTTGATCAGTTCAGAAATACTATCAACAACCTGAGTACCAGTCCGTCCGGGCAACTGCGCATCGCATTTAGCGACTGGCTCAGTATCGATGAACGTTGCATGCTGCCAAAGATATTCCAACAATTTCACCGGCAGGCACCTGATGTGGAGCTGCTGATTGAAGTGGAACATATGACCGCCATGGAAAAGATGGTGCTGAACAACCATCTGGATGTGGCCATTATCCCCTATCATCGCCGTTTAGAAGGTCTGAACTACATCCACCTGTTTACCGATGTACATTATGTTTACTGTGGCGAGGAACACCCTTTATTCGAGGTGCCCGAAAACGAGATAACCGATGAGATGGTCAATCAACATAAGTTAATTCATGCGGGCCTGAAGCCTCACGAGGAAGTCTATCAGCAGTTATCTCAGATGAACCTTGGCGGCGTGTCATACTTTTATGAAGCCCGTATTGCACTGCTGCTGTCTGGCTGCTTTATCAGCTTCCTCCCGGAGGAGATCGCCAAGCCGTATGTGGAGAAAGGACAACTCAAAGCGGTTGCGAAGGAGACCAAACAGTTTCTGTTGGGGGTTGCGGTTATTAGCAAAAAATCCACTCAACCCAACCGGGCGAAGGAGCTGTTTTTACAGACCATTGGGGAACTGCATCACGATGCGGAAGACGCACCGCCCTATTAGAAGATGAGCGCTCAATTGAAACACTCTATGAGACTGAGCAGAACAATCTGAAAGCCAACTCACTTACCTGCCTGGGCGGGCAAACGGTAAATGAGTTGGTTACTGTAAACGTTGATTCCGTTTACATCAGTTCACTCGGGTCAATCACGACCCCAAGAGAATTTTTATCAACAATCTGGCCTTTAGCCGTCTCTCTGTAACGGAACGTCACTTTTTTACCCAGCTCAATTTCCACTGTTTTATCAAGTGACTGATAACTGTATTCCTGAGCATCAACCGTCAGCATGTGGATGTAATATTGCGGCATCCCAACCCAATCATTAAAAGGTCCGGTGGTTGCCACACTTTCCAAAATTCCCCGACCGACTAGCTTCGGATTGGCGTTCTTATATCCGCCTCTTCCCCGGCCTCTAGGAGAGCCTGCCATATATACTCCTGTTTACTTTTTTACTAATAAAGACTGCTGCCTATCAATTGGCATCGTCCAGATGTGGACATTACCATAACTTATCGCACCTGTGTTCCCTGTTGTGCAGCAGCGACTAAT
The DNA here is from genome assembly GCF_015209595.1 of Pontibacterium sinense. GTDB lineage: Bacteria > Pseudomonadota > Gammaproteobacteria > Pseudomonadales > Balneatricaceae > Pontibacterium > Pontibacterium sinense. The sequence goes on along the minus strand of NZ_JADEYS010000007.1, from coordinate 96,965 downwards.
GCCTGACCAAAGGCGATACCGCCATCATTGGACGGTAGTCTCTGATGGGTCATCACTTCAAGCCCGGCTGCGGTCAATTGCTGATGCAAGTCACTGAACAATAAACCGTTTTGCATTACGCCTCCGCTGAGCGCAACGGCGCTAAAGGTGTGCTGTTCACGCAGGTTCAAAACCTGCCCAACCACGGCATTGGCAAATCCTTTATGGAAAGCATACGCCATATCTGCGCAGGTGCGCGTGCCTTCGTTCAGATCCTGCAATAACTGCAGCCAAAAAGAGGCTGGATCAATCTGATTTGCAGACCGATCAAGTGTCAGCGAATAAGGGATTGAATCGGGATTGCCCTGTCGGGCCAAAGTTTCCAGCTCGATGGCGGCCTGCCCTTCGTAAGATATGCGTTCAGCATGGCATCCGAGCGCTGCGGCCACTGCGTCAAATAAACGCCCCGCAGAACTGGTGATTGGACAGTTAAGTCTTTTCTCAATCATTTTGTCCAGCGTTGCGCAGGGCTTATCCACCAGCATAGGAAATATTGCCACCAATTGATCGTGTGTTATTTCAGGCTGAGCCTGTTTCACCTGTGCGTAGAGGCATCGCCAAGGCTCACGTATCGCCTGCACTCCGCCGACTAACGGAAACGGTCTGAGATGGGCCACGCGCTCTATCCGTTGATAACCACCGAGTAAAAACTCGCCTCCCCACAATGTGTCGTCCAAACCGAAGCCGGTACCGTCGAGACAGATTCCCAATACCGCATCACCCTCAAGCGGATAGCCGTTTTCACCCAGACAGGCAGCCAGATGAGCGTGATGATGCTGCACTTTAATCAGATGATTGCCCTGCTCCTCGATCTGCTCCCCCAGTTTGCTGGATAAATATTCCGGATGCAGATCGCAGGCATACAGTGAAGTTTGATGTTGATACAGGTTTTGATAGAGGCTCAAGGTACGCTGGTATTGCTCATAGGTTCGGGCATCTTCCAGATCCCCCAGATGCTGAGTCACAATGGCACGACCGGATTGCAGCAGACAGAGGGTGTTTTTTAGCTCCGCCCCCAAGGCAACCAGATCGGCGGCGGATTCAAAGCCCGCTGGCAACGCGAGTGACGTCGGCGCGTACCCTCTTGCACGGCGCAAGCAGTGACTGTGCCCGTCTATTTGGCGTACCACAGAATCGTCCACCCGGTTTTGAATCGGGCGGTCATGCATCAGAAACAGATCAGCGATCTCATTGAGCTGCTCGCGCGCGTCTTCATTGCTCATCGCCTGCGGTGCACCGGCTCGGTTACCGCTGGTCATCACTAACGGTTGTGACTGCGTTTCCATCAACAGCAGATGCACCGGGGTGTAAGGCAGCATAAATCCCAATTGATACTGACCGGGGGCAACAGTGTCCGCCAGACGTGGGCAGTTAGTTGTAACCGCATCCATCAGCACAACAGGCGCATCACAACTCTGAAGCAATTCAGCTGCAGTATCGTCCACCGCCGCATACTGCCCTATCACCTCAAGATCACGTCCCATCAGCGCAAAGGCTTTATCGGGGCGATGTTTACGCCGACGTAACTCTGTCACCGCGACTGGGTTGCTTGCATCACATGCCAGGTGAAAACCACCCAGCCCCTTAATCGCAATAATTTTGCCATCGTTCAGCGCCCGGGCCAGCGTATGAAACGGATCATCCGTCGTTATCTGAGTACCGGTATGATCCTCCAGCCATGCCTGCGGTCCGCAGGTAGCGCACGCATTGGGCTGTGCATGAAAACGCCGATCTGCAGGATTTTGGTATTCCACCAGACACTGAGGACACTGCTCAAACTGGGCCATCGTTGTTGACGCCCGGTCATAGGGAATCTGACGGATAATACTCAGGCGGGGTCCACAGTGTGTGCAGTTGATAAAAGGATATCGGAAACGACGATTACCGGGATCAAACAGTTCCTGACGGCACTGTGGACACGTGGCAGCATCAGGAGCGCAGCCAGTGCTCACTGCCCCCTGCTGGGTTTGCACAATCTCAAAACCGCAGAAGTCCGGCAGGTCCGCCGATCTGCTATCCACACCATCAATTCGGGCCAACGGCGGCAGTTCAGCATACAACCTGTCAATAAACAGCGCCCGCTGCTGCGCATCAGCTAACAGCTCAACTTTGACACCACTGGCATCGTTATACACACAGCCATTTAACTTCAGCTGCTGCGCCAGACGCCAGACAAACGGACGAAACCCCACACCTTGTACCAAACCGTGAATGCTGAGCCGAACGCCGTTATGCTGAGTCTTCATGTTACCTGTTACTTCCCGTTGTAGAACCGATCTGCTGATTAGAGCTGTATCGAACTATCAGAGCATGAATTTCTAACGGGGGGGAGTTTTTTTGCGTTCTCCGAGTCACAGGGACGATGCTGCGCAGATCTGATATGTCCCTTTGCGGACTTTCTGCATATAGTTAATGACAGCCTTACCACCTAGCTTTGAGGACCACCGATGCCACGGTTTTCTGTCCAGTTACTGGCACTGTTTTTTACCCTGATCACACTATTTTCACTGACCTCGGTGGCCCGCGCCGATACGCAGGAAGATATCAAACAGCTGCAACAACAGATTGAGCAGTTCGCGGAGAGCGATACCGATACGGTAACCGATCGTAACCGTCGCCAGCTACTTCAGAAAACACTGGCAGCCCTGCAAAGCCAGCAGCAACTGCATCAGCAGATACGCGATCTACAACAGGAGATCGACCACCAGCCTGCAACGATCAAAGCGCTGGAAACGGTGCTTGATAAGGGTCTGAAAGAAGCAACGCTCCGCCACCCGGAACGCCTGAGTGACGAACAGCTGGATCAGAAACTCACATCGATCAACACCCGCTTACTTGAAGTCGAACGCGATCAGGCTTTGCAACGTCAGGCAGAAACCCAGGCAGAACAACGACAGCAGAGTATCCGTGAAGAACTCACCAGTCTGAAACTGGATGTCTCGGATAGCAGTACCAGCGGCGAAAATAGTGATCTGCTCCAGCAATTACAGAGCGCTAGCTTTGCCGAGCGGCGATTACGGGTACAGGTTCTGGAACTGGAACTGCTGGTATTGCCGCGCCGGGCTGAGATTGCCCGTTTAACATGGCAGCAACTCAAGAACGAGCACGCTCAGCAGTCAGCCTTGTTGGATCAGCTGCGTGAATACAAACAGGAGCGCCAACGCAGCGAAGCCGAAAAAACGCTGCAAGAGCTGGAAAGTGATCTGTCCGATATTCAGGTCAATCCATTCCTCGCCAATGCCTATAGCGAAAACCAGCAACTCTCAACTGAACTGCGCGGCCTTCTCAGCCAGATAGAACAAGCCGATACTAAGCGTCTGCTGATACAACAACGTTTAAGCACGCTCAGCAGTACATTCCGCTCGATCGCGCAGCAGCTGGAACTGGAAGTCAGCCACGTCAGTCCTGAGCAACGTCGCTTTATCTTCCGTAATCGGGAACCCGTTGATACACGGCTCACCGCCAACGCGATTAACCTGTTACGACTTGAAAACACCCTGCTGGAACAGAAGCAAACAGAAACCACCAGCCTGCAAGGTCAGCCTCCAACATCCATTTCGACGGATCTCAACGACAAGGAACAATCCCTGTATCGAGATCTACTGAATGACCGAGAGCGACTCATAATCCGACTGACCGATGCACATAAACAGCTGATCGGTATCCTTAATCAAACCCTGAGTACCGAAAAGCAGATCAATCAACATATTGAAAGTAACAGCGACCTGCTGACCAAGCAGCTACTCTGGAATCCGGTCTCTAACCCCATCAATCTGGATTGGCCAAAAGAACTGTTCATCTCCGCCGGGCAGCTGATCAAGCACTGGAATGCGGAGCAATCTCAACCGCTATTCAGAGCTGATGATTCCACCTTCTTAAGGGCGCTACTGCTGCTGTTCGCGGTATTGGGCTTCAGCTGGTTGAGCCACTATCATCGCCAGCACCGGGAACAGTGGGGACAGCAGATAGGGAATGTGATTCATGATCGCTTTCACCACAGTGTACAAACGATGGTGCTATCGGTCGCGACGGCGTTACCGCTGCCAATGACGCTTTGGTTGGCAGGCCGCAGCCTGATTAACCCAGCTCACCCGGATGCGGAAACCTGGACCACACTCAGTGTGGTAGCAGCGATCAGTACCTGGGTGATACACAGCTTGCGAAACTGGCTGAAAACGCCCCATGGCCTGTTTGCCGCTCACTTCAACATGAGTGAAAAACTAACTCGGGCCTTACGCCAGCGTCTGGCCATACTCTATCTGGCCTGCCTGCCGCTATTATTGTTCCAAATCTATCTGTGGAATATTGATTCAGACGAGATGCGTTCGGGGCTTGTGCGTCTGGTCATGTTAGCGCTGATCACCATCATCGTTCTGCTTTGGAGCAGTCTGTGGCGGGTTAAACTGCAGCTCAACCAACTGACTGAATCTATCAGTTGGTGGTCCCGCGCCGAATTATGGTTGTCCGCATTAGTACTGTTTAACGTATCAATGCTGGCCATGACCGCCGCCGGATATACCTTCACCGTCAACTTCATGATCTATGCGGTCCTACAAACGTTGATGGTGCTGTTATCGGTCATCGTGTTCTACAAGCTGGGCATGCGTTTGGTCCTGATCTCAGAACGTCGCCTGGAGTTTGACCGGGTGAAAGCACGCCGTGCTGAAATCCTGGCCGCACGGGAAAAGCAGGAGGATGAACCGCCTCTTGAAACGAACTATCTGAACTTACAAACGATCTCTGATCACTCACGCACCCTGCTAAAAACCGCTACGCTGGTGATGTTGGTGGGAATGCTTTGGGGATTTCTCGGTGGTTTCCTGCCGTTCTTCGGCGCATTGGACAACGTAGAGTTGTGGAGCACGCTATCTGATGATGGCGAAGTGACCCGCCATATTACCCTGAAATCGCTCCTCTTTGGCGTGGTGATTCTCAGCCTCAGTTTACTCGCAGCATACAACCTGCCAGGACTCCTGGAGCTATTGATCCTGCGCAACCTGGATCTGACACCCGGCACCGGTTACGCCATCAGCTCACTCATTAAATACATGCTGATTCTGGTCGGGATATTGGGCGCGTTTTCCAACTTCGGGCTGGAATGGGGGAAACTGCAGTGGCTGGTAGCGGCACTGGGTGTCGGACTAGGCTTTGGTTTGCAGGAGATTGTGGCGAACTTTGTATCCGGTCTGATCATATTGTTTGAGAAACCGGTGCGTATCGGCGATACCGTCACCATTGATAACCTGACCGGCACAGTCACCCGTATTCAGATCCGCGCGACAACGATTGTAGACTGGGACCGCAAAGAGGTGATCATTCCCAACAAGACTTTTATTACCCAGCAACTGATCAACTGGTCACTGACCGATTCAGTAACCCGTATTGTGATTCCGGTGGGCATTGCCTATGGCTCTGATACGGAACTGGCGCGCAGACTGCTGTTGGAAGCGGCCACAGAGGAAGATCGGGTATTGGAAGACCCTAAACCCGAAGCCTTCTTTACAGCCTTTGCCGACAGCACACTGAATCTGGAACTGCGCTTATACGTGAACGCGATGGCCGACCGTCTGGAAATGACGCATCGGGTAAACACCAAGGTCGCCGCGAAATTCAAAGATGCCGGGCTGGAGATCGCCTTCCCGCAGCTGGATGTCCATCTGCATCGGGCGGCGAAACCTGACACGCCATAATCGGCACTGGAAGTGGCGTTCAGCCGCCACTTCCAGTCTTTGAACTAGCAACGATAAACGTGCCCAACCACCAGCGTGTTGGTGGTTCCTAAAGCGTCATCCGATTGGGATGATGTAATGTAATGTAATGTAATGTTCTGCACATGCACGGTATTCCCCCCCATATCGACGGCTTTGTTGCGCAAGTCGTTGCGCGCCCCTTCCATCAATTTATCGCTGGCGGTGAAGTTACCCGATAGGAAGTTGCCCCTGACTGCCAATCGCTTCGCCCAGATACTGGCAGCTTTGAGCCGGTTTATCTTCGACCAGAAAAACAGTTTTGGCTTCCGGTACGGCTTTGACAGCACTGCAGCCCGCACACAGCACCATCGCTGCGATGGAGGTCAGTTTAATCACGTGCATGGATTATCGATCCTTGAATTTACTTTTGAAAATAAAAAATAGAAAATAAAAAACGGGGACAGATTTAAATACTTGGAGAGACCATCAACCCAATAAACCTGCCCCCTAAGACACTTCCGGTCACCCCTTCATCGTATTCCGGAAGGTGAACGCAAAGATAAGCGAGTCGGAGGGAGTGGCGCTCCATTGGAATCTCCGGAGCGCCAAAAACTAAATCTGATTAGAAGGTGTAACCGACACCAAATGCTGCGACCCAGGCGCTGTCACGATCAACTAAAGAGGAATCGGTGATTTCATCATCTAACCAAACATACGCAGCTTCATGTACCAGACTCCATGCACCTGCCAGTGGCATTGTCATGCGGTAGCCCACATACGGGTTCAAAGCGCTGTCGGCGTTGTAGGCAGCTCGACTGCCGGTTGCTTCACTCTGACGAACACCGAAGTAATAGTTGGTGTAGTCTTCACTGGTATACGCCACACCCGCACGCGGCACCACGGTCAGACCGTAATCCAGTTCAAAGTCATGGCTGTAGTTCACATCCGCCACAAAACCTTCATGATTGTTGGTAATGTCATGCACCAGCGTTGCTTTCACCTGACCATCACCCAGGGTGTAATCTGCGCTAACACCCAGATCCAAACTGCCATCACGTTCATCCATACCCGTAAAGACGGTGGAGTCATCTGTATCGTAGCCATCGCCCGCACTGGTCAGCGTTGCATGGATATTCAGCGGCGTGTCATCTGTACCTAACACGCGGTAGTTGAGACCCCGTTCATCGATACTGAAATCCCCCTCTTTGTAGCGGGCATCCAGATAGACGGCGGTGTCATCATCAAAGTTCTTATACGGTGATTCGAAGGTTGCTACACCACCTACCACGGTCATATCACCCGCCATAGCGGCTGACGCGGCAAACAAAGAGGTCAGGGTGCTGACAATAATTAGTTTTTTCATCGGTGAATTCCTCATCCGTATTTAAATTCGATGAGTGTATTCTGCCGACCCGATGTCCCTGACAGTATCTGGATTCTGTATGTGAATGTATGTACGCGCCCTTACATTCACATACATTTATACGCTCCGGGGCAAATTAATAATAATCCGCGCGCCGCCTAATGGAGCGTCTTCGATTAACACACTGCCCCGATGATAGGCCACAATCTCTCGCACAATTGTCAGGCCCAAGCCATATCCCCCTGTCTTACGGGTACGCGCACTGTCCAAACGCTCAAAGGGTTCCAGCACACGTTCACGCTCAGACGGTGGAATACCAGGTCCGTCATCATCCACACAGATCTGTGCAATATCCGCTGTCTGCAACAGACAGATTCTGACCTGTTCTCGACCGTATTTGTCTGCATTGCGTACCAGGTTGGTAATCGCACGCTGTAGCAGCTTCGAATCCACCATGGCCGATACCGGCTGGTCGATGTTGAGACTGAGCGGCAGGTCGCTGCTACGTATCAACATCGGTAATTGTTGATTCAACCAATGATCCAGATCGGTGGAGACCAGATTCACATCAAGATCAGCGCGCTCCATGCGGGCAAATGTGAGTAGTTCATCCACCATCGTCTCCAGTTCTTCAAGGTCAGCTTCCATCCCTTCCACAAACTGATCGTGCTCCTCTTTCGCACAACCGTGCTCCAGAAGCTCCAATTGGCAACGTAACCGAAATATAGGGGTACGCAATTCATGAGCCACCGCATTCGTCAGCCGTTTATGACTGGCGATAAGCTGCTCCACCCGCTCTGCCATGCCGTTAAACGCCCGGTTCAAACCGCCAACACGACTGCCACCATCCTCACCCACACGCGCACTGAAATCACCAGCTGCGATCCGACCGGAAGCAAGCTCCAATCGTTTTAATTTACGGTGAAGGTAGAAGAACCATACGCCCACGATCAACCCCATCACCAACAGCAGTCCCCACTGAGCAAGGGTGTTGAGCAAACGTTCTTTAGCCCAGAGTTCCGCATCAGGATCATCAATCACCCGAAATACCCGCGTGTCTTCAGCCAAACGAAAGTAGGCCGGCTCGTGCTCTTCCAGATCGATTTGATCAACCATTCCGCCGGGACTTGGCAACGCTTTAATTTTTGGGTGATTCAGAACAACCGGATCGGTTACCTCTGAAGCCAACATTGCGTTCAGGTTTGCCACTTCATGCATCGCCTCCTGCATCGCCTGCTCTCCCGCCGCAGCTTTAACCCGCGAAAGCAACGCAACATAGCCCATCAGCGTATTGCGCGAATCCTGTGCGCCTACGTCGTAAGACAAACTGGTCGCGATGATTTCAACAGAGAATAGAAAAACATAGAAAGAGACAATGATTCCGGCGTAGAGGGTGATGAATAAACGCGCCATACAGGTGTCCTGAGATTAGCCTGAAAGGTTTAACAACAGAGATATCATAGGTCCCATTGTGGCAGCAGCCGGACATTGGGTCATGGGAATAAATGTACGGGTTTGTATGTCGGAAATCGTTACAACTCAGTGCCAGCTGTTGGCAACAAACAGATAACCTTTACCACGCACGGTGATGATGCGTTGTGGCTGAGAAGCGTTGTCCTGTAACTTTTTACGTAGAATAACAATCCGATTATCGATCGTACGATCTACACCGTCGTATTCTATGCCACGGGTCTGTTTAACCAGCTCTTCACGGGAGAGTGGCTGATCCGGATGTTGTGCTAACAACCAAAGCAGGTCAAATTCAGCGGGCGTTAGGTTGACCGCTTCACCCGCCAACGTGCAGCGTTTGGTTGTGCAGACCATCGTCAGCTGGCCAAATGTCCGGGACTGCGTAGAAGTGATACGTTCTTCATTAACCAACAGAGTATTACCATTAGCCGGTTCTTCCTCATGACGACGCAGCAGCATACGAATCCGTGCAAGCAGCACGCGTGGATGCAACGGTTTACAGACATAGTCATCGGCGCCCATTTCAAGAGCTGCGACCTGATCCATATCGTCGTCACTGGCCGTAAGGATGAGAATTTTTCCGTGATAGGTCGCGCGTACCGCCCGACATATACTTAACCCATCCATCCCCGGCAACATCAGGTCAAGAATCAACAGCTCGGGATTCATCTCATCCAACAACCGTTGAGCATCCGCGCCACTGTGCCCGACTGCAACCTTGTAGCCATTGCGGCTGAGGTAAAGGTCCAGCAATTCGGTCAGCTTTACATCATCTTCGATGAGTAAGATCTGCACATCTGTCGGGCTGTTCACGCGTGAATATCCTGCCTTGTGATTTTTTCAACGTTGATCATAACGAAGCGTGCGACAAGGCTAAACCGCTTATTGCAACTGACAGGCGTATTCCGATACCTCCGAGGCGTAAACCACGAAACCCTGATCACCACGTTTAGCCGCGTACATAGCAAAGTCCGCATTGCGCAACAACGCATCGATTGATGGACCGTCATCGGGATATAACGCTACCCCTACGCTGGCACTCACGGACACAGTATCCCCATCACTGAGCGGACAAGGTTCGTCCACGTGCTCAATGATCTGATGTGCAATGCGACTAATTGGTTCCGGTGAATGTAATCCTGTCAGCAAAATAACAAACTCATCACCGCCAAAACGCGCCACCGTATCACCTTCACGGACCACTTTACCCAGACGGGCAGCAATCTCCTGTAAAACCTGATCACCCGCTTCATGGCCAAGCGTATCGTTGATCGGCTTGAACTTGTTCAAGTCAATAAACAACAGTGCGACGTGGTCATTGGTACGACTCGCCGCCGAGATCGCTGCTTCACAACGCTCCAGAAACAGTACACGATTGGGTAACCCGGTCAGAGCATCGTATTTCGCCTGATACTGAATTTGTGCATCAGCAGCTTTACGACGACTGATATCCTGGTGGGTGCCGGACATCCGTAACGGTTTGCCACTGTCGGACCATTCCACCACATTGCCCCGCTCCATCACCCAGACCCAGTGCCCCTCTTTATGTTTAAGGCGAATCTCGCACTCGTAGTGATGCAGTTCATGACGGAACAGTTGCCCGATTAGCATATCTGACTTGATGCGATCATCCGGATGGATCAGGTCTAAGCGTGTTTGGATCGTAAGCGTTTTGAGTTCATGCAGCTCATAGCCAACTACATTTGCCCAACGCTCATTGAGCGCGATATCTCCGCTCTCCACCTGCCACTCCCAGGTACCAACATTGGTACCACGAATAATCTCTTCCAGTCGTTTTTGCTCCAATGTCAGTGCTGCTTCTGCCTGCCGACGTTTGATAAGCAGCCTTAGTAAAACCAACACTGTAAAAAGCAGCACCAATGAACCGGCCAGCAACAGCGTAATCAAACGTTCATCACCTTCACGTAAGGCTTCGGTCTGACGGTCTACCATACCTTCTAGCTGAGTTTGATAGTGCCAGAGCGCAGCCTGGGTTTCCCGCAGTTCTGAGACATCATTCACAATAGAAAACAGCAATGGCTTATCATCAAATACAAACGGAACCGATGAAACTTCAACGGTTCGCACTTCGCCATTCGACAGCTGATGCCGAAAGACAAAAAAGTTACGTTGCTGCTCAGTGGCATGCGCTCGTTCCGCTGCGACCTCTTCTTGGGTGAGGGTATTGATCTGTTGGATCTTCATGGTTTGCAGTTGCTGCTGAGAGTAACCATAGAAACGGCTGGCGGCGGGGTTGGCATCGATGATTTGTCCGGAAGCCGGATCAATCAACAACATGATTGCACTGTGCTGATCAAACACTTTTTGAATGGAGGGCAATGCTGCATTGCTCGGTTCCGCATTCGCGATCTCGACCAGTAACAGCAGACCCGCTAATAAGGTACGTAATATCCAAGTTGCAAGTGTTTCCCGCTGGCGAAATAGTTTGATCATATAACAGCTCTTTATGACACCAATAGATCAATCACTGCCGTATCAGCAACGGTCAGTGCAGGCAACGATTTATACGGTACAAAAAAACACTGTTCAGAAGGTCCGTGTGCGGCGAGATAATCCAGTCGTTTAACCGCTTTTTCAATGGTTGGCCGGTGCCCGGCGGGAATCCACCACATCACTACCAGCAGGCCTTCACTACATTGAAACCACTGATCCCGACGTTTCAAGAAGCTAACGTGATCTGATTTGTAGACATAGTCTTTGAAAGCATCCATATCCTGCCAAACGGAAAGATTAGGTAATACGCCCGGTCGATCGGCAATCACGCAACTGGTGGCATTATTATCATCACCGACCAGGCGCCAGATAAACCCGGGATGTTGTTCTGCCAGTGTGTTGATCCGATTGAGGTTATCAACAAACTCCACCATCCGTGGGTCTGTCAATTCATAAAGCGGGGTCGCAATGTTCAATTGCGCGAGGTGGTACTGGGTCATACTAAATCCTTTTATTTTATGACCTTATAAAACAACAGTTCGCTTAAACTGCGAATGTAATATTAGCAGAAGAATCGGACCATTCCAGAAACCGTTTACGTTTGCCAACTACATATGTTTCCGACACTGAACTTTTATAGTCTTTACTGGAGTACGACACCTTTCAGATATGAGCCATCACCGAACAATTTCTTCCCTTACTTTTCGCCCCATACAAGGCCTCATCTGCACAGTGGTATACACTGGAAAAATCGGCTCCATGGTCTGGTGCTGAGGCTAAGCCAATCGAAATCGTACTACCCGCAGCCTCTGGATAGGTCTCGGCTACCAATACTTCATACCGTTTACGAATCCACTCAGCTTTACGAAAGGCGACATGAATATCCGTTGCAGGCAGCAGAATTAAAAACTCCTCACCACCATAGCGACAAACCATATCTTCGACCCTGCATTCATCCTGCATCAGCGTCGCCAGCAGCTGCAATACCTGATCTCCTTTCTTGTGACCCAGCTCATCGTTAACCTTCTTGAAGTGATCGACATCAATCATCATAAGCGTACAAGCCCCTGCACGCCGATCATCAAAAGTCTGCTCGACCTTATCTTCCATAAAACGCCGGTTATACAATCCCGTCAGCGCATCACGAATCGCCTGATCGTGCAGTTCATCACGTAAATGACTGATTTCACGAACCTTCTCTTTTAACGCTCGATTGGCTTCCCGCACTTGGTACTCGAGCTTTTTCTGCTCGGTAATATCCATCGACATACCGATATATTGATCAATTTCACCACTATCGTTTTCCAGAGGGATTTTCACTGACCAGTAATAATAGGTGTCATCACCGGCGTTAAAGGTCTCGATACATGCCATGCGCGTACCCGCCTCAAATACTTGCCGGTCAGTACGATCAAACTCTTCTCCCTGAATATCGCCCAACAGCTCATAGTTATTCATGCCCAGGATTTTATCGCTGGAAAGCCCGAAAAGTTCTTCCGTCTTCTTGTTGATATAACGGAAACGGCGCTCAGAATCTTTGATGTAGACATATGCACCCACGTTATCGAGAATGGTGCTCAGTTTGGTTTCACTATCGCGTAAGCGACGTTCAGCGACTTTCAGCTCGGTCACATCGGTTGATATACCAAACAAACCAATGATCTCGCCATGTTCGTTGTGCAGTGGCTTTTTGACTGTCAGATAGTGACGATACTCGCCCAACCCCGGCACATAGTTGATCTCCTCTTTTTCAATGACCTCACCGTCTTCAATCACATAACAGTCACTGCCTTCTACCAGTGCTTTCGCTGTATCAGCGCCAAAGAAACGTGCATCACTCTGTCCGATAACCTCTTCCAATGGATAACCAAACAGGTCACAGACCTGACGGTTTGCATAGGTATAGTTGTAATTCACATCTTTGCAGTAAACGTATGCGCCCAGATTATCAAGCAATGCAAATACATCACGCTGATGGCTGGAAGACGATAAAAAGGGGATCAGATTGATCGCAAGAAAACGTTGTTCTTCGGCGACTATTTCAGAACAACGCGCCTGATAGAGTGCACTATCAATGTGAAACACAAGATCAGATTCAGACATGCCTGCCTGTAACAAAGGCTTGAGACGGGAGCACCATAGGTCACTCGACTCCAGCGTCTTCTCGGTCTGCCTTAACATGTTTGCAGCACGGGCATTCACCACTGGAATTGACCAGTCGGACAGATCAACCAGCAGGTAAGCCTGATTCAACTGCGTAAATACCGAAAAGATAGTCATTGGTAATTACTCATTACGACACGTTCCCTGAACTTAACGGATATCTGGAGAAACATCCAACCTTAAGGATCCTGAACTCCGCTTTCTCTGATCTATTCTCCGATTTCATCCAGAATGACATGTGGCATTTTACTTTTCTGTATTTAAATCTATAACTTACTTCTTGGTTTGGAAATTAAGCGTGATAGAGTCCGGGATGTTACAGCGGACAGAAGTGCACAGCAGAGGGTTCAAAAACATCATGCAGGCAATCGTAAGACGCACCTCATTCCATTATCTGACAGCACTGATTCTATTTTCAGTCTACAGTATTCAGGTTTGTCCTTTTCTTGACTCCCTGACCACTGCGCAACTGCTGATCCCTATTTTGGTGGCGTTCTGTGCACAGGGCGCAATTCGCGTCACACTGGAAAAGCGTCTAAACCAACTACCGTACAAACAGCAGGTTAATAGTCAGTTCAAATTAGACCTTTCACTGTTTCTGATTTTCGGGGCGCTACTGGGGCTGTATAACTGGCTAATGCATGGTTTTCCGCTGGAAAGCGGAGGCAAAGTGATCGTTGGAATGACGGTACTTGGCTACCTGATCGCCTGTGAACTGGCACTGTTTCGTGAGTTCAAGCTGGCTCAGATGCTGCGCGACTCAGATCAGCAACTCACACCGGATGATAACCCGTATCCACTAACACAGAAATTTGTCTGGTTTGCAGCCATCTGTGCGATCGCAGTGATCGGCGTCGTTTTTCTGGTCATCAATAAAGATCTGGAGTGGTTAGTCCATACCGGCGACAGTATCCCACTGAAAACCTCTCAACGTTATATTCTGGGCGAAATTGTCTTTGTCATCGGCACGATGATGCTTTACATCCTGGCGATTATTATCGGCTACTCTCGCAATCTTAAGCTCTTTATCACCGCCGAAAATCAAACACTGGCACAAGTATCCCGTGGAGAACTGAGTGTACAGGTACCGGTGACCAGTAATGATGAATTTGGTCTGATGGCCCTGCATACTAACCAGATGATTAACGCATTGGCAGAACGCACCCGAGAACTGAGCATCACCCGAGATGCCAGTATTTTGGGGCTTGCCAGTCTGGCAGAAACCCGTGATAACGAAACCGGTGGCCATATCCTGCGTACGCAAAACTATGTCCGTGTACTGGCTGAGCACTTAAGTACTCAGGAAAAATACCGTGCAGAGCTCGACGCTGACACCATCGACCTGCTCCACAAGTCAGCCCCCTTACACGATGTTGGCAAAGTGGGCATCCCGGACAGCATTCTTCTGAAACCCGGTAAACTGACCGACGAAGAGTTCGAAATCATGAAGGGACACGCTCAGATCGGTGCCGATGCGCTGCAGGTGGCAGAAGCTCAGCTTGGCAGTAACTCCTTCCTGCAGATCGCACGCGAAATCAGTCTGACCCATCACGAAAAGTGGGATGGCCGAGGGTATCCAAATGGTCTCAAAGGAGAAGAAATTCCGATCTCCGGCCGCCTGATGGCATTAGCCGATGTCTATGATGCACTCACTTCGAAGCGGGTGTATAAGCCTGCATTTTCCCACGACAAAGCCCGCTCGATTATTCTGGAAGGGAATGGCAGCCACTTTGATCCTGCGGTCATTGAGGCGTTTTTGGCGGTGGAGCAGACCTTTATCGATATCGCTGCAACCTATACGGATAAAGAAGCGGAAGCTGCCTGATTATTCAAACAGACAGATACATGCCAGTGACGATTGGTTCGCCATCAAAAGAGACCATTCGTCGCTAAGGCATGCTGTAAAATCGAACATATTATGAGCAGTATCAATTATTGAATTGATTATTATCAACCGGCTGGATAATCCAACAATACGGGACTAAATTGACCGCCTGACACACCCAGCGCTCAATCACTACCCCCGGAATCAGGATGAATCTGCTTACTCGTGCGCCGCACAGCAATAGACGTTCACTCTTTATTGCTATCTGTATTTTCCTTCTACTGGATTTTGCGATCCTTGGCATTAATTTACAGATTACCGAAGAGGTTGAGGCCGATGCACTCGCAATCAACATCGCCGGACGTCAGCGCATGTTATCGCAACAACTCACCAAAGCCTCTCTGCAACTACACCAAGCGAATAACACCAATCAGGCGGCTTACCGACAAGAGTTTATCGAGGTGTATCGTCTGTTCACCAATACCCTGTTTGCATTTAAAACCGGTGGGCAGGTCACAGATACCCGGGATAAACCGATTCCATTCATCGCCTTCGAAGACACCGAAGTGTTAGGCATTGTAGAGACCACTGAACAGGCGTTATCGAATCTGAAGCCTATGGCTGAACGCTTCATTCAGGGAGATAACTCTCCGGCGACAATTACAGCCTTGAAATCTTCCCTCGAAGCCAATAATCGAGCAATCCTCACACTAATGAATCAACTGACGACCCGGATTGAGGATATGTCGGGCGAGAAAACATCACGCCTAAGGCAGGCACAGTTTTTCACGTTCTTGCTCGCATTGTTTAACTTTGCACATATTATTCGTCTATTCCGGAAAAGCAGTCAGCATTCCGGACAGTTGATTAAGCGTCTATCTGAGCTTTTGGATAACACCTCATCCTGCTTATTGATTATCGATGAAGGTGGACAGGTCTGTATGGCTAACGCCCTGTGCCGAGAGGCTTTTGGATACAGTCAGCAGGACCTAACAATCCTTAAACGCGATGCCATTTTCCACCCATCAGAGGACGGCTGGTTTGGACGTCGTAGCAACGGCACCCACTTTGCTATCGAGCTGCATGAAAAAGAGTTTTATCTGGACGACCGGTTACTCTACTTAACCACTGTCATTGATATCAGCCATCATCGAGATAGAGAACGAGAGCTGGCAGATCTGGCCAATCACGATGCCCTCACAGGCCTTGCCAACCGACGTGTATTTTATGATCGTTTAGAGTTGGAGGTCGCGCACACTGATCGCAATGGTCGATCGCTGGCACTGTTTTTTATCGATCTGAATGGCTTTAAACCCATCAATGACACGTTGGGACATGAAGCAGGCGACACACTGCTGATTACGATCGCAAATCGCCTGAAAAACACCCTGCGCATGACGGATACGATTGCACGCTACGGGGGCGACGAGTTTGTCATTATAGTGCCAGCCATTCACGGCCAGCACGAATCCGATAAGGTGATCCAGTGTTTGCAAAAAGTCATCGAGGCACCGATTGATATCGGTGAGCAGACGGTGTCTGTCAGCGCCAGCATCGGTATCACACTGTATCCTGATCAATGCAGTTGTGCAGAGCAATTGCTCGCGACAGCAGATGCCGCGATGTATGAAGCGAAACAAACGGGGCAACCCTATCGCTATGCAAGCCCAACGGTCACAGGTCCAATATCTGTTGCATCCCATCAATCAAATCAATATGTGATAACAACCGACTGATCACCGAAATCAATCTCATACGCATCTGGCACCACACACAAGGCCTTACTGGCCCTAATCGATCCTGAATACAGCTTCTATGTTAGTCAAACGGTTCCTCTAGTTAACACTTTGACTAATTCAATTACGTACCGGGATGTAGTAATGGACCAGAATCACAACAGAACCCTGTTTGACGCCCTTCCCCACTTCTCGTTTGCAGACAGATAGTTCTTTCTGCCTGTAAACCTCGTAGAAAGCCGATACCTTTCGTCGGTCACTGCGGCCTGAACAACAAAAATAAGAAACCGAAACCCGCCAGTTCAAAGAATCTGTGCGGTTTCAGAAAAAGGCATACCCACTTTGAAAATCTCACATAAAGTCCCACTGGCGACTTCCGCCGTGATCATGATTGCATTTTCCCTGTTCGCGTGGACCCAATACCACACCGTGCAAAATGCGCTTTACGAACGTACCGAAAACCGTATCAACGAAGCCACCGTAGCGCTTTCACACCAAATCACCAACTGGCTGAACGGCAAACTGGCAATCATCAATATGATGTCAGAAACGATCGCCGACGACTTTAGCCAGACGACTATTCAGAACACCATGAATCGCCCGCTCCTGCAGAAAGAGTTCATTCTTGTTTTTGGCGGTCTGAATACCGATGGTAAACCGATATCTAACGATCAGGACTGGAATCCGGGTGAAAACTGGGATGCCCGCGAACGCCCTTGGTATGACCGCGCACGTAACCACAACCGAGCGATCCTAACGGACCCTTATGCTGACTCAGCCACCAACGACATCCTGATTTCAGCGGTTGCAGGCATTTACGACGGTCGTCAGTTTAAAGGAGCCTTCGGTGGCGATCTCAGCCTAAAAACCGTGTCAGAGGCGGTCAATACCCTGCACTTTAACGATACCGGTTACGCCTTTCTGCTCAACTCCAAAGGGGACATCATCAGTCACCCTAATTCCAGCCTGAACGGAAAATCGATCAATGCACTCTTTACCGGTAAGCAGCCCCGCTTGAGTTCCGAATTGCAAGAGCTGGAGATTGGCGATAACACCGTGATGACCAGTTACCGTCGTCTGCGAGGGTTATCCGGCAGCAACTGGATGATCGGAGTGGTACTGGAGAAAGAGAAAGTGATGGCAGAAGCCTACACTCTGAGCCAGAACGCGATCATGGGTGCTATTGCCAGTGCAATCATTGCCTCTCTGGTGCTCTACATCATGATGGGACAGCTGGTGCTCAACCCGATTGCCAAACTAACTGTCATCGCAGACGGAATCAGCCGTGGCAAGTTAGATGGGGATATCGATGGCACCGAACGCGAGGACGAAATAGGCGCGCTGGCAAAAGCGATCAAGCGCATGAATACCAGCCTGCATATTACAATCGAACGACTACGAGAAAGGTAACCTGCTATGTCACAGCATTATCTGCCTTTTAGCCAGGTCGTAGAGGAGATTAAACAACTGTGCCGAAAGCAAGTCAGCGGCAGTTTGTTTATCTCCACCGATTGTAATCGCTCTGCCCATGTCATCATCGAAGGTGGGGAGATCAACTACATCTACTACTTCAACAAACATGGCATCGAAGCACTGGATGCCATGTTTGATATCAGCAATGCACGCCACCAGTTCCAGGAAGGCATGCTGACTGACCAACATACGCCTTTGCCACCGACCCATGAGATCATCAAAACACTGGCCGATCTTGCGCCTAAAGAGATCCCCAAAGACGTTACACCCGAGCCGGTATTCGAGTGCAGTGATGCACAAAAATCGATCTTGGAAGACTGTCTGGCAGAATACATCGGTCCGGTGGCTGGGTTTATATGTGAAGATACCCTGAACTCCGTGCTGAACCTCGAAGCCGCACTGGATAAGCTGGCCGCCGAAATTCCGGACGACAATGAGTCGCTTCTATTCAAGAAAGATGTGATAAAAAAGCTCGGTATTTAGTCAGTTCCAAATGCATAGTATTCACACTGGGGAAACGATTTGTCCGTATTCCCAGTGTTGTGTACTTGCAGACTCACGTGCCCATACTCGTGCTCGTGAGTCCCCATATCCACGCGCGTTGATAACCCATAACATGAGTGATAAGACTAACCACGACCATTGGTTTGCACCAATAATCCAACACCAAAGCTCATCAGTACGGCTCCAGCCCCTCGCTCCACCCAGTGTATTTTGCGGTTCAGCACGCCTCTTACACTCTGATGGCCAATTGCTCCCGCAATAAAGAGATCCCATAGAAACACTGCCAAAACCATCCAAATCCCACAAACTATCTGCTGCAATAACGTCACATCCGGCCCTAAAATAACGGCCATTAAGCTCATATAAAACAGCGCATTTTTCGGATTAAGCAGCGCAGAGTTGATCCCCAGAAACAGTTGCTTCAGTAGCCCTGGCACTTGGCTTTCGTTTGAGCCCAGCGCTAACGCGTGTGGACGACTTCGTAACAGCTGCACACCTATCCACAACAGATAACCCGCCCCAATGGTTTCAATCACAGAAAAGAGCTGCGGGTTGTCCCGGATTCCACTCCAACCAAGAATCGCCACAGCGATATACACAGCATTACCCAGCGCCACCCCCAGGCAGATAAAACGGCTGCCGCGAAGGTTATGCCTGATCGCATTTCCTGCGATTAAAAAGAAGTCCGGCCCCGGACTCAGCAATGCAACAAAGTGAGCCAGTACAAGCGCGGGGAAAGCCGCTGGAATCAGATAATCCAATGAAGTCATATGTATCCTAAGCATCAGCTAAGTTGGGGAAACCGATACTTTATTGAGCCAATGCTAGGAAAGGTTGTCGGAAATTGATCTGGATTGTTGATATTGCCGAGGGGTGGACGCCGTGTAGCTCACAAAAGCGCGATGGAACTGGCTCTGATCAGCAAACCCCATATCAGACGCAACATCTACAATACTAGCGCCTGAGCGCAGTAAAAGTTTTGCCTTTTCCACCCGTGCATTGCTCACAAAAGACTTTGGGGTAATTCCATAAGATTCTTTAAACGTCCGGATTAAAGTTTCTCTCGCACAACCAAACTCTTCTGCCAAGTCGCCCAGAGACGGAGGCTGGCTGAGATCGGCCATCAATTTTTGTTTTATTTGTACACTTAGCTCACTTTTCCTGGACGAAACAGGCATTGGCGAACAGTACTGAAGAAGCAACGTTATGGCTAGCTGATCCAAGACATGAGCCGCTCCTTTTGCATTCCCTCTCTGCAGCGTCTCAACGAGCATCATAAATAGACCTGATGCAGCCGGACTCCGTATTACAAACTGATCACAACAGAAGTGAGTGATCGCTTTTCCGTATAACAGCGACAACCTTTCCCGGCACCACTGAACGTCGATATAGAGCATATGATACGCCCTCGAGCCGCCATCAATCGGATTACAGGCATGAATCCTGTCGGGTTCAATCATCACGAGGTCTCCCTCCTGTACAACCCGTTCCTGACCATCGTATGACAGGCATGTGGTGCCGGCATTCAACACGCCAACTGAAAACTCCTTGTGACTGTGAGCCTTGTAACCCTGAGTACTATGCCCTGTACTTCGCAGCTCCATCTGAGGCAAACCTGAGTGGCGAAAAAAGTACTGTTCTATATCCCTTACCGAATTCCCCAGCCTCATTCGTTCTCCTACCTCGATAACGGTTTTATTCGGGCATCATATTCTAAGTTAGCAGGACCAGCTTGCTAGCCGTGCTCTTTCCCAGTAAAGTATCAGTTCTAAATACATCAAGAGAAGGGCTGACGTCCTCGCCAACCTGCCAACCTGGGCAAGGTGGTTTGCTGTTATTCCAGCGATGTGGTCGAACCGACAATAAATCAGGTCGCCCTCCAACGTCAGCTCTCATAACCTTATGGGAGCATCTCATGTTTGAAGCACACACTCTTACCGCCGTTGATTCCGAACTGTTTCCAGCATCAACACAGCCAAGCAATAATACGTATAACCGTACCTATACCCGACGACATATACATAGCCTACGCCCACTTAAGATCTGGCTAGCCGAAGGTAAACGTAAGGATTCCAATCAATCTCTTAACAACGTCTGGTTTATCTATATCGAATATCGAGACAATCGAGGAAATAATCGTTTTATCTGCCTCGAACGATCACAGCAGGGACAAACCGTAGAACAACTGTTGAAGGAAGCGACTGCAACTGAACTGCAGGGTCTGTTGGCATAATCAGCATGGGCGGGCGGATAGACTATCCGCCCCTATATGACATTTAATCTGCGTATTTCACGCTCAAAATGAGTATGTGATTTCAGCCCAGATACTACGGCCTTCTAACGGATAGTCCCCTGGAATAATAGGTGACGAGGGTGTGCGGGCGTTTTCATCAAAGAGGTTTTTAACAATAACAGCCGTCTCTAAATTACGTTGCTCAAACGCTTTAGACACTTTTAGCGTACTCCATGCATAACCACTTAGCTTGTCGCGTGTATCAGTACGCTCACGCACACTGGAACCAATCCAGTGATTATTCAGATGGAGCGCCCAGCCATTCAGCATCTTATAATCTATGGATAGATACCCTGTATGGTTTGGTACATCAGCAATAACCTCTCCGGTGTCAGTATTTTCACTATGCTGATAACTATATTGTCCCTTTAGCTTCAGTTGAGAACTGAGCGCCCATTGTGCCTCGATCTCCAGCCCGTAACCTTCCTGTTGCGCAGCATTCTGAAACTGATAGACACTTCCAACCAATTTGTTTTCGATAAGGTCTTCAGCTTTGTAGAAGTACACACTATTAATGAGCCTTAGAGAGGGTGCGACCTGATAATCAGCCACGATTTCATAGGTTTTAATTCGCTCAGGCAGTAAGGACGAAGAACCAATCCCACTGGGATTATTTTTCATATATAACTCACTAAACGACGGCGCTCTAAATGCCTCACCGTACAGCAACTTACCAGTGAAATCATGACGCGGCTCCCAGACAAGCCCCAGTCTAGGGTTAAATATACTCCCAAATTCAGAATATCTATCCCAACGTCCACCCACCGTTAATGTCCATTCGGGATGAAAATACCATTGATTTTGAACGGCAAAAAATACGTTACGTCGCTCCTGATCCTCAAGAAATACGTAAGGCAAATCCGTCACATCGGTTAAATCACCATGGATGGGTGAAACCGTTCCATCCAGAACACCTGGACCATAGTTTTTACGTTCTGATGTTTCAAAGGATGTGTACTGAAATCCAACTTGAGATCGCCAAATTTGGTCTTCGAAACCGATATACTGGTAAGTTACATCTGCAATGACTTTATGCGCATTGTACTCTGGCGCCCCGATTACTCCATCCTCAAAGAGCACAGGATGACTAAGTGGTGTAAAAGGGTTTCCGTCTTTACCAATTGGAATGAGGCTTCCATTGGGGAAAAGTTTAAAAAGGCTTTCCGCATCTAAATAATGATATCCAATATTACTTTCTATTGAACTCTCAAAATCTATAATCGATTTGTATTGAAGATGCGATATGTAAGAGCTTGAATCGACATAGCCTTGATTGTCTAAAGCCCGAGCAACACCTTGACCTGTCCCAGCGTCCTTATTTTGCCAAAACCAGTTATTCCAGCTCCATTCGTCATTCTCAATATTCAAAAGGATGTTTGTAACCGAATAATCCGTATTCAGCCCACCTGAAGCCAATGAAGACTTAGTTCCCATCTGTTGATCAATACTGGCTTGTAAATCCCGGTCAATAATACGTCGACTATCACCGCCACTTACTTGCTGCTCCATTGAAAAAAACATTCCAGCACCCTGAACATTTTCTTTCCTGTACTGAAATGTAAGCTCCTTACTATTAAAACTACCGACTCTAATCTGTGTAATAGCAGGCATATAATCTCGGACACGTTTTGGGATTATATTAATGACACCAGAATACGCATTTGCACCATAAAGTGCCGATCCAGCACCTTTTATTATTTCTATACGTTCTATCGAATTTAGAGGCAAATGGAATGCAGATGGAAGACCTTCACTTAATGTATTTTTTAATTCAATACCATTAAATAAAACGAGAACCTGCGGATTAAAACCGCTCTGGAGGCCACGAATACTATACACAGGCTCCAGCCGGCTTAGGTCAGACCTCAAAACATGTAAACCGGGAACAGTTTCCAACACTTCATCAAGATGAGTCGCGCCCATAGAAGCGATATCTGCGGCCGTGATGACACTCACTACACCGGGTGCTTTTCTGACTGCCTCTAAGTGACCGGATGCGATAGTTGAGAAATAAGCACTCTCCAGGGAGTAGTCAACTTCTTCATCAGCAATTCCATCCTCTGAAAAACTCAGTGCTGATATGAAGAGCAAGCTGACGATAAATCCATAAATAGTATTTTGCATAACGTCCCTATTTCCCGCTTTAACTTCTGCAACCACATCTCTTCCCTGATATCCGGCTGCTCGTCTTCAGAAAGTAACGCCCTTATGCAAAGCGACGTTCTAACAGGTCAAAACAACTTCATGTATTAGAGGGCATATTTCATCTGAAAACGCATCGAAAATTCAGCCCGATAGATTACGGATAATACGCGATTATTTTTCCTTTAAAAGCGTCATAGCGCATTGAACAACGCCCTATTCAAACAAAGAAGAAGGCCGTCCACATATCAATCGCCTTCAATGCACCGTACAGGCCATGCAAGGATCAAACGATCTCACTACATGCTGTACTGCGACGGGTTCCGTTTCTCCCTTTCTGATCGGTGTTCCCGCCAGCGCTTGCTCCAATGCACCCGGCGTCTCCTGCTGATCACGCGGAGAGAAGTTCCAGGTCGTCGGAGCGATAATCTGATAACGGTGAATCTTACCTTTCTTCACTTCTAACCAATGCCCTAAAGCACCACGAGCGGCTTCAATCATACCTGTACCTGAACCGTTATCCGGCATTTCTGCATGATTGCAAAACGGCGCTTTTGGATCGATCGATTTCGCCCAAGCTTCCATCTTAGGAACAACAATGGCCAACTCCAATAAGCGCGCAACGATACGGCTGTGGACATTGCCTCCATTTTCCAGAATCAGACTATGAGCGAGCGGATGGTCATTGATCACCTGGCGAGCTAAAGCTCCGACTTCTACCACCTGGTCATTGAGACGGGGCGACTTACACCAACTGTAACCGGCTTCGTTTTCAAGCGACGGAATCGTAATACCAACGGAAGGGTGGCGAGGCTTGCTTCCGCCCTCTAACCACGAATGTGATACGTCTTCAGTGATCGCAACACTGCTTAACGGTAAGTGCTCACCTCCCAGATAGACACCTGATTTAAAGACCTTCCCGCTGGACTGCGGATAAGTACCATAACTCAGGAACTGATCTGTCGCTCGACCTAAGCGCTGAAGATTAAGCTGCTCGCTTAGGTGTAAAAATGCTCGGAAGTCACTGCTATACCACGGTTTCTGAAGGCGCCATTGCTCTAACTCAGTCACAGATGTCAGGCTAGCAATCACCTGTAAATCATCACCAAAAAGCTCCGTCTCCAGAAAACGACGAAATCCCGCAATAATGGTCAGAAGTTTGATGCGTTCTTGTGGTTCAACAGGTTTGGTCGTACCACCCGGCTGCAAACTGAGTGTGTGTGGCCACTTTCCGGCCAGCAACCCCATCAGGTGCAGAAAATCTGCCCGCGCGGGCAACATCACGCGGGTTGCATCCCCTTTCGTGGCTTTAAAGCGCTTCTCGATCATTTCAAACCAATCTTCACCGGCATATACCGGACGGGCAAAGTCAGGCATGAAGAACAGATAGAAGTGGGTTAGCAGGTCCGTCATATTCTCATTGGCGAGAACTAAATTCGTACAATGCAGGCCATTCTCCGGCATCTCTACCTGCATCAAATCCGCTAAAGCATGCGCACACGCGACGGACTGACTTACCGAACAGATTCCACAGATCCTCGGTGTGTAGACCAGCGCATCCATCGGATTGTGGCCCAACATGATCTGTTCAAACCCTCGATATAATGGAGAATTCACCCGTGCACTTCGCACCTGATCTCCGTCGGTCTCCAAAGTGACTTCCAGATCACCTTCTACGCGGTTAAACGGGCCTACTAAAATACGACTCATCAACGTCCTCAGATTAACCTTTGCGTTTATGTATGGTGGGCGGATAGATCAATTGTTCCGATGTAGCGTTTTCTTTTAAACGCTCAGGCGTCGCGGCTTTTGACAGGGATGCCAGCGCAACAAACCATGCCTTAGGCATGTCCGTAGGGAGACCGACAGGGATACCTGCAATCTTAGGAGTTTTGGTAAAGCTGTGACCCGGTTCTTCAAACTCTGGTGCGGTACAGTTGATACACGCATAACCGCCGCTGGTACAAGAGCCATGACCGTTCCAGTCGCGAATATTGCAATCAGCATGTGCCTGAGTTCCCAGACAACCCATATTTTCCATCATACAACCGCGTTCACCCGGGGCGGTCGCGCTGGCTTTGTACTCATAATATTCATTACGACTACAACCGTGATGAACAAGTTGATCGGCATACATCCGTGGACGACCCAAGCTATCAAGGTTCGACTCCCCATGCTCACCCAAGGCAATACTGATCAGCGTTTCCGTAACCCAATCCGGGTGGGTCGGACAGCCAGCGATGTTAATAACCTTAAAGTGCTCTGATGAGCGGTAACTCTCACCCAACAGCCCGCCAGGTAGTTCACCGTCATATTGCAGGCCCGTCGCATCGGTATGGTTGCTGCCTGCTGCTGTAATGCCTCCGTATGCAGCACAAGACCCCACTGCTAACGTGTATTTCGCTTTTTCAGCCAGCTCGCGCACCCAATGGATCATCGGCTTACCCGTGCCTCCTAGCATATGAAAACGCCCTGTACCGTGCGGCCCCATCATCATGGAACCTTCAATACACAACAGATCCAGCGCCTGCTCTCCGTCGATGATTGCTTCGAGTAGTGCAATCACTTCACTGCCGGTCTGTTCACTCAGTGAAGGATGCCAGAGGAGCTCGATACCTGCTGCATCCAACAGGGTCATCAGGTCTGGCGATTCAGCATTCAACAATGACATGCTACAACCACCACAGCCACCGGACTGTAACCATAGAAGATTAGGCACGATTGGACTCCTCGCAACGCTCTTCGGTCAGCAACGTTAATGATGCCAACGCGCCACCGTCAGGATGGTTCTGAATCACCAGTTCCCCGCCATGCTCGGAAACAATACCGTAGCTGATCGACAATCCCAGCCCTGTACCTTGTCCGACAGGCTTAGTGGTAAAGAAAGGATCAAACAGACGGGAGAGGAAATCATCCGGTATCCCGGGCCCGCTATCACGAACCTCAAAGATTACTTTCCGGTCCTCAATCTGAGCACTTAACAGCAGTCGTTTTGGATCCGATGCGTCCATGGCATCCACGGCATTTTGGATCAGGTTGACTACCACCTGATGGATCTGACCGGAGTGGCCAAACGCAGTCAAATCGGTAGGAATGGTTTCCACCACATCGATCGGCGCTTTACTCTCTTTTATAATCCAGTGCATCGCGGTTTTGATCACATGGCTCAGATCAAACACCGCTTTCTCTGACTCCTGTGTCGAAGAGAACTGACGCAGGTCGTTAACAATCTCTTTGACCCGGTCCGCCCCCTCCATCGTACCTTCCACCAGCGAATTCAGATCACGGATCGCTTTATCGAGCCGCAACTTCTCACGCATCGCTTTCAGCTGTTCACGACTATTACCTTCGTTGATCGCATCGAAATATGCGCAAAGGCGGTCGGTGTATCGCTGCAGCGCGTGCATATTGCCGTAGACAAAGCTGATCGGGTTATTGAGTTCATGTGCAACGCCGGCGACCAGTCGACCCAACGACGCCATCTTCTCTGATTGCACCAGTCGCTCTTGCGCCAGCTTAAGTTCAGCGTGTGCTGCATTAAGTTCTTTGTACGCTTTTTGCAGCTCACCCAGAGGACGACCGACCATCACCATGCCGATCAGGCGACCGCGGTGATTATGACGGGGGGAGCAATTCATAGAGAGCGGGACAAGACCATCGCGGCCGATCAGTTCCACTTCGCAATCACGCACCGGTTGAATACGCAACTGCCCCATAAAGCTGCTGATTTTGGAATGATATTTTGTGGCAATAAGATCCGTGAAACGAGCACCCATCAACTCCTCTTCACTGCGTCCGGTCAGTTGCTCCAGTGCTCGGTTCACCCCCTGTACCACGCCGTTTTGATCACACACAATCAACACATCGCTCATGGCACTCTGGATACTGTGCAGAAAGCTTCGGGCTTCCTCCAGTTCCGTGTTTTTTTCCTCGACCTCAACCTGTGAATGCACCAGATCAGCGTAGGCTTCATCCATTTTCTGGATGACACTGACCCAGGCATCTTCTGAGTCAATATTGGCGGGCGGTGTAAGATCTTGCTTTCCGGACATGAATACAGCAGCACTCAAATTAAACTAATACTGTCTCTATATTAGCCCGAACGGGTAGCCGCCGTACATGCACCGCTCAACCGCGTATTTTGCCCCGCTTGTACGAGGAGAATGCGGCGACCAGCGTATAGATAAAGGCCAGCCCTAATGCCACCCGAATCACCTGAAGCAATGCCGGATACTGCTCGGGTGTAATGGCTTCTTCACCCATCATCAAATTAACTAGCAGCACCACCACTGCCATGCTGAACATATTACCCAGCGTCCGGGAAAGATTGAGCAACGCCGATGCAATACTGAGTCTATCAGGCCGTACCGAACTCAGCGCCGCATTGTTATTCGGCGATGAGAACAAACCAAAACCGCTCCCCAACAAAATCAAACCAATCAGTACATGGGTCAGGCTGCTCTCAGCATCCAGGCCGATCAACACCGCGAAACCGCAACCGAACAGCAAACAGCCGGTTGTCGCGATCAGCCTTGGCTCATAGATGTCTGACAATTTTCCGGCAAACGGTGCCAAACAGGCCATGATCAGTGCCTGCACCAGAATTAACTGACCGGATTCGCTCGGCGACATGCCCTGAATGTATTGCAGGTATAAGCTGAGCAGAAACAGCACGGGATAATGCGCACCGTACATAAACAAGCTGGCAATAATCGAACGGGAGAATACTTTGTTATCGGCCAGCGCCCTCAGCCGTATCAGCGGATATTCAGCCACACTCTGTTGACGGATAAAGAGATAAAGCAGCGCTAAACCGGCAATCAGGGCTATCACATAACGAGGATCGGGCAACCCCGACAGACCAAAGAAAAACGCCGTCGTCCACAATGCAAATAACAGACTGCCCAACCAGTCCAGCTTATTTTTGACGACACTGACACATTGCCCTTTAACGTTCACAACCACCAGTATCATTGCGATCATTGCAAACGGAACCGGCGCCCAAAAAACCGCCCGCCATCCCAGGGCTTCTGTAAGCCAACCGCCAATCAATGGCCCGCAGGTTAATCCCAGATAGACCGATGTTGATCCCAGCCCCAGCGCCATCCCGCGCTGCTTGGCGTCAAAGATCGTACTCACCAGCGCCATTCCCGTGGCGAATACCATTGCGCTCGCTAATCCTTGCAGCACCCGCGCGATCAGCAACCACTCAATACTCTCAACAACCAACGCCATCAACGACGACAGAGAGAAGAACAATACACCTGCTAGGTACACCTGTTTACGACCGATCATATCCGCGATCCGCCCGGCCGGAAGCATTAGGATAATACTGCCCCAGATATTCGCCGTTGGTAACCAACTAACCAGAACGGCATCCGCCTGCAGATCTTCCGCTATCGCAGGCAGGGCCATATTCACGGCTGACATCGACTGTGGAATCAAAAAAGTGGCGATACAGATGCTAACTAACGCCAACCAACGGGCGGACGGCTTTTGTGCGTAATGTTCTGGCATTCAGGTGTCTTGAAATAGGGTTGTTCGGCTAGCCATACAAGGATGGCAGAGAGGAGACATCGGATGCAGATAGATCTGTCCGAGATAAGTGCCACTATACCAGATGATTGGTTAAGAAGTTAACGAACACTCTGTTGCAGAGAGGTCATCAATATCAGTTGACCGGATTCACATCAGGGACCGGCTGCTTCTCCAGCAAGGCCACCAGCGCCGAGCCTTCCAGCGGTTGATCAAAGTAGAACCCCTGAATTGAGTGGCATCCCATTTCCCGGATCAGCTCAACCTGCTCCCGGGTTTCAACCCCTTCCGCGATCACCTTCAATGACAGTGAACTGGCCAGTGAGATAATACCGTTCACCAACGCGCGATCTTCCGCATCTTGGGCCAGATCACTCACAAAGGAGCGATCAATCTTCAGGCGACTAATCGGGTATTTCTTCAGATAGCTCAGCGACGAGTAACCTGTACCGAAGTCATCGATAGCGATATCAATACCCATATCACGCAGTCGCTCCAGTTGCTGGTGTGTTTTTTGCTCATCCGCGATCAGAATACTTTCTGTAATCTCTACAATCAGCCGCTCACCGCTCATCCCTGTCATCTGTAATACAGACTCTGCAAGTTCTGCCACATCCAGGCGCTGAATCTGTCGACTGGAAACGTTCACACTGATCTTTGGAGGCGTATCACAATACTGATGCAACGAGGCTCCGAACCAGCATGCTTCCTCCATCACCCAAGCGCCAATCTTGCTGATTAAACCAACCTCTTCTGCAACCGGGATAAAATCAGATGGTGAAATTAGACCATGCACCGGATGCTGCCATCGAATGAGTGCTTCAACCGCTTCCAACGCACCCGTGTGGATATTCCAGATCGGTTGATAATGCAGCGTAAATTCCTGCTCTCGTAGCGCCTGATGAAGCGAGTTTTCCAACTCACGTTTACGCAAGGCGGCATCGTTCATCTCGGCCGTATAGAACTGATAGGTATTACGTCCGTGCTCTTTCGCTTTATACATCGCACTGTCAGCATTACGCACCAAATGTTCAGCCTCCAGGCCATCATCCGGGTAGATCGTGATCCCGATACTGCCAGAGACAAACGCCTCGTGACTATCAATCAGGTAGGGTTGCGACAGGCTCTCCAGTATTTTGTGAGCAACACTCTTCACCACATACGGATCCGTGATATCAGGAAGAATGACTGCAAACTCATCCCCCCCTAAACGTGCAGCAGTATCACTGCTCCGCAAACACACTTTGAGTCGTTCAGATGTTTCCTTCAGTAATTTGTCACCTGCCGAGTGACCAAGGGTATCGTTGACCAGTTTAAAGCGGTCCAGGTCTACAAATAGCAACGCTCCCTGGGCGTTAATACGATTGGCGCGCGATAACGCCTGTGACAGGCGATCTGCAAACAAATTACGATTGGGTAAACCGGTTAATGCATCAAAATTAGCTTGCTGCAGGATCAACTCTTCGTTTTTCTTACGCTGAGTAATATCGTTAAACAGAGAAACATACCCCTCTACATCTCCCTGAGCATCGCGCATCGTAGAAATGGTCAGCCATTTTGGATACACCTCTCCATTTTTACGCTTATTCCAGATTTCACCTTCCCAGAAGCCTCGTTGCGTCAGCGCATTACAAATCTCTTGATAGTAATGGTTGCCATGTCTACCCGATTTAAGAATGCCGGGATCTTGCCCCAACACATCTTCTTCATTAAAACCGGTAATCTGGCTGAAGGACGGATTCACCATCTGTATACGGTTATCCGCATCCGTCACCATGATCGCTTCCGCTGCAGTCTGAAAGACCGCCGACGCCAGACGCAGTTGCTTCTCATCTTCTTTCAGCTGGGTAATGATCTCTTTAATCGCCACATAGTGGACGATCTCACCCTGATCATCCTTAATGGAGCCGATATTGGCCCGCTCCCAGTAGAGGCTGTCATCCTTACGCTTATTGTGTAGCTCTCCTACCCAGACGCCACCTGAAGAAATAGTCTCCCACAGTCGCTCGTACTCATCCTGATCCGTTTCACCAGACTTCAACAAACGTGGATTCTGCCCCAATACTTCATCCAGACTGTATCCCGTGACCTCTTCAAACATGGGATTAACATATTCTATATTTCCATCTGGATCGGTGATTACCACAATCGTTGGACTGTGCTCCACCACCCGCGAGAGCAAACGGATGTGCTCTTCAGCATCCTTACGCTCACGGATATCACTGAGCATACATATGAAGTGCGTATCTTGTCCGTGCAGATGCTGTACGGGGAAGATATTGGATTCCACCGTAATCAGATTGCCATTTTTGTCTTGATTGACGAATTCACCCTGCCACGGCTCAGCATCCTTCAACTTTTCATCCAGTGCCTCATACACTGATTGATCAGTATGCTCAGACTGCAGAACGACCGGTGTTTTACCCAGCAACTCAGCCATCTGGTATCCGAACAGATCTGTGAACGCCTTATTTACGTACTGGATTTCCCGGTTTTCATTCGTAATCACGGTGGCAATCGATGATTGCTGAATCGCCGCAGATAACAAATGTAGCTGCTCTCTCATTGTCAGGGATTTACGGTAGCTATAGATCAGCATAACCGCAGAAGTGAGAATCACCAGCCCAGCCAGCAAAAGCCCCCAGAACAACGCGGAGTTATCCTGCCGCCAGATTCTGAAGGTACTGTAATGATCTATATTCACGGAAATAGCGAGAGGGTACTTTTCAGACAATCTTACAGCGGTGTAACTCTGTGGCAGATAGCCCTCCTGAACCAACTTCGAGCGTTCATCCTGACCTTCAAGGACTAACTGACTGAGTAACGATGTAACTGTCTTCTTATGGGGAGAGTATTCACCGTGAACCAGCAAGGCATCGGCAACAAAGTTCACCAGATATACGTTGTCACTCATGGCGAGTTGCAGTTCAGATATATAGTGCTGCAGATAGCCCGGATTAAATGCCGCTATAACTTGATAGCGGTCTCCGGTCTGAGGTTCGGTATAATCCAGACCAAAAGGGATCAGCCTGCGGTTACGTCCGGGTTCAGGTTTACCCAGTATAGGCAAAAAACGCCCATGCAGCGGTTTACCAATTTTTAACCCCGACGCAAACTCATTGTGCTGCTGATAATCAAACCCGATCAGCGATAAATTCAGTTGTCCCGATGTACGGCCAGCAGAATCAATCCAGACATCATCACCTTTCACCACAGTAAGTTGACGGATATGAGGCGCAAAACCGAGTATCTGCTTAACCCGATGCTCCACATGGCTTTGCGTATCGGTATGATTATTGGTGTTGGATATTTCATTCACAATGGAGATCAGACTGACCTCCATCGATTCGATCGTGCGGGTAATCGATCCCTCAACCATCCGGCTATAAAGATCAGCCGTTGCATTGCGTGACTGCACCGCCTGATTGAAACTAAACCACAGCACCGCCGTAAACAGCAACATGACGGCAAGCGCAATAACCCCGACCCAGGCAATAAAGGGCTTTTTACTGATACCTATATTCAGGTCACGAGGGCTTTGCATCATCAATACAGCTCAATAGAGAAAGTGCGTCAGTCCGGAATATCTGCAATAAACCACAACCAACCTGACGGATTATACTGAGACAACGGCGTTACGCACTTAAAAACTCTTCACAGATTGCGAAGTCAAAAGCCGTTATCTGCCAAACCAACCCAATAAAACCTTGGCCCAACTCAAGTTAGTACACAATATCGCGGTTTTTCACCCACTCACAGTAGCTCACTACAAAAGCTTCATGATAGTAATGGTCATCAACCTCCCCATCGTTGAGTCAGGACGCCGCCATGAAATATGTTGTACAACGATTAATTTATTTAGCCCTCACCTTCAGCCTGCTTGGACAACCGTTGTATGCAGACTCCCGACTTGATCAGATAAAAACCCGCGGCGAGCTAAAAGTCTGTATATGGCCCGATTACTTTGCCATCAGCTACCGCAATCCTCGTACGATGTCATTGGAAGGGATCGATATCGATATGGCTAAAGCGTTCGCAGAACAACTCGATGTAAAACTCACTTTTGTCGAAAGCTCGTTTGGTGCCTTGGTGAAAAACATGAGCAACGATGCTTGTGATATTGCGATGCACGGTGTCGGTGTGCGCGACAGCCGAAAACCTCATATGGATTTCTCCGAACCGCACCTGGCCAGCGGAATCTACGCGATCAGCATGAAATCTAACTCACACATCAAAACCTGGGATGACATTGATCAGCCAGGGAACATCATCGTGGTGCAGAAAGGTACGTATATGGAACCGGTGATGCGCGACTATCTCCAGCAGGCGGAGCTAAGCGTCGTGGATAGTTTCAAAGCACGTGAACAGGAAGTACAAAGCGGTCGCGCCGACGTCTTTATGACGGATTACCCTTACGGTAAACGCATGGCAGCACTCACTCGCTGGGCTCAGCTGCTTATTCCTGAAACACCACTGGCGCCAACACCGTATGCCTATGCCGTACCTAAAAATGACGATGTATGGTTATCGGAAGTAAACCGCTTTGTCGCAGCCATGAAAGCAAACGGAAAGCTTCAGGAATATGCAGAGAAAAACGGGTTGTCACCGATCGTTGCGAAGTAATTCTCTCGCACAGGTTCGCGCGCAGATCTAACAGCCCGCCACAAAAAAGCCCCGCATTGCGGCAATGCTGTTCACTTAAGCATTTGAGGTAAAAGCAGGCTTAGTAGAAAATCCGATGTTGTTCTCAGCATCGGATTTTTTTATGCCTTTTCAACAATCCCTTCTCGACCTTGGTGAGCTTTTCAATTTCTCAGATTTGAGTACATTTACTCATAATATTCCAATTGAATGGGTTGAATCGGCTTTAACCCTATCTGATAAAGCAACTATTCGACGTAGACGCCTGCCTTCAGATCAAGTGTTGTGGCTCGTACTGGGTATGGCAATTTTCCGCGATGAGCCCGTTCATGAGGTTGCTCGGCGCTTGAATATCTGTGCGCAAGGCCTGGCATCAGATAGCTTGCTTGCTAAAAGCGGTGTGACCGAGGCCCGTAAAAGACTCGGCTCGCAGCCCATAGAGTGGCTATTTTGCCAGACCGGCCACCAATGGGGGCGTGAACGATATACGGGTGATGAGTGGCAAGGGCTACAGGTCTTTGCTGTAGACGGGGCATTATTCAGAACCCCGGATACGCCTGAATTACGTGAGCACTTCGGTTCGGGAAATACATCAACAAAACGCCAAACACCTTTTCCAATGATGCGGCTCGTGGCCCTCATGAATGTGAGATCGCATATTGTTGTTGATGCCCAGATTAGCCCCTACCGCCGTAGCGAAATGCGACTCGCTGACGCGTTTTTACATCAAATACCTGATAACTCCGTTACCTTATTTGATAAAGGCTTTTGGGGGGCTAATTTACTGCTCAACGTATCACGACAAGGTAAAAACCGTCACTGGCTCATCCCTGAACGCAAAAACCTTGTGCGAGAAGAGCTGCAAAGGTACGGAAAAAATGATCGGCTGGTAAAGATGAAAGTCTCACCCCAGGCTCGAAAGAAAAACCCGGAGTTACCCGAATATTGGGAGGTACGGGAAGTCAGCTATAAAGTCAAAGATGGCATGAAAACTGTCTTCACATCCTTGCCGGTAGAAACGTATAGCGCAAAAGCTATTGCGGGGTTATATCAAGAACGATGGGAGATAGAGCTTGGTTTTCGCGATATTAAGAGCTCAATGCAACACAATGCAATCACGTTGCGCAGCAAGAAAGTCGAGTTGATCTATCAAGAAGTTTGGGGCCTTTTACTGACGTATAACGTAATCAGAAGAGAGGCCTCTCTGGCAGCAATCGCCTTTGATAGAAGGCCATCCGAAATAAGATTTAAATCTGTATGCCAATACATTGCAGTTCAACTGATAGTGATGGCTGCAGCTAACCCGGTATCCGGCACAGGACGAAGGCTATCGGAGTTGAGATCAGGCATTGGTGGTCTGTTTTTAGAGAGGCGTCCGAGGCGAACAACGCCTCGGACGGTGAAGATATCAAAAACCCGTTATCCAGTGGATCGCAAAGCGGCTCCCCTAAAGTGAACAGCATTGCCGCATTGCGGGGCTTTTTACTATCTAAGAAGAAGACGCTTATGCGATCTCTTCAGCGATAATTTTCTTCCATTTAGCAGGCCCCGTGTTGTGTACGGATTCACCGTTCACATCCACTGCCACTGTCACTGGCATATCTTTCACGTCAAACTCGTAGATCGCTTCCATACCCATTTCCGGGAAGGCCAGCACTTCTGCGTTGGTGATCGCTTTAGAGACCAGATAGGCAGCGCCACCGACAGCCATCAAGTAAACCGACTGGTTATCTTTGATTGCATCAATCGCGACCGGACCACGCTCAGATTTACCGATCATGCCCAGCAGACCTGTGCTTTCGATAACCTGACGGGTGAACTTATCCATACGGGTAGCCGTTGTAGGACCAGCAGGACCTACGACTTCATCACCCACTGGGTCTACTGGGCCCACGTAGTAGATGAAGCGACCTTTCAGATCAACCGGCAGCTCTTCACCGTTGTTCAGCATCTCAACCATACGTTTGTGAGCTGCATCACGACCGGTCAGCATCTTACCGTTCAGCAGAACTGTTTCACCAGGCTTCCAGGATTTAACATCTTCAGGTGTTACGGTGTTCAGATCAACGCGGCGGGTGCTTTCACCTACTTCGAAGGTCACTTCCGGCCACTCATCCAGAGATGGAGGCGTCAGCACGGCAGGGCCGTTACCGTTCAGTGTGAAATGGGTGTGACGTGTCGCAGCACAGTTAGGGATCATGCACACCGGCAGAGACGCCGCATGAGTTGGATAATCCATGATCTTCACATCCAGAACGGTTGTCAGACCACCCAGACCCTGCGCACCGATACCCAGGTTGTTGACCGCATCCATAATCTCCAGACGCAGTTCTTCAACGCGGTTCTGAGGACCACGTTCACGCAGTTCGTGGATATCGATCGGATCCATCAGAGATTCTTTCGCCAGTACGGCAGCTTTCTCTGCGGTACCTCCGATACCCAGACCCAGCATACCCGGCGGACACCAGCCTGCACCCATGGTTGGCACAGTCTTAACAACCCAGTCAACAATGCTGTCGGATGGGTTCAGCATCACCATTTTGGATTTGTTCTCGGAACCGCCGCCTTTCGCTGCAACGTGAACTTCCACCTCGTCACCCTCTACGATTTCGTAGTGGATAACCGCTGGCGTGTTGTCTTTAGTGTTCTGACGCTTACCGGCAGGATCAGCCAGAATGGACGCACGCAGAACATTGTCAGGATGAGTATATGCACGACGAACACCTTCGTTCACCATGTCGGTCACGCTCATTTTCGCGTCCCAGGTCACGTTCATGCCCACTTTCAGGAAGACGGTAACGATACCGGTATCCTGACAGATTGGGCGCTGACCTTCCGCACACATACGGGAGTTGATCAGAATCTGAGCCATCGCGTCTTTCGCCGCTGGGTTCTGCTCTTTCTGATACGCTTCGTGAACGCCCTGAACGAAATCGATCGGGTGATAGTAGGAGATAAACTGCAAGGCATCAGCAACACTGCTGATGAAGTCGTCTTGGCGAATAACACTCATTCGGCGACACTCCAATTGGCTCTTTGTCATTAGGGTAACGGCTTGCTCCCATCACTCATGGGGCAGATAGGAAGTGCCTATTAATACAGTATTTTCAGACCGCATTGACAGACAACAACCACAGGACCGCTTATTAGTTGTGGCGAGATTATACACTAATTAGAAAGTGATTCGGTGCTCGGCATTAGTCTTAATTACTGCAGCGCGGAAGAGTGATCGGCTCAGAGAAATAGCGCCAGACAGTAACCCAATCCGAAGACCAGAAACAGACGCCCGGTCAACGGGGTCAACGCCTTACGCTGAGCTTCATCCGCCTGAAGCAGGCGGTAAGGAGGGAGTGCACATAACAAGCTCGGCAACAGCGGCCAGAGCGACTGCAGCGCCCCGCTCCACCACAGCGTCATCGCTGAAAGATAGGTCGAGATAACCATAATGAGATAGAGACCCGAGGCGCGGGCATAACCAATTCGCACACTGAGCGTCGCGATATTATCCCTCCGGTCCGCTTCATAGTCCCGCAACTCGTTGGAAAGCAGCAACAGTGATGTCAGCAGACTGACCGGCACCGATTGCCACACCACCATCGCAGACAGATCACCGGTCACCGCAAAGTAACTGCCACTGACCATCAATACGCCCATAAACCAGAACACCAGCACCACGCCCAATCCCCGGCGTTTATAGTTCATCGGCTCCAAGGTATACCCCAACGCTCCGATAATCCCCAATAGCGCGAGCCAGAGCAACCCAAGACCCACCTGGGTCACCAGATATAGCGCGATAACAGATGCCAAGAGAAAACATGTGAGGCCAATGCGGAAGTTCTGCTCGATTCGGATCATCGCACGCAGATGAGCAGCATTCGTAATGTTGGTTTCAAGCTGATGACGATCGGCGTAATCGTTAATCAGATTAACACCCGCCTGTAGCAGTAAACCACCGGCTAAAACCAGCGCGGCAGAGAGACTGCTGAAGGCACTAGACACCGTTGCACTCGCGATACCTGTCAGGCAGACCACCAGTGCAACGGTAAAAGAGAAGGGACGCAGTGCGCGCCGGAAACTGTATTTACTCAGGTCCATGGGCGCGCGATATTTATTTCTTGCGGGTTGTTTCAACGTCGCGCAGATCACGCATCAGCAGTGCATGCTCAGGATCAAAATCACCGCCCATCGGGATGCTGACCACGTGACCGGAACCCGGTGCAACATCGACATCCTGACCTTTTTTGTTGTGCATCGTTTCCAGCACAAACTTGCGATTACCCTGCGGCGTCATCAGCTCCAGCGTATCACCTTTCTGGAAGCGGTTTTTCACGTCCACTTTCAACATGTCACCTTCGCGGCCCAGAATTTCACCCACAAACTGCTGGTGATAACCGATAGAGTTACCGGTTTCGTAGTTCTGATACTCATCGTGAACATGACGACGGTAGAAACCTTCGGTGTAACCACGGTGCGCCAGATTTTCCAGTTCATCCATCAGACCCATGTCGAACGGACGTCCGGCAACGGCATCATCAATCGCTTTACGGTACGCCTGAGCAGTACGGGCGACATAGTAATAAGACTTCGTCCGTCCCTCGATCTTCAGACAGTCAACACCGATCTCCGCCAAACGATGTACATGCTGGATCGCACGCAGGTCTTTGGAGTTCATGATATAAGTACCGTGCTCATCTTCATAAGCAGGCATATATTCACCCGGACGTGAACGTTCTTGTAGCAAGTACGGCGTATCAGTATGACCACCCAGCCCCAGATCAGTCGTCGGATCAAACTGCTGCGCAGCCTCTGCTGCCTGCTCCTGACCGTCCTGAGCGAGAGGAATCAGATCGCCCGTTTCATCCTGCTTGGCTTCATGGGCGTCATACTTCCAGCGACACGAATTGGTACAGGTACCCTGGTTCGGATCACGGTGATTGATATAACCCGACAACAGACAACGACCTGAATAAGCGATACACAGAGAGCCGTGTACAAACACCTCCAGCTCCATGTCCGGACAGATTTGACGGATCTCTGCCACTTCGTCCAGTGACAACTCGCGGGACAGAATGACACGCTCAATACCCATCCGCTCCCAGAACTTCACGGTTGCCCAGTTCATTGTATTGGACTGGACAGACAGATGGATCGGCATATCTGGGAAGGTATCCTTCACCA
This sequence comes from Pontibacterium sinense, assembly GCF_015209595.1. GTDB lineage: Bacteria > Pseudomonadota > Gammaproteobacteria > Pseudomonadales > Balneatricaceae > Pontibacterium > Pontibacterium sinense. The sequence continues at coordinate 58,459 of NZ_JADEYS010000007.1, read as the reverse complement.
TCATAATCAGGCCGGGATCAGACATAATCAGTGCATCAGGTCCCATCTCAACCACCGGACGCATATCATCCAGATAGGTTTTCAGCTTGCCGTTGTGAGGCATGATGTTACTTGCGACGAGGAACTTCTTCTCCAGACTGTGCGCCAGATCGATCCCGGTCTGGAGGTTATCCATATTGAAGTCATTTTCACGCACTCGCAGACTATAACGAGGCTGACCTGCGTAGACCGCATCCGCCCCGTAGGCGAACGCATATTTCATATTTTTCAGCGTCCCGGCAGGGGACAGAAGTTCAGGAGCACGCATAAATTTAGTATCTAATTTGGGATGTCTGGGAAACTTAAGGGGTCGCTTGAATAAAGCGCTTAAGCCAAATCTTGCAGGGGGATTTCGAACAGCGGTGTATAAATCGAACCACGCTCCCCCGGTTTACTCTGAAAGAGGACAACCGAATCAGCCAAACTGATCAGATCAACCTCTGGCCACGCTTCTGGCGGCTTAAATCCATTTTTCTTACCTGGCAAGCGTCCCAGCGTGACATGTGGCCTAAAGCTAAAACCTTTGTCTTCCTGCGGAATGCCTGCCTCGGTAGCAACCTGCCCCATCAGATCGTGCAGATGCATAATCTCTTCGTTGGCATTGGGTAGCGCAGCAACCAGCGCCAACTTCTTACTGACACGGTAATAGTCAGTTGCATTGATATGCACCTGAAATGAGGTGCTATCCTTCAGCCGCTCACGTGCCAGAGCTTCTACCTGATCCACCTGCTCCAGACTAATATCGCCCAGGAAACACAATGTCAGGTGGTAGGTCTCTGAATCAACCCATTCTACTTCGACCTGCTTATCGTATTCACAGAGAGTATCTGCGTGGTCAGCTAACCAGCGCACGACGGAATCAGGTAGGGTCAGTGCAAAGAACGCACGAATTTTCATGGATGTGTTCAAAGTATATTCAGAGGAAACCGCTTATTCTGCCTGTTATACAGGCCATGATCAAATCCGCGTTAGCTAAGGGGGTAATCATCCCCCTCAGCACCCGAATCACCCTTTTGCTTTTGCCATTACCCGTTGCGCAGCCTCAGACTTCAACTGACGCTTGATCCAGGCATGTACGTTTGGATAACGATCGTAATCAAATCCAGACAGTTTGGCCCATGCTAATACGCTGGCACCGTGAATATCCGCGACTGTACGCTTATCACAGGCAACAAACTCACGACCTTCCAGGCGCTGCTCCAGTATTGGCAGAAAACGGTCCAATTCAGCATTCGCTTCCGAGATCTTAGCCGGATCACCTTGGCCATCCGGGCTGTACTTCATCTGTAACAGCAAGTTCAGCGAGGGCACTTCCATCTGATTGCTCACATACAGTGACCAACGATAGATGTCGGCCACCTCTTCCGCTGTATCGGCCCACAACAGATTGTTACCGTACTTCTGTGCCAGATAAAACAAGATCGCCTGCGTCTCGAACAGTACCAGATCACCATCAACAATGGTCGGCAGTTTACCCGTAGGATTCAGCGCACGGTATTCGGCGGTCTGTGTATTCGGATCACGGGCCGACATTGATACCATTTCATATTCGACACCCAATGTTTCCAGTGCGCACATCACCATGCTGCCACGGGAAAATACACCACCATAAACTTTAATCATCTGCCATCGCCCTCAGGGATTACTTAACCTGCTTTTCTACAGCCAGCTGTAACTCGTTAATTTTCTTCTTAATCTGCAGCAAGTTCCGATTCAGCTCACGACGTGTCGCATCATAAGCACGCACCGCATCTTCATTATTCTTCACGCGCCGTTCCAAACCGTTTTTGCGCTGCCCATTTTCCAGTGCCGCAGTGCGATCTGTCAGTTTGCGGAGAGAAGCAGTTAATACTGCCTGCTCTTCTGTCATTACTTCTTCACTGAGACGCATCGCCGTTTGCGCCGCTACCACTTCAGAGCGCACCTTTTTCAGGTCAGCGGAAACCAGGTCTTTGACTGAAGACTTGCTTTTATTCACTTCAGCGGACATCGCAGTGATCTTTTTCTGCTGCACGGCTAATGATTGTTTAACGGCATTCAGCGCTTTCGTCTGGGCGGCAATCGCCTTTGTCTCTTCACTAATTTTCTCTGCTTGCGCTTTCAGCTGAGCACCCTGGGATTTTAGTTGTTTATCCAGAGAGTTGAGCTGACTATTTTGACCTGCAATCTGTTTCGCCTGCTTTTCCAGCTCAGGTTTGTTTTTCTGATAGGTAATCGCCCATAGCTTCGCGATCTCAGAATCAAAATGCTTGTACTTATCCTGCGCAGCTTTGCTCATGCTGGTAACCTGATCCAGCAACGTATCTCCCGATTTTTGGGCACTGGTTTCCGCCAGATTCAACAGCCCTCTCATCTCTTTCATCTGCGCTTGCAACTCTGCTACCGACGCTCTCTCGGCCTGCAGCTGTTCATACATGGTCAGCCCCCAGTACCCCAATCCGGAGCAGGCAGCGACCAATAAAATCAACAAAAAAGACTGAAACCATCCGCCACTGCGCTTTACAGGAGGATGCTGAATTTCAGACGCAGTAGCCGCTCCGGCACTGCTTCGGGAAGGTGTAACCCGATCCGGCTCCGCCGGTCCCAGGTCTGGAATATCAAAGTCATCTCGACTCATGCGCTGTCACCAAAATCTCAATCCAATTAACCCAACCACACTAGCAGTTTTACCCTTCAGACAAAAGATTACAGCGAGGCTCATAACGCAAAAAGCCCCGCAATTGCGGGGCTTTTATCAGGGTTCACTAGGGGCTAGTGATTACATCATGCCGCCCATACCACCCATGCCACCCATGCCACCCATATCAGGCATCGCAGGTGCGCCACCTTCAGCAGGCTTATCAGCAACCATCGCTTCAGTTGTGATCATCAGACCAGCAACAGATGCAGCTGCCTGCAGCGCAGAACGGGTTACTTTAGCTGGGTCAAGGATACCCATTTCGATCATATCGCCGTACTCACCGGAAGCAGCGTTGTAACCGTAGTTACCTTCACCCTTTTCACGGATGTTGGATACGATAACAGAACCTTCTTCACCACAGTTGCCAACGATCTGACGCAGTGGCGCTTCCAATGCACGGAACGCCAGCTCGATACCAACACGCTGATCGTGGTTATCACCTTCCAGCTCAGCAACAGCATCCAGCGCACGAATCAGTGCAACACCACCGCCAGGTACTACGCCTTCTTCAACAGCAGCACGAGTCGCGTGCAGCGCGTCTTCAACGCGTGCCTTCTTCTCTTTCATTTCAACTTCAGTCGCAGCGCCTACTTTGATTACTGCAACACCGCCTGCCAGTTTCGCTACGCGCTCCTGCAGTTTTTCACGGTCGTAATCAGAAGAAGTCTCTTCCATCTGCGCACGGATCTGGTTAACGCGTGCTTCGATAGTATCTGCAGCGCCAACACCGTCAACGATAGTGGTGTTTTCTTTAGTGATAGAAACACGTTTCGCCTGACCCAGCTGCTCCAGAGTCGCACCTTCCAGGCTCAGACCTACTTCTTCAGAGATCACAGTACCGCCGGTCAGGATCGCGATGTCTTCCAGCATAGCTTTACGACGATCACCAAAACCTGGTGCTTTAACAGCAGCAACTTTTACGATACCGCGCATGTTGTTCACAACCAGAGTTGCCAGCGCTTCGCCTTCAACGTCTTCTGCGATAATCAGCAGTGGACGGGAAGACTTAGCAACCTGCTCCAGTACCGGTAGCAGATCACGGATGTTGGAGATCTTTTTATCAACCAACAGGATGAATGGCTGCTCAACTTCAGCGCTCATGTTGTCCTGGTTGTTGATGAAGTAAGGAGACAGGTAACCGCGGTCAAACTGCATGCCTTCTACAACATCCAGTTCGTTTTCCAGGCCGGAACCTTCTTCTACAGTGATAACACCTTCTTTACCGACTTTCGCCATCGCTTCAGCGATGATCTCACCAACCTGAGAGTCAGCATTTGCAGAGATAGTACCTACCTGTGCGATCGCTTTGGAATCAGCACATGGCACAGCCATCGCCTGCAGCTGCTCAACAACAGCAGCAGATGCTTTGTCGATGCCACGCTTCAGATCCATTGGGTTCATGCCAGCAGCAACAGACTTCAAACCTTCGTTAACGATAGCTTGAGCCAGTACAGTTGCAGTAGTCGTACCGTCACCCGCTACATCGTTTGCCTGAGACGCCACTTCTTTAACCATCTGTGCGCCCATGTTCTCGAACTTGTCTTCCAGCTCGATCTCTTTAGCAACAGATACACCGTCTTTAGTCACGGTAGGTGCACCGAACGCTTTGTCCAGTACAACGTTACGACCCTTAGGGCCCAGAGTGGTTTTTACAGCGTCTGCCAGAATGTTTACACCAGCCAGCATGCGCTGACGAGCGTCATCACCAAAACGTACGTCTTTAGCCATGATTCAAATAATCCCGTAATCGATAAATTCTTAAAAAAACGATAGGTAACCTGGAGACTATTAGTCTTCCAGTACGCCGTAAATTTCGCCTTCGGTCATGATCAGCAGTTCTTCGCCACCAACTTTAACGGTGTTGGAGCCTGCGTAACCACCAAACAAAACTGTATCACCCACTTTAACAGTCAGTGGCTGAACGTCACCGCTGTTAAGAACACGGCCTTCGCCAACTGCAACTACTTCACCCTGATTAGGTTTTTCTGCAGCAGCGCCTGGCAGTACGATACCACCAGCAGTGGTAGCTTCTTCCTCGTTACGACGAATAACAACACGGTCGTGAAGTGGACGAATTTTCATCTGTTCATTCTCCTGATCTAACTGATCGAAAAACAATATGTTATTTGTTTTAAGCCCGGATGGTTCCACCATCCTTAGGCGGTTGTTTCCTAGATGGGGTCGGTAAAATTGATTTCAACACCCAACCCATAGAATTTTTGATTTTTTTTGGTGCAACTTAGTCTTTGTGGTGGTACTCGCCATCAATCACATCACCGGATTGTGGCCGAGATGGCTTATCTTTCTTAAATGGCGAATCGCTGTATTTAGTGTCACCCTCTGGGACTTCAGACGGTGAATCAGGCTGACTTCCGGATGGGGGAAAACCGGCTCCCATAAAAGGAGACTGTTGATGATGCATCGCCACCACGGTGAAACGGCTGATCATCGCTTTGGCAAGTCCCTGACGGGTATACGGGATAAGGCAACAGAAACCAATCACATCGGTTACGAAGCCGGGCGTCACCAATAACGCTCCTCCCACCGCCAGCACAATACCCTCAACCATTTCACTGCCGGGTATTTCTCCCTGATTGGCCCGCTGCTGAGCGCGAGCCAACGTAGAAAGCCCCTGATACCGCAGCATATTGACACCCACAAATGCAGACATCACCACCAAACCCACGGTATACCAGGCACCAATCGCCTGACCCACCTGAATCAGCAACGTGATTTCGATGATAGGAACGATAATGAACAGCAGAAAAAGAAACCGCATTAAATACCTCTGGATACAATTCGGATAGTCATGAGTCATCATGACTATAGCGGGAATATGCCCACACGGGCAGACTTACCACTCGGATCGATGACGTTCGCCTCCCCACCCCGTCAGCAACCTATTATGTGTAACCCTATATGGGGTTAAAAAGGTATATTTCACCCCCTACTTTGGGATAAATTTTCATTCATTGCGCACCTGCACATAAATTTTACGCACCTGCAAAATGCATTATTTTTCAGCCAGTTAGCAGACGCAGCATTCAAAAACCCCAAGAAACAGGCATAAAACATAGGGGATAACGCTTAATTTTACCTATTCAGATTCTAGACTTTTGTGCAAAAGCGATATAACGTTTGCTTACGCAAAATGACGCAACGCACAATAAAAAATAGAGTTAACCGAGAATAAGGTAACCCCGATGGAACTGAATGATAAAGTTATTGTAATTACTGGCGGCGGTCGCGGCCTGGGTCGTTCAATGGCACTGGAACTGGCTGGTAAGGGTGTAAAGCTGGCTCTGGCTGACCTGAGCCAGGAAGCACTGGACGAAACTGTCGGTCTTTGCATGGAAAAAGGCGTGGAAGCACGTGGCTACATCTGTAACGTTGCGGATGAAGCAGATGTCGAAAAACTGTTCCAGAACGTGGTTGCCGACTTCGGTACTCTAAACGGTGTTGTGAACAACGCGGGTGTTACCCGTGACGGTCTGTTCCTGAAGGTTGATCGTGAGACGGGTAAAGTCGCTAGCAAGATGAGCATGGATCAGTGGAACCTGGTTATGGACGTTAACCTGACCGGTACTTTCCTGTGTGCACGTGAAGCCGCAGCTCAGATGATTGATCTGGGTGTTGAAGGCTGCATCATCAACATCTCCTCTATCTCCCGCCACGGCAACATGGGCCAGACTAACTACACTGCAACTAAAGCAGGCGTAGAAGCGATGGCTGTAACCTGGGCTAAAGAACTGGCACGCTACGGCATTCGTGCGACATCCATTGCACCAGGCTACATCGGTACTGAAATGGTTATGAGCATGAAACCTGAAGCACTGGATAAGATTGCAGCAGGTATTCCAGCTAAGCGTCTGGGCAAACCAGAAGAGATCGCACGTACTGTGACCTTCATTCTGGAAAACGACTACGTGAATGGTCGTTGTATCGAAGTAGACGGCGCACTGCGCATCTAATTCTCGATACATTCTCCAAAAAAACCGGCCAATGGCCGGTTTTTTTGTGTCCAAATTTCTCACTTTGGAAGAATGACCTATAGAATATCCGAGTACGAATAACACTTCGTACTCAGCCCGGCCGCTTCAAACGCCTGAGCTCTTTTATTCAACCTTTACGGCTGTCTTCTGTGGCAGAACGTCTATTCCAATCCAGTGACGCGCCATCACGATCAGCAACAGCACCGGCAATCCGATCAACGTTGTAAAGATAAAGAACCAGTCGTACCCGATACTGTCCACGATGGAACCGGAATAACCACCCAACACTTTCGGCAATAAGGTCATCAGCGAGCTAAATATTGCATATTGCATCGCCGTAAAAGAGATACTGGTCAGGCTGGATAAAAACGCCACAAATGCCGCGCCAGCTAAACCTGCCGAGAGATTATCAGCGGCAACTACAATATAAAGCCACAGTAGATCCGCACCTTTATCCGCAAGAATCATAAACAGAAGGTTGGTCACAGCCGATAGAAACGCCCCCAGAAACAGAATCCGCATCACCCCCTGACGCATGGCCAATAATCCGCCAAGAAAACCGCCCACGATGGCCATCACCACTCCAAAGGTTTTTACTGCTGTCGCAATCTGTTCTTTGCTGAACCCCATATCCAGATAAAAGACATTGGAAATCACACCCAGTACGATATCAGAGATCCGGTAACTGCCCACCAGCAACAACAGGAACAATGCAGCTTTTACTCCGTAGCGGTCAAAAAAATCACGCACTGGAGCCACATAGGTTTCATCAACCATCGAGTGTTGGACCAAACCGGTTTTCAACAAAGCCCCCGCCACTACAAAGCTCACACAGGCCGCCAATACCAAACGCAGCGCTTCAATAACAAACGAACCTAGCGCCTGATTTCCAACAAACTCGGCCAGACCCTCTTTCAGCAATACCGACTGCTCTGACGTGAAATAAAAACAAAGGATAAAACTGGCGAGCGCCAGCGCAAACAGCACGCAAAACCGACCGTATTCGAGTGCACTGTACGTATAGTTGCGCTGTTCACTCAGTGCAGGCTCTTTAATAATCAGAGTTGTCGCAATCCCCACCAGCATCACCGCAGCCATGATCCAATAGGTATTGCTCCAGGCGTTGTACTGATAGTTGCCCAGCTCAGTACCAAAGCCCGATGCCAGCACTAAAGCCCCCGCACCCGCCACCACCATCGCCACGCGATAACCCGCGATATAGGTTGCTGACATCATGCTTTGCAATCGTGTATCCGCCGCTTCAATACGGTAGGCATCAATCACAATATCCTGCGTGGCAGAAGAGAAACCCAACGCAACAGCCGCCAGTGCCATCGCTGTCTGACTCTCCGGCCCCAACGCCGGATCAATGCTCGCCATCGCGCCTATTGCAGCGATGATGGCAAACTGCGCCACTAGCAACCAGCTACGCCGTCGCCCCAACCAACGCGATAACCAGGGCACAGGCAATTGATCCACCAGCGGCGCCCAGACAAATTTGAAGGAGTAACCCAGTGCAGCCCAACTGAAAAACGTAATCGCAGCACGTTCAACTCCGGCTTCACGCAGCCAGAGCGAAAGAGAAGAAAAGATAAGGAGAATGGGAATTCCCGCAGAGAACCCCAAGAACAACATCACAACAACACGGGGATGAAGAAAAGCCCCAAGCGATTCACGCCAGCTGGCCTGAGGCTCCTGCATAAGCAGCTCCGTTTTAAGTCAATTAAAGCATGTTGCGGTGAGACAACGATCAATCGCGGAAGTTGTTAAACTGGAGAGGAATATCCAGATCAGATTCACGTAACATCGCAATCACCTGCTGCAGGTCATCACGTTTCTTGCCCGTCACACGTACCTGTTCACCCTGTACTTGTGTCTGCACTTTCAGCTTTTTATCGTCTTTGATCATTTTGGTGATCTTTTTCGCGGTAGGCTGATCCAGACCCTGCTTCAGTACAACCGTCTGACGCGCACGCATGTTAGCCATTTCAGCATCCTTAACATCCATACAACGGATATCAATTTTGCGCGCGACCATCTTTGTCCGCAGAACATCCATCATCTGCTGTAGCTGGAAATCAACCTCAGCAATCATCACGATAGAATCATCATTCAGCTCGAATGTGGCATCCACGCCTTTAAAATCATAGCGTTTATCAATTTCACGGTTGGCCTGATCGACAGCGTTGGTCAGCTCATGAGTATCCAGTTCAGATACTACGTCAAAAGATGGCATTGATTGCTCCTGTAATTTTAACCAATACTGGGATTTTATATGAGCCTCTGACCCATTTCACCCTGTCGTTCAGATAGTTATCATTACAGCTCTCCCTCGAACCGAAGCGATACACAGGAAAACGAATCAATGGCTGATCACTGGCATATTTTGGGTGCAGGCTCTATCGGCTGCCTCTGGGCCGCCCATCTGGTAAAGGCTGGCCACAAGGTGACAATGATTCTGCGGAATTCCCACCGATTGGATGAATTTGAGAAAGCGGGATCGGTTCGTCTGGAAACAAATGACACAACCGAAGACTATGCAGTTGAAGCCTGTCTCGCTGACAGATGCGATAACATCAGCCATCTACTGGTGACGACTAAGGCATACGATACCGCCAGCGCCATCCAACCGCTGAAGGACAAATGCCGGTCCAACGCATCAATCGTGATATTACAAAATGGAATGGGCGCTCAGCAGCAAGCAGCAGAACTTATGGCGCCGATCAATGTTTGGGCCGCATCCACAACCGATGGGGCCTGGCTTAAGTCTCCTTTTCATGTGGTGTATGCCGGACACGGAGAGACTAAAGTGGGCGCACTCTCGAAGGGAGATCTGCCCAACCTCCCTGCCGGGATGACACCGGCAGCACCACTCAAATTAGTGGCAGACCCATCGATTGAACTCAGTCTATGGCGAAAGCTGGCGATCAATTGCGCCATCAATCCACTCACCGCTTTCTACGATTGCCGCAATGGAGCCTTAGCCGAAGACCCGGAGAAACATCAGCATATGGCGCGGTTGTGCTATGAGATCGAACAACTCTGTCATCACAAGCATCTGAAACTGTTTGACGGGCCAATTCTGCAACAGGCAGAAATTGTCGCAAAAGCCACAGGCAGCAATTTCTCCTCAATGCTTCAGGACGTGCGCCATCAACGTAAAACGGAATTAGATTTCATTACTGGCTATTTGTTAAAACAAGCGCAAATCGCGGGCATAGAACTTCCTGCCAATGAGCAGCTTTATAACGACTTGAAAGAAAAGTCAGAATGACAAGATGTTCATGAATGACCTTCATCTTCCACTGACTGCCTTTCAATTGCCCATTGAGCTAACAAACCCTACACTACGCGGCGCCTGTTACTGGAGCCTAATAACATAGGGATAATCGGGAAGACTGGTGAGATTCCAGCACTGCCCCCGCAACGGTAAACGACATAGGTGACCGCATATCCACTGGATTTTAAAAGTCTGGGAAGGCGCGGTCTCCTCCGCGAATAAAACCGCCTGTCGTGAGTCCGGAGACCGACCAGTGACCTCATTTTCTGACAGTGTGCGGTGGGCACATTGCAAGGGGAATCATGAAGAATACACTGTCTCTGTCTGCTGCCCTGCTGGCAGCCCTGCCTGCTTACGCGCAGGATACTCAGCTGGATACGGTCATCGTATCTGCCACCCGTTTCGAAGCTTCCGGCAACACCACACCAACAATGGTCAACGTTGTGTCCGCTGAGCAGATCGAAGCCAGCGGTGCCAACAACATCGCTGATGTTTTACGTACCCAACCCGGACTGCATCTGCGTGACGCCTCAGGTACCAATAATCGCGTTGCAATCTCCATGCGTGGATTTGGCCAAAACAGCACCAACAACGTGCTCGTACTGGTCAATGGACGCCGCCTGAACAATCAGACACTGGAAGCGCCGAACCTCAACCTGATTGCACTGAACGATATTGAGCGCATCGAAATCATTCAGGGTAGTGCGGGTACGTTATACGGAGAACAGGCCGTTGGTGGTGTTATCAACATCATTACCCAACCCATTACCGATGCTCAGGGACGCATCAGCATCAGTCGAGGTTCCGATGATCAGGAACGCTACAACCTGGCATACAGCCGAGGATTTGATAACGGTTTTGGTCTACGCCTGAGCGCCGAATCCCAGCATGCAGATAACTACCGTGATCATAGCGCCACCGACTTTAACAACGTTTTTGGCGAAATTGAGAAGATTCACGACAGCGGACGCGTGTTCGTTGAGTTACAGAAAACAGAAGATGATGTAGAGCTGCCCAACTCTCTGCATATTAATCAGAAACAGGCCAACCGTCGTCAAAGCACCTCATCTGATTTCCTTAATTACGACAGCGACGTGGTTGTTCTGGGTCTGGAACAGGACCTGGCAGAGCAATGGGAACTGCGAGGTGAATACAGCATTCGCGATACAGACGGTAAGGGTATTCTGTTTTCCGATTACACTCAGGATACGCGGGTTAAATCCTTCACACCCCGGTTATTGGGTAAGCTAGGCCACGCAGATATCACGCTGGGTTACGACCGCCACCGTACCGATTACGTACGCGGCGGCTACTCTCCGCAAACCCGCCAACAAACAGCCAATGCGATATACGCCCGTGCGCAGATGCCACTGATCTTAGATGATCTGCAACTGACTATTGGTGGCCGTGAAAGCCGGGTAAAGGATATCGACCTTCGCAATAACCAAGACAACTCCCAGTCTCGTTTTGTAAAAGAGATCGGCCTGACCTATCAGCTTTCAGCAGAACAGCGTGTTTTCCTGCGTCGTGACGAAAGCTTCCGTTATGCCAATATGGATGAACTGGCGGCTCTGCCAGCCGGTGAAACCTTTCTGAAACCACAGGAAGGCACCTCACTGGAGTTTGGCTGGGAATGGTCTCAATCCACCACTCAGCTACAAGCGACAGTGTTCCAGTTGGACCTGGATAACGAAATCAAATACAACGCGACCACATTTGCCAACGAAAACCTGGACGAATCTCGCCGCCGCGGATTGATTCTTAGTGCCCGTCATGGTCTGACGCCTGATCTGCAGCTAACCGGAAACTACAGCTATACGGATTCAGAGATCAAGGCTGGCACGCATGCAGGAAACGAAGTTCCTTACGTCCCTAACCACAGCGTTGCACTGGGACTCGACTATCAGCTAACAAACGAAACCAATGTCTATCTGGACGCTAAATATACCGGCGCCCAGTTCAGGGATGACGATGAAGCGAACAGCCTGAGTCAAGTTGGAGGCTACACGGTGGTCAACGCTAACGTACGTTGGTCGTTCCAGCAATGGGATGCGTCACTGCGTATCAACAACCTGTTCGACAAAGAATACGATGCTTACACCATCGCCGCACCCTGGCTTCCGGGAGGTAGTGCCTACTATCCTGCAGCCGGTCGCCAGCTGATGCTGACATTAGGCTATAGTTTCTAACAGATTCAAACCACGGGGCCGTCATTGGCCCCGTTTTGTATGAGGCCTACACATGTCTGACCGTCTAAATCGCATCTACACCCGTACCGGTGATCAGGGCACCACTGCACTGGCCAATGGCTCCCGCGTTGCTAAAACTCATCCTCGTATCGAAGCCTTAGGTACGGTGGATGAACTCAACTCCCTACTGGGTGTCTTAATTGCGGATCTGGAGCCAGAGCACGCGCTCGTCAACGACCTGACACCCTTGCAACATGATCTGTTTGATCTGGGTGGAGAGCTCGCGGTGGCAGATGAATCCTATCAGGTGATCACAGAAGAAGTTGTGGAAGGACTGGAAGTTGTTCTGGACCGTCTCAACGAGAGTTTGCCACCCCTGAAGGAATTTATTCTGCCGGGTGGCAGCCGCGTAGCCGCGAATTGCCAACTGGCCCGCAGTATCTGCCGTCGGGCGGAACGACGTATGGTTGAACTGGGACATGAGGAATATATCAATCCTCAGGGTGCGGCATACCTGAACCGCTTATCCGATCTGCTGTTTGTTGCCGCCCGCATTCTCGCACGCGAAGGCACTGGCGAAGTACTCTGGCAGCCACGTAAACAACGTAGCTGAATCCCGGGTTCAGGACTTATTCAGTCCAGCCACTTATAATAGCGAGCCAAGGAACCTACGAATAAGTTCGAAGGTTCCCTAAACACCCTGCCGGCTCTCTGGCATGCGTGAAATCAATCTTCAATTAGGGGAAAAATATGCGTTATTTATTGCTGTCCGCGGCCCTGCTGATTTCTGGCCCGGTGCTGGCCGACTGCGGTATGAAACAAACGTTTTGTGAAAGCAAATGCAAAGTGACCCATTTGGGCGACGATGCAGCTGCGACCGGTTGCAAGTCGAAATGCATCGCTCAGCGTGCCGCATGCTCCACTGAAAAAGGTGCAGAGACTGTGATCGAAGTCGGCAAAAAAGGCGCAGAAACAGCCGTAGACGCCAGCCAGAAAGCCTGGGAAAACACCAAGTCTTTTATCAAAGGCGCGACAGAATAACGACTGTAGGCGAAGCAACTCAGGCGTTAAGCAGTGCTAAACGCGCCTGACTGGCAAACTGGCTGAACACTTTAAAGTCCTGTTCATCCAGTGCGCCTTGCCCTTTTAAACGATCTCCATAAAGCATGCCTATCACTCTTTCCTTCACCACAATCGGCGCCACAACAAACCCCTGACAACGCACCTGTTGAATGAAGTCAGCCGGTATCCGTTCGTGCCAGCCATTTTCGTCGATGTCACTGACCAACAACGTTGCACCACGCGCAATAACACGGAAAAACATATCGTTGTTGCTGCCGTCCTTACTACGGGAAAAATACCGTTGGAGAGGTTCAATAGCATCGCCATCAGACATTTTTGGCTCAAGCCGTGTACCACCGCGATTAAGCAGGCATAGCTGCACACGATCCAGTCGCGTGCAACCCGCCATTGCTTCAATAACGGTTTTCAGAATTGTCGGGAGCGCTTCCCCCTGATTGATCATCTCGGTGACCTGATGCAGGTAATCCAGCTGCTGTTCAGCTGAGGGGGTCTGCTCATCATCAAGCTCAACAACACCCTGTGCGTCATCATCGACAGAACCACTTTGCGCCGTAATAAAGGCCATCTGACGCATCAATTCATCTTTTGCTTCATGCCCACTCGGGGTGTACTTTCTCGCCATACTGGCGCAACTCAGGCCATAGTCAGATGCCATCTGAGAAACTTTTTGATAACAACGCAGTGCCGTCTCGCCGATCTGATCAGCATCCAAACCGGTCACTGTACCCAAATCATCAACCAACTCGCCGTAGGGGTGATCGCCGTGGTCATCAAGATCATACAACTGTTCAAGCAACTGATAACTTAAACCCGCTATCTGAGCAGCATGATCACCTTCAACAAACTCACTTTTCACCGACATCGCGTGCACTACTGACGGAGGATGCCCCCAGCTACGCGCCAGATCCTGCCCCAGATCGCTAAATGTGCCGCCCAGCATTTTCAGCTGGATCTTACGCCAGGGCAGTTCAGCCTTTTTACGCTCCACCAGCATTTTTCGGTAAACCGAAGGCATCGTATGGGCGATCACAATCTCACCCAATCCGTACAACAGGGCATTAATGTAAGCTTCTTCAGCATCACTGACATGGTTGCTGCGTATCGCCAGATCACTGGCAATATTGGCATTGAGAAATGCACGCATCAGCAATCCTGGAGTATTGATATCGGGGTGACTCTTGTGAAAACCCTCAACCAACTTCAAGGTGAGGCAGATGTTTTTGATCTTTTTAAAGCCAATCAACACCACTGCGCGCGACACGACAGTAATAGCCGCACCACCACGATGATAGGTTGAGGAGTTCGCTATTTTCAGAATTTTCGCGGAGAGATTGGCATCTTTCATGATCGCCATCGCTAATGCCATGGCGTCACTCTCTTCGGAACTACTGACTTGTTGAATTCGGTTAACGGTCGTACTGAACACCGGCAAGTCACCCAACCGGTCAAGTTTTTCGTACACAAAACGAAGGGTATCGGAGTAATTCAACAGCCAGTTTCCATCAATGGGTTACAACGCCTGCGACGGCAATTGAGCAACATTACAAGTGACAAGTTCGGGCCAGATCTGTGTTTGATCACAGTAAAATCTGAGCCGGGTAAAGTGGGCATGATCCAAACGAATATGACTCCAGCGCGCGGGATCAATCTTTAAGCAATCTGCGATCAAAGTACGAATCACACCCCCATGTGTCACCAACAGCAGGTGGTCATCGGAGTCATTCAGTAACCCATCCCGGCCAGAGAGCACGCGTTGCTGGAGAGCCTTAATACTTTCACCTCCAGGCGGAGTATTGTGCGCCGGATCACGCCAGAACGCATCAACACGCTCTGGTTGTTCACTATAGACCTCACTGAGCGTTCTGCCATCCCAGTCACCGAAGTCGTACTCCTGTAACCAGGCGACCTCTGCACAGGATAGCCCATATTGCGCTGCGACCTTAATGGCAGATTGAGCACAACGTTGTAAAGGAGAGTACAGAACTTTCTGCCAGCCAATAGAACGAGACACGGCTCTCTCCATCTGTTTTTGGCCCGTGACTGAGAGCGGCACATCAGTTACCCCCTGATAAATACCTTGTGCCTTAGTTTCCCCATGGCGTAACAGATCAAGAGTTAAGGTCCGCATCAATGTCTGCCCCCTTTCATCCTGTGGAATCTTTATCTGCCACACCCGCTTCAGCAAATGTTGCCATCTCCGCATGAAGACGACACGCCGCACGCAGAAGGTCTACCGCCAATGCCGCCCCACTGCCTTCGCCAAGACGCATCCCCAGCTTAAGCAACGGTGTCACCTGCAGATGATCCAACAACAGCTGATGCGCCGGTTCATCAGAGCAGTGACCGTAAATAAACCAGTTTTTGACCTCGGGCTTCATCGCAATGGCAATCATCGCTGCCGCCGTGCTGATAAAACCATCAATCAACACCGGAATCCCTCGCTGTGCCGCACGGATATATGCTCCGGTCATGGCCGCAATCTCGAAACCACCGAGACATTGCAGCGCCTTTAACGGCTGATCCGCCGCGACTTGATGTAAATCCAGCGCCTGTTGAATCCGTTGTGCTTTCTGTTCGACCCGCGCCGCGTCCAATCCCGTACCCGGTCCAACCAGCTCTCTTGCCGGGCGCTGAAGCAACGTAGCAACCAACGCACTGGCCGACGACGTATTTCCAATCCCCATTTCACCCGCAATAAACAGATCCGGGGGGGCCGATAGAGATTGCTCAATACGTTCAAACCCAACCTTTAGTGCTCGACTCAACTGATCTGCATTCATTGCAGCCGCCGTCGAAAAATCCTCAGTGCCTTTCGCAATAACGCGTGAAATAACATTGTCATGTTCGGGCACGGTCGCTAGCGTGCCCAGGTCCACAACTTCAAACCGGGCACCCAAATGACGCGCTAATACAGAGATCGCTGCACCACCAGATGCAAAATTCATCACCATCTGCGCGGTGACTTCCTGCGGATAAGCTGACACACCCGCTGCGGCGATGCCGTGATCCGCTGCAAATACCGTGATCTGCACATTGTCCACTTGCGGCTTAAAGCGCCCTTGCATTGCAGCTAAACGTACCGCAACAGTTTCAAGCTCACCCAACGCTCCCAACGGCTTGGTTAATACCGCTTGATGCTGATAGGCCGCACGCTGATGATCCATATCACAAACGGCAACGGGCTCATGCAACCAGGTATTCATAGTCTGTGTACTCATAAAGGCTGTTTGATCTCCAGCGGAATACCAGCGACGGTTAATGTCACACGATCGCAAATTTCACCCAAGCGCTGATGTAACCAACCCGCCTGATCCTGAAATTGGCGACTTAACTCGCCCATCGGGACAATCCCCCAACCGACTTCGTTACTTACAAAAATCAGTTCTCCCGGCAAATTGTCCAATACCTGATACAGGGCATTCAATTCCCGCTCTAAAACGCCGGGATCAGCTAATAATATATTTGTAACCCACAAGGTCAGGCAGTCGACCAGCAAACAGACATCATCCGCTGCATGTTCATGTAAGACTTGAGCCAACGCGATCGGCTCTTCGACCAATCCCCATTCAGCCGGACGCTGTTCCCGGTGACGTAAAATACGGTCTGACATCTCACCATCCCCCGCCTGAGCGGTGGCGATGTAAACTACACGACAGCCGAAATTCTGAGCCCGCTGTTCTGCCAAACGACTTTTCCCCGAGCGGGCACCGCCCAATATCAACTGTTTCATGGCTGCTTTTGTTTCTCCGCATTAACCCGCTGCAAAATTGTACGCGCCTCATCCAGCTGTATGCATACCTGTTCAGCCCCGTCTACGGCACGCATCGTGGCACGATGAATCGCATCTGCATCAACGCCATATAACAACTGATAACGTATTACTTTCATCTGAGACCAGGGCTGCCAGTGATCTCGCCAGTGAGGGTCGTGCCGCTCTACGCCTGCCAGTATAAGATCGGGATCTGCCGCGATCACCGCTTCGATGTTCACACGTGGTGCAACCTCTGGACGATTGGCGAAGATATTTCCACCACCACACAGCTGGATAATCTGATCGATGAGTTGACTACTATTGGCGGTAATCAACGGCTGATGCCAAAGCTGATAAAACACCCGGAGCGGTGTCTGGGACCGGTGTTTTTCACGTAATACTCTGATCCGCTGCTCCAGATCGGTTGCGGCCTGTTCTGCCCCCTCATTCCGCCCTGTCACCGCCCCCAGCCTGCGCAGAGCACTGGCGATCTCAGCAAAACTATCGGGGGATTCACGTAACACGGGAATACCGAGTGATTCGATTCGTTCCAATTGTGATCCGGGAGAACCGTCAATCCATGCGACTACCAGATCAGGCTGCAAAGACAAAATACGCTCTATATTCAAGTTCGCATAATCGCCCACACGCGGGAGGTACTTTGCCGCCTCAGGGTAATCTGAATAGGAGACAGCCCCCACCAACAGATCACCCGCACCGATCGCGTAGAGATTTTCTGTCACGTGAGGCGCTAAACTGATCACCCGATTGGCAGGTTGCGGCAGGATCAGAACCTGCCCCTGGTCATCGACAACGCTGATCTCGCTCAATACACTGCCAGAAATCAGCATCAGCCAAAGACTGAAGAAAGCATTTAACATGTATTTTTTATGCACATTATGAAATAATGCGGCATCAAAGCTGAAAGTCAGGGCCGCAACATGACTGAAAGCAGCGGTTGGCATAGCGTTACCGTTCAAATGGCAGGATTGCCAGCAGTATACCACCGCCTTAAACTTCGCGGAGACAGCATTCATGATCTCAATTAATGAGCCACGCAAAAGCCCACCTTTTGCGATGTTCAATTTAGGCTTCCGTCCATTTTTTCTCTTAGGTGCAATCTCTGCGGTTGTTCTACTAGGTATCTGGTTGGTGCTCTACAGCAGCGGCATGAGCGTGCAGTATTACAGCAACACGATGTACTGGCATGCACACGAAATGATTTTTGGCTTTACGCTGGCGATCATCGGTGGGTTTCTGCTCACCGCGGTCCGTAACTGGACCAATGTACAGACCCCTTTCGGCAAACCTCTGATGCTGATTACCGCCGTCTGGTTCATTGCCCGCTTTATGCCCTTTATTCCAGGACTGCCGGAGTGGCTCATCGCCGTCGTCGATCTGGCATTTGCACCGGTTGTAGCGGTGGGAATCGCAATACCGATTCTCCGGTCGGCAAACTACAGGAACTTACTGTTCATTCCTATTCTGGCCGCGTTTTTTATCGCGAACCTCATGGTTCATCTGGAGATACTGGGTATCACGGAGAACACCGCGCTCAAGGGCCTCCACGTAGCGCTGTATTTGGTATTGCTGGTCATCACTGTGATTGGCGGACGCGTTATTCCCTTCTTCACCGAACGAGGTGTCGAAGGCGTGACATGCACACGCTATGCGTGGATTGAGAAGTCGATCATCCCAGCCACGGCCATCTGGTTGGCAGTGACCCTGAGTGGTTTTAGCACCTTGATTAGCATCGCTTCAGTGATCGTTTGTGTACTGAGTTTCGTACGCTTATACGGTTGGTTCAGCCCGGCAATTTTCAAAAACCCGCTGGTGTGGATTTTACAGTTGGGCTATCTCTTTATCCCGGTGGGTTTTGCTCTCACGGCACTCGCCTCTGCGGGGCTGGTCAGCAGTTCAATTGCAATTCATAGCTTTGCGGTGGGCGGTATTGGCCTGATCACACTTGGCATGATGGCTCGTGTCTCCCTTGGTCATACCGGACGCCCTCTGGCCGTGACCCCGATGATTGTAGCGGCCTTTATCCTGATGACGCTGGCTGCGGTGATTCGAGTTTCTATCACGCATCTGCCAATCCCGTATCTGGCCGGATTACATTTGTCTGGTACTTTGTGGATGCTGGCGTGGATACTGTTCCTGATCCGTTATTTGCCTATCCTGATTAAACCACGTGCTGATGGCCTCTTCGGCTAACACCTAATTACTACAGATACAAAAAAGCCTGTCACAACGACAGGCTTTTTTTTGGTTCCGGTGATTATTTCTTCAGATCAACCACCACACGACCACGTACCTGACCATTTACAATCCGATTAGCGTAATCGTCAACCTGATCCAGTGAGATCAGTTCAGAGATTTCACCCAGTGCAGAATCAGGCAGCTGACTCTGTAGACGGCCCCAGGCTTCCTGACGGCGTGCAACCGGACACATCACGGAATCTACACCCTGCAGACGCACGTTACGCAGAATAAATGGCATAACCGTGGTTGGCAGTTTAAAACCACCAGCCAAACCGCAGGCCGCCACAACACCACTGTAGTTCATTTCCGCCAGCACACGCGCCAGAATTGCATCACCCACGGTATCAACAGCACCCGCCCAACGCTGACGTTCCAGCGGACGACTTTTTTCAGCCATCTCTTCTCGCGTCAGTATCGTAGTCGCCCCCAGCTCGCGCAGATACGCTTCAGTTTCCGGACGTCCTGTCACTGCAGCCACTTCGTACCCCAATCCAGCCAGAATACTCACCGCAACACTGCCGACACCGCCTGCAGCACCTGTAACAATGACCGGGCCACTGGTTGGCAATACACCACCGTCTTCCAGCGCCATAACACATAACATTGCGGTCAAACCGGCGGTACCGATCTCCATGGTTTTGCGCGGCTCCATACCTTCAGGCAGATGTACCAGCCATTCAGGTTTCATACGCGCCATTTGGGAGTAGCCACCCCAATAATTTTCACCAACGCCCCAGCCCGTCATGACAACTTTGTCACCTGCGCTGTAATCATCGGATGCCGACTCCACAACCGTACCAACCAGATCAATACCTGGCACCATTGGGAAGTTACGAATGATCTTTCCGGTACCGGTCACTGCCAGACCGTCTTTGTAGTTCAGGGACGAGTAATCGACCTCAACCAGCACATCTTCAGCCGGCAATGCATCCAGCTCCAGCGACTCCACAGCGGAAACCGTTTTACCTTCGACCTCATTCAGCACTAATGCTTTGAACATCACTTCGTCCTCGATCATTAAGTTAATTTGTCTTACAAATATAAATTAATAAAAATTCAAGTCAACGCTTTCTTACGTTAGAATAGTCTCTGATCAACTATTCAGTATCGGAGAGCACCCCTTTGAGCTTTGAGGTAGAACCGGTAAATCGCAGCAGCCTATCCAGTCAGATTGCCGATCAACTGCAGGAAGCGATCCTTGATGGCACGCTGAAAGCCGATGATCGTTTGCCGACAGAAGATGAGTTATCCAAGCGATATCAAGTATCCCGTCCGACGATTCGTGAAGCCTTGAAACGCCTTGCGGCAAAAAATCTGGTCCGCTCAAAACGCGGCCCCACTGGCGGGACATTTGTCACCAAGCCTTCAGTTGCCCAACTCAGCGATAGCCTGACCAGTGCGGCAACGATGCTCGTCAGTCTGAAAGAGGTGGATCTGGACGAAATTAACGCTGCTCGTCTCGAACTGGAAAGCACCTGCTGTCGCCTGGCGGCGCAACACCGTAGCGAAAGCCAACTTAGCGCGCTAATCCACGAGCTGGAAGTCCAGACAGATGAACGTATCACTGCGGAAGATTTCTGCGCCTCTGACGTTCGATTCCACCGAATAATTGCCGATGCCAGTGGTAATCGCATGCTCGCTTTTGTGATGTATGCCGTCATCGAAGCGTTGCAGCCCGTTGCGAATATGATCGCTTATCGATTTCGCGAGCGTACGGTCATCATTGACCATCACCGGCGTTTGCTCGAGGCGATTCAACAACAGGATGCCGATCTCGCGTGCGGTATTCTGAAGGAACAAATTGAGTATCTGGCTGCACGTCATCAAGACGCACAGGACTGGCGCGCGGGCAAAGCCGACTAATCGCTTATACCCATGATCTGGCGCAAACAGCACAATACTGCACGTACAGGGCATATGGGCTTTCAGCACTGATTGCTATATCCTTGTCAGTAGTTTTATGACACTTTTCTGACCCCCTTTCAGACTAGAAGGAGCACTCGTGGACGCAAGCAGTACTGTATGGATCATCGCCGTTGTAGCACTAATCGTGGGTACTTTGATTGGTTATTTGCTGGGACGTTCTGGCGGCAATGACAATCGTCAGCTAGAGCTGATTGAGCAGCTGGACGAAACTCAACGCGAACTGGCGGAATACAAAGAGAAGGTCACAACACACTTTGAAGAGACGGCCGATCTGGTCAGCAGTCTGACCGATAGCTACAAAGCGGTTCACCTGCATCTGGCGAAAAGCTCTGTTGAACTGTGCAGTAGTGACGTTGCGACCCGTACGCTGGAAGAAGCTGCTCAGCCACGTCTGACCGCAGAACCTGAAGAAGATGTTGTCGCAGACGCTACAGCATCCGAAACGTCTGAAGAGAGCGATAGCTCAATGGCAGCACCACTGGATTACGCACCGAAAAAACCAGACGAAGAAGGTACGCTGTCTGAAACCTTCGGTCTGAAAGAAGGTGAAAAGGAGGGTGAAGAAACCCCTGCTGATCCTGCTGACTTTGCAGAGAAAAAAGAAGAGAACAAGACTGAAGAAACGACTAAACCAGCCTGAATGATTACTCGTTTATCCAGTACAAAAAACCGGCTCATATAGGCCGGTTTTTTGTACCCAAATACTGTACTGATCAGACTGGATTATCGATATCCACAAACATCTGCTCAATACCAAACTTTTCGGCCAGCTCTTCCCCTAAGGCTTTCGCGCCAAAGCGCTCTGTTGCATGATGCCCGGCTGCAATGTAGTGAACGCCATTTTCACGCGCACTATGCACCGTGGGTTCTGAAATTTCACCCGACAAATATGCATCTAATCCAAGATCAATAGCTTTCTCGATATAGCCTTGTGCACCACCGGTACACAAACCGATTGTGGTAATCCGATGCTCCCCACCCGCAATAAGCATGGGAGGGCGATTTAAAACCTGACTGACGCGATCACCCAGCTCCTGCAAACTCATAGGCGCATCAAGTCTGCCCGTCACGCCGATACTGAGGGGGTTACCCTCTTCCAATCCGCCGGTGACCGTTATTCCCAGCAATTTGGCCAAAACCGCGTTATTACCAATCTCCGAATGCGCATCCAGTGGCAGGTGATAGCCCAGTAGATTGATATCATGCTGCAGTAAGGTCTTAATACGTCGCTGTTTCATTCCGGTAATACAGGGATTTTCCCCTTTCCAGAAATATCCGTGGTGTACCAATATCGCATCAGCATTCCACGCGACAGCGGCATCAATCAGCGCCTGCGACGCCGTCACACCTGTCACAATACGACTCACCTGCTCACACCCTTCGACCTGCAACCCATTCGGCGCATAGTCGCGAAAACGTTCCGGTGTAAGCCTTTGGTCCAGATAGTTGACCAGTTCTTTCCTACTTATCGACATATAATCCTGATTCAGATTCACATAACCATTGTTATCTTCGTATAATTCAAGAATCCCGTTAAACCTTCAACCCCGAGACAATGCGAAGATTCTCTTTTTTACTATGGCCCGTCGTCACCGGTATATTCGCAGCGATTATTCTGCTGCAGTTTTTTCCTGACCTGTTTGCCCCTAAGGTTAACACGGTAGAAATCCGGCAGACGGATAAGCCCTCCCTACAACCCGCTGGCGCTCGAGGCCAGGGACCTGTGTCGTATGCGGATGCGGTAAACATTGCTGCGCCTGCCGTCGTAAATATCTATACCCGGACACTGGTTAAGCAAAAAACACCCCTCGCTGATGACCCGTTTTACCGTAATTTCCTTGATCAGCGCGATACACCACACAGGCAACGCATTGAATCCAGCTTAGGTTCAGGCGTTATTCTGAGCCCACAAGGTTACATTGCCACTAATAACCATGTGATCGAAGGTGCCGATAGTATTGTTGTCGCTCTGAAAGACGGCAGAGAGGCAATGGCCTCATTGATCGGCAACGATCCGGAAACAGACCTTGCCGTTCTGAAGATTGATCTGGAAAGCCTGCCCAGCATCACACTTACGGACTCAGATGGCATTCAGGTTGGCGACGTAACTCTCGCGATAGGCAACCCATTTGGCGTTGGCCAAACAGTCACTATGGGCATCATCAGCGCCACAGGACGTAATAGTCTGGGCCTGAATACCTATGAAGATTTTATTCAGACAGACGCCGCCATTAATCCAGGCAACTCAGGCGGAGCATTGATCGATGCTTACGGTAACCTGATTGGTATCAATACCGTCATTTATACAAAATCAGGCGGCTCTCAGGGTATTGGGTTTGCAATCCCATCCAACCTGACGAAGCAGGTTATGCAGGATTTGATCCAGCATGGCCGGGTTATTCGTGGCTGGCTGGGCATTGAAGTACAGGAACTCACACCCCAGTTAGCCGAATCGTTTGGCATGTCTGATACGCGTGGTCTTATTATCGCCGGTATTTTTCGAAACGGACCCGCCCATCAGGCGGGGATTCAACCCGGGGATATCATGATTGCGATCAACGATAAACCGATCCGTGATCGCCGGACATCCATGGACCAAATCGCCAAATATAAGCCGGGTGACGAGATTAGCATTGATGTCATTCGAAACGATCAGCAACTGTCTCTGACAGTGAAAATCTTTGAACGACCACGCAGCCGCAGCTGATATAACACAGAGACATTCAGACTATAAAAAAGGCTCCGCCAGGGAGCCTTTTTTATTTGTCGATCACCCAGTAGCGATCAATCTTTCTTGATACGGTATTCAGCAGAACGGGCGTGAGCTGTCAGGCTTTCTCCGCGCGCCAGTACAGACGCCACTTTACCCATCTCTGAAGCACCCTCTGCGGAGAACATAATCAGTGATGAACGCTTCTGGAAATCATAGACACCCAGTGGCGAAGAAAAGCGTGCGGTACCCGATGTCGGCAAAACATGGTTGGGGCCAGCACAGTAATCACCCAGCGCTTCCGCGGTATACCGTCCCATGAAAATCGCCCCAGCATGACGCACCTTCGGCACTAATGATTCAGGATCTTCAACCGATAATTCAAGATGCTCTGGCGCGATGCGATTGGTCACTTCCATCGCTTCGTCCATGTCCTTCACTTTAATCAGCGCAGCACGCTCACGTAAAGAGACGTCGATAATCGATTTTCGCTCCATCGTTGGCAGCAGCTTATTAATGCTCGCTTCCACTGCACTAATAAAATCAGCGTCAGGAGACACGAGAATAGACTGCGCATCTTCATCATGCTCTGCCTGTGAAAACAGATCCATTGCGATCCAGTCAGGGTCCGTCTTGCCATCACAGACAACAAGAATTTCAGATGGACCTGCGATCATATCGATGCCAACGGCACCAAAAACCGCACGCTTAGCCGTAGCAACAAAGATATTGCCAGGACCGACGATCTTATCCACTTTCGGCACAGTTTCAGTACCGTAAGCCAGAGCAGCAACCGCTTGAGCGCCACCCACACAGAAGACACGATCAACACCCGCCAGCGCAGCCGCAGCCAGCACCAGCTCGTTCACCTCACCATCCGGCGTCGGCACGACCATAATAATCTCGGCCACACCCGCAACTTTTGCCGGCATTGCGTTCATTAGGACTGATGATGGGTAGGATGCCTTACCACCCGGCACATACAAGCCAACACGGTCCATCGGGGTTACTTTCTGGCCCAGCATTGTGCCGTCAGCTTCGGAGTACTGCCAAGACTCACCTTTCTGGCGCTCGTGATAACCACGCACACGCTCAGCGGCCGTCTCCAAGGCCTGGCGCTGCTCAGCAGGCAGATTGTCGAGAGCATTGTGCAAACGCTCCTGACTCATCTCCAGCTCAGCCATAGATTCAACCTGTAGACGATCAAAGCGGTTGGTATATTCAACCACTGCTGCATCACCTTCGGCCTTCACACGCCCCAGAATCTCATCAACAATCTGATTAACCTTACCATCAGATACGGATTCCCAAGCCAAAAGACGGTCCAGTTCAGCTGCAAAGTCATCCTGCTGAGAATCCAGACGGGTAATACTCAGGTCACTCATACAGATGCCTCCGCCTCTCTGGCATCGATAGCGGCCGCCAGCTTATCCAAAATCGGCTGAATCTGTTTGTGTTTCATTTTCATGGATGCCTGTCCGACAACCAGACGGGAACTGATGTCATCATCAATCGATTCCATCGGTTCCAGACCGTTAGCGCGCAGCGTATTGCCAGTATCAACAATATCTACGATGCGATCCGCCAGACCCATAATAGGTGCCAGCTCCATCGCGCCGTACAATTTGATGATATCAACCTGAACACCCTGCTTAGCAAAGTAATCACGGGTGATATTGACGAACTTGGACGCCACTTTCATACGACCTTCAACCGCAGGCGCACCCTTCATACCGGCAACCATCAGCCTGCAACGGGCAATCTTCAGATCCAGTGGTTCATACAAGCCTTTAGCACCATGCTCAAGCAACACATCTTTACCGGCGATCCCCATATCCGCACCACCATACTCAACATACGTTGGCACGTCGGTCGCACGAATCACCACAAACTTGATATGCTCATGGTTCGTATCAAAGATAAGCTTACGGCTACTGAAGATATCCTCAGCCGGAACAATATCAGCCGCTGCCAACAGAGGCAGGGTCTCTTTGAGGATACGCCCTTTGGACAGCGCGATGGTCAGTTGCTGCTTCATGCTACTCTCAATACCTGTATTTAACCTGGCACACGCTTAATACGCGCACCTAATAACTGCAATTTCTCTTCAATACACTCGTAACCGCGATCGATGTGATAAATACGATCGATCACCGTGTCACCGTCGCTCACCAACGCTGCAATCACCAAACTGGCTGATGCACGCAGATCGGTTGCCATAACAGGCGCGGCCTGCAGCACCTCAATCCCTTCAGTTACAGCAGTATTGCCGTCAATGGAAATCTTTGCACCCATGCGGATCATCTCCTGCATGTGCATAAAACGATTCTCAAACACGGTTTCTTTGATACGACTCACCCCTTCTGCAACCACATTCATCGCAGCAAACTGAGCCTGCATGTCTGTTGGGAACGCAGGGTAAGGGGCTGTTGTAATATTCACTGCTTTAGGGCGCTTACCGTGCATGTCCAACGCGATCCAGTCATCGCCGGAGGTAATTTCTGCACCCGCTTCAGTCAACTTTTGCAATACCGCATCCAGCGTAGTTGGATCGGTATTTTTAACCTTAACACTGCCGCCCGTTGCAGCCGCCGCAGCCAGGAATGTACCCGTTTCGATACGGTCCGGTAGCACATCGTAAGAACAGCTGTGAAGGCTTTCGACGCCATTCACGACGATAGTATCAGTGCCTGCACCCTGAATGTCAGCACCCATCGCATTCAGGCAGTTTGCCAGATCAACGACTTCAGGTTCACGTGCCACGTTTTCCAATATGGACTGACCTTCTGCCAATGCAGCGGCCATCAGAATATTCTCGGTACCGGTCACAGATATTACATCAAAGAATATCCGGGCTCCCTTCAAGCGACCATTGCTCTTAGCGCGGATGTATCCAGCTTCAACCAAGACTTCTGCACCCATGGCACGCAGGCCGTGAATATGCATATCCACAGGACGCGAACCAATTGCGCAACCACCAGGCAGAGAGACTTCGGCCTCACCAAAATGCGCTAGCAACGGCCCCAGTACCAGAATGGAAGCACGCATGGTTTTAACCAGCTCATAGGGTGCAACCGTTTCAGTCAAAGTGCCCGCATTGATCTCAACGCGCATTTTTTCGTCCATCACCAGATCGACACCCATGCGACGCAGCAGCTCAAGCATGGTGGTGATGTCGTGCAAATGAGGAAGATTGCCAATCTTAATCGGCTCTTTTGATAGCAGAGTCGCAGCTAGAATAGGCAGGGCAGAGTTTTTCGCACCAGAGATTTTCACCTCACCGTGCAACGGCGTGCCGCCTGAAATAATCAGTTTATCCATTGACTTACCTGAAGCTCATTGGAAGGTTATTTTTGCAGCGCGTCCCACTGCTCGGGAGTGTAGGCTTTGATGGTTAATGCGTGGATTGTGCCGTCAGCGATGTATTCATTCAGACATCCATAAACCAACTGCTGTTTTTTTACCGGGCGCAGGCCTTCAAACAGCCCCCCAACAACAGTCACCTGAAAATCACACCCTTCACCGGCAGTATATGCGGTACAGCCTTCGAGTTTGGACTCGATGATCTGTTTGACTTCTTCTGCTTGCATTTCATACTCCAACTGGCGAACTATGCAATGTGTTCAAATAAACGCGAAATCATACCGGATTGAAACAAAAAAGGCGATCTGTCAGATCGCCTTCTAATGAGTATTCAATTAGCTAAAGCATTGCTCCAGCCCCACCAACCCCGCAATGGACTGCATATCAGATGGGACATTAACTGGCTTCAAGGTCAGACCTAACACCTCTGCACGACGCAATGCGCACAACCACAATGACAGAGCAGAACTATCAACCCGACTCACGCCGGAAAAATCACAAGAGACCTCGCCTGACATCTCACCCAACAACTGATCGACAGTTTTGCGGATTTCAGTAATATCCGAAAACTTTAACGCACCGGATAACTGCAACTCCAGCTCACCCGTGCGCTCGACTTTCCAATCAGCCATTGCTGACGCCTTTATCAGGGTCAATTTGCTCTTTCCACATCGCCACCGTGCGCGACACATCGCCCCGGGATTTCTGCGCCAAATCTGCAAACTGATTTTTGAAGGTCAATCGCAAGTTCACACCATCCAGGTTCACATTAACTAAACGCCACTCACCCGCTTTTTTGCGCATGTAGTACACCAGCGTGAACTTTGTGCCAGCACCAGATGTAACCTCAACCGTCACAATTTGCTTATCCGGCTTAGGACTTTTCTTTCTCGCCGGAACGACTTCATAACCCTTAATATCAAAGCCAACAATGGCTTTCGCATAAGTTTTCAGCAATGTAGTACGAAATACGCCCGCAAACTCAGTACGATCATCAGCAGAAGCTTTACGGTAGTACTTACCCATAACTAGCTTGGAGATGTAAGGAAAATCCACCACTGGATCCAGCAACGTATCAATTTCGGAGACCAGCGCTGAAAACTTCCCTTCCTCCCGATAGCTGGTATCTTCCATTAAATTTAGCATTTTGCCCGTTGCATCTTCGACAACCTGGCTTGCCTCCTCCCATGAAGCCACGGCGGGCAGAGACGTCGTCAACAACAATGCGGTTAAAACTACTGTCACTTTGTTTACAAGCTGCTTAAACATAGAAAAACCTTTATTCCGAAACTTCATTGAATAGGAACTTACCAATCAAGTCCTCAAGCACCAAGGCTGACTGGGTATCCTCGAAGAAATCACCATCCTGCAGAAACTCTTCTTCAGCACCAGCTACCACACCAATATATTTTTCCCCAAGCAACCCAGCGGTCAGTATAGATACAGAACTGTCGATCGACAGAAAATCCACATCTTTGGAGATTTCCATCTCCACCAAGGCCTGCAGTGCGTCAGAATCCAAACGAATATCCGTTACCTGACCAATCAGCACCCCTGACATAGTGACTTTAGATCGCTCCGTAAGCCCGCCGATATTCTCAAAGCGCGCATAGACACGGTAAGTCCCTTTGCTCTCGAAATTAAGACCGCTGACGTTCACCGCCAGCATCAACAGAGCCACCAACCCCATCAATAGGAAAGCACCAACTCCTATCTCCAAGACCCGGATGCGCATACTATAAATCTCCAAACATTAATGCAGTCAGAACAAAGTCTAGTGCCAACACCGACAACGAGGCATAAACCACCGTTTTGGTCGTGGCATCACTAATCCCTTCCGACGTTGGAACACAATCATATCCCTGAAACACTGCGATCCAGGTTACGACAAAACCAAATACCACCGCCTTAATCAGGCCGTTTAGGATATCCTCAGAAAAATCCACTGAGTTTTGCATGTTGGACCAAAATGATCCTTCGTAGATACCCAGCCACTCGATACCCACCAGCGCGCCGCCAAATATACCGACCAGAGAGAAGATGGTCGCCAATACCGGCAAACAGATAAAACCCGCCCACAAACGTGGCGCAACAATACGTCGCAACGGGTCAACCCCGATCATTTCCAGACTAGAAAGCTGCTCAGTTGCTTTCATCAAACCGATCTCTGCCGTAAGTGCAGAGCCTGCCCGACCTGCAAACAACAGAGCAGTAACCACTGGCGCAAGTTCACGCACCAAGCTCAGCGCCACCATCTGTCCTACAGCCTGCTCGGATCCGTAGTCCACTAAAATCGTATAGCCCTGAAGCCCCAGCACCATACCAATAAACAAACCTGAGACCACAATAATGATCAGTGACAACACACCCACAAAGTGAATCTGCTTTATCACCAGCGGCAGCATAGTCGCGGGCTGCGGACGCGCAATCAGCGACTGCATCAAAATAATGCCTGCCGAACCAAACGCTTCGAGCTTTTTCAATCCGTTATGCCCAAGACGGGCTAGTAAATCCAGCATACTCAGCTGTCCTGCAACAGTTCAGACTGATAATCCCCGGCCGGGAAGTGAAACGGCACAGGCCCATCAGGTAATCCCTGAATAAATTGGCGCACTTTCATTGAAGTCGCATTATTGATCTCTTCCGGTGTTCCTCTGGCAACAACTTCAGCATCTGAAATCAGATAAATGTAGTCGGCAATCGCCAGAGTTTCCTGAATATCATGGGAAACAATAATACTGGTATGACCCAAGGCTCTATTGAGTCGACGAATTAAGTTCACTAAAACACCCATTGCGATCGGGTCCTGCCCGGCAAAGGGTTCATCGTACATAACAATTTCCGGATCCAGTGCAATCGCCCGCGCCAATGCCACACGTCGCGCCATCCCCCCAGACAACTCGCTGGGCATCAGATCACGCGCGCCACGTAATCCAACCGCGTGCAACTTCATCAGAACGACATCACGAATCATCTCTTCCGACAGATCCGTATGCACTCTCATCGGGAACGCAACATTCTCGTAGACACTGATATCCGTAAAAAGTGCTCCGCTTTGAAACAACATCCCCATACGTGAGCGCATCTTGAACAACTCACGGCGGTTCAGACGCGGAATATCCTTCCCATCTACGAGAATTGAACCGTTTTCCGGCATCAACTGCCCACCGATCAAACGCAACAATGTTGTTTTACCGGTGCCAGAGGGGCCCATAATGGCGGTGATTTTTCCACGTGGCACCTGAATGTCCACGTTGTCATATATCGCCCGTTCTCCACGCGAAAAACTGAGTTGTTTTATGTCAATAATGACGTCGTCGAAGCTATCCATAGGCTCTATAGATGTAGGGAGTTGCGGCTAGTTCCTTCCTAAACAACATTTTTATCGAATACTGTTTCGAAAGACTGGAGGAGCATTACCGGATTCAAAAGGCCGCGAATTGTACCACTGACCACCTTAAATCTGAACAATAAATAATTTTGCTCAATGCAATAGATTATTCCAATGAGCGCCCCTATCAGCGTTTAATCACACCCCGCATTCTGTTTTAATAGCCCCCTCTATTTACTGGCAACGAGATGCACAATGCTGTACCCAACACTCGCAATCATTACAGGTTTGGTCTTACTGGTATGGAGCGCTGACCGGTTTGTGATCGGCGCTGCTGCAACCGCCCGTAACTTTGGCATGTCGCCAATGCTTATCGGACTGACCATCGTATCCTTCGGCACCTCTGCACCTGAGATACTGGTCTCATACATGGCCTCTATCAATGACGCTGGCGAGTTAGCGGTCGGTAATGCGTTAGGTTCCAACATAGCCAACATCGCTTTAGTATTGGGTATTACAGCCATCATTGCCCCCCTCCCGGTCAAATCCGGCGTGTTGCGCAAAGAACTCCCTCTATTGCTTGCTGTCACAGTCTTTGCTGGCATGCTGCTGTTAGATCTTCAGCTCACCTTAGTCGATAGTGTCGTTTTACTGTCTATGCTGGCGTTAAGTCTATATCTCTTCCAACGTTTTCAGCGTAACGCGTCACCTGAAGAGAACGCCAGCGAAGAGGAAGAGCTGCCCGAGCTTAAAACGGGCAATGCTGTTTTTTGGCTGATTTTAGGACTTGTTATCCTTGCAGGAAGCTCTCGACTGCTAGTCTGGGGAGCGACCGAAGTAGCCTTGGCATTAGGTGTTAGCGAACTCATCATTGGACTGACCATCGTCGCCATTGGCACAAGCTTGCCTGAATTAGCAGCATCTGTGGCCAGCGCCCTAAAAGGCCATCATGATCTGGCCATCGGCAACGTGGTCGGATCAAACATATTTAACCTTGTTGCGGTGATGGCCGTTCCGGGGCTTATCGCACCGCTATCGATTGATAGTATAGTTTTGTTAAGGGATTACAGCGTTATGCTGGGCCTCACCGTCGCGTTGATTGCTTTCGGTTTAATTCAGAAACCACCGAAGATCAACCGATATGAAGGCGTACTACTTACCGCCTTATATGCAGGCTATCTGGTCCTACTATACAATATGACCGTTTAATTCCGGGCACCGAGACAACGATGACAAAAAAAGCTGACTTCCTGGCGTCTGCACGCCGCACCATCCAGCTGGAAACCGAAGCTGTAAAAGACCTAGAGAATCATCTGGACGGTGACTTTCAACACGCCTGCGAACTCATGAGCCAATGTACCGGTCGCATCATCGTTACAGGCATGGGCAAGTCGGGCCATATTGGCCGCAAGATTGCTGCCACACTTGCCAGCACAGGCACGCCTGCTTTTTTTGTGCATCCAGGTGAAGCCAGCCATGGGGATTTGGGGATGTTCACATCTGAAGATGTCGTCCTGGCCCTGTCAAATTCTGGTGAAACGGCAGAAATCGTGACTATTTTACCGTTGATCAAACGGATGAACGCCCCACTTATCAGCATGACGGCCAAACCGGATTCCAATCTATCCCGAGCCGCGAATGCCAATTTACATATAGGCGTGGAGAAAGAGGCCTGCCCACTCAACCTGGCCCCGACTTCCAGCACAACAGCGCAGCTGGTCATGGGTGATGCATTAGCGATCGCATTGCTGGAAACCAAAGGATTTAGCAAAGAAGACTTTGCCTTCTCCCATCCTGGCGGCAGCCTTGGCAGACAACTGTTGTTGAAAGTAGAAAATGTCATGCACAGTGGTGACGATGTCCCTTGTGTAAAGGAAGGGACGTCACTGCACAACGCACTCTTCGAAGTCACCCAAAAACGCCTGGGCATGACCGCAGTACTTAATGAAGCCGGTGTTGTTACCGGAGTCTTTACTGACGGAGATTTGCGTAGAGCTCTGGATCATGAAGTCAACCTGAAGGGCACCCCGATTGAACAGGTAATGACCGTTGACTGCACTACGATTCGTGCCGATATTCTGGCAGCTGAGTGCCTTCAGATTATGGAAAGCAAGCAGATTAATGCATTGCTAGTCGTCGATGACGACAACAAACCTATTGGTGCGCTGAATATGCACGATCTGCTTAAAGCAGGCGTACTCTGATACCCCCCCCATTAAACCAACAGAATGTGGAGCAGACCAGATGAACTGGTGCCAGGATCTAACCGAAGAACAAGCCACGAAACTTCAGGATGTTAAGCTGGCAGTATTCGATGTTGACGGCATTTTAACCAACGGTCAGTTGCTATTCCTTCCGGACGGTCAGGAAGTGAAGCAGTTTAATACCCTAGATGGGCTTGGTATTAAGCTTTTACAAAAAGCGGGTATCGAGACAGCGATTATTACAGGCCGGCGCTCCTCTCAGGTTGAGCTACGCGCACGTTCACTAGGCATCACCTATTTAGAGCAAGGTCGCGAAGACAAATTGATCGCGCTAAAAGAGCTATGGCAGAAAAGCGGGCACAACGCTAACACAACGGCGTATATCGGTGATGATCTGCCCGACCTGTCTGCTATCCGCGCGGTAACATTTGGGGCTACTGTACCCAACGGCCATCCTTTGGTTCAGAAACATGCGGACTGGTGCACATTACGTCGTGGCGGCGAAGGCGCCGGGCGTGAATTCTGCGAGAAAATACTGGCAGCACAAGACAAGTTGGATCAGGTATGGGAGCCATACCTCTAGTGTCTACTGCTCGCACTCGTTTAATTATCGCAGCGCTTCTGCTAGGCCCCGTACTGCTGTACTGGGGGTTGGGCATTGCTCCCAGTGAAAGAAGCCAACCTCCCAAAGCGCTGCAAGAAGGCGAAGATTACTTTGCTACAGATACTCGCACCCGGGTATTTGACGACAAGGGCATGTTAGAGCAAACACTTTCGACTCCACGTCTGGATCATTACCCCGATCGGGCAGAGAGCGAACTCACTAGCCCTGAGATCGTCCTTTACGGTACAGACGGTTCTGTAACCACCACAACAGCAACACAAGGCACCCTACCTGATGACCGAGCGAAGGCTCTGCTCACGGGAAACGTTCAGATTAAAGATCGTGCCAGCTCTGGGGCCACCACCCTCGTTCTAACTGAAACACTAACGCTTTACCCCGATACCAAACTGGCTGAAACGGATGAATCCGTCACCATCCTTTCTGACAACACTCGTTACGACGCTACCGGTATGACAGCTTCGTTCGAAAACAAAACACTTAAGTTGTTATCAAACGTACAGGGATTGCATGAGAATGAAGACTAAATTTCTGGCACTGCTGGTTGCAACGGTATTCAGCGCCACAGCCAACGCCTTACCAGAAGACCGTGAGAAACCCATTCACGTCAGTGCCGACAGCGCCTCTATCGATGAAAAGTCTGGCCGAACCATCTACCAGGGAGATGTGAAAATCACTCAGGGCACCCTGCTGATCGAAGCCGATCGCGTAGAAATGGAGCGTGGTAAAGAAGGTGTTGAGCGGGTCACCGCTTTTGGCAAGCAAGCCCACTTCCGCCAGAAGCCCGATACAGACAAGCCGTATACCGATGCCTGGGGGGACACAATTATCTACAAAGTAGAGAAAGAGCACCTCACACTTCAGAAAAATGCCAAAGTCATTAGCGACAAAGACACATTCACGGGTAGCCGCATACTCTACAACCTCAAAACATCAGTTGTGGACGCCTATAGCGATGGCAAAGACGGCAGTAGTGGTCGGGTAGAGATGATCATCCAGCCCAAAAAAGATAAGGACGCTCAATGAGTAAGCTGCAAGCGACGCATCTTGCCAAAAGTTACAAAGGCCGCGAGGTCATCAAAGATGTCTCCCTGTCGATTAAAAGCGGAGAAATTGTTGGCCTGTTAGGCCCCAACGGCGCTGGGAAAACCACCTGCTTCTATATGATCGTTGGTTTGGTGCGTGCTGATCGCGGACAGGTACAGATTGATGAAAAAGAGATAACCCATCTACCAATGCATGGACGTGCCCGCTGCGGTATCGGCTACCTGCCACAGGAAGCCTCAATCTTCCGTAAGATGAGCGTCCGGAACAATCTGTTAGCCATTCTCGAAACACGACAAGATCTGGACAAAAAGCAACGCGAAACGAAAATGTTCGAGTTGCTGGAAGAGTTCCATATCACACATATCATCGACAGTTTAGGTATGAGCCTATCCGGCGGTGAACGGCGCCGCGTAGAAATCGCCCGTGCACTGGCCACCGAACCCTCATTCATCCTGCTGGATGAGCCCTTTGCAGGCGTCGATCCTATCTCGGTCAACGATATTAAAAGTACGATTAAGCATTTGCAAAGCAAGGGCATTGGCATCCTGATCACAGATCACAATGTTCGGGAAACGCTGGATATCTGTGAGAAAGCGTATATCGTGAGTGAAGGAACGATCCTCGCAAGTGGCGCTCCGGATGCTATTATGCAGAATAACGCTGTACGTGCAGCCTATCTGGGTGATACGTTTCAACTGTAAGTCATTATTCAGGCAGTACTTTTCTTTAACACAGCACAGGTTTCTATCGGGTAGTTATGAAGCAAGCGCTACAACTCAAAATCGGCCAGCAACTCACGATGACGCCTCAGCTTCAGCAGGCGATCAGATTGCTGCAGCTATCGACACTGGACCTGCAGCAGGAGATTCAGGAAGCGCTTGAAAACAATCCGATGCTGGATGTTAATGAGGAAGGTGACGCAGATACTCCGGCAAGTGAAGAAAAAAACACGCCGGAATCAGCCTCAGATACAACTCCGGATACCGAAGTTACAGCCCATGCAGATCAAGAGCATACTGAAGAAACTCAAGTTGCCGACGATAACTGGAATGATGAGATCCCAGCCGAACTCAGTACCGACAGCAGCTGGGATGATACCTTTCAAAGTTCTTCACCAGGTAGTAGCCGAGACGATTCAGATGGCACCTTTGAATCCAACGATACCGCTGAAGAAACCCTTCAGGATCATCTTCACTGGCAGTTGAATTTGACGCCAATGAGCGATCAGGACCGCTTGATCGCTACCAGCCTAATCGATGGCATCAACCCCGACGGCTACCTCACTGTCACGCTGGAAGATATTCACGAACATCTGCGTCAACAGGATGGTATCGAGGAATTAGATCTGGATGAAGTCGAAGCCGTACTGCGACGCATTCAACAGTTTGATCCTCCTGGCGTATGTGCACGAGATCTCAGCGACTGTCTCGCAATTCAGTTAGAGCAACTCCCGGATGACACCGCCTGGAAGAAGCAGGCGTTGACGGTCGTCAGAAACTACCTAAAACTGCTCGGTAGCCACGATTACCGCCAACTGATGCGCAAAGCGAGACTCAAGGAGCCTCAGTTACAGCAGGTCATCCTGCTCATCCAGCAGCTCAACCCTAAGCCTGGCGCGACAATCACCTCCAGCACCGCTGAGTACGTAATACCGGATGTCATTGTCACTAAACAGCGTGGCGTCTGGATGGTTAATCTTAATCCAGAAGTGTCTCCTCGCCTGAGAATCAACTCAGGCTACGCCGATCTTGTACGCAGGGCTGATAACAGCGCCGATAACAACTACCTGAAGAGTAACCTTCAGGAGGCCCGCTGGTTTATAAAAAGCCTGCAGAGCCGCAACGAGACACTGATGAAAGTCGCGAACGAAATCGTTAAGCGACAGGAAGGATTTCTAGAGCACGGTGAAGAAGGGATGAAACCCATGGTGCTGCATGACATCGCAGAAGCCGTGGAAATGCACGAGTCCACCATCTCCCGGGTAACAACACAGAAATACATGCACACGCCCAGGGGAATCTTTGAGCTGAAGTACTTTTTCTCCAGCCACGTAAACACCAACGATGGTGGAGCAGCCTCTTCTACTGCAATCCGAGCGCTGATTAAAAAGCTGGTTGCCGCAGAAAATCCAGCAAAACCATTAAGTGATAATAAGATTGCACAATTTCTGGACGAACAAGGATTTAAAGTAGCCCGACGTACAATTGCGAAATATCGGGAAGCAATGAGTATTCCGCCTTCTAATGAACGCAAGCGTCTGGTTTAATGGAAATGTAAACAGGACGAATACAGTCACTGCCAATAGGAGAGACCTATGCAGATTAATATTACTGGCCATCATGTCGAACTGACTGAATCTATGAGTAATTATGTGCACTCCAAGTTTGAAAAACTGGGACGGCATTTTGACAATATCACCAACGTCCAGGTGACACTCAGCGTCGACAAAAAACGCCAGAAAGCAGAAGGTGACCTTCACCTTGCCGGCGGACAGATCTTTGCTGCGCACGAACATGATGATATGTACGCCTCTATCGATGGCCTTGTCGATAAACTGGATCGTCAGATCATTAAGCACAAAGAAAAACTCAAAAAACACAAATAAGTCATATCATACTCAACACAACCTATGTTGATTCAAGAGCTACTGACGCCCTCGAGAACCCTATGCGGCTTCGAGGGCGGAAGCAAAAAACGTGTACTGGAAAAAACGAGTCAGCTGATCGCCGAGCAAAACCCCGGCCTGGAAGCTGATACTGTATTCTCAGGACTACTTGGCAGGGAGCGTCTCGGCAGCACCGGTATCGGTGATGGCGTCGCCATTCCCCATTGTCGGCTTCAAGATTGCCAGAACGCCTTGGGCTATCTGATCACACTGGACTCACCGATTGATTTTGACTCAATTGATGGCAAGCCGGTGGATCTGATCTTTACCCTTGTCGTGCCGGAAGAAGCCTGTGATGAACACCTTCAAACACTGGCATCAGCGGCTGAACTATTCAGTCAGGAGTCGGTACGCAGCGCCCTGCGCAATACGAGTGATGATGCCGCTCTGTATACCGTCATTTCTGATCTAGGCAAATAACAAATCACCTCATCACACTGGCAGGAGGGTACATGAAGCTTGTAGTTATCAGTGGCCGATCTGGGTCTGGTAAAAGTACAGCGCTTCAAGCGTTAGAAGATATCGGCTTCTATTGTATCGATAACCTTCCTGCAACCCTGCTGCCTTCGCTGGTTACACAGATGACCAGCGATCCACAGCACCCCGAACACATCGCAATCAGCATCGATGCACGCAACTTACTCAGCAATCTGACACAGCTTCCCTCCATTCTCGAAGCACTGAAAGAAGATGAGCAGGAAGCACATTACGAAGTGCTTTATCTCGATGCATCAGAAGCAACCCTG
The DNA here is from genome assembly GCF_015209595.1 of Pontibacterium sinense. Classification (GTDB taxonomy): domain Bacteria; phylum Pseudomonadota; class Gammaproteobacteria; order Pseudomonadales; family Balneatricaceae; genus Pontibacterium; species Pontibacterium sinense. The sequence continues at coordinate 20,569 of NZ_JADEYS010000007.1, read as the reverse complement.
CTTAAACGTTACAGTTCTACGCGCCGAAAACACCCTCTTTCGGATGATAACCGGGGGTTACTGGAATCGATTCAACTCGAACAGCAGTTACTTGAGCCGATCGCCAAAATGGCCGATTTGCGCATCGACACAACCCGCCTGAACTTATACGACCTGCGCGACACGGTTAAAAGCCGCATTGCTGACCGTAGTGATCAGTCACTCGCCGTACAGTTTGAGTCATTTGGTTTTAAACACGGTGTGCCGCTGGATGCCGATATCGTTTACGATGTTCGGGTGCTACCTAATCCTTACTGGATTCCAGAATTGCGTCAGTACTCCGGTCTGGATCAGCCAGTCATTAACTTCCTGTCGGAATCAGATCAGGTTCAGGAGATGCAGGACCACATTACCCAATACCTGGAATGCTGGTTACCACGCTTCGCCGCAAACAATCGCAGCTACATCACCGTCGCCATAGGATGTACAGGGGGCCATCACCGATCAGTCTATTTGGCCACCCGTTTAGCTTCTCATTTCGAGCAACTTATGGATAATGTCCATGTCCGCCATCGTGAACTGAAGTGACAGATCTAACAACATGATCGAAAAGAAACTGGAAATAATTAATAAACTGGGTCTGCACGCCCGCGCTGCCGCAAAACTCACCGGTGTAACCAGCCGCTTCTCCAGCGATATAAAGATCGCGAAGGAAGGGCGCCAGGTCGACGGCAAGAGCATTATGTCTGTTATGATGCTGGCTGCCAGCATCGGCACCGAACTGACATTTTGCATAGAAGGCGATGACGAACAGGATGCAATGGAAGCCATCGAGACATTGGTGAATAATCGTTTCGACGAAGAAGAATAGGATACTTCCGACTGAGCCTCCTCCCCTTCTCAGCGCCCCCACCCCTAATGTCCCGATTAGCAGTAAGGTTAACCGCACGGCTTCGATAAGGTTGTTTCAAATCAGCCTTGTACTCAGGCTGGTTTAAACCTCTGCTTTTGCTACACTCCCCCGGACGTGGGTTATTCCCCTCTTCACAATCCGCTATAATTGGGACGGATTGGAGCCTATCTTTGTTTATCGTCCGGACTATGAGTTAACGCGGCATGAGTACATCAGCGCAGAGAACACAGTTTGAAAAGCTTGCAGATGCGCTGGATAGTGGCGAATTTCAACAGATTCGTTTTGTCCTCAATCATAGCCTTCGCCCGGCAGAAGTCGCCCGCCTGATTGAAAAGTCCCCACCTAAGGAACGACAGATTCTTTGGAATCTGATCAATACCGATCTGGAAGGTGAAGTCCTGCAGGATTTGGGGGATGACGTGCAGGCGGAAATTCTAAGCCGCATGGACGCAACAGAAGTATTAGCGATCACAGAATCGCTCGATACCGACGATATGGCTGACGTCATTCAGCAGCTACCGAACACGGTTATGAAAGAGCTGCTGCGGATAATGGACAAACAAAACCGTAAACGCGTAGAACAGGTTTTGTCCTATCCTGAAGATACTGCTGGCGGCCTGATGAACACCGATACGGTCACCATCAGACCCGATATCTCTGTAGAAACGGCACTGCGATACATTCGCCGCCACAAAGAGATACCGGAAATGACCGACAGCCTGATTGTCGTCAGCCGTAAAGACTCCTATATCGGAATTCTGCCACTGACAAAACTGCTGGTATCGGACCCGAACATCACTGTTCGTGAAATCATGGTCACTGAGATTGAGCCTATTTCAGCGACAATGCCGGACAATGAAGTTGCGGTACTCTTCGAACAACACGATCTGGTCTCCGCGCCTGTTATTGATGACGATGGGCGTCTGCTCGGTCGTATTACCATCGATGATGTTGTAGATGTCATCCGTGAAGATGCTGACCACTCATTGATGAGCATGGCGGGTCTGGACGAAGATGAAGATACCTTTGCGCCCGTCATGAAAACCACCCGTCGGCGCGCATTATGGCTAGGGATCAACTTGATCACAGCCTTTGTTGCATCAGCCGTCATTGGGTTATTTGAAGAAACGATCGACAAGGTCGTAGCACTGGCTGTACTGATGCCTATCGTGGCATCAATGGGCGGAATTGCAGGCTCTCAGACATTAACGCTGGTGATTCGTGGTCAGGCTTTGGGGCATGTGGAGAAATCCAATGCAAGCTGGCTTCTGAGCCGTGAAATGATCGTTGGTGCGATGAATGGCCTCTTGTGGGCGCTTGTCGTAGCTGCAGTAGCGATAGTCTGGTTCCAGGACACAACAATAGGCATCATTATCGCTCTGTCGATTGTGATCAATCTTATTGCAGGCGCGATGGCGGGTACCTTATTACCCCTTGGGCTCAAAGCCGTCGGTATCGACCCTGCCCTTGCTGGCAGCGTTCTGCTTACAACAATTACCGATGTGGTTGGATTCTTTACGTTTCTGGGTCTGGCCACCATGTTTTATAGCTAATACTGGTTATCCATGGTTAACAACGAAGATTTTTCAAAAGACGATTCCTCGGAAGAAGAGTGGATCAGTAAAACCCAAATTAAAAAAGAGATGCTCGCCCTGCAGACGCTGGGAGAAAAACTCAGCACTTTAACTGCCGAGCAGCTAAAAACCGTACCGATGTCCGAGCCTTTGCGCGCGGCAATTGAAGAGTGCAGTCGCATCAAACCACGTAGTGGAGCGATGAAACGCCACATGAACTATGTGGGGCGTCTGATGCGCACCGAAGATGCGGAAGAAATTGAACAGGCAATGGGGCGCTTTGAAGCTGGTAGCCAGGCACATACGGCGATGTTCCATCGTTTAGAGCGTTGGCGTGACCGTTTAATCGAAGGCGGAAACGACGAGCTGCAGACCTATCTGACAGAAACCCCAGAAGCTGATATTCAGCACCTGCGCCAACTGATTCGGAATGCAAAGAAAGAAGCAGAAAAACAGCAAGCTCCGGCAGCAGCCCGCAAGCTGTTTAAATATTTGCGTGAGTTAGCGGAAGCAAAACTCTAACAAACAGGCACTAAAATCCTGTGCGATGCCGGTGTGCCAACACCGGCATTTTTTGACGAATGTCGGCTAAATATTCCAGATCGATTTCAGCCACCACTAACCCTTTGCCCTTTTGACACTGCGCTATTGGGCTCCCCCATGGATCCACAATCATCGAGTGGCCCCACGATTCACGCCCCTCTCCATGTGCCCCGCCTTGATTACACCCGAGAATATATACCTGATTCTCAATAGCCCGCGCACGTAATAAAACGTCCCAGTGAGCCTGACCTGTGACATGCGTAAACGCAGACGGCACTGCAATCAGTTCAGCGCCAGCCTCCCGTAAGCCTTGATATTGCTCAGGGAAACGCAAGTCATAGCAGATACTTAATCCCAAAGCCCCGACGGGAGTATCAACCACAACCAGCTCCTCACCCGCATCGACAAATGCCGACTCACGATACGTTTTCTGCTGATCGGCAACATCAACATCAAACAGATGCAGTTTGTCATAACGTGCACGAATATTGCCCAGAGAATCAATAAGCAAACAGGCTGCCCGCACGCGTGGGGCGATGACAGGCTCACCTTGTTCTGAGGTCGACATAGGCACGCTGCCCAGCAAGATCCATATGCCAAGATCGACCGCCTGAGCACACAACAAAGACACAACCCTATCGAGCTCCGTCTCTGCAAAAGCTCGTAAGCCTTCGGTATTCATCAGTGCAAAGTTCTCAGGTAAAACCGCCAGCACCGCACCTTGTTCTGCGGCTTGCCTCAACAAGCCTGTTACTTGCTCAAGGTTTGACTCTAGATCCGCTGTAGACATCATCTGCAACAAGGCAACGCGTTTCATCACTCCCCTCCTTGCTGAAAAATAGGGTCAGCTGGTGAAGAATCATCTTGCTTCTGGGTCTCCAACTCTAACTGTGGATCAGTCCAATCCCCGGACAAGTGATAACGGATAGTGGTGAATTTCTCCAACCTATCCCCAATCAGCTTATCAATCAAATAGACTGCACCTGCGACTTGAGGCTGCCCCAGCAAAACGCCCACCAACGGCAGATTTTTAGTGACAGGCAGTACAACTTCCATGTCCTTATCCACCGTTTCTTTGACCAGATCTAATGATCCCGTCAGTTTCATATCAGCAGAAGGACCTTTCAGCTTAAAAGGTGATCGAGTGACAGCAACACCATGGGCCAGCGTATAGTCTGCATTCACACGATCAAACGCCAAACCCTGCGCGAATAAATCACTAAAATCTAACCGCAGACGACGCCCCAGAGTTTCCAAATTCAGAATCCCTAACACACGCAGGAACTGACCTGACCCGCCTGCCTCGATAATACGACCGTTCTTTGCTAACAAAGAGAAGTGACCATGCAGACGCTCCAGAGAAAATGCCCACGGCGCCCCCTCCCAAACAAGATTAGCATCAACATTTAAAAACTGGCTTTCGATAAAGCGGTCGTATTGCCAGGCTTTAAGCAGAGGCTCCAGCGTCTCACTTTCAAAGTTCAGTAGTATCGCAGAACTTTCAATACCCGCCGTTGACCAGCGCGCATCCCCGCTGACGTTTACCCCAAACATACTCCCGCGCACATTCTGAAACGTTGCACCATACGCATCCGGACGCATCTCCATACTCCATGCGCCATAGGGCTTTCCACGCACCTCGACTGCCTTCACATTCAGATCAATCACCGGTAACTCCGAGGCACTAAAGCCAGAGTCCTGAGACGCTGCATCCGAATGAGAACTGCCAGTATCAGAAAACTGATCGCGCCCAATTTTCAGATAATCCAGCGTTAAGCTGGAAATTTGGCGCCTATCCTCAGGGAGGAACAACTGCCCCTTGAGCATTTGGTTTTCACCGTTGATCTGCCACCCAGCATTGGCGTTTCGCACCAGTATCTGTAGTTGAGGTAACGTCAGCCCACCTGAGATCAACTCTCCAATTTCCAGCCGGATATCTTCCAGCGGCATTTCTGTTCCCACGCTATCCGCAGCTGTATGGGATTCAGTATCCGACGGTAAAAACTCTGCGTTAGTCAAAAAACGCCGCAACTCTGCAACATCTAATCGCGCGAGCGTACCGTCAATCCACAATCCAGGCTTGGTCGGTAGCTTTACACTATCAGCACCCAGCGCCAACTGGCCGGCCTTAACCTTACCGTGACTAAGCTGAAAAACCGCCCTTAAGTCTCCACCATAGTTCAGCCAGATACGCTGCTGTGCTTCATCACCCAAGGTATAGAGCACATCAAAAAGACGAGGCTCATCCGAGCCTTTTCCGAATGGAGCAGGCGCATCCACGCTGATACCGACCAGATCCGAGCGAATCTTAAGCTGATTACAGAACGGATTCCCCGTACACAACTCCAGCTCTGCACGATAAGCAGCTTTACCTTCTGAGACTGCCAGATACGGCTGATTCAGCCACTCTTGCACTTGTCGAATATCAGCCATGCCATCCAGTGCAAGCCGCATCTGCTGACCTCGTTCTTTATCACGGGATGATTCGATCACCGCTTTAACAGGCTGACCAAATAAGCTGCCATCCAGCTTATTGCTCTGCAGCCCCTGCTTGGTACTAAAACGAAGCTCACCCGAAATCTTCTCAAAAGACAGTCGATTCTCGACAGAGACAAAACGTCCATCACGTAAGCGTGTAGATGCACTGACAGCAGGCGCGCGCTTACCATTCAGGGCGATATCAATATCAAGCTGAGTATCTGCTTTCGCCGACCACTCCCAACGGGGCAATTCAGAGCCCACCTCGCTTCGTATAGGTGTTTGCAGCAGGATTTTGCGAATATCCTTTGCATCCCCTTGAACATTCCCCAATATTTGCAGACGCGTTGTACCCGGCCCACTGTAAACCCAAGCCTCTTGCACTTTGGAGTCGAGTAACCTGCCTGAAGCTTCGGTCAGAAAACCAAAATCACGATACAGGAAGTAACCTTTCCCCTGCGTCACGCTCGGCCATTCGGGATCAAAGCCAAACTGCAATTTATCCACATCAAGAAACAGCTGAACAACAGGCTTTTGATAATCAGACAAACGGGAACGGGTGTTGGCATTCAACATAAAGCCGCCGGTATGGACCTGCCCACCCTGAATCGCACTCATTAGCCATTTATGGGTTTTTACACCCACTTCTTCAGGGGGGATATAGTCCTTAAAAGCAGTGCCTAAGCTATCTCTAACACCGATCAATAGAGTGAGATCTGTCTGTCCGTCTTTATCATAGGGCAGGCGAAAAAAGAAACGCCCCGATGCCGTTACATCTTTGTTTTTGAGCTGTAGCAGCCCCGAACCCACCTCCACTGCGCTGTCTGTCAAGCGCCAGTTTACGTGCCCCCGAGCGAAGTCATACTGCCACTCAGGCATTTTAAGATCCGGGAAAGACATCGCGAACTGATTGTTATCAAGATCAACCGACCCTCCGCTTATGTCGTGACGTAAACGACCGGTAATATGACGTAAACCCGGTGCTCCACCCCAAGGTGACACAGACACATCAATCAAATCAGCATTCGCAACAAAAGATGTCCATTCAGGTGATGTCCAGCGGATATCCAATTGTTCGATATACCCACGCGGATTCAGCATCGTCACAGCACGCTGACCGATATGAGGCAAAAAAGACTGTCCATCCAGCCAACCCTTCAACTGTTTCAGGTCGAGCGAATCCATTGATAGCTGATCAGGCATTAGCCCCAAACCCTGCTCCCAATTCGCTATCACCAAAGGCAACGTATAGGGCTTATCATTCGCAATCAGCTTTCCGCTCAACTGAGCTTGATAACCGCTTTCCGCGGGTTGAAGGCTCAATAAAACCTGAGTATCTGTTAACGACTGGCCAGCAGCCTGAAGTGTGGATATCTGTGTATCAAGATAGGCATATTCCAGCGCGTTTCTTCGATAGGCGCCCCATAGTTTGATCCCCCCATCCAGATTATTGATCGGCTCTAGCCCCACATACTGAAGCCAGGGATTCAGAACCTGCTGTGGCAGAACGGGTAGATCAAAGTAAAAGTTGAGAGGCCGCCGCGCCGGACTTCCATTGACCTCAGTAATAAAGCGGAAAGGCGCGCTGACGCCACCGGCAGTCAATGCAGCCCCAACCTTTAGCTGATGTAACTGACCGCTAGAACGGAGATGGGCGGAAAAAGATGTCAAGGTAACTGGGGGTAACTCCCCAACGTGCAGCTCTATCGAAGCATCAGAAACAGAAATACGCTCCTGCCTGAGCAACAGACTCAGCAGCTGAGCACCTTTTGCATCATCGGGGTTTAATGGTCGCGAAGACGGATCATCTGTCGAGACTTCAGGTAGGTCAGCAACAACCTTAATGTGGGGCTGCTTAACGTCTAACTGAGTGAAGACTAACTGCTGAAAAGCTAAGGAACGAGGCAGGTCCAGCGCCAGAACAGCACTATCAACCGTCACGTCCGTAGTACCGCTGATACGTAGCCCGTCCAATTCCAGCACAGGATTTTGTCCACGCCAGTATGTATGCATCCGGGTAAAAGTCACCTCGGAGCCTAACGCTTCAGACAAATGGGATTCGATACTCTGCTGATAATCAGGCAGCGACGGATATACCAGCCGCAGAGTCACAACCAGCAATGCAGTTAAGCCCAGCAGAGCTACCAGTATCCAGTAACTCAGCCAGATCAATTTTTTTGTTCGGGCGATCATTGTCTACCCTGCTACCGCAACACCACGTCGTAATGTTCGGCACCGTACATAGGTTCAATCTGAAAGCGGATCGTTTTACTAATAAACGCTTCCAGTTCTGCCACATGGTCAGATGCATCGTCGACCATATAGTCCACTACATTTTGTGCAGCTAACACCAGATAGGAGTCCGTATCGTACGCGCGATGCTGCCGCAAAATTTCACGGAAAATCTCGTAGCAGACAGTTTCCGGGGTCTTAATCGAACCACGCCCCTGACACTGTTCACACGTCTCACAAAGCACATGCTCAAGACTTTCCCGTGTACGTTTACGGGTCATCTCCACCAAACCCAGCTCTGACACGCCGGTCACTTTGCATTTAGCGTGATCTTTCTCCAGCACTCGTTCCAGCGTTCGTAACACCTGGCGCTGATGATCCGGATCTTCCATATCGATAAAATCGAGGATAATAATGCCGCCCAAGTTACGCAGGCGTAGCTGACGCCCAATCGCAGTGGCTGCTTCCAGATTGGTTTTGAAGATGGTCTCTTCAAGATTGCGGTGTCCAACGAAAGCACCGGTATTCACATCCACCGTTGTCATCGCTTCGGTTTGATCAAAGATCAGATAACCACCGGATTTCAGCTCGACTTTGCGTCCCAATGCACGCTGCAACTCCTCTTCGACGTTGAAGAGATCAAAGATAGGCCGCTCACCGGGATAGTATTCCAGCTTTTCAGCAATCTCCGGCACCAGGCTCCGCACAAACTCCGTCGCTTTTTGATAAGTTTCGCGAGAATCAATACGGATACGTTCTAACCCGGTATGCGCCATATCACGCAAGGTACGCATATTCAGCGGCAGATCTTCGTAGATGACCGACGGCGCTTTGGCACCCTTCAGGTTACGCTGAATTTTGCCCCATAACCGGCGCAGAAATTTAATATCTTCTTTTAATTCCGCTTCTGAAGCACCTTCTGCAACCGTACGCAGAATAAAGCCACCAAGGGACTTGTCAGTTTCTTCATCATCGGTGATCTCTTTCAGCAAACCCGCAATAGTACTGCGCAGACGATCACGCTCTTCCACATCTTCGATTCGCTGAGACACACCGATATGATCGTTGCCCGGCATATAAACCAAGTAACGGGATGGAATGGACAGATGTGTGGTCAGACGTGCGCCTTTTGTTCCGATGGGGTCTTTGGTGACTTGTACCACCAACGATTGACCTTCTCGCAATTGATGAGCGATAGACGCGTTACTTTTCTCTTCAGAAGTAGCCGTCTGCGGCAGTACATCTTCAACATGGATAAACGCAGCGCGTTCCAGACCAATTTCGACAAATGCAGCCTGCATACCAGGCAACACACGTACAACTTTGCCCTGATAAATGTTGCCGACGATACCCCGTCGGCGAACCCGCTCAATGTACACCTCTTGCGGCATACCGTTCTCGATAACGGCAACCCGGGTTTCCATCGGGGTAAAATTGATCAGTATCTCTTCGCCCATGTTCGCTCCTTGGCGTAGACGCAACTCAAACTGGCTGCCAAATGGGTATTCCCGCGCGCGCCAGCATCTCAGCTGTTTCCGCCAGCGGCAATCCAACCACAGAGGAATAACTGCCCTCAATGCGGTCTACAAATACAGCGCCCAACCCCTGAATACCGTAAGCTCCAGCCTTATCACAAGGCTCAGCGCTGGCCCAGTAGGCACGACATATCTCAGGAGTTAACTCTTTAAAGTGTACAACAGTTGTGACAACGCACACCTGTGTCTCATATTCTGTTGCCAGCGCAACACCGGTCATCACTTGATGTTCACTGTCAGAGAGCAGCATCAGCATGCGCTCAGCATCTGATGCATCTTCGGGTTTACCCAGAATCTCACCGGACATAACCACCGATGTATCTGATCCCAGCGCGGCCTTTGCACCACTGCGCTGTAAACCAACCTCCGCCTTCTCACGCGCCAATCGCGCGACATATACTTCAGCAGATTCATCCGGCAATACATCTTCACAGATATCAACAGGCTGCACTGAAAACTGTACACCAATCTGCTGTAACAGCTCTCTACGGCGCGGCGATGCCGATGCCAACACCAACTGATTACTTACAGCCTTATCCGCATGTAAGTCTTTAAGAGTATCAGGAGACATAAAAAGTTCGCCTTATACGGCGTAAAAAAATAAAAATAGGCGGCCAGCAGAGTGCACTCACTGCCGCAGGCAGTAAAAACAGCAGGCTATCACCGGTATAACCCACAAACATTTGAATCCAATGCAAAATTAGCTGATGGATGCCAACTAATACCATCACCAGAAGAGATTGCTGCCACAGAGGGAACACCCGCATACGGCGATAAAGCGTCATTGCTATATAAGCAACAATCGTCAGCGCCAACGCATTCGCGCCCAATACACTACCGCGGATAACATCGAGTACCAGTCCGGCCACAAAACCGGAACCAACTCCAACAGACTGAGGCAAGGCGATAACCCAATAGATCAGGATCATAGCGACCCACTCAGGGCGCGCCCAACCGATAAACTCAGGTAATGGCATCTGACTGAGCACAATTCCACATAAAAATGTGGCAAAAATAATCAGTCCACCGCCTTGCTGACGCTGACTCACTCAACTGACTCCACAATCACGGTGTCAGCTTGAGCATCAGCATCGGTCTGCTCAGTCATATCCGCAAGCGGGTCAACCAACAGCAAATGACGACTCTTATCTAATCGCGCGGACGGTTTTGCACGTACTTTAGTAAATGAGAGACCCGGGTCATGAGTCACTTCAGTCACCACGGCTACTGGATAGCCTCGAGGGAAACGCCCAGCCAAACCAGAGGTCACCAACAGATCGCCTTCCTGTATATCAATCGTATCCGAGACATGCTGAAGCTCAAGCTCATCCGGCTCGCCTTTACCCAGCGCAATCGCCCGAAACCCGGTCCGGTTTAGCTCCACGGGGATTGCATGCCGGGCATCCGTAATCAACATCACACGGCTGGTATAATGGGACATCTCTACAATCTGTCCCATGATGCCGCCAGAATCCAGAACCGGCTGTCCAAGAAACAAACCGTCCTCACTCCCCCGGTTGACCACCACCTGGTGCTGAAATGGATCGGGATTCACGCCGATCAGTTCCACCAGCGTTACTTCATTGGGAATGCGGATACGCCCATTCAGCAACGAGCGCAATCGACTGTTCTCTTCTGCCAGGCTATCAAGCTGTTGGCCTTTTTGCTCCAGCAATAAGGCCTCTGCTTTCAGACGCGCGTTTTCCTTCATCAGCAAGCCGCGATCAACCACCACATCCGAGACTTCATCAGCCAGTTCAGCAGGTAGATCCACCAACCACTGCACAGGCGTTAACACCAAAGAGATGTACGCACGCCCCTGTCGCATACCGTTCCAGAACACATCGGCAGTGATCAGCAGGATAGACAGCAGAAGAACAACAATGAAGAAGCGGGAAGATCCACTTCGGAAGATAGGCTTAATAAGACACCCCCTTACGCAACAACAGCATAAAAAGGCGTCTTAATAAGATAGATTTAGCGTAAGGCACAGGTTAGTCGTGAGTTAGCAGTTCAAACGCGTGCTTATCCAGCATCTCCAGCGCTTTACCACCGCCACGCGCCACACAGGTCAGCGGATCTTCAGCAACGACCACCGGCAAACCAGTTTCTTCGCTGATCAAACGATCCAAATTACGCAGCAATGCACCACCGCCGGTCAATACAATACCCCGCTCGGCGATATCGGATGCCAGTTCAGGCGGACACTGTTCCAGCGCACTCTTAACAGACTGGACGATAGCCGACAGCGGTTCTTGCAACGATTCAAGGATCTCGTTGCTGTTCAGCGTGAAGCTGCGTGGAATACCTTCCGCCAGATTGCGGCCACGCACATCAATTTCACGCACTTCGCTAGCAGGGTATGCGGTACCGATCTCCTGCTTGATACGCTCGGCGGTAGATTCGCCAATCAAGCTGCCGTAGTTACGGCGAACATAAGTGACAACAGATTCATCAAAGCGATCACCGCCCACACGTACAGAATCGGCATACACAATACCGTTCAGGGAAATCACGGCAATCTCGGTAGTACCACCACCGATATCAACGACCATAGAACCATGCGCTTCCTCAACCGGAAGACCTGCACCAATTGCCGCAGCCATTGGCTCATCAATCAGGTAAACCTCACGTGCACCCGCACCCATCGCGGATTCTTTGATCGCACGACGTTCTACCTGTGTAGATTTACATGGCACACACACCAGCACACGAGGGCTGGGAGTCAGGAAGCTGTTGTCATGTACTTTGCTGATAAAGTACTGCAGCATTTTTTCGGTCACATGAAAGTCAGCGATGACACCGTCCTTCATCGGACGAATAGCGGTGATATTTCCCGGCGTACGACCCAACATACGTTTAGCGTCGGCACCTACCGCAGCAACCGATTTCTGATTGCCAGTTTCGCGTATCGCTACAACAGACGGCTCATCAAGAACAATGTCCTTATCACGAACAAAAATCAGGGTATTAGCGGTGCCCAAGTCGATGGACAGGTCGCTGGAAAAAAGGCCACGAATTTTCTTGAGCATGGAATACTTATTCCTGGGATTATAAAGGACTGAATGAGCACTGTATTAAACAGCTAACTCTAACAATCGGGTGCCATTTCAGCAAGATTGAAAGCACCTCAGAAGCACTCAAAACCAAATGAGTGGGTCTATTTTACCCATTTAGGAGCCCTCGCTAAAAAACTGTCGCCATTCCACCGACAAAGTCGGAAATAGGCGACACCCAAATCAAACGTAAAAACCCTCAAAAACTCACCTCGCATTCAAGACAAGGGCAGTTCAAACCACCCGCCTAGCCTTCATGTAAAACCGCTGATGTGGTAACGTTATCCGCTAATCTCTTTTCGTCAAAACGACTTCCAACCCAGCGAGAAGCAACTATGGCTCTAGACCGCTCTGATGTGGAAAAAATTGCCCATCTGGCACGCCTGCAAATTGATGAGCAGGATATCCCGGAATATACCCAAAACCTGTCCAACATTCTGGATCTGGTCAACCAGATGCAGGCCGTAGACACCAGTGATGTTGAGCCAATGGCGAACGCACTGGACGCTGTTCAGCGTCTGCGCAAAGATGCGGTAACCGAAGATAACAATCGCGAGAATCTTCAATCGGTTGCCCCAGCCGTGGAAAACGGTCTGTTCCAGGTTCCTAAAGTTATTGAGTGATCCCCACTCATTAATGACGAACCACTTCTTGCACCTTATCGGAATATCGAAGGACTCAAATTCTCATGTTTGACAAAACGCTAGCCGAACTGGCCCAGGGGCTGGAAAACGGCGATTTCAGCAGTGTCGAGCTGACGCAAGCCTACCTTGACCGCATCAAAGCGGAAGATGGCAAATACAACAGCTATATCACAGTGACCGACGAACTGGCACTTGAACAAGCCAATGCCGCGGATGCCACACGTGCAGCCGGTAATGCAGGCGCTTTTACTGGACTGCCCATTGCTCACAAAGACATTTTCTGCACTGAGGGTGTGCGCACCAGCTGTGCATCGAAAATGTTGGACAACTTCATCTCGCCGTACAACGCCACTGTTGTGAATAAGTTCAACGCAGCGGGCGCAGTCACGCTTGGCAAAACGAATATGGATGAGTTCGCGATGGGCTCCTCCAACGAATCCAGCTTTTATGGTCCTGCGCGTAACCCGTGGGATACGGACTGCGTTCCCGGAGGCTCCTCCGGTGGTTCCGCTGCGGCAGTAGCAGCCCTGCTGGCCCCGGCGGCAACAGGCACCGACACCGGCGGTTCTATTCGCCAACCTGCGGCGCTGTGTGGAATTACCGGTCTGAAACCGACCTACGGTCGCGTGTCTCGTTTTGGCATGATCGCATTTGCTTCTTCACTGGATCAGGGTGGCCCGATGACCCGCACCGCAGAAGATGCAGCAATGATGCTGAACGTCATGGCGGGGTTTGATCCAAACGACTCCACCTGCATGCAGAAAGACGTACCGGATTACACTGCTGACCTGAGTAAACCGCTGGCGGGCTTGAAAATTGGCCTGCCAAAAGAGTTCTTCCCGGATGATCTCAGCCCGGCGATTGCACAGCAGGTGCAAGCTGCCATCAAAGAATATGAAGCACTGGGTGCAACCGTTAAGGAAGTCAGCCTGCCTAATACGGGCCTGGCAATTCCTGCGTACTACATCATCGCGCCATCAGAAGCCTCATCTAACCTGTCTCGCTTCGACGGCGTACGTTACGGCTACCGCTGCGAAAGCCCGGTTGATCTGGAAGATCTGTACAAACGCTCCCGTGGCGAAGGTTTTGGGCCGGAAGTTAAACGCCGCATCATGGTCGGCGCTTACGCACTGTCTGAAGGCTTCTACGACGCCTATTACAAAAAAGCACAGCAAATTCGCCGCCTGATCAAACAGGATTACGTGAACGCACTGAACGAAGTGGATGTCATCATGGGGCCAACCACGCCTCACCCAGCATTTAAACTGGGCGAGAAAACCTCTGACCCGGTCGCAATGTATATGGAAGATATCTTCACCATCTCCCTGAACCTTGCCGGTATGCCAGGTATCTCTATCCCTTGTGGTCAGACCGAAGGTCTGCCTGTGGGCCTGCAGATCATCGGCAACTATTTTGCAGAACAGAAACTGCTGAACGTCGCCCACCAGTTCCAACAGGCAACTGACTGGCACAAGCAAGCACCACAAGGCATCTGAGAGGTTAACGTATAATGGAATGGGAAGCGGTAATCGGGCTGGAAATCCACGCCCAGCTCGCCACAAAATCCAAAATCTTTTCCGGTGCCAGCACTGCATTTGGTGCCGAACCTAATACCCAGGCATGCGCCGTTGATCTGGCGCTGCCCGGCACCCTGCCGGTATTTAACGAAGAAGCTCTGCGTATGGCGGTGAAGTTCGGCTTGGCAATTGATGCAGAGATCGGTCGCACATCGGTATTTGACCGCAAGAACTACTTCTACCCGGATCTGCCAAAAGGCTACCAGACCAGCCAGTTATTCCACCCAATCGTTGGCATCGGCCATATCGATATCACACTGGAAGACGGCACCAGCAAACGCATCGGCGTGACCCGCGCGCATCTGGAAGAAGATGCAGGCAAATCCCTGCATGACGAATTCCCAGGCATGACCGGTATCGATCTGAACCGGGCAGGCACACCGCTGCTGGAGATCGTATCCGAACCGGATATGCGTACTGCGGAAGAAGCGGTTGCGTACGTACGCAAGATCCACGCGCTGGTTACCAGCCTGGGCATTTGCGACGGCAACATGGCAGAAGGATCGTTCCGATGCGACTGCAACGTTTCCGTACGCCCTAAAGGCCAGGAAGAGTTTGGCACACGGACCGAAACCAAAAACATCAACTCCTTCCGCTTTATTGAAAAAGCGATTGTCGGAGAGATCGAGCGCCAGATCGATTTGATTGAAGATGGCGGTCGCGTGATACAGGCAACCCGCCTGTACGATGCCAACAAAAACGAAACGCGCTCCATGCGTTCCAAAGAGGAAGCAAACGACTACCGTTACTTCCCCTGCCCGGACCTGCTACCGATCGTCATCGACGAAGATTACATCGATGCTGTACGCGATAGCCTGCCCGAGCTTCCGGATGCACGCAAAGCGCGCTTTATCGAAGAATATAAGCTGAGCGACTACGATGCGATGGTCCTGTCAGGCGACCACAATCTCGCCACCTATTTCGAAATCGTCGCAAAAGCGGCAAACGATGCAAAAATGGCTGCAAACTGGGTCATGGGCGAACTGTCCAAGCACCTGAACCAAAACGACACCACCATTGCTAACAGCCCGGTTTCTGCCGAACAACTTGGCGGATTGGTTGAGCGCATCAAGGACAACACCATCTCCGGCAAGATTGCGAAGCAGGTGTTTGAAGTGATGTGGGCAGAAGGCGGAAGCGCTGACGAAATCATCGAAGCCAAAGGCCTGAAGCAGGTAACCGATACCGGTGCAATTGAATCGATTGTCGATGAGGTTATCTCTAAAGCGGATAAACAGGTAGCGCAATACAAAGCAGCCGAACCCGACAAGCGCGGTAAAATGCTAGGCTTCTTTATGGGACAAGTTATGAAAGCAACAGGTGGTAAAGCCAACCCTGGCGCAGTCAACGGCATCCTTAAGAAGAAGCTGGACGCATTGTGCGACTAAACACTCGCGTCTGACGCAATAAAAAAAACCGCAGCAAACGCTGCGGTTTTTTATGCCCAATCCATTAGGCTTTTTATATCTGACGCATGACTATTGTTTGCCCATGCCACATCAGCAAGCCTCAGCCCGCATAACGATATTAAGAGCCCCACACTGCCCCAAACACCTGACTGAAGCCACTACGTCTGCAGCAATACCCAACCGCCAGATATAAAAATACCTCACCCAAGAGTGAGACCAATCACTGACTAGTAGGACACCCTACAAATCAAAGCTCTTGCCGATGGTCAGCGTGACAGTATTACTGCTGCTCACCCAATTATTCGCAGCCGAGGCGTCATCGTCCGGAAAGATCGCTGCCACACCAAAGTCCAGCCCTTCATACGTCAGACCGTAACCTACTTCAACGTAATCCCCGTCAACTTCGTCACCGTAAACAGCATATGTGAGATAACCACCTTCATACTCACCCGTTAACGATGTAAAACTGTAATCAACATCAGGGCCCGCTGTATCATCTTTAAAAGTGCCGATGTTATGGCTCACACTCACCGGACCATAAGACAGAGACAAATTCAGCTCTTCATAGGAGCCATCAATAAAAGACTCTTCAGTATAGAAGTAACCCGTAACACCAACACCGTATCCGATACCTTCGACTTCACCTTCATAACCTGCGTAAAGATCATATTCCAGCCCATTGGACACGTCCGCAGCCCAAGTACCGATGTAAAAGCCTGACTGATCGTAATCAAGGCCCGCCATCATAGAAGCACCGTTGCCTGCTCCGGTCTGATCCAAACCGCGGAACCAGTAATCACTCATCGCACCGATATTAGCGGACAAGCCTGCTGAAGCTGTTACCGAGGCCGTCATCAAACCGGCAGCTACAAGTGCTTTTGCAAATGGTTTCATCATTGATATATCCCCCTTCGGACTTCAAATATTCTGATGATTTACAACCAAGAAAGCACGGGTTATGCCAAAACATAAAATATCCTTAAAAAACAACAAACTAAAAGCATTAAATTATTTTTTTGTCACCAATAACACTCTATGACAAAATTGAGACAGCTATATTGCAGTGCAAAAATACGGCGTGAGCACTATCAGCGTGCAAAAGACGACACGTTCATGAATCACCCCATGCTGATCCAAATTGGAGACATGGATTAAACTACTATAGTCAAACCTACAGCACTAAAATAAGCCGTCTATCAGACACGTAAGACCTATTCCCCGCTTTCAGGGAATAGCCTTAACACCAAAACATAACCCTGCCCTAACACCACATAGAAAGCCCTGTATACAATCGGGGCAGAAATACTTATCAATCGATGACCAAGGATTAAAACGTTGCCGCCTCTGAGTATTCATCCGCATGTTTCAGCAGTAACAGAAGAGGAACTCTACCTGCTGAATCGCTTTTATAAGCGCAACGGACACAAGGGCAAAGCAGATAGCAAGGACAAGGCTTATTGGTTAATCACAGATGAGAAGATAGCCGCCGCGGTACGCTTTACGCCAACGGCAGAAGGCACGCTTTTACGAGGCCTTTGGGTAGACTGTAATATACGCAGACAAGGCTTGGGAGGGTTACTGCTGAAAGCATGCAGTAGCTACTGGAAGCAACAAGCCTGTTATTGCTTCCCTTATCAACATTTGCAGGAATTTTACGCCAAAGCCGGCTTTACACCGGCAGACGAGTCAACACCGCCCCAATATCAGTCACAACTGATACGTTACCAACAACGAGGCGAAGAGCTGATTCTGATGCAGTATCAACTGCCCTGAGACTGACGGATATAAAAACGAGCCTTCTCAACATTATCAACACACTGCTGATAGTTTTCGACCTGTTCAACCACCTTTGCAGCCCCAAGCAAGCTTGTCGCCTTACTCCATGCAACGGAGCCACTGAACCCCTGGCTACGCGCGAAGCTCAACTCATCGTAAGCGGTTTCTATACCCTGACGACAGGCCAAATCCAATCGACCTTGCTGCTGCCCGGCACAACCAGCCAACAACATCGCCAGCAATATCCCAGATACTCCCACTATTTTAAGCGGCATCTTTTACTCCTGCACTTTTCTAAAGCCACCAAACGTACATCCAGTCTAAAGCACACTTTTTGAATAACCAAGGAGTATGCCATTGAGACCCACAGTCCTACTCAGGCATACCAACCGAGAACAAGTTCCCGAACTTTCGTGAAAGTATTCAACTAAATCGACAAGCTCCGGATCATCTCAACTCACTTTTCAGGCACATAACGGTATGATGGATTAAATCAATACAAAGACATCTCACAAACCAATGCAGAATTTTCTCTTTTGTTATGGCACCTTGATGGTGCCGGAAATCATCAACAGAGTTACACAGCGCAGCATCCAACCCGGCACACCTGCGAAACTTCAAAACTTCGGGTGCTTCAAGGTCAGACAACAAACCTTTCCGGGGATTCGTCCAGCAAACGGAAAAACCACCTATGGCATGCTTTATCAGGAACTGACCACAGCAGATATAGAGCATCTAGACAGATACGAAGGCTACCTCTATAGCCGGGAAAGAGTCAGGGTCTCAGCCCCAACAAACGATCACACCGCTTGGTGCTATCTGATAAAACCCGAATACTATCCTGAGCTGCTTTCTGATATGTGGGATTATCAGCACTTTCTAAACGTCGACCTGGCAAACTTTAATCGCCGCTAGCACACAAAAAAGCCTGAACAGTTTCCCATTCAGGCTTTTTATCATTCTTACCAATCAACAAATTAAATACAGATAAACCCTGCGACCTGATCAGGCACTGACCGCCAACTGCATCGGGTCACTATCATATCCTGCCTTCATTCGCGTACTCTGTATTAAACCTTCTGCACAACTTGTGCAGCGGCCACAACACGTACCGACATTCAGCGTTTCACCCAGCCCTTCAACTGTGGAAACACCTTCATCAATTGCTTTCATAATATCGCGGTCAGTGACAGCGTTGCAGATACAGACGTACATAATCAAGCCTCTGGTTAAGAGATGATCAGATACTACACCTTAATGAGAACAGTTTGCAATATCAATTGCATTAATTTTTTTCATACAGGACAATCTACGTTGCAATAAATTTTCAATATTCTGGATAGAGAAACGACTGTTCTATACTGTCCGCTACCCTGTCCGGAAAACACAATGAACCGCGGAGTGCTATCTATGAAAGGTGATCCAAAAGTACTTAGACACCTCAATCAGGTACTGAGAAACGAGCTAACCGCCATCAACCAGTATTTTTTGCATGCTCGCATGTGCAAAAACTGGGGCTTTGAAGAGCTGAACGAGCACGAATACAAAGCGTCGATCAAAGCAATGAAGTTAGCGGACGATATTATCGAACGCATTTTGTTCCTGGAAGGTCTGCCTAACCTGCAGGATCTGGGAAAGTTGATTCTGGGCGAGGACGTCGAAGAGATCTTTAAAGGCGACTACCAACTGGATACAGAAGCCCGTGAGGATCTGGTCGCAGCGATCGCTGAAGCAGAAGCTCTGCAGGACTATATTAGCCGCGAGTTGCTGGAAAAGCTTCTGGAAGTTAAAGAAGAACGCATCGACTGGCTGGAAACCCAGATCAGCCTGATCAGCAATATTGGCCTGCCAAACTATCTCCAGTCCACACTGGATGACTGATTGCACGAAGGAGCAGACACATGAAAGGCAATACCAAGATTATCGACATCTTGAACAAACTACTCACCAATGAGATGTCCGCAGCAGACCAGTACTTCATCCATTCTCGCATGTACGAAGACTGGGGCTTTAAGAAACTCCACGAGCGAATCTCTCACGAACAGGAAGAAGAACTGGAGCACGCATCCGCGCTGATCGAACGCATCCTGTTTTTGGAAGGCACCCCTGATGTTGCGTCCCGCGACCCCCTGCGTGTAGGCAAAGATGTTCCCGAAATGCTGACCAACGACCTACAAGTCGAATATGAAGTAGGCCAGGCGCTGAAAGACGCCATTGCCGTTTGCGAACAGGAAAAAGACTACCAAACTCGCGAAATTCTGGAAGTATTGCTTCGTGATACAGAAGAAGACCACACCTACTGGCTGGAGCAGCAGCTGAGCCTGATTAACAAGGTCGGTATCCAGAACTACCTGCAGTCTCAAATGGGTTAAACCACACCCCTATACTGCACCTCTTCTGAGGTGCAGTATCCTAGCTAGCACTACCCGACCTACAACACCCTGCACAGAATCAGCTACCCGAAGAATAATCGGCACCTCGCTGACGACCTCTGTGTTTTCTTAAAAGCACCACACTTCAGGTACCCAGCACTAGACAGGCCTCTTTTACTGCTTGGTAGCTAACAGCTTACTTCTCACGACTATTCATGGGTAGCGGGGGACCGGATTTGATCGGGGCCACCCTGGCTGACGACCGCCATGCTTTCTTGAAAAGCTAAATTCCAGACACAAAAAAACCAGCACTAGGCTGGCCTCTTTTACTGCTTGATAGCTAACAGCTTACTTCTCACGACTATTCATGGGTAGCGGGGGACCGGATTTGATCGGGGCCACCTTGGCTGACGACCGCCATGCTTTCTTGAAAAGCTAAATTCCAGACACAAAAAAACCAGCACTAGGCTGGCCTCTTTTA
>NZ_JADEYS010000006.1 GCF_015209595.1 Pontibacterium sinense | reverse complement strand
TTTGGATTCTTATATGCTGGCACTGAACACCTCAACTCAATTTGATTGAGGTGTCCACTAAACCGGGGGAACTACAACGTCCCATGCATTTGCTTGTTATGTCGGATTCTAAGAACGCTCTTCTTTTAGTTTCATGTATTCTTTAAGCCCCAAGTGTACCTTGAATCTAGTTGCATTAGAGTCCCAGCCCAATTCAGGGTTTGCGAACTTGGACTTCCAACCAGAACCGCCATATCCAGATCTTGCCTCATACTCAATGACACTAAAATTATAGAGCTCTTGTAGAGATTGCTCTTCTGAATAGGTTTTGTTTTCTACTGAATTAATTCCTGAATATGCTTCAGCATAGTCATCTTTTTTGAAATATAGCTTTCCTATTCTTGACAGAGCCTGAAGACAAACTTCCCAGTCAACCCAATGCGGTAATATTTCATCATCGAGCTCATTTTTCAAATAGTTCGAGTACTTGGGTCTTGCCTCCACGACATCCTTGTTTTCAAAAACTATTTCACGCTCTTCTTTCTTTTTTGCAACTTCTAATAGCGTGTTTAGAAACGAGATGACATCTCTTGGTCTCATTAGAGTCCGGTCAATAATATGCTTCCACTTTGGTTGCTGATTAATTCTCTTACCATCATCTATATCATCCCAGGAGCAACCTTCACCTAGCAGCACACTGATTCTCTTCTTGATCATCCCAAATAGTTGCTCATGATTCCATTCAATGAAATCAGCGTTTGATTCTGCAATTTTATTTTTATCGGAGAAAATAAGTTCGTCCCATATATCACGGCGAAGATATACAACTGATTTGAAGTATGTTGAACTTCCCGAAAAATATTTTCGCACTTCCTTAGCTGCTAATATCAAACCAATTATTAGATCCTTTCTTTCTTCAGTGAGTTTTGTTATTCCTCTATCCAGCTCGTCAAAATGAATAAATACCTGATCTAAATTAGATACTTCTGCCACTCGCTGAACGTATGATAAAATCTTATCCGTCAGAGCATTTAGCTCGGAGCCAAGCTGCACATTATCTTCTCGACCAGATAGAGATATTTTCCCTAATTTACAGCCCAATATCTGTGGCTCAAGATCACCACTAACTTTCAGTCCTTTAGGTGCAAAGATGTTCTTGATAGATGGGGAGGAAGTGCCATAGTTTTCATCTAAGAATTTATTAAGCTCTATCACCTCGGTCATTTGGTATCTATCGCTCATCTGGAGCACGATTTTTGCAAATTCAACAGCGATCAAATACTTCCATGAGGCAACGTATGACTCAACATGCTCCACACCATCATCCTTTACTCTTTCATGCACTTTCCAAGGATAACCATTCAGATTCAAACCAGCAGAAAAATCACTGTGTTTGTCTTCAGTAAAATGCCTATACAAAGCAGTCTTTCCTGACCCTTTTCGCCCAAGTACAAGAAATGTATCACCGTCATCTACATTGTTTGTAACGGACATCTCAACAAAATAGTCCAATACTGCATCGTCCTCAGCTTCGACCTTACCAAAATTTCTAAGCTCTCTTAATCCATTCATTTTCGATATTCCAAAGTCATTTCACATATATTATTAAAACTAAGATTAGTAACAAGCACCATAGACATAACGCCCAAAACAGCGAGCGAGGAACGAGTCCGGCTGCTTTTTCTTGTTAGCTTGGCAGCCCTTCAATAATTGTATATTCAATGTTACGACTATCAAATTCAGTTTGTAGCCACCATGACAGCTTAAGCATATATATCACAAACAGTATGATAAATTTCATTCGGCAATCCGACTCAGAATATCTAAATGTTTTGCTCAATAGGTTGCCGTTTTGATCTTTACCAGAGAAATAAACCTCAAACTCTCTTGCTGGGAGCATCTTTTCGGGCTCTGGAATCTTATCAATTCTCTCCGCTAACGAATCTAGAGTTGAAGCCTCCATTTCATAGCCCTTTCTATGACCAAATCGGTTCCTAATTTCATTTATCTTATCTAGAACTTTGAAGTGATCCTGGCTTAACCCAAGGTTTCTTGAGATTTGAAGTTTGGATTTAAATGGTACAAAAACACCGGAAAACATATCATCCGTAGACGTAATTTTATCTATCCAAAGATGCAAAAACTCCTCAAGAACCAAATGTCCGCGGAGTACACATGCTGCTTCATCAGGAGTATTCACCATTGCCATGTAGTCAGCGGCTTCAAATATCCTAGAAAAGTCGCCTGAAATTGGTACGTGACTTCCACTCATCTTTTTCTGATACTCCGTAAAGCTAACGCTGCGCGCACGGGCGAGCGAAGCGCGTCTCCAGCCCACTTGTGGGCGATTTTGCCGCGCCTTGTTAGGCAACAGCTCCCCTTAATGCTCTAATCTTTGCACTGCAAAGCTCAACGATTTCAGGTTCATCCATGGACAGTACTTTAGATACGGCCAATAGCGAATTCATCAGACACTCTGCAAGCGCAATAAGTAGATCATCAAAGCCCTCGATATCCGGTTCACTTTTCAATGCCAAAATATTTTTTTGCTCTTCATCCATATGAAGAGCCTCTTCTAGCGACCGAATTGAGGAGTGTAATGTACTACTCATCAATGCGTAGAGTGTATCGTACCAATCAGCTAGTTCTGCTTTTTGCGCACAGTCAAACACACTCACTTTCTTCAACTTTTCTTTTTTTATCTTGGCATCCAACTCCTTATGAAGTCGCCTAGCTTCTTCTAACTCATCACCCTCTTCTTTATTCCTCTCTTTGAATTTTATTATTTTTTTTATGTTTCTATTCCGTTCAACCTCTTCCGACTTGATAAGGTCAAAAACGAAATCCCTGTCTTTTGATATCGCAACAAGAGGATACAGCTCTAAAGCACAGCGAATCAGCATTTTAAGTTGTTGTTTCATTCCACGTTGTGCGACAAGTAAAGATGCTTGATAGGTAGACAGAACCCTAGTAAATAGTATTGCAGAGAGTAGTTGTGCAGGATCAGAAGTATTAACCTCAAACTCATACTGCAGTTTTTGAGAAAACTCATTCAACTCCTTGCAAACATCCAAGTAAGCACCGTATTCAGTGCATAATGCATCAGATGTAGACGCCATATCATCAGCCAGAAAACCTACTTTTTCAAACGTGCTCAACGCTACCTCCTTGTTACCTAACTATTAACACGCGAGTCAGTCTGGCGCGCCAGCGGCAGAGGGATCTCGTGCTGTGCCTTGTTGCTCTGCGCCGTCGCGTTTTCGTCCCTCGCGAATACTGGAAAAACGTTGGCATCTATCTGAAAAGAAAGGAGTTTGTGGATCGTATGCTTCTTCTCTTCCGATGAAAACGAGCATGCGCGTTTTGATTCTTTGCACCGGCGCGATATCTTCCCAGTGCGTTTCCTATCCGTCTGATAATGCTAGATTTTCCTGGTTTACGCCAGTGCAAAAACACGCCACCTGCGGATATTTTTTGGGCAAGAACGCTCCGGTTAGCTTTACAGCGGCCAATTTACTGTATATACATACAGAAAACCGCTTGCAGTTCACAAGGAGTGTGACGATGGGAAGCAGCCCGTTTTTGAATCAACTACGACGCGAAATAAGGCTACGCGGATACAGCATCCGTACCGAAAAAACCTATCTCAGCTGGATCAAACGCTTTATTCGCTTTCACAACCTGCGCCACCCAACGGAAATGGGGCCTGCGGAAGTAAAAGCATTTTTGAGTCATCTCGCCAATGACCAGTTTGTTGCTGTAAATACGCAAAAAACAGCGCTGAATGCACTCGCCTTTATGTACCATAAGGTGCTGAATCAACCTTTAGGTGACATGGAGTTCAAACATGCAAAACAATACCGACGATTACCGGTGGTGCTGTCTCCTGCCGAGGTTCAAAGACTTCTCAATTGTTTAAAGCAACCGTACCGACTTATATGTTCAATTCTTTATGGCAGCGGCTTACGCATTACCGAGTGCCTTCGTTTACGAATTCAGGATATAGACTTTGATAGGGGCACGCTCACGGTTACAAAAGGTAAAGGCGGTAAAGATCGAAAGACAATCTTAAGTCAGGCACTGATACCGGATATTCAGCGTCAGATCGAATGTGCGAAACAGCTACAACAAAAGGACAACCAAAGCGGTCACGGCCCTTCTCTGCCAAACGCTTTGCACCGAAAACTTCCCAATGCTTTTCGCCAGCCGAGCTGGATGTACCTGTTCCCCTCCAGCACATTATGCAACCATCCGATTACCGGCCTTTTATGTCGACACCACCTCCACGCCTCCGTACCACGCAAGCATCTAAAAGTTGCGGCGAAAGCTGCCGGGATCACCGACAAACGTGTCAGCTGTCATACGTTTAAGCATTCTTTTGCAACAGTGCTACTTCAATAAGGCAAAGATATCAGAACGGTGCAGGACCTATTAGGGCATAGCGATGTAAAGACAACTCAGATCTACACCCACGTAATAGGCAAACACTTTGCTGGCACACAAAGCCCTCAGGATCGTCTGGTTCACAATGCGGTCAGTGAGAATTAGAGATACAAAAAATCCCGCCAAAACAGCGGAATGAAGCTCCAGAATGGTGGGCAATGATAGGTTAACCCACCACTCACCGCGTAGACTTTAACTGATACAAATAGACAGGGGAGTTATAAAAATCATTGAGCCGAATAGTCTTATCAGGCTGATGCGAAGTCAGTGCAAAGTTATTACTGACAACAAAGCGGATATCACTTTCTTCCGATTCGATTTTGTTCTTTATTGAATCCATCCCGCCCGGATACAAATAACACACAATCACCTCGGCACCTGACCAGTCAGATTTCAAAAAATCCTGTCTATATAACTGCAGATTTTTCAGCCTGAGTACCTTTTTAAGTATTACTGCCGTTAACCAAGGCATAATCGACAACTCATAGCCGACTATTTGTCGATGCGGGAATTTAAGCGCAAGAGGGATGACTAAATTGCCCCAACCACACCCCAAATCTATTATCGGTCCTGCCCCCGTCTCCTCAGTGAGTCGCAGTATCACCTGCCGTGCTAATTTTGAGCTTGGCATGGGGGATATGCCAACACGTAGGGTGCTCCAGGCAATAGAGACACCCACAGCCAACGTAAAAAGGATTAGGAAAACCTCAAAGCCTGACAATTCGTAAACTCGCACTGTGAATGGTTAACGCCCCGAACACCGACGCAGCTACAGGAAACAACAAAGTCCCGCTTTAGGTACAGTTAGGTATAGTTAAGGTACAGCTATCCTCACTTATGCTGGCTCTGTCAGTTGACGCTCCACCAGTGTCTCTGCGATCTCTCGCAACAAAAAAGTTTCCCTTTCAATCGAGAGCCCTTTCTTATCACTATTCGCGATCACAGCTTCATTATGCGCAATAGCCTCATAGATATTCATCCACACCGGCGTCATCCCGTTACTCACTTCATGTGACTCAAGGGCTGTCATACCCAGCTCTTCATCGATATCACACACATAACAATGCGAGATCATATAGATGATATCCGCGCCGGGTTTATACCAGGGACGATACTCATCATACCGTGCAAACGCTTTTATGTTGCGTACACCCTGCGCGCCCGTCTCTTCTTCTAGCTCACGTATCAGGCACGCAACTTCATCCTCTCCTTCATCCATACCACCACCCGGCAAACTGTAGTCGTGGTAGCGCTGTGTATATAGAAGCAAGATCGTCTCACCCCTAACCACAATACCGCGTGCGGCATGGCGCTCAATGAGCTTGAGTCCACTCTCAGGCGAGAGATCATCGGGAGATACGTCAGGGTGAAATGCAGTTTTTATAACGTTCATATATGCGTGATCAGGCGATGCCACAAACAACTGTCGTTTGGATGAAGGAGCGCGATTATAGCCTCAAAATCAGATTCTTAAAATCCACAACCTCGGGCTCATCACTGCAGCCACCCACATGCTCTGCAACATTGTCTTCCTCGGAGGTCGCTATGATCCAGTCACCGGATTTTGAGTGCCAGGATAACTGCCTTTCTGCGATTATCCCCTTTGGAAATACGTCAGATGCCGTACTGTTAAATCGGGTGATCCGCTCCGGGCTGCCGGGAAAAACCTACTCTGACTGTTCAGTCGATGTTTGAGGCGTCATGGCCAACGTAGCGATAAACAGTGGTTCCAGAATATCTGCCAAGCCGGTGACGCTCTTCTGGCGGCTGAGCTTATCCAGTGCAAGATGGAGGTCTTTTTTCTCGCTCTTACTCAGCAAGTCCAGCAACTGGCTGACACCAATATCGCCCAGTTGCAGTGTACTACGCTGGGCGTGATTACGATGGGATAATGCCCGGTAAGTAAACAGCAAACGCCCCAGCAGCACATAAGGGAAATTGCGGTTGGAGATCGGCCCCTGACGCGCTTCATAACCGCCCATCGGAATGCCTTTGATTTTGCTGGCTGCCAGACTGTTGGCGCCGAACCAGGCCGCCGATGAGCCAAGAACACCGCCACCAATGGCGCCGAGCATAAACGAGCTACCCGCCACCATCATATCCAGCGCGCCCCCGGCAGCGGCACCGGCCATCGCAGCAACGGTCGCCAGCTGTTTCCGGTCCAGCCC
The DNA here is from genome assembly GCF_015209595.1 of Pontibacterium sinense. Taxonomy (GTDB): domain Bacteria; phylum Pseudomonadota; class Gammaproteobacteria; order Pseudomonadales; family Balneatricaceae; genus Pontibacterium; species Pontibacterium sinense. The sequence continues at coordinate 230,704 of NZ_JADEYS010000006.1, read as the reverse complement.
CCAGCCATACCATTTATCGGTATCAAACAGATCATCTGGCAGGCTCAGTTCAGTTGATTCGCAGGCCAGCTGGTGGTGCCGAAACACCGCCTGCAGCTGCAGATGGGCTTCTTTTTCACGCTGTCGCATCCACTGATAATAGCGCTGTTCCAGCAACAGCTGTAAGGATTCTGCCTGGGATTTGCTGGCCACTTTCTGGCTCAGTTGATACTGGGTCATATCTTCCAGTAACTGGGCGCAAAGCTGGCAGCTTTGCAGCCGTTGCCGAGCGATCTCGTGGTTAAACTCTGTTACCAGCAATTTCAGGGCAGCAGACCATGGCTGATGGATATGGGCAAAGGCTTCCAGCAGATCAATATGGTGATCTATATCTGCGGTAACCGCATTAAACACCCGCACTACTTTGAAATACTGCTGCAGCGCCTGTTGCCAGCTAGGTACATAGTCCTGATTTTCAATCGGGTTGATCAACGCCATGCTCGGCTGGCCGGTCCAACGCAGGATCTCCATCTCTGCTTCATATTCAGCGCTGTAAGGCCGCGAGCCATCCACCACATACAAAATGGCAGCCCCGGCCATAATGGGCCGTAGCAACTCGATCTCATCTTTAAACTGTGCCTGACACTGCAGGTCCTGCAAAAACGCTTCCACCCGTGCGCTACGCTTATCAGCATCAGGGTTGGTCTGATTAAGCCACGCCAACACCTTGCGGGGACGCTGAAATCCCGGTGTATCGATCAGCTGATAACCGGATTCACCCACCCGGATCTCAAAGGTTTCTGCGACCACGGTGGTACCGCTCTGCATCGACACCGCCACCCGATCATCCCGCGCTAACGTCGAGACAACAGAGGATTTACCTTTATTGGGATGGCCGACTACCGCAAAACTCGGGGTCATTTCGATTCCTCATCAAGGCGGGGATTATCCAGCTGCAGCAACTGCCACTGCTCCAGTGGATGGCAGAAGCGCCGCCACTCATCCAGATGCAACGCAGACACCTGCGTAAACACATTATCGCGCCAGTCCAGCGGTATCAGCGCGCCATGGCCCTGCTGCAAAAAGTCATTCAATTCACCCAACGGCGGCTCCCAGGCCGCAACAAGCACCAGCTTGCTGCGAGGGTCGGCTTCGGCGGCCAGCTCCTGATCCATCTCACCGTGGGGTCCGGCATGGAAAGTCTGTTCTGGCAGGCCCATTTGTTCCGTCACTTTATCTACCAGGCTTTGTGGCAGATCGGTCCAGAGCACCAGACAGTAAGGTTGAGACATGGTAGAACAACCTTTTACCTTCTCTACCTCTGCCAGCGCCGGAGCCTCCGGCGATCGATTAACCAGCGGCGCAGTGACAGGCATAACGGCATCAACCGGTTGGGCTGGCAGCGCATTAAAGCGGTAATTGGCCAGCCACAGTAGCAGCAGCCGGGGCAGAATGCCGTAACACAACTGTGACGCCACCAGGAATTTCCACCATAAACCGTACTCAGCACCTCCCGTCGGGTGCGCCACCAACCGCGAATCGCGGGTGCTAACCAGTAGCTCCAGCGCAGGCTGAGCGCTATCGATAAATGCCCAGGGCTCTGCAATTACAGCCAGAAACGGATAGATATCTTCGGCTGTCAGTAAGGTGCTGCGCCAGACAAACGACAGATCGTTGAACAGCAGCAAAGTGATAAATGACACCAGACAGCCGAGATTAAACGACAGCATCGCTTTCTGGCTCTGGCAGAATAACCAGGGCTGAAAGCGCCGTTCACGCTTTAGCTCCGGCAGCGCATCACGCCATGAACTGGGCCAGAGAGACAACCGGGCGAGCGCCCCAACCAGCAGCGGGGGCTTTTTCAAGGCCGAGAACAGTGATAGCAACAACAACGAAAACAGCGGCACCGCCACGTATAGCAGCACGAGATACATCAGATTCACCCGGCCTGCACTATCCCCTGCGGTTACTGCCACAGTGCTTAAAATCCCGGTAATAGCAGCCACAACGGCAATACCCCAGCTAAGGTGGGTATACGATTTGTTGGTCACGAACAGATATCCTAAACCTAAAGTTATAACGCACAGACGTGGCAGTGCCCTGAAAGCAGGATCACATTGATGCGAGTGCTCTGAAAGTACAAGGCCTGTTGCAGTCACGCAACTTACATCCGGCCAAATCCAAACTCTATTCCGTCACCCCTGCTGCCCGATAACGTGCCAGCCAATTGTATACGGTTCGCTTCTTGATGCCGAAGCAAGAAACTACCTCAAGTACTGATTGCCCTTCAGCGAGCGCGCGTTCGACGATTAGGTCTCGATTGTGGACCGTGGTTGGTAGATTTTATGTGGATTGTTCATGCCAGTTATCGAATGTTGTTTGGCGATGAGCAGTGTCTTGAATCTAGCCGATGTGAACGCCCGCCCCCTCTAGCATCTATACCTAACGCTGCGTTAACGGGCCTGAAAAGCCGCAGGTTATTGGAGGCCCGAGCGAGCTTGCTGCCTGACGTTGAACGCCTTGTTATAGATTTTGTATATAGACGCAAGATCGTCTCACCCCTAACCACAATATCGCGGGCGGCGTGGCGCTCTATGAGCGTAAGCTCACTCGCGGGAGATATATCCGCAGGGGACAGATCGGGGTGAAATGCAGTTTATAAAATTCTCATAAATAAAGACCGACAGGTCCTACTGTTCCTTGCTCATTCTTGTTTCTAGCTGACCCAACCGATAAAAAGGGCCGACACTCGGCTATGCTCTCAGACGCTCAATGCTCTTTGGATCACCCAGCGCTCAACAGCCAGACATAATAACAGGCAGGCATAAAAAAACCCCGCCAAGGCGGGGCTGAATGAAGTACCAGAATGGTGGGCAATGATAGGTTAACCCACCACACACTTTGGGGACTTCAAATTTAAACGTTCAGGGCATCGCCCTTAGAAGGAATCACCCGGGATACGTACCCAGCCTTCCATCAGTACACGAGCACTGCGGCTCATAGATACTTTGTTAACTGTCCAGTCGCCGCCGTTTTCACTGGCTTCAGCACCGACTTTCAGGGTGCCTGAAGGATGGCCAAAGGTCACCGCTTCGCGTTCGCCGCCACCCGCTGCCAGATTCACCAGTGTGCCTGGAATGGTTGCCGCTGTGCCGATGGCTACCGCTGCCGTACCCATCATCGCATGGTGAAGTTTACCCATGGACAGTGCACGTACGTTCAGGTCGATATCTGCGCTGCCGATCTCTTTACCGCTGGAAGATACGTAGTCAGCCGCTTTATTCACAAACGCCACTTTAGGCGTGTGCTGGCGAGCCGCTGCTTCAGATACATCGCTGATCAGGCCCATACGCACAGCACCGTGTGCACGGATGGTTTCAAAACGCTCCAGTGCTGCCGGATCACCGTTGATCGCTTCCTGCAGCTCAGTACCGGTGTAACCGATATCTTCAGCATTTAGGAACACCGTTGGAATACCAGCATTGATCATGGTCGCTTTGAAGGTGCCGATGCCCGGTACTTCCAGATCATCAACAAGGTTGCCGGTTGGGAACATGGCGTCGGTAGCATCTACCGGGCTCATGAAATCCACCTGCACTTCAGCGGCCGGGAACGTAACACCGTCCAGCTCGAAGTCACCGGTTTCCTGTACTTCACCATTGGTGATCGGCACATGCGCCACGATGGTTTTCTTGATGTTCGCCTGCCAGATACGTACGACACACACACCGTTTTCAGGTACACGGTCCGCATCTACCAGACCTTTGCTGATCGCAAACGCGCCAACAGCAGCCGTCAGGTTACCGCAGTTACCACTCCAGTCGACAAACGCCTTGTCGATAGCAACCTGACCGAACAGGTAATCTACATCGTGATCTGGCTGGGTGGTTTTAGACAGGATAACCGTCTTACTGGTACTGGAAGTCGCGCCGCCCATACCGTCAGTCTGCTTACCGTATGGATCAGGGCTGCCGATCACGCGCAGCAAAATTGCATCGCGCGCTGCACCTGGCACCTGAGCAACTTCAGGCAGGTCTGTCAGGTTAAAAAATACACCTTTACTGGTGCCACCACGGATGTACGTCGCTGGAATTTTAATCTGAGGTACGTGGGCCATAAGAATCTTGTCCTGTATAAGCTGGGCGGTGCGTCCTGTCTCAATCATCAGACCGGGACCGCGATTCAGAAAATGCTTAATAACAGTTACTGCCAAGCGCGTGGCTTCAGTAGATGTGGTTAAGCAATCTCGGTAGAGAAATTCGGTAGCGCGCTACCTACCCTGTGGATTTCCATACCGGCCCACCGTTTTTAGACAGTGGACCGGACGGGTCAGGGATCAGTAGCGCCTACCGATCAGTCGTGCTTAAGCGCTAGCCAGGAAGTCTTTTGCGAAACGCTGCAATACACCGCCCGCATTGTAGACGTTCACTTCAGCTGCGGTATCCAGACGACATGTCACAGGCACTTCAACGGTCTCGCCGTTTGCACGGTTGATGATCAGCGTCAGATCACAACGTGGGGAGATATCGCCCACTACGTCGAATGTCTCTGTACCGTCGATGCCGTAAGTTTCACGCGTATCGCCCGCTTTAAACTCAACCGGCAGAACACCCATACCAACCAGGTTGGTACGGTGGATACGTTCGAAACCTTCAGCAACGATGGTTTCAACACCCGCCAGACGTACACCTTTCGCAGCCCAGTCACGGGAGGAACCCTGACCGTAGTCTGCACCGGCAACGATGATCAGCGGCTGCTTGCGCTCCATGTAGGTTTCAATCGCTTCCCACATACGGCTCTCGGTACCTTCCGGCTCGATACGTGCCAGAGAACCCTGCTTCACTTCACCGTTTTCGTCACGGCACATTTCGTTCAGCAGTTTAGGGTTCGCAAAGGTCGCACGCTGTGCAGTCAGGTGGTCACCACGGTGCGTTGCGTAAGAGTTGAAATCTTCTTCCGGCAGACCCATCTTCGCGCAGTATTCACCCGCCGCACTGGACGCCTGAATTGCGTTGGATGGAGACAGGTGGTCAGTCGTGATGTTGTCACCCAGTACCGCCAGTGGACGCATACCTTTCATGGTACGTTCGCCCGCCAGAGCGCCTTCCCAGTATGGAGGACGACGGATGTAGGTAGACATTTCACGCCAGTCGTACAGCGGGCTTTCTGCCTGCTCGATATCACCCAGATCAAACATTGGGATGTAGATCTGGTTGAACTGTTCTGGCTTAACGCTCTTCGCTACCAGTGCATCGATCTCTTCATCGCTCGGCCAGATATCTTTCAGCGTCACCGGGTTACCGTTTTGGTCGTTACCCAGTACGTCTTTTTCGATATCGAAACGAACAGTACCCGCGATAGCGTAAGCAACAACCAGCGGTGGAGATGCCAGGAATGCCTGCTTAGCGTGTGGGTGGATACGGCCGTCGAAGTTACGGTTGCCGGACAGTACAGCGGTTGCGTACAGATCGCGATCAACCACTTCTTTTTCGATCACTGGATCCAGCGCACCGGACATACCGTTACAAGTCGTACATGCGTACGCCACGATACCGAAGCCCAGTTTTTCCAGCTCAGGCAACAGACCTGCTTCTTCCAGGTACAGTTTTGCAACTTTGGAACCCGGCGCGAAGGAAGACTTAACCCATGGCTTACGGATCAGACCCAGCTCGTTGGCTTTCTTAGCCACCAGACCTGCCGCCACAACGTTGCGTGGGTTAGAAGTGTTAGTACACGAGGTGATCGCTGCGATGATAACCGCGCCATCTGGCATCAGGCCTTCAGCTTCTTCAGCTTGAGCAGCCGCCAGCATCTCGTCACCCGCAATGCCACGCTCATTCAGCGCAGATGTAGGCAAACGACGGTGCGGGTTAGAAGGACCTGCCATGTTACGAACAACGGTAGACAGATCGAATTCTAGTACACGCTCGTACTCAGCAGCAGCCAGATCATCCGCCCACAGGCCGGTCTCTTTCGCGTACTGCTCAACCAGTGCAACCTGCTCAGGCTCACGACCGGTCAGCTTCAAGTAATCGATGGTCTGTTCGTCGATGTAGAACATACCAGCAGACGCACCGTACTCAGGCGTCATGTTGGACAGGGTTGCGCGGTCACCGATAGACAGAGTTGCAGCACCCGGACCGAAGAACTCCAGGTATGCAGAAACGACTTTCTCGTTACGCAGGAATTCAGTCATCGCCAACGCGATATCCGTCGCGGTGATGCCCGGCTGACGTTCACCAACAATCTTAACGCCTACGATGTCCGGTAGGCGCATCATGGATGGCAGACCCAGCATGACAGTCTCAGCTTCCAGACCACCCACGCCAATCGCGATAACACCCAGTGCATCAACGTGTGGAGTATGGGAGTCGGTACCAACGCACGTATCCGGGTAAGCAACGCCGTCACGGTTCTGGATCACCGGAGACATTTTCTCCAGGTTGATCTGGTGCATGATGCCGTTACCGGCAGGGATCACGTCAACGTTGTCGAACGCAGTCTTACACCACTCGATAAAGTGGAAACGGTCTTCGTTACGACGGTCTTCGATCGCGCGGTTCTTTTCGAACGCGTCTGGATCAAAACCTGGCGCTTCCACTGCCAGAGAGTGGTCAACGATCAGCTGTGTTGGTACAACCGGGTTTACTTTGGCTGGGTCGCCACCCTGATCTGCGATTGCATCACGCAGACCGGCCAGGTCAACCAGTGCAGTCTGACCCAGAATGTCATGACACACTACACGTGCCGGATACCAAGGAAAATCCAGGGTACGCTGACGGTTGATCAGCTGTTTCAGAGAATCAGTCAGCGCAGCCGGATCACAGCGACGCACCAGCTGTTCAGCCAGTACACGAGACGTGTAAGGCAGCGTAGCGTAAGCGCCTGGCTGGATTGCTTCAACCGCTTCACGCGTATCGTAGTAATCCAACTGGGTGCCAGCTAATTGTTTGCGGTGTGCAGTATTCATAACATAACCCACGAGAAAATTTGTTCAGGAACGGTGCAGGATGCAGACGGAGAACCACGCCCTGCCCCTTATATTCTTATATTGAGATGCGCTCCAACCGGAGAGGCTGGAGCGGGCATCTCTTAGCTCAATGCAGTGCGCGCTGAGCTTATGGACGATCTTCGATCGCTACCCATTCAGCTGACTCAGGACCGGTGTAATCCGCAGAAGGACGGATAATACGGTTGTTCGCACGCTGTTCCATTACGTGTGCAGTCCAGCCTGCAGCACGGGAGCATACGAAGATTGGTGTGAACAGCTTGGTTGGGATACCCATGAAGTTGTATGCAGATGCGTGGAAGAAGTCTGCGTTACAGAACAGTTTCTTCTCGCGCCACATAACGGCTTCAACACGCTCAGAGACTGCGTACAGGTATTCATCGCCAACCTGTGCAGACAGTTTCTTGGACCACTCTTTGATGATCGCGTTACGTGGATCAGATTCGCGGTAGATCGCGTGACCGAAGCCCATGATTTTGTCTTTACGCGCCAGCATGCCCATGATCTCAGCTTCAGCTTCATCAGCTGAACGCCAGTTCTCGATCATTTCCATTGCCGCTTCGTTTGCACCACCGTGCAAAGGACCACGCAGGGAACCAATCGCTGCGGTTACGCAGCTGTGGATATCAGACAGCGTAGAAGCACATACACGTGCAGTGAACGTAGATGCGTTGAACTCGTGCTCAGCGTACAGGTTCAGAGATGCGTGCATTACCTGAACGTGCAGTGGCTCAGGTTTTTTGTTGTGCAGCGTCCACAGGAACTGTTCAGCGATAGAGTCAGCATCGGTTTCAACCTCAACGCGAATGCCGTTGTGGCTGAAGTTGTACCAGTAGTTGATCAGACCCGGGAACACGGCCAGCATGCGATCGATGTGATCGTGCTGCTCGGAGAAATCCTGTTCTGTTTCCAGGTTACCCAGCATGGAGCAACCAGTACGCATAACGTCCATTGGATGAGCATCAGCAGGAATCTGCTCCAGAACCACTTTCAGGGCTTCTGGCAGTGCGCGCATGCCTTTCAGCTTCGCTTTGTACGCATCCAGTTCAGCCTGATTAGGCAGCTTTCCGTACAGCAACAGGTATGCAACTTCTTCAAACTGCGCTTTATCAGCCAGAACGGAGATGTCGTAACCGCGATAGGTCAGGCCAGCACCGGTTTTACCTACAGTACACAGTGCAGTTTCACCAGCGGATTGACCTCGCAGGCCCGCGCCGCCTAGTTTCTTCTCAGCCATGTTGTGCTCCTTAGTTCAGGGCGGGCTCTCGCGGCCCGCTTGATTACTTTTTATTCGTCGTAGTCAGTAAGGCTTACTTGTTCTTACCTTCAGCGAACAGCGCATCCAACTTCTGCTCGAAGTCGTGGTAGTTCAAGAAATCGTACAGTTCCATACGGGTCTGCATGGTGTCGACAACGGCTTTCTGGTCGCCGTCTTTCAGCAGGTGCTCGTATACGTTCAGCGCTGCTTTGTTTGCCGCACGGAAAGCAGACAGTGGGTACAGCACCATAGTCGCGCCGTTTTCAGCCAGTTCTGCTTTGTTGAACAGTGGGGTCGCACCGAACTCAGTGATGTTCGCCAGCAGGTGACCGCCGTTGATGCCGTTAGAGAACGCCTGGTAATCTTCCAGCGTGTGAACCGCTTCAGCGAAGATACCGTCAGCACCCGCTTCCAGACATGCCTGTGCACGATCTACAGCAGCGTTCAGGCCTTCCATCTGGAATGCATCAGTACGTGCGATGATGAAGAAGTCATCGTCAGTTTTTGCATCAGCCGCCGCTTTCACGCGATCAACCATCTCTTCCAGAGATACGATCTCTTTGTTAGGACGGTGACCACAACGTTTCTGCGCTACCTGGTCTTCCAGGTGAACCGCAGCTGCGCCTGCTTTAGTCATTTCTTTAATGGCACGTGCGATGTTGAATGCACCACCCCAACCGGTATCGATATCTACCAGCAGTGGAGTTTCAACAGCGCTGGAGATGCGGCGTACATCTTCCAGAACATCGTTCATGGAAGTCATACCCAGATCAGGCAGACCGTAAGAGTGGTTTGCAACACCGCCACCTGACAGGTAGATAGCTTTGTGACCAACACGCTCAGCCATCATCGCGTGATAAGCGTTTGTAGTACCTACGATCTGCAGTGGTTTTGTCTCAGCCAGTGCTTTGCGGAAACGTCCGCCTGCGGTCAGTTTTTCAGCCATGATTATCCCCTTTGGTTTCGGTTGTAGCGTTCAGTTTGCCTTCGATGTTCTTACGTGCTGCGCCGATATGGCGACGCATCAGCATCTCTGCCAGTTCTGGGTCACGCGAGTCGATGGCATCAACGATCTGGCGGTGTTCCTTCAGTGCACGTTTCGGTCGAGAGCTGGAAACGCTGAATTTGTATCGGTACATTCGCACCAGGTGATACAGCTCACCACCTAACACTTCGAGCATCTTTTCGTTCTTGCTGCCCTTAACAATGCGGTGGTGAAAGTCCAGATCACCTTCTTTCTGGAAGTAGGAGCGTCCATCAAGCTCTGCGATGTTGCGTTCGTGCTCATCAAGCAGTTCACGCAGATCTTCGATCTCTTCCTGAGGCATATGCTCGGCAGCCAGACGGCATGCCATACCTTCGAGTGCTTCACGGACGTGATAGATCTCTATCAGTTCCTTTGCCGACAAGTTGACAACACGCGCACCGACATGCGGTTTACGTTCAACCAGTCGATACCCTTCCAATCGGCGAATGGCTTCGCGTAGCGGACCACGGCTAATCCCGTAGGTTCGCGCCAGTTCTGGCTCACTGATTTTGTGACCCGGCGGGATATTTCCCATCACGATGGCATCAACAATTTTCTCGCAAACGCGATCAGCTAATGTGCGTGATTCTGGCTCAAACTGAGTAACTACTGCTTTATCTGTCATAACAACCCTTTTCAGATTGAAGATTGTCGACAATCTTGGAGTAATGTAACGATAGCCGCCTAGAATTTGGCCGTCAACTCAATATTGCCGAAAAACTGTCAACACTATACAAAAGTCTAGAGGTTTAAGGGGCCTCGATTCGACCTTGTACATTCAACTGCATTATTTGTTAAGGAAACGATCCATTTCGCTGTTCATAATCCGCGCGATCTGGCGTGGTTTCTGATAAGGAAGGGAATGATCGGTGCCCGGCATCATGAAGTAATGCCAGTTTGGCAGGCGCTCGGCCAGTTCCTTCTGATATTCATGCATCAGCTCAACGCTGTTGCCCCCGATAAAGCTGGTGACATCACCTTGTGCAGCCACCAGCGAATCGCGGTCTATCTCATTAATCGCATGCGTCACACAATCCAACGCATTGGAAAAACCTTCCGGGCGCTGGCCCAGACGACTGATCGTCAACTCCTCCACCTGCGGGGATACGCGGCGGTTGGGGGAGATCGCATCAAGAAAGCCTACCACGCCATGGCGTACATTATCCTGACGTAACTGACCGGCTGCGTCGGAATAACGCTGGCGAAGTTCAATGGTACTGTTCCAGCATGATCGGTCCAATACCGCCGCTTCAAGGATGAACTGTTTACCGACACGATCACTGTGCTGCTGCTTAAACAGCAAACTCACAAGGCCACCCATGGAATAGCCGGCCAGATCAAAGTCCCACCAGCCCAGATGATCCACCAATGCATTCATGTCCGCCACCAGTTCCTGCGTCTTAAACGCATACTCCTGACCGTCGGGATATTGGGTATCCCCCATACCACGCTGATCAGGCACCAGAACTTCACCCCAATGGGTCAAAAACGCGGTGATCATCTCCCAGGTGTCGACACCGGCCACCCCTGCACCGTGCAACAGGACCAGTTTTCGGGTGCTGTCGATATCGGGGTTCTTATATAGACGGTAGGTAATGTGCTGGTCAGCAAGCTTGAGTTGGCGAGTGGTTTTTGTGAACGGATGGTTCATTGTGTATTCATTCCTGAATGATCTTTTTGGAGCGCCTTTTAATGTTACCTGATTAGCGTTATTAAGCGACTCGATTTGTCGCCTGCGCCCCGTTACAATGCCCGTTTACTCCACCACAGGTAGAATCAGCATTGAGTAATCGGCGTACCATTCCATATCTTGCCGACAGCAGCCTCTATTTCAATCGCATCCGCTCTATGGGTAACGCGGTGTATCTGGACAGCGGTCGACCGCTTTGTCCATGGGGACGCTTTGACATTATTGCTGCCGCTCCTATTGAGCAGGTACTTTTCTCTGTCAGCCCGGCAACCGATACCAACCCGTTTGATCAGCTACGTGAACTGAAATCACGTTACGCCTGTGCGCCCACAGCCGATCCGGACCTGCCCTTTCAGGGTGGACTGCTGGGGCATTTCTCTTATGACCTTGGGCGGGCACTGGAAGACCTGCCTGAATCCGCACAGAAAGATACCGACTTTCCCGACATGGTCGTGGGTGTTTATCTGTGGGCAGTGGTCGTTGACCATGATCTGAAGCGCTGCACCCTAGTGTCGACAGAAAGTGTCGACAATCTACTTTTGGATCAAATTGAACACAGGCTACAAACCCCTTCTGAATCGGACAGCACGTTTGCGCTGACCGGAAAGTTTGGCTCGAATGTCAGCGAAGCGCAGTATCACAGTGCACTCAAGAAGATCGATGATTACATTCACGCCGGTGATTGTTATCAGGTGAACTTTGCACAGCGCTTCAGCAGCACCTATGAAGGCGACCCTTGGGCCGCGTATCAGCAGTTACGCGAAGCGGCTCCCGTCCCTTACTCTGCTTATATAGAGAACGAGTATGGTGCGGTACTCTCTTTGTCGCCAGAACAGTTCCTTGAAGTCAAAGATCAGAAGGTGACGACAAAACCGATCAAAGGCACCCGTCCACGTTCAGAAGACAAAGCGCAAGACGCAGCATTAAAAGAGGAGCTGAAACACTCCACGAAAGACCGGGCAGAGAATCTGATGATTGTTGACCTGCTACGCAACGACCTGAGTAAGGTCTGTGATTTCGGCAGCGTCAAAGTACCCCGCCTGTTTGCCGTAGAGAGTTATCGTAACGTGCACCATTTGGTTACCACGGTAACCGGCCAGATGGATGGACGTTATTCTGATATTGATCTGCTGGAACACTGCTTTCCGGGCGGATCGATTACCGGCGCACCGAAAATTCGCGCCATGGAGATCATTGACGAGCTAGAACCCCATCGTCGTTCGGTCTATTGCGGCTCGATTGGTTACATCAGCTTTTGTGGACAGATGGATACCAGCATCACCATTCGTACCTTATTGTGTGAAAACAATAAGATTCACTGCTGGGCGGGCGGCGGTATTGTGGCCGACTCTGTCAGCGATATGGAGTACGAAGAGACGTACAACAAGGTGAATAACCTGTTGCAGTCATTGGAAAACACGCTCTGATTAGACGTGCACTAAGGCAAACCGTTATTTTTTTGGTTTGCCTTTCTTAAAGATATTCAGCAGCTTTTTCTTCGGATCTTTCTCTTCAGTTGGCAGTGCGTTTTCAAAGCGCTCCTGCATCTTATCCAGGTTACGCTCTTTCCGTCGATGCCTGGCTTCATCCCGCTTACTGTTCAGGTCGATTACGTTATCGCTCATGTTCGCCCTTCAGGTCGTCCAATTTCGTTTAGCTTAGTCGAAACCCATCAGCAGGTATACCCTGCCACAAAGGCCTCTTATCTGTGATTCATGCTATCCTTGGCCCGCATTTTTACTACCGGAGCCAATGATGACAAAACCTGCTGAACCCAAGAAAGTCCGTGTCGCAAAACGCATTGGTACTGTAGGCGCTCTTATTCTCGGATTATCGATCTACGCCCTGCTGTCTGACGATCCAGGTTCATTCTACCCTGAACTGGCCAACCCTAATGTTGTCACCGGCATGATGGTATTGGCGATCATCTGCATTGCCATAGAGCAGTTTATTAAAATTCCTTATTATCAAGAAGTTAAAGCTAAATCCAAGCAGGAGCCTGGTAACAAAGAGGCCCACAAACAGAACGATCATTCAGAATAGTACTTACTACCTATTGCCCTCTTCTGTATAAAAAACGTACAATAAATCTTTCTATTGTCGTGACACACTGTGTTTTAAATGTGCCTAAGAAGTATGAGAAGAGCTTTCGTATGACTAACAAAGAAAACCGTACCTTCATTCAGAAAATCAGCAGTACATTTCCCCTGCTCCGCAAGCTGGGTCTTGCTTACGTAACGATCTCGGCCGGTATGTTTATGTTTGGTTTTGTAAGCACACTGATCGTCAAACTTGCCTGATTTAAACCTGATAGATACTACTTTCCCGCAAATGGCGCTCAACATCCGGATCGTCGATAGAGGATACGTTGTGGATCAACGCAACATAATCCTCTGGCAACCCGGCTTCTAGAGCACCTTGCACAACATGCTGCTTGTACCAATGATACGGCTTCAAGCCTCGGTCGATATGCAACGCAACATAGGCAAATGCCGTTTGCATAACACCACGCCCCAGATCGAGCTCCACCTCAATACACTCGTATCCGACGCCTTCACCTTCCGCACGATCTAAAGACGGCTTATCAACAGACACCATCGAAAAGATAACGCCAATCAGGTGATCCTCAGTGCATCCGGTAAAGTGCGCATCGGCTTTCGCTGAACGATCCATCCCACATTTGTGAAATCGTAACTGGTACTGTCGTAACGTTGCATTACTTACGACCTGCGCACTGGGCACCCGCGCCTGCAGGCGCTTAAGTGACATATTGGAGCCGTAAGCAAAGTAATACATCAATCTATCTCTATATATGACGGGGTCAGGTCAGCGAATATCAACGATCCGGCTGGCTTTTTTATATCGAATTCGCCAACCAGACCACACGGGCAGTTCCCATCGTTTCGGATCATCTTTACGCGTACCCGACAAGCGCTCAACCGTGACCTGCTTTCTTCTTACATCGTAGTGCACTTTCAGACGCAGATCACCGAGTAGCAACTGGGCAGGATATTTCTCATCAAACGCCGCGCGCTGCCACTGCGGAATACCTTCAAATACCAGATCATCTGGTTCAAGCAGCGACATGTCTTCTGCTGCTTCAACGCCAAGCAATGCTAGTTGATCGATCAGCCAGGTCTCCGCCTCAGGTGTCACTGCTTTAGCATCGTCTGATTCGCCCAATGCAACAAATAATGACCAGGCTGCAAGGTCTTTGCGGAGCTGATCTGCCACACCAGACATAACACTGCCACGCAGAATCAAACCGGCCAGCGCCTGACGTGCGGCATCACCTTCAGGCATCAGTACTTCACTGCCGATGACCCGTTCGACATAAATGCGTTGCTGCTCAACACTCAGTTGCCGTGCTTTCCAGATAATCTCCCCTTGTGAGCATTCACCCAGTTCAGCGGTTACGAGCATTTTCATCTTCACTGGCGCCAGACAGGTGCCGATAGTCAGAGTTTGTCGCGTACCACGTCCCGGCATACTGTAATCGTCAAACATGACCGCGGCTTCGTAGTCGTCGGGCATACGGCACTGATCACCAATCGTCAGCTCCGAATAGCCATTCCCCATCGCCGCGCGCCGCTTGGCGCGACGAATAAAGGCCGTGGTCGGCTGCGCTTTGATCACTGACAGCAACCAGTGCTCACGTTCGAAATCGATCTGATCTGGTAAATCCGCTAGACCGAGTGCATGACGTATCTGGCTGGCCAAACGGCGGGCTTCCTGCCGTCCGGCCCGATCGATACCTATCTCTTCCGGCGCATTCATACGCAACGCCGCGATTAACGTCATCGCGTCACAGGGTATCGGTTGCCATGCTTGTAACACCTGCAACCCCTGCTCACTTTTGGGCAAGCTCAACCAACGCCCACCGGCCGTCAGAGATGCAGCCAGATCCACCATAGCGCCCCGAGTCGCATCATCCTGCATCGAGGTGATCAAGTGGGAAAACTGCGTATCGATGGGTAATGGAAACAATGTTTGCCCGAGCTTCATCACGCTACCACTGTTATCCAGCGCGCCCATTTGCAGCAGTTTGTCAGCTGCCTGCCGGGATGACTTTTCCGGGACCAAATCCGGGAATGACAACTCATCCAATGATGATCCGGCACAGGCTGCCGCCAACATCATTTCAACCAGCTCTTCTCTCTGGATCTCGGGGGGTGTAACCAACTCTAACGGTGCATGCTCTCCCCACAAACGCACGCATAAGCCTGCCGTTAAGCGCCCAGCTCGCCCTCGGCGCTGTTCCGCACTGGCCTGAGACACTGCGTGTAAGCCCAACACTGTGCGCCCGTTACGCTGATGGGTACGACGTTCAAGCCCCGAGTCCACCACTAAGGTGATACCCGGTATAGTGAGCGAGGTTTCCGCCACGTTCGTCGCAAGAATAATCCGTCGACGCGCACCGGTGTGAAGTGCCCGCTTTTGTTCAGCAGGGCTGACGCTGGCATGCAGTGGAATCAGATCTGCATCCAAGGCTTTCAAGGCAGCCATCGACTGTTGTATCTCTTTGCGCCCCGGCAAAAACACCAACGTATCGCCTTCGTGCTGAGTAAACAGCTCCGTCACCGCCGCTTTGATCTGCTGTTCCAGCCCTTTGCTTTGCGGCATATCCCGCGGATCTTTCGCGCGATGACGTACTTCAACCGGGAAACTACGTCCTTCCGCCTGTAACACTTCTGCATCCAGATAAGTCGCCAAACGCTGCGCATTCAAGGTCGCCGATGTCAGAATGAGTCGGTGTTTCTGCTGCTTTTTCAGTAACGCCAGCAACAGATCCGTATCCCAACGGCGTTCATGAAATTCATCCAGAATAACGGTATTGAAGTCACGCAGCCCCGATTCGGTCATCCAGCGTAACGCCACACCCGGCGTGACAAAGACAATCTCAGTGTGCGCAGCAAACTGATTGTCGAAACGGATCGAATAACCAACCCCTTCACCTAGAGCCGTCTCCGCCAGTTGCGCGACATATCCGGCGAGCGCAGTACAGGCCACCCGCCGGGGTTCCACCACCAGCACCCGACCGCGACTTCGCGCCCACAGCGGTAAGCGCGTAGATTTACCTGAGCCGGTCGATGCTGCAACGACCAGATCATGATTATCCAGCGTTGACTGAAACTGAGAGTGGATCGCATCAATAGGTAAAACGGGAGACATAATGACCTGAAAAATCAGCAAGATATGAATAGATGAAGTGCTCATCTTATCATTGATTGTGCCTGCTTTAGCGTATTCCCTATTCGGCTTTGATCACATTCACCGTAGAATAGCGCCCTTACATCGCTTGCTGTGGAATATGCCCTGATGGACCTGAAGCCCCCTGCCAAACGTTTTATCCCCTTTCGAAAGCACGACATCCTGCAGCTGTGCCTTGATGACGGCAAACTGGATCAGGCTCAACGCGCCGCATTTCAAAATTGCAGTTCACTGATACAGGCACTGTTTCATTTCGAGTTCCACCAGCGATTGGAACGGTTAAAAAACAGCTTCAGCAGCTTCAACCCCGATAGAGACACCCACAGCCTGAAGCCACAGGAAAAACACTGCGACGCGTTTATTCAGGAGCTTGAACCGCTGCTGGATAAAGCCAATTTTGAAAAAGTCTCCGAAGAGGACTTAGCCCTCGCATTGTGTGAAGACTCTCTGTTCAAAATTAAGCTGCATGTGGACTTTGATGAGTTTGCCGAAGTGCTGCTCTATTGCCGCGGCGAATCCATCCGCACCGAAAGCGTGCCTGCGCTCTTTGGCCTAAAACGACGCCAGGTCCAGTTTGCAAACTATGACCGTGTTGTTATCTATATTCGCTTTAAAGATGATCTCGATCCTAAGACCGCTGCAACACGGGATATTAAACCCGGCAGCGTCATCCTGAAATTGTTCAAAAATGTACCGAAAGCAGATCTGGAGATGCTGTTCCCCAATACAACCGTGCGTATGCGTTTGATCGACAAACTGATGATTGGTGTCCCTGCCGCCATCAGTGGTGGAGTTGTGATCAGCACGAAGCTGGGGGCCACGCTGGTACTTTTGGGATCGCTATTTGGCTTCTGGATGGGCATGCACTCAACACCGGTTGAACTGGATAAAGCCGCCCTGATCGCCCTGTTTGCAGGACTAGGAGCCGTGGGAAGTTATCTATGGAAGCAGTTTAATAACTTCAAAAACCGCAAACTGCGTTTTGTTCAGTCATTAACCCAGAATCTGTACTTCAAAAATCTTGATAACAATGCTGGCGTATTTCATCGGCTGATCGACGATGCCGAAGAGGAAGAGTGCAAGGAAGCAATTCTGGCGTACTACTTCCTACTGACCCGCGACACCGCAATCACAGCGACCGAGCTAGACCAACAGATTGAGCACTGGTTTCGCGGCACTCTGGATTGCGAACTGGATTTCGAGATCGATGACGCGCTCGATAAGCTCAAGCGGCTGCAGCTGGTAACCGAAGCCCCTGACGGGACATTAACTGCGATGCCGTTACCACAGGCACTCAGCGCACTGGACCAACATTGGGATCAGCTATTTTCGTATTGAGTCAACCGCCTACAGCGGAACGTCAGACACAAAAAAGCCACCCGCAGGTGGCTTTTCAGATTGTAGCAATCAGCTCGATTACAAGCTCAGATCGCGTACACTTGCCTTGAGAAATTCCTGCTTCAGGTCTTCGTAGCTGTGTACAGCCGGGAACTGTGGGAACTCAGAAATAACGTTATCCGGTGCATGGAACAAAATACCGGATTCAGCCTGAGTCAGCATAGTGGTGTCATTGTAGGAATCACCTGCTGCAATCACACGGTAGTTCAGCAGCTGGAACGCACGTACAGACTGACGCTTAGGATCGCGCTGACGCAACGTGTAGTCAGTGATACGACCTTCCTCGTTCACTTCCAGCTTGTGGCACAACAGCGTTGGGTTACCCAGCTGAGCCATCAGTGGCGCCGCAAACTCGTAGAAAGTATCAGACAGAATCACCAGCTGAAAACGCTCACGCAACCAATCTACAAACTCAGACGCACCTTCCAGTGGAGACAGACGGCTGATAGTGTTTTGAATCTGCGGCAATGTCAGCCCATGCTCATCCAGAATACGCAGACGCTGTTTCATCAGCACATCGTAATCAGGAATATCGCGGGTCGTCGCTTTCAACTCTTCGATACCGGTTTCTTCGGCAAATGCGATCCAGATTTCCGGAATCAGTACACCTTCCAGGTCAAGACATGCGAGTTCCACAGGGAATTCTCCTAATAGCAATTTATAGTTATGCATTACCTGCGTTCAGACTTTATCGGCCGTCTGTTTTACACGCAGATAGTTATATATTTTGCGCGTCAATTTACCTGCTATGCCAAAACCTTGCAATGACAAACCCGCTTCAGGGTATATCCCTATCGATCAGTGTTTTAATGTCTCCCGATATAGCTCAACTTTTTCCATAATAAATTCAACAAACAAGCGGACCTTGGCAGGCAAATACTTACGATGCGGATACAGCATTTGCACTTCGCGGCCAATGGGCTCCCATTCCGGCAGCAAACGCACCAGCGAACCATCCTCTACGCTTGCACCAACGACATAGTTAGGCAGATTTCCCACCCCTAAACCACTGGCAATCGCTTTCACTGCGGTACTCAGCTCATCCACACGTACACGCGACTCACCGCCAATAGAGCAACGCTCACCATCCCGGTGCTGGAAGTGCCAAATGGGCGAACGCCGGGGAATGACCAACGGCAATCCCGCCAAGTCCGAGGGGTGATCAGGCAAACCATTGCGCTCAATAAACTCTGGGCTCGCGCACAGCGTAAAACGCGAATGAAACAATGAACGACTGACCCAGTCCTTTAACTTGATCTCTCCGATACGAAACGCAATATCGATCCCCTCATCCATCAGATCGATGTTGCGGTTTACCAGTACCAGTTCCAGCCGAATCTTGGGATACAGCTCCATAAACTCAAAAAACCAGGGATCAAGCAGCTCATTAGACAGCGACACCGGCGCGGTAATACGCAGCTCACCCGATGGAGAGGTTAACTCGCCATCCAGCGCTTGGGTGGCTTGCTCCAATTCGGAGAACAGAGGCTGGCAACGACGAAAAAAAAGCTCGCCTGCTTCTGTAAGAGCCAGTTTACGGGCACTGCGATGCAACAACCGATACCCCAAACTCTCTTCCAGATGTTGTACACGCCGGCTCACCGTAGACGTTGGCATACCCAATGCGCGGGACGCTCCGAGAAAGCTGCCCTTTTCCATCACCTTGATAAAGATGAAGAGATTCTGGTAGTCCATCACTAATCCTAAATATGGGATTTAAATTCCCGAAGACCGGGATAAATTTAATATACGAAATTTAATAGAATCATATCTATACAATAATTAAAACTGTGGACCCTGCATGGATAACTCCGTTACCCGCGATACCCAGAACCTCAGCCGCCAGATCCGCTTTCAGGACAGCGACGGTAAGATCTGGTTTGACGAGCAGCGCGTGCTGCTACTCCAGCTGGGAGCACTGACCGATTTCCGCAAAGAGCAGATCGAAACGGTAGGGCTTGAGCGCGCGAAAGGATTCTTTATGCGCCTTGGATATAGCCTGGGGAAAAAAGATGCGCAGCTGGCACTTAAACTGGCCGAAACGGATGATGCGGCCGAACTGCTTCGCACCGGGTTTAACCTACACGCCCTGAAAGGCATGGTCCGTATCGAAGAGTGCACACTGCAGATCGATCAGAACGACGCGCATTTTTACGCCGAATACCGTCTGCATGACTCTTATGAAGCTGAGATGTTTCGCTCGGAACTGGGCCAGCAGGATGAACCGGTATGCTGGAGCTTGGTCGGCCACGCCAGTGCTTACACCTCAACCCTGCTTGGCCGGGAGATCCTGTTTAAAGAGGTTAACTGTCGCGGATGCGGTGACGAACAGTGCCTGTTTGTTGGTCGTCCGGCAGAAGAATGGGACGACGCTGCAACCTACAGACGCTACTTCTCCAGCGACCGTATCATGGAAGAACTGTATGAGCTGCAGTCTCAAATCTCCGTGCTGCGCCATAAGATCGACTCTGAATCCACACTCGGCAACTTCCGTGGCCAGTCTCCTGCGTACAAACAGGTATGTAATCTCGCCCACAAGGCGGCCCCCGGCAAGGTAAACGTCCTGCTCCTGGGTGAAACCGGTGTGGGTAAAGAGCTGGTCGCCAAAGGCATTCACCAGGCCAGCGAACGCTCAGACAAGGCATTTATTGCCGTCAACTGTGCCGCCATTCCACCTGACCTGATCGAATCCGAACTCTTTGGCGTGGAACGTGGCGCTTATACCGGCGCGACTCAATCCCGTCCGGGCAAGTTCGAACGCGCTGATGGGGGCACCATCTTTCTGGATGAGGTCATCGAGCTTACTCCCCGTGCACAGGCATCACTGCTGCGCGTATTACAGGAATCAGAATATGAACGCGTGGGTGACAGCAACACCCGCAAAGTCGACATCCGGGTTGTTGCCGCCACCAACGAATGCCTTGAAACGGCCGTCGAAGAGGGTCGTTTCAGGGCCGACCTGTTTTACCGTCTGAACGTATACCCGATTAACATCCCCCCATTGCGCGAACGACGCGAAGATATCCCGATGCTAATCGAACACTTCCTGGAGAAATATCAGGCCTTTTATAGCCGCCGCGTCGCCGGACTCTCCGATATGGCGATGCGCGCCATTATGAAATACGAATGGCCCGGCAATGTCCGCGAACTGGAAAACATCATCGAACGCGGCCTGATTCTGACCGACCATGACGAAACGATCAGCGCCCATTCCCTGTTTCCGACCCTGCAGATGGATGCCAGCCAAATCGTTTCGTCACAAGGTCATCTCATCGACGATGACGAAGAGGATGACGCTGACAACCAAAACAGCTGGATTGATGAGGCACTGGTTGAATGCGGATCAATTGAAGAGATCGAAAACAAAGTTATTGAGCATGCGCTAACTCAGGCAAATGGCAACGTATCAGAAGCCGCCCGTGTACTCGGTATATCAAGACCCACGCTGGCTTACAGAATTAAAAAGATGGATCAATCCCTATGAGCACACTCAGTTCCCAAATTGCCCGCCAGCTGGTTGCTGCTGCGGAAGATAAAGCCCAGCAGATGGGTATCAACGTATCTATCGCCGTGGTTGACGGTGGCGCCCATTTACTTGAATTCCGTCGTATGGATCGTGCAATTCTCGGCTCGGCCGATGTCGCCCATAAAAAGGCACGAACATCCGCCCTCTTCCCTATGCCTACCGGTGACTTTGGCGAGCTTATTCGGGAAGCCTCACTGACCGGTATTGAGCTCAGCAACGGCCTGCTTACTGGATTTCCCGGCGGGCTTCCTATTCGAAAGGACGGTGATGTCCTAGGCGCTATTGGTATTTCGGGTGGCAGTGCCGAGCAGGATCTGGAAATTGCCCATCATGCATTGGACAAGGCGGGATTATAATCATGACGAAGTTAAAACTGAGTGTTGTAGACCAGTCTCCTGCCCACGACGGCAACTCCCAGACGAATGGCCTTCATCGCACGCTGGAACTGGCAAAAACCTGCGATGAGTTGGGTTATCACCGCTACTGGATCGCCGAACACCATGCAACACCAAGCTATTCCAGCCCGTGCCCGGAAATCGTCATCGGCCAAATTGCAGCACATACTAAGCAGATTAAAGTCGGTAGCGGCGGCATTATGTTGTCCCACTACAGCCCCTATAAAGTGGCTGAAGTATTCCGTACGTTAGAAGCGTTTTTCCCCGGCAGGATTGATCTGGGCTTTGGTCGCGCGCCGGGCGGCGCAGAGCTGCCTAGCCGCGCCCTCGCCTATCCGAATAGCCCCGTTAGCCGAGAGAGTTACCCAGATCTTGTTGAAGCATTGGTCGGATTCGCTGACAACCAGATTCCCAACGGGCATGCGTTTTCCGGTTTACAGGTCACGCCCACAGACAGTACCGCACCCGAACTCTGGACACTGGGTTCCGCTGCAGGGAGCATCGAACTCGCCGCACGCTATGGCGTTGGCTTTGTACTGGCCCTGTTTATCGGCACCCATGAACGTCCAGCAGAGATCATCAGCAAATACCGCGAACTGTTTCAACCACGCGCGGGCAGCCTGATGCAAACCCCGCAGGCGATGATTTCCAGCGCGGTCATCTGCGCGGATTCCGCTGAAGAAGCGAAACTGCTGGCCGCATCACACACTTTCTGGAAGATTCAGGCCTCAAACGGTATTCGTGAAGGTATCCGTCCACCAGAAGAATGCATGGATCTGTACAAACAGCTGTCGCCGTCAGATCAGCATGCGTTCGACATTACACGGGATTCAATGATTACTGGCACCCCTGAATACTGCCGGGACGTACTCGAACAACAGGCAGCATTCTACGATGTCGACGAAGTCGTGGTGGTTGCTGTCACCCACAACTTCGAAAAACGACGCGAAAGTTACGAAAAGCTGGCTCAGGCTTTTGACCTTAACGCGTAGGCACATTCCATATATCACGCATAAAAAAGGAGGCTAATAGCCTCCTTTTTTATCGAACGATCAGTGTAACTGATTAGATCCTATAGATCTGGCAACACCTGATTAGCAAAGATTTCATCAATTTCTGCTCGGTTACCTGCTGACTGGACCTGACGCACAACATCCGGCGTCAGATGCGGTGCAAAGCGCTCGATAAAGTCGTACATGTATCCACGCAGGAAGGTGCCTTTGCGGAAGCCAATCTTAGTCGTGCTGGATTCGAACAGATGACTCGCATCCAACGCAACCAAGTCACTATCAAACTCTTCTTCGTATGCCATCGTCGCGATAATTCCCACACCCAAACCCAGGCGAACGTAGGTTTTGATCACGTCGGAATCTACTGCGGTAAACACCACTTTCGGATCCAGACCTTCTCGCTGGAATGCATCATCCAGCTTAGAACGCCCTGTGAAACCGAATACGTAGGTGACAATCGGGAACTGCGCCAGGTCCTTAAGGGTCAATTTTGGCAACTGAGCCAAAGGATGATCCTTAGGTACAACAACAGAGCGATTCCAGCGATAGCATGGCATCATGATCAGATCACTAAAGTGAGACAGCGCTTCAGTGGCGATGGCAAAATCCACCGTTCCGTCTGCAGCCATTTCAGAAATCTGCATAGGCGTGCCTTGATGCATATGCAATGAAACATCCGGGTACTGCTGGATAAAGCCATTGATTGTCGGTGGCAGCGCATAACGCGCCTGAGTGTGGGTCGTCGCTACCGCCAGACTGCCTTTCTTCTCGTCGCTGAACTCCTGCGCAACCTGCTTGATACTCTCTACTTTTTGCAGAATATCGCCAGCCACACTCAGAATTGCCTGACCCGCAGGCGTGACGCGGGTCAAATGCTTACCACTGCGCGCAAACACCTCTACGCCCAGCTCGTCTTCCAATAACCGGATCTGCTTACTAATACCTGGCTGAGATGTATAAAGACTCTGTGCCGTCGCCGATACGTTTAAATCGTGTCGGGCAACCTCCCATATGTAGCGAAGCTGCTGCAGTTTCATAGGTTACTCCCAAGGGAAAACTAAACTTTTAGTAATTAACAGTGATTTTATTATAACAGGTTAGCATAAAAAATCACCACCCCCTACGCTGCTACTGCGCGGCTTTCAAACGGCGCACTTCCTCATCCAGCGCAATGAGACGCTTCTCAAGGGTAATATTCCGACCTCGGAGTCTCACCATCTCGTCATCTCGCTCACTCAGCTGACCACGAATGGCATTTTCTCGACGAGAGGCTTCATTATTTGAGGCCACTTTCTTCTGCTGCGCAACGCGCAACTCTTCCTGCAAAGAAACAACCTTTTCTTCAAGCCGCTTGGTTTTATTCGTCTCCGCCAGCAACTGGCTGTTCAGTTTTGAGATATCCCGACTCGTCGTACCCTGGTTCTGCTTCACTAACTTTAGCTCAGCTTCCAGACTCTTAATCTGCGTAAAGTGACTTTCGATCTTAACGTCTTTCTTGGCCAGCTCAGCTTTCAGGTCGTGGATACTCTTAGTCAGTGCAGATTCTTTCTTGCCACTTTCTTCGCGAACTTTATCCAGTGAGCCGCGGTAATAACGAACATCAGCTTCAGACTTACTCACCGTGTCCAACGCGTTACGCTGCTCATCCTTCAGCCGCTGCTCAAATACCCTACGTGACTCGTCTCGCGCACGACGCATCTGAGCCAGCTCCTGCTCCAGCTCAGATACACGATGTTCTTCATCTTTACGCTGACCTGTTTCCGACTCAAGCCCCGCCTTCAGAGCTTTGACTTCAGCTTCCAGTGCTTTGACATGAACATTCGCCTCATTCGTGCGTTCAACCTGCGCACGCAAGCGATCTTCAATCTCATCAACACGCCCCCGGGAACGTATTAACTCTTCCTCATGATGGCGGTGCTGTTCTTCTTCACCCACCTTTTCATAACGACGCTCAAGACTGAAGTGACTGTGGGCTTCATGCAGCGCTTCATTCCAGATACGAGAAAACGCCGAATTAATCGCCTCAGGTACGTCCTGAATACTCACGCCGACAGACCGTGTACCACTGCGCGTGCGACTTGCGAGCAGTTCCCACCAAGCCTCATAGGGCTCCTTGAGTGTATCGACATCGCACTCAAGGGCGTCAGCCATAACATCCAGAGTTGGAATACCGCCGTCATTCATAATACGTTCGGCGGCACTAAAAAAAGTTTCGTTGCTGATTATCTCAGACATCAATTTCAGCCTATCAAATTCAATCGACTAAACGTCCAACGCATCCATTGCGCTGAGCAGTTGTTTATCAAGTGGCGCTTTAATGACCATACGGCCGCCACCCGGTAGAGGGATACGCAGCTCTGCAGCATGCAGAAACAAACGTTTTATGCCCTCGTCCCGCATTCTGCGGTTCATCTGGTCGGTGCCATACTTCTCGTCACCGATAATGGGGTGACCCGCAAACTGACAATGAACACGGATCTGGTGGGTACGGCCTGTAATGGGCCTTGCTTCCACCAACGTGACCAACCGTCCGATTCGACGCAGCACTTTATACTCTGTCAGGCACGCTTTGCCATCGGCCTGCACCTTAACAACGCGTTCACCTGACTTCAGTTCATTTTTTCGCAGTGGCGCGTCAATCCTACGCTTCCTGTCAGACCAGGCACCGTCTACCAGCGCATTATAGATCTTGGTAATCCGGCTTTTCTGCAAAGCCTCGTGCATAAATTTAAGCGCACTGCGCTTCTTGGCGATCATAATACAGCCCGACGTATCGCGATCAAGCCGATGAACCAGCTCTAGAAAGCGACACTCTGGACGGATCTGCCGAAACGCCTCGATCAACCCCAGACTGACCCCACTGCCGCCGTGAACCGCTAACCCAGAGGGCTTATTCACGACAATCAGATCCTTATCTTCATAAAGAATGGAGTCTTCCAGTACACGCTGCAGATTATCAGAGGGCTTGGGTGCTTCGGCACGCTCCGCCACACGAACAGGCGGTATGCGTATCAAGTCTCCCCCCTGTAACTTGTACTCAGGCTTTACGCGCTTCTTATTTACGCGCACTTCTCCCTTTCGCAGAATGCGATAGATGAGACTTTTTGGAACACCTTTTAGTTCGGTGCGCAGGAAATTATCGATTCGCTGACCGTCAAAGTCGGCAGCAATTTCTACAAACCTTACGGCAGCGTTTGGGCTGCTAATTTTTTCTGACATATTAATAAGATAGTGTCCGACGCGTCGAATTGATGCTTAGTGTGATAGCTGCTATATTCTACCGCTGCTGTGGGCTGTTGGCTTTATCTTTATGCGACTAGTTGCCAATTCATGCTGAAAAGTGAGCAGGCACCCTATACGTGCCGCCCCACAACAAACGCAATAATGCGTAAGCAGAAAGAATTTATAATTCAGAACGTATTTCACCTACTGGCCTTCAAATAAGGTCCGGTCGGAGGTGGAGATGCACTTCAGCCAGGAACCTGCCCCTTGGGCAGCTACAACGAATCAGAAGAATAACAGAGGCTGAAGTTTCCTCCACCGATAGGCAGACATACCGGTCGCCGATTGCTATCGGTATGGTCACACAACAATAAGACTCAGTAGTACAGCGCTTTTAGCCCTTGTACCGCGTGAGCCGTTGTGCGCGTATATGATTCAACACACAGCCTTTCGAGGCTGTTGCGCTGACATGACCACCATGCCTTACAGGACAGGATAGCGCTTCACGCGCAAAATTTGGGACAGCAGGTTTGAACTGCGTTCTTAAAGAGAACGTTCAAACCAATGAAAAGAATGCTAATTAACGCAACTCAACCTGAAGAGTTGCGCGTAGCGCTGGTCGATGGCCAGCGTCTATATGATCTGGATATCGAATCCGGCTCCCGCGAACAGAAAAAGGCTAACATCTACAAAGGCCGCATTACCCGCGTAGAACCAAGCCTTGAAGCTGCATTTGTTGACTATGGTGCAGAGCGCCATGGCTTCCTGCCTCTGAAAGAGATCTCTCGCGAATATTTCTCCAAACAACCAGAGCGCGGCAACCGTCCTAATATCAAAGAGGTTATCCGCGAAGGCACTGAAGTTATCGTGCAGGTCGACAAAGAAGAGCGCGGAAACAAAGGCGCCGCTCTGACGACCTTTATCAGCCTTGCTGGCCGATATCTTGTTTTGATGCCTAACAACCCTCGTGCTGGCGGTATCTCCCGCCGCATCGAAGGCAGCGATCGCGCCCAGCTGAAAGAAGCTCTGGACGGCGTAAATATCCCGGACAAAATGGGCATTATCGTTCGCACCGCTGGCATCGGCCGCTCGACCGAAGAACTGCAGTGGGACCTCGATTACCTGGCCACACTGTGGAAAGCGATTAAGGAAGTTGAAGCCCGCAAAGCCCCCTTCCTGATCTATCAGGAAAGCAACGTTGTTATTCGCGCTATTCGTGATTACCTGCGCGCCGACATCGGCGAAGTACTGATCGACGACGAAGCTGTATATAACGACGCACGAAACTTCGTGACTCAGGTCATGCCGTCGTACGATCAGAAGATTAAACACTACAGCGAAGCAACCCCGCTGTTTAACCGCTTCCAGATCGAAACACAGATCGAAACCGCCTTTCAGCGTGAAGTTAAGCTACCTTCCGGCGGCTCCATCGTTATTGATCCGACAGAAGCACTGGTATCCATCGATATTAACTCCGCTCGTGCAACCCGCGGTGGCGACATCGAAGAGACCGCCCTGAACACCAACCTGGAAGCCGCAGACGAGATCGCTCGCCAGCTGCGCCTGCGTGATATCGGCGGTCTGATTGTTATCGATTTCATCGATATGAGCCCAATCAAAAACCAGCGTGAAGTTGAAAACCGCCTGCGTGATGCACTTAAACTGGATCGCGCTCGCGTACAAACGGGTCGCATCTCACGCTTTGGCCTGCTGGAAATGTCGCGTCAGCGCTTACGCCCATCACTGGCAGAAAGCCGTGGTGTTGTCTGCCCTCGCTGTAGCGGCCAAGGCACCATCCGAGACACCGAATCACTGGCACTGTCCATTCTTCGCCTGATTGAAGAAGAATCAGCAAAAGACCGTACCGCTCAGATTCGTGCAATCCTGCCTGTTACTGTCGCTACGTTCCTGCTGAATGAAAAGCGACACGCAGTGCATGATGTTGAACTGCGCCACGACGTACGTGTTGTGATCGTGCCGAATCCGAACATGGAAACGCCACATTACGAAGTTGTCCGCCTGCGTGACGATCACACTGTTGCGACAACAAACGATGCCAGTTACACGCTGCAGCCAGAACCAGAAGAGCAGCTGCCAGAGATCGAAACTGCGACCAAGCCAGCTCCGCCTCGTGAAAAAGCAGCCGTGCGCACCGTTGCACCCGCAACACCTGCACCAAAAGAAGCAACAGCTCCTGAACAGACCTCAGAAGCTAAAGCACCTGCGGCACCTGCATCAGTAGAAACTAAAGATAGCGGCTCCCTGCTTGGGCGTATTTTCCGCAGCCTGTTTGGCGGTAGCACTGCTCAGGAAGAAGTTAAGAAAGAAGAACCTGTCGCAGCTGAGCCAGAGAAAAAAGAACCTCGCAGCTCTGGCCGCAAACAGCACAGCGGCAAAAAAGGCCGTCGTCGTGATGATCGTCGCCGCGGACAGAAGAAAGACAACGACGAAATCATTACTATTCAGCCAGAGCCGGATCAACCTCTGGTCGCAGAAGAGAAGACTGAGAAACCGACGAAATCCCGTCGTCGTCGCAAGAGCCGCAAAGATACTGATGATCGCCAGACAAGCGCTCCTCAAGAGCAAACCGAAGCGAAGACACAAAGTACCGACAAAGCTGAAACCAAACAGGATGACAAGGGCGAAGAAGCACCACGCAACCCACGCCGTCGCGGTCGTCGTCGTCGCGGTTCCGAGCGCGGCGCAAAGCGCAGCAATCCTGTAGACACAAATACTGCGAAGAACGCTGAAGCAACTGACGAAACTACACAGCCTGAAGAAAAGAAGACTGCTGTAGCAATCGAAGCAACTGAAGCTCAGGCAACACAGCCAAATGCTGAAGTCTCAGCTAACGCGGACAGCGGCAAAGATGAAACAACTACTGAAGCAGTAGAAGTATCTAAAGCTGCAGAAGTGACTGAAGCTGCAGCCGCAACTGAAACTACGGAAGCAACTGGGACTACAGAAGCGACTGAAACTACAGACGCGACTGAAACTGCAGAAGTAGCTGAAACCTCAGTAGCGCCTGAAACTGCAGAAGCGCCTGAAGCAGCAGAAACCCCAGAAGCGACGGAAGCGACTGAAACTACGGAAGCGCCTGAAGCAGCAGAAACCTCAGAAGCGACTGAAACTACGGAAGCGACTGAAACTGCAGAAGTAGCTGAAACCTCAGAAGCGCCTGAAACTACTGAAACGACTGAAACTGCAGACGTAGCCGAAACCTCAGAAGCGCCTGAAACTACTGAAGCGACTGAAACTGCAGAAGTAGCCGAAACCTCAGAAGCGACTGAAACTACTGAAGCGACTGAAACTGCAGAAGTAGCCGAAACCCCAGAAGCGTCTGAAACTACTGAAGCGACTGAAACTGCAGAAGCATCTGAAAATACTGAAGCGACTGAAGCGACTGAAACCCCAGAAGCATCTGAAACTACTGAAGCTGCAGAAGTAGCTGAAACCCCAGAAGCGCCTGAAACTGCTGAAGCTACTGAAACTGCAGAAGTAGCTGAAACCTCAGAAGCGACTGAAACTACTGAAGCATCAGAAGCAACCCCTGAAGCTCCTTCCGAGCCAACGGAAACAACTGAAGCTCAGAGCAGCGAAGCAATCGAAGAGAAACCCAAGGAAGCTGAACCACGTCGCCGTCGCCGCGGTAGCCGAGCTCCTAACGATCCTCGCGAAATTCGTCGCCGCCAGAAAGAAGCCGCCGAAAAAGGCGAGTAAGCATCTGCAATAGGGTAATGCTGAGCATTTAGCATTACCCTACTTTCAGGCATAAAAAAACCGCGTATAAACGCGGTTTTTTTATGCCTGCTCAAACCTGGGTTATCTTCAGACCGACAGCGGGTACCGACGCGGCTCAGGAACTAGCTCAACCCCATAACGCTCAGACACAGAGTGCTGAATCGCACTTGCCAACGCCATTAACTCATCAGCGCATCCACCACCATAGTTCACCAAGACCAGGGCCTGCTTATCATAGACACCAACCGCGCCGGCTCGATAACCCTTCCAGCCAGCCTGGTCAATCAACCAGCCAGCGGCCACTTTCATAAACCCCGGCCGATCCGGATAAGCCACAACATCAGGATGATGAGCTTTTAGCACATCGTATTGCGCCCGAGGAATCACTGGGTTTTCAAAGAAACTCCCCGCATTACCCAACTCAAGCGGATCCGGCAGCTTAGACTGCCTCACTGCAACAACCGCATCAAAAACGGAACGCGCAGTCACCTCATCATCCGCGAGT
This sequence comes from Pontibacterium sinense, assembly GCF_015209595.1. Classification (GTDB taxonomy): domain Bacteria; phylum Pseudomonadota; class Gammaproteobacteria; order Pseudomonadales; family Balneatricaceae; genus Pontibacterium; species Pontibacterium sinense. The sequence continues at coordinate 200,733 of NZ_JADEYS010000006.1, read as the reverse complement.
TGCTGCGTTAAAGCCCCATACCCGACAGTCGGGACAAAGCATTTAGAGAGACGAAAACGCACACGCGTAATAATATATCGCCCAGGATTCTTCGACTTGAATACGCTATTACGATAACCAAACTGGCAATCAGAAGATGCCAGATCCACAAAAACCTTCTCCTCGCGATCATAGGCCGTCAGCGCTTCAAATCGGTCCTTAATCTCGACACCATAAGCACCGATATTCTGCACCGGCGCAGCGCCTACAGTACCAGGGATTAGCGCAAGGTTTTCCAGACCACTCCAGCCCTCAGCGATGAACTGCTCAACCAACTGATGCCAATTTTCACCGGCTTCAGCCTCAACCAGAACCGACGCATCGTCTTCCGATACTTTTCGATAGCCTGTTGATTGTAAGCGTACAACAACACCTGGCAAGTAGTCTGAAAGAATCAGATTACTACCCCCCCCTATCACCAACAGCGGTAAATCATGCTGCTCGGCAAAGCTTACCGCTTCTACCAACTCATTATCTGAATACACATCTATCAGATACTGAGCCTTGGATGAAAACCCAAAACTATTAAGCTGACTCAGATCGGCGTTTTCCTGAAGGGATATCACTCAGTTCAGCTCCCGCCGAATATCTGCCAACAAACCTTCAGCAGCCTCTTCCACAAGATCCAATACATGACCAAAACCGTCGCTACCGCCATAATAGGGATCCGGGACTTCGGATTCAGAAATGTTCGGCGCAAAATCCAGAAACAACCCCAAGTGCCCTTCATAGCTTTCCGGACATAGGTCTTTGAGGTTCTCAAGATTGCTGTGATCCATCGCCAAGATGTAATCAAACTGCTGAAAGTCTGCTTCTATAGCCTGACGGGCACGCAATGCCGATAAATCGTATCCACGGGACTTCGCAGCCGAAACTGAGCGAGGATCAGGGCTATTGCCCACGTGGTACGCCGCAGTGCCCGCCGAATCAACTCCAACCTGCGCCCCCAGACCACCGCAATCAACAACATGCTGAAACACGCCATGTGCAGTTGGGGAACGACAGATATTGCCCAAACAGACAAACAACACACGCTTCACGCCTGCGACTCCAGCAACTGGCGAATGCGCTCCAGATCTTCCGGCGTATCCACGCCTGCAGGCGGTAGCTCATCAGCCAACGCAACATGAATCTGCGCCCCATTCCACATTGCGCGCAACTGCTCTAGACACTCGGTCTCTTCCAACGGCGCCGGCGGCCAGGTCACAAAGTCATTCAGCAACTTCACGCGGTACGCATAGATGCCGATATGACGCTGCCACGAAAACCCCTCCGGCATGCTAGAGCGCCCTTCCTCTGTATTAAACTGATCACGAGGCCACGGCATTGGAGCTCGGCTGAAGTAAAGCGCACGCCCTCGGGCATCGCTCACCACCTTCACCACATTGGGATTCATCAAGCTTTCGATGTCTTCAATCGGCTCACTCAACGTGGCGATACTCGCGCTCGGCTCAGCTTTCAAGTTATGGGCCACCTGATTAATCACACGCGGCGGCACCAAAGGCTCGTCACCCTGCACGTTAACTACGATGTCATCAGCATAAAAGCCCTGAAGCTTTACCACTTCCTGCAGGCGGTCAGTGCCTGAGGGATGTTCGGCAGATGTCATACACACATCCGCACCAAAACCTTTAGCCACATCAGCGATCCGCTGATCATCCGTTGCGATGATCACCCGGTCTGCTTCGCTCTCCATCGCACGCTCGTAGACATGCTGGACCATCGGTTTACCCGCGAGGTCAGCCAGCGGCTTTCCCGGAAAACGACTGGATGCAAAACGGGCTGGAATAATGACGGTAAAGCTCATATCAGACTCTCCTTACTTACGCTCACGCTCTTCCAGAGTCAGCTTACGCGCTTCCTCTTCCAGCATGACTGGAATACCGTCACGCACAGGATATGCCAAACCACTAGCACGACAGATGAGCTCCTGAGTTTCTGCATTCCACTCAAGAGGCGCTTTTGATACTGGGCACACCAGCATCTCGATCAATTTTTTATCCATCACTTTCAACCGTATAGGTAATCTGTTCGAGTTTATTCAGCAACGCCGTCTCAAACTCAACGGGCAGCTCGGCGGATACCTCTAGGTACCAGCCGTCCAAATTTTTTAGATGAGAAACTTTTACTGCATCCTTCTCCGTCATCACCAAAGGCAGCGATTCCGAAAACTGCAGGTCAGACAGGACATAAGGATGATGATCCGCAAAAGGATGCTCCAGTGGCTCGATACCCGCAGCCAAACGAAGTGTATCAAAGAAACGGGCCGGATTACCGATCCCCGCCACGGCATGCACGCGCTTTTCCTGCCATTGATCAACGGCAATACGCTTAGAACCGTCCAGTGCAACAAATGCAGTAGGGGCTAAGCCCATAGAAATGGCGTCAAAACCATTTTCCCCTTCCCCATTGCTGATCACGAAATCAACGTCATCCAGACGCTCAACGGGCTCTCGCAGCGGCCCCGCTGGTAGACAATGCCCGTTCCCGACACCTCTACGACCATCAATGACCACCAACTCAATATCACGCCCTAACGCATAGTGCTGTAAACCGTCATCACTGATGACCAGGTCACAATCAAATTGCTCCAGAAGATATTGCACTGCGGCCGGACGATCAGGATCCACAACAAGAGGACAACCTGATCGACGCACCAACATACAGGGCTCATCTCCGCCTTCTGCTGGCAACGTATCTTTGGTGACCGCATAAGGATAACGGGGCGCTTTTGCACCGTAGCCCCGACTTACTACACCTGGCTTGTATCCGGCCACTTTCAGTTTTTCAATCAACCAAAGCACAACCGGCGTTTTTCCGGTCCCACCTACAGTGATATTGCCAACAATTATGACAGGCACCCGCGGCCTGAACACTTCTTTGCTGCCTGTAACATACCCCTGACGTTTACCGTCACTCACGGTACGATACAGCCACTCTAACGGGCGCAAAAACAGCGGCGCAGGTCTTTTCTGATACCAACGCGTTTCCAGCCAGCGCATACTATTTAGCAGACTCTTGAGTGATAATACTCAACCGGGTGTATCCCAGCTGCCCAGCTACATCCATCGCAGTCACAACCAATTGATGCGGCGTATCGGCATCAGCCGCGATCACCAGAGGCGTCTCGCCCGGTACGCCTGCGGCCGCCCCCAAAGCCTCTTTTAATGCCTCGGCACTGGACTCTGTCAGCAGTTGGCTATTCAGACGGTATTCGCCTTCTGCACTAATCAAAATTTCTATACGCTCGCGGGCTTCAGTGACACTGCCACTAGCACTTGGAAGGTCAATTTCAAGCTGCGTTTCTTTGGTAAAGGTGGTTGAGACCATAAAAAAGATCAGCAACAAAAACACCACATCAATCAGCGGTGTCAGATTTACGGATACCTCTTCAGGCCGTTGTCGGCTGAATTTCACCTAATCGCCTCGCAACACTCAGTCTTCTTCACGCTGACCGTGAATCATCTCGACCAACTTCACGGCCTGCTGTTCCATGGACACCACGAGTGAATCGATTCGACGCAAGAAAAACCGATGAAAGATCAGTGCCGGTATCGCAACGGCCAAACCAGATGCGGTCGTAATCAACGCTTCCGAAATACCGCCGGCCAATACACTGGCATTACCACTACCTTGAATCATGATCTCGTTAAAGACTTTAATCATTCCGATGACGGTACCGAGCAAACCCAGTAATGGTGTAATCGCCGCGATCGTGCCCAACGGACTGAGAAATCGCTCCAACTCATGAATCACTTCCGAGGCAGCCTCTTCAATGCTCTCTTTCATGACATCACGCCCGTGATTGGCGTTTTTGATACCCGCAACCATGATTCGCCCCAACGGACTACTGTTGCGGATCTGAGCCAACTGCTCGGTCTCCAGTTTCTCCATACGGAAAGCAGTCAACAGCTCTCCCAAGAGTTCGGCAGGCGCAACACTGGACGCACGTAAGGTCCACAACCTTTCCAGGCAGATCGCCATCGCAATCACCGAACAGGCTACGATTGGCACCATCAGCCAACCACCCGATTTCACCAGTTCTAACACGTCAACTCAGCCTCTAGCCCAACCTCGAATATCGGGACAATTAAACAAACAACCCCAACGATACTGCGGCTAACTTTATCATAGGCCCGCTCGGCCTAATAGCCTGACCAGAAACGTCTTTTGGTACTCCTCCAAACGTTGGTTGTACACTCCATATCGGGCTTTGATGAAAGATGCACCGCGCCATGTTTAGCGGTATTCACTGATACTCCACCACTATCTGAAACCCGCTGTACGACATCCGCGCTGGGGTGACCAAATCGGCTTGCGTATCCGGCACTAAATACGACAACGGAAGGACGCCAGCGCGCCAGAAAATCAGCACTGCTGCCCGTCTTGCTCCCGTGATGAGACGCGACCAACCAATCCAATGGCCGCTCCGGTTCAACCAGCCTATGCTCGACGTCCGAATCGACATCTCCTGTGAGTAACAAGGAGCACCGACCATCGTCCACCTGAATAACACAAGAACTGTTGTTATCTGAAACCGCCTGATTTCCGCCAGACAATACGGTAAAGCGGACATCTCTCCACTGCCATTGATCTCCCGGGCGACACACATGGTAACGATACCTGCTAGCTAACGCCTGACTCCCTGTCATCCCGCCATCAACCGACACCTGATCCCGGAGCGAGATATGACCTCCCGTGTGATCAAGGTCATCGTGACTCAATACCAGCATATCTACGGCCTGAATCCGCTCAGCAACCAGATAAGGTGCAACCGCATGCACGAATGCATTTTGGCCGCCCGGATATCCCGGACCGGTATCATATAGAAGGGTTTTCTCTCCGACCCGGATCAACACCGCTGTACCTTGGCCAATATCAAACACCCTTACATCGTAACCTTCGGCCACAGGCGATGACCTGATCCCTAGCATCATAGGCAGCCACAACAGAACGCCTACCCAACGCAGCGGAAACCCCTTGGGCTGAAGCACAAGCAATGATCCCAGTAGTGCCAGGCCCAACACATACCATTCGGGGTTTGGCACCCGCCATAGATCTTGCTGAACCTCGGCGCCCAGCCCGATCAACCACCAGAATATTGAGACACTCCCATCAACCACAGGCACCAACAAATCAACATTCAACACTGAGAACAGCAGATCGACGGCGACCAGCATCAGACAGAGTGCGACCAGAGGGATCGCCAAAAGATTAATTATCGGTGCAACAAAGGAGAACCCGCCGAACAACCAAGCCAGCAAAGGCGTCATAGAAAAAAAGATGCCCCATTGCACTCGCCATCCGAGCAGGTCTTTTATCCGATGACCCGCAAACCAGAGCAATGTTGCAACGGCCATAAATGAGAGCCAGAAACCTGTCTGATGAGTGGCAACGGGCGATAGCGTTAAGACCAACACCATAGCGAACCACCAACGTGACCAGAGATCCACATGCCATAGCCGCCATTGCGCAAGCAGAAACACTGCGACCATCACAAAGGCCCGCTGAGTTGGCAAACCTGCACCGGCCATCTGCATATACACAAACGCCACAGAAATGGTCAACCACACACCGACAGGACGAAGGTAATGCGGCATAAGGACATACGACAGAAGACGCACCAGCCCCAGAATGAGCACAACGATAAATCCAATATGCAGCCCACTGATCACCGCGAGATGTATCGTCCCGGTGGCCCTTAGCAGTTGCCACTGATCATTATCAAAACCGTCTCGAATACCTAACGTAATCGCTTTAACCAGCGCCGCAACTGACTCAGAGGCATAACGTGCCTGAATGACCGCCGCCAGCCTTCCCCTCAAACAATCGAGCGCACAGGTATCAGGAGCAGATGACGCGGACACCGCCCGTACATATCCTGTCGCATCAATGCCTTGTGCCAGCAGCCAAAGCTCGTAGTCAAACCCTGCGGGATTGGAAAATCCATGGGGAGGTTTTAATCTCACCTCCAGATCCAATCTCATCCCCGGCGCCACAACCATATCAGGCCGATACCAATTGAGGCGTAATAACCGAGGAAATGCCGAGTGACGTTCAGCGCCTTTAGCCGCAACAAGCGTGTTTGGTTTGAACAAAAATCGTACGTCCTTTCCCCGAAATTCGGGCAGGCCGACGACCTCACCCGTCACGTACCAATCAGACTTAATAGGATCGCTGCTAAGACGATGGGAGATTTGCCAATGACTCCAACCAAAGCTCCATCCCAATCCAATCAAAAACCAGATCAGAGGTGATGGAAGCTTTCGCCAGAACACTATAAATAATAGAGGAATCACTCCCAACCAAAGCGGAGGAAGCGACGGCAGCCAGACAATAGTTGTAATTCCAGCCACATAACAGATCATCCTTGATCTCATCGGTTGGCTTACCTGTAATGAGTATGCATAATACGAGCGTCTTTGGTCACTACTATAAGTGCGACCCCAATGCCACGCAAACTCATCAAAAAGTATATGCCCGACGAGCGCAAGCTCCGAGAGCACAAACATCTCAGCTGGCTCGGACGCCACCTGCATGATCCCAACCTGTGGCACTTAACCCGCAGATCGGTATCTCGTGCGTTTGCGGTCGGCCTGTTTTGCGCTTTCTTGCCAATCCCGGCACAAATGGTCGTTGCCGCGGTCATGGCGGTCTTCTTTCGTAGCAACCTCCCAATCTCAGTGGGACTAGTCTGGCTAACAAATCCGCTGACCATGCCGCCTATCTTCTACGGTGCCTATTTGGTGGGCGATTTTCTCTTGGGCAACCCTGCGGGAAACATCGAGTTTGAACTCTCGATGAGCTGGCTTAGCGAAAGCCTGTCACTGATTTGGTGGCCATTGTTGTTTGGCTCAATCATCTGCGGTGTGATTTTTGGAGCACTGGCATTTTTTGGTATCAATCAGTTCTGGGTATGGCACGTGAATCGCAGCTGGAAGCGCAGAAAAGAAAAAAGCCGCGATATGCGACTTAAATAGTGATTACCGGGCTTCCTATCAACCTGATTGGAAGCCGCATTTAGCTTAACCCGGCCTAACCTTCCAACACCGACTCAGCCTGCTGCTCAAACAATCCACCATCACGTAACTCGAAGACCCTTCCGGTACGATGCGCCAGCTCAAGATCGTGCGTCACAATCACGAATGCGATATTCAAAGTGCGATTTAGCTGCTCTATCAGCAATTGGACATCGTCCGCCGTCTTGCGATCCAGGTTACCGGTAGGCTCATCCATTAGGACACACGCAGGCTGCCCAATCAGTGACCGGGCAATCGCCACACGCTGACGTTCACCTCCGCTGAGTTGAGCAGGCTTATGGGTAACACGCTCAGACAAACCTACGGCAGCCAGCATCTCCGCCGCCCGCTCCCGAATGTCCGAAACCTTGTCCCCGCGCAGCAACAGCGGCATCGCAACGTTTTCCAATGCGGAAAATTCTGGCAAAAGGTGATGAAACTGATAAACAAAACCCAGCTTTTCGTTGCGGATGCGCGCCCGGTTTTTTTCTGATTGCTCATGCAGATCTTTACCACCAACGCACATACGTCCGCTGGAGGGCACGTCCAAGCCGCCCAGAATATTCAGTAGCGTACTTTTACCTGACCCTGACTGCCCAACGATCGCAACACGCTCTCCAGGCTCCAGTGCAAAATTCAGATTATCCAATACCTTCAATTCGTGACCGCCTTCGCGATACACACGCGAAACGCTCTCGGCGAGCAAGATCGGCTCACTCATAACGCAAAGCCTCCGCAGGATGAGTTTTCGCTGCGCGATATGCCGGATAAATAGTTGCCAGAAAACTAATTACTAACGCCGTACCGCAGATCGTAAAGACATCAGGCCACTGCAGGTCAGATGGTAGGTAACTGATGAAGTAAACATCCGCATTCAGGAACTGTATACCAAAGGTACGCTCCACCCACGCCACCAGATCCGATATGGTCAGCGCCAGAGTAATTCCCAGCGCCCCACCCAATAACGTACCGATAATGCCGATCAACGTACCTTGCACCATGAAGATGCGCATAATTCTGCCCTTAGTGGCGCCCAGTGTGCGTAGAATTGCCACATCAGCCTTCTTATCGGTAACGACCATCACCAATGTTGAAACGATGTTAAATGCCGCTACCAGAACGATAAGGAACAACAACAATCCGATCATTCGCTTTTCCAGCTGAATTGCCTGAAACAAGTTGCCATGGGTACGCGTCCAATCGCTGGTCCGATAGTAACCATCAAGTCCATTTGCGATTTCGCGAGCCTTTTGCGGCGCTGTGAAGAGATCATCAAATTTGAGTCGGATACCGTCGACGACATCTTCACGATACCGCTTAATTTTTGCTGCATCCCCCATAGAGATATACGCCAGCGAAGCATCAAGCTCAGCGCCAACCTCAAACGTACCCACCACGGTAAAGCGTTTAAGGCGAGGCACCATCCCCGCAACACTCACAGTCGCCTCAGGCAGAACCAGCGTCACTTTATCGCCAACCCGCACACCCAGGTACCGCGCTAGCAGATCACCCAAGACGATGCCAAACCGCTGTGTGTTTAACGTATCCAAAGAGCCGGTTTTAATATGATTTGCAAGAATGGAAACCTTTCGTTCGCTCGACGGATCAATACCATACACCATCACCCCCCGCACAACGCCGCGATTGGTGAGCATCCCCTGTGCCTGAATAAATGGTGCTGATGCCTGTACACTTGGGCTCTGATCCACACCACTTTGCACAGACTGCCAGTCCGTCATCGGGCGACCTAGCTCAGTAATAGTCGCGTGCGGCACCATACCCAGAATTCGCTGTTTGAGTTCACGATCAAACCCGTTCATAACGGAAAGTACAACGATGAGTGCAGCTACACCAAGCATTAAGCCAAGCATTGAAGCCAGAGAGATGAAAGAGATGAAATGGTTGCTTCGCTTTGCAGCGGTATAACGCAAACCGACGTATAACGATAGAGGCTTAAACATGGCCGGATTAAAGCATAGAAAGGACATTTTCTCTAACAAATTCAGTGAAATATTGGTTATACTCGATCCAAGAATTACATCAGACCAGTGCTTTGATTAGGGCTATTTGGATGCAAGAACAGGAACGCCGTAAGTTTTTCCGTATTGATCATCAGGTATCGATTGAGCTAAAAACCATCAGCGCAGAGGAGATTGCCAAAAACCCTACGCCGGTTCAGTTTGAAGTCTCACCCTACTTCCTCCTCTTGAGTCAGTTGCAGGATCTCGATACTGAAGGTGATCACCTACTTCGAAAAATCGCGGAGAAAGATGCCAACACTGCCGCTTTCTTGCAGCTCATGCACCGTAAAATTGATACGATTGCCAAAGCTGTCGCGGTAAACGGTATCGAGCTGGAACAAATTCTTTCTCAGGAGATCAACCTGTCTGAAGGCGGGATGATGTTCGAATATCCTGATACATTTGAGATGGACCAGCACCTCGCAATCAAACTGATATTCCCTGAAACCTGCATCGGCCTCCTGCTGTACGCTAAAGTTTGTCGTCTGATCCCAATGCCAAACGGCCACTATAAAGTGGGCATCGAGTTTATTCGTATGCCAGAAAGTTGCCGCGTACTATTGGCACGTCAAGTGATGTTATTGCAAAGCCAACAGCGCCGACGCGAGCGTCTGAGCACCGAGCAAAGCGACGACTAATGAATACTCTGGAGCTTTCGATCATCGAAAGCTTTGAACTGATGCACGAAAATCTGCAGCAGCTCGCAACACAGCTGCTGCGGGAAAAGCCTCGCTGCTGGCTTCCCTGCTCAACCACCCCTCATCAAGATTTGGCTACTCTTTACACCGACATCTGGTATCAGGACGGGCATGACGGGCGTGAGACCCGGAGCCAATGGGGACTTGTTGGTTGTAGCGACGAACTTATTACCCAAGCCACTGTAACCAATCAGCAAAAAAACACCTTTAAAGCCGCCATTCAAAGATACAAAAAACATACTGGCGCACTACCGGGCGAACTCCTACAAAAACGCTCACGCATACTGGCAGAGAAACTTAACCGCACAGGCTTGGCAAGGCTGCATTTAAAGCAGTGCTACCGACTACTCCCGATACTGGAAAATACACCTTCACAGGTTGGCTTCAGCTGGTACACAAGTGGCCGCAGCATTAAAAAACTAACCGTAGCACAAGCCGAAGCGATGCTGCTTAAATTGGATACAAGCCAGCCTCATGTTCAGATTCAACTGCAATCCTTAGGCAACCTAAAGCCCGGCGAACTACTGGCCCAACTGCAACCGCAAGTACCCGTCATGAGAGCCAACGCTGTATGGAAAGGAAAGGCCCATACTTTACGCAAAGCACGAAACTGCCCATTACCCATTCTATTTCCACTTTCCGCCAACCAGCCGTTTCCAGAGCACAACGAACCTGATATAAACCCACCTGAAAAGAGACAACGAATGGAGCGCCGGGACCTTCAAATCAATCCCGACCCATTTTTGCCTAGCCTTCGTATTCATCGCTATAACTAAACACCAGGTACTTCATTATGACCAGACAAAACCTCCTCCATCATATTGCCACGGCAATTGGCTTCTTGGGCCTGATGGCATGGTACTTGGGTGCACGCGAGCTGGGGCTATTTGACTGGGCGGTTGAACTCGCGCCTGAAGGCCATGAAGGCGCAGGACTGATGGTTGGCATTATGGTCGCAATGACGCCCGGCTTTTTCCTGTGGAAGCTATGGGTGCGCTGGAGCGAAAAGAAATTAGGTATTACTGGGAAGTATTACGAAGACGGTTTCTACAAAGATCCACCGAAAAAGAAATAACCTCCTGAAACAAAAAAACCGGCACTAGGCCGGTTTTTTTGTTTCAGCGCTCAATCAAAGATTGGCAATACGGTTCAAACCGGCAATTGCGGCCACACGATACGCTTCAGCCATCGTTGGATAGTTGAACGTTGTGTTCACAAAATACTTAATCGTATTCGCTTCACCTTCCTGCGCCATAATCGCTTGCCCGATATGCACGATCTCAGATGCCTGATCGCCAAAGCAGTGAATGCCCAGAATTTGGAGAGTTTCGCGATGGAACAGGATCTTCAACATACCCACCGGCTGGCCGGAGATCTGGGCACGTGCAGTATCCTTAAAGAACGCCTGACCGGCTTCGTACGGCACACACTCCGCTGTCAGCTCTTCTTCAGTTTTACCAATAGAGCTAATTTCCGGGATTGTATAGATACCAGTAGGCACCTCATTGATATAACGGAAGTCGTCTCCACTCAACATATCAGCTGCCGCCGCACGACCCTGATCCAGCGCAGCCGAAGCGAGACTTGGCCAACCAATTACGTCACCCACTGCATAAATGCCGTCCGTAGACGTGCGGTAGTGCTCATCAATCTCTAGCTGGCCGCGGCTGTTTGCATCCAGCCCAATCGTTTCAAGGCCCAGATTATCAGTATTACCCGTACGACCGTTACACCACAGGAAAGCATCCGCACGAATCTTCTTACCGGATTTGAGGGTCAGAACTACACCGTTGCTGTCACCCTCTACCGACTCATATTCTTCGTTATGTCGGATCTTCACCGCGTTATTGCGCAAGTGGTAACTCAAGGCATCCGAAATCTCTCCATCAAGGAACGACAACAGGCGGTCGCGGTTATCAATCAGATCAACCTTTACACCTAAGCCGCTGAAAATGGAGGCGTACTCACAACCAATAACACCCGCTCCGTAAATAATCATAGTGCGCGGTGTATGGCTCAGCTTCAAGATTGTGTCTGAGCTATAGATACGCGGGTGCTTGAAGTCAATATCGCTCGGACAATACGGACGAGAACCACTTGCGATGATGATGTTCTTGGCACGTAGCGTCTCTGTGCCTTTTGAAGTACCACTTACCTGAATCGTGTTCTTGTCCTGAAAGCGTGCACGACCAAAGAAAACATCAATACGGTTACGTGCATAGAAGTTAGTACGCAACACAACCTGATTGGAGATAACTTTCTCAGCGCGTTTCAGTACCTTAGGGAAAGAGAACCAGCGCGGCTCACCAATGTCTCGGAACATTGGGTTAGTGTTAAACTCGATGATCTGTTTAACGGAATGACGCAACGCCTTTGAGGGGATAGTACCTTTGTGCGTGCAGTTACCACCCACCAGATCCTGTTCCTCTACTACAGCTACCCGGCGACCATGTTTAGCAGCATTCATCGCTGCCCCTTCGCCAGCCGGGCCGGAACCGATCACAATGACATCGTAGTCATAAACAGCCATCACTTTCCCCTTAGATAATCGTTATTATCCTGTTGTTTTAATTAGTACGTCAGTCTATGCCGCACTGCACCAAGCTTAACTCGCTGCAATACAACCAAAACATTAGCCTTTAGATTTACCCCGAAAACCATAGCCGCTGACGGCATAAACCGGCGCACGTTTATAGCTTTAGGCGATTACTCTGTGTCGCTTTTTTCTCCACCAGACAAACCACTTAATCGGCAAGCTGATAGATCATTATCTTTATCCAACCCCTTACCTTAGGAGTTAAATACAAATCTTACTTAGCCAGATATTTCTTAAACCCTGGCGTGATAACTTCTTCAAATCCATTACCGCTTTTACGGATAAACAATGCATTAATTCGATGCTGCATCGCATATTCGTAGCCACGTTCAGTCCCCATCACCATAAATGCCGTCGCTAACGCATCAGCTTCCGCACATGTAGAGGCCAGCACAGTCACAGAAGCCAAACTGTGTTTAATCGGCGCGCCCGTTGCGGGATCAATAGTATGAGAGAACCGCACGCCGTTTTCTTCGAAATAGTTACGATAATCACCAGATGTAGCGATCGCTATATCCTGAACATTGATAATACGCTGCACACTTCGAGTGGACGCATCAGGCGTTTCTATCGCTATACGCCAGTCCTTCCCTCCGGGCTTTAAGCCCTTTGCGCGCAACTCCCCTCCAACCTCGACCAAATATCGCGTAATGCCTTGCTCTTCTAGCAATGATGCGACCCGGTCAACTGCGTAACCTTTAGCAACAGCAGAGAGGTCTATATAGAGATCAGCGACAGCTTTTTTCACCTGTTGCCGCTCAGGATTCAAACCAACCTTCTGATAGCCAACACGCGCTCTTTGCGTTTCTATCTGGGACTCTACCGGCGCTTTAACAACCCGTCCATCAGGCCCAAACCCCCAAAGATTGACCAGTGGACCCACGGTAACATCAAACGCGCCACCCGTCTGTTCACTAATCGCTGTCGACAGGCGTAGAACATCGTACAGACCCGCTGACAACGGCATCCAGTTGGTACTTTCAGATTGGTTTAGTTGTGATAATTCGGAGGTTTTAATATAGGTGGACATGCTTTGATTGATGTCCTTGAGCACAGCCTCGACCGAAGCATGTACCTTTTGAGTACCCTCATCCCTGGATACCCATTTTACTGCGTAGCTCGTACCCATCGTCAGGCCTTGAACAGACCGGACTTCGTCCTTGGCTTGCTGACAACCCGTAATTACAAAAATGGCCAGCAGCAATGCTGCCGGCCATTTTACGAGTTTCAACTGTTTAAACAGTTTACTCATCCGTGGTTAGCCACCAAAGTCATCCAGGAAGATGTTTTCGCGCTCAACACCCAGATCCAACAGCATCTGAATTACCGCGGAGTTCATCATTGGCGGTCCACACATGTAGTACTCACAATCTTCCGGAGCATCATGATCCTTCAGATAGTTTTCGTACAGCACGTTATGGATGAAGCCCGTCATTCCGTCCCAGTTATCTTCTGGAAGCGGATCAGACAGTGCCAGATGCCAGTCGAAGTTTTCATTCTCTGCTGCGAGCATGTCGTATTCGTCGTTGTAGAACGACTCACGCATAGAGCGCGCACCATACCAGAAAGAAATCTTACGCGTAGCGTTCAGACGCTTCAGCTGGTCAAAGATATGTGAGCGCATTGGCGCCATACCCGCACCACCACCGATGAAGACCATTTCAGATTCGTTTTCAGAGGCGAAGAACTCACCAAACGGACCGTAAACATCAATGGTATCACCCGGATTCAGGCTGAACACATAAGAAGACATCTGACCCGGCGGGAAGTCGGTTCCCGGTGGCGGAGATGCAACACGGATGTTGAATTTAACAACACCACGCTCTTCAGGGTAGTTCGCCATGGAGTATGCACGAATAACCGGCTCAGTAACCTTAGAGGTGTACTGCCAAAGATTGAATTTATCCCAATCTTCGCGATATTCCTCGTCGATAGAGAAGTCCTTATAGTGAACTTCGTGAGCAGGCGCTTCCAGCTGCACATAACCACCCGCACGGAAGTCAACGTTTTCACCTTCAGGCAGACGCAGGGTCAGCTCTTTGATGAACGTTGCTACGTTCGGGTTGGACTCAACAGTACAGGTCCACTTCTTAACACCAAAGATCTCTTCTTCCAGCTCAATTTCCATGTCTTGCTTAACAGCAACCTGACAGGAAAGGCGCCAGCCTTCTTTAGCTTCACGCATGGTGAAGTGAGATTCTTCAGTTGGCAGCATAGAGCCGCCTCCATCCAATACCTGACACGAGCACTGTGCACAGGTACCGCCGCCACCACACGCAGATGGTACGAAGATACCCGCGCTTGCCAGTGTCTGCAGCAACTTGCCGCCAGCAGGTACAGTAATTGCTTTTTCCGGATCGTCGTTAATGTTGATCGTTACGTCGCCGGAACTAACCAGTTTTGAGCGGGCTGCCAGAATGACCGCGACCAGTACAAGTACCACCACGGTAAACATAACAACGCCGAGAACGATTTCAGCATTCATAGGCTTATTCCATTCCTCTTCTTATCGTTCCAGCTTTTACAGCTGCACACCGGAGAAAGACATGAAACCCAGGGACATCAGACCAACAGTTACGAAGGTGATACCCAGGCCACGTAAACCGTCCGGTACGTCGCTGTATTTAAGCTTTTCACGAATACCCGCCAACGCAGTGATAGCCAGAGCCCAGCCAACACCTGCACCAACACCATAAACCACGGACTCACTGAAGGTGTAGTCACGCTCAACCATGAACAGGGCCGCACCCATAATTGCACAGTTTACGGTGATCAGCGGCAGGAATACGCCCAGTGCGTTGTACAGCGCCGGTACGTACTTATCCAGAAACATTTCCAGAATCTGTACGATCGCTGCGATAACGCCGATGTAGGAGATGTAACCCAGGAAGCTCAGATCAACTTCCGGGTAACCCGCCCACGCCAGTGCGCCTTCTTTCAGAAGCAGGTTAAAGATCAGGTTGTTAACCGGCGTTGTGATCGCCAATACAACGATTACAGCAATACCCAGACCCAGTGCAGTCTGTACCTTCTTGGAGATCGCCAAGAAAGTACACATACCCAGGAAGAACGCCAGGGCCATGTTTTCTACGAAGATCGCCTTAATAGCAAGGCTGATATACTGTTCCATTTACGCAGCCTCCTTCTTAGTATTTTTAGCCAGTTCGAAATCTGGTTTCTCAACCTGAGATTTATCCCAAGTACGCAGAATCCAGATGAACGCACCAATCAGGAAGAATGCGGATGGAGGCAGCAACATCATACCGTTTGCCTGATACCAACCACCGTTGTTGACCAGAGGCAGGATCTCGATACCAAACAGACTACCGGAACCAAACAGCTCGCGGAAGAAAGCGACAAAGATCAGTACCGCACCGTAACCCAGACCGTTACCGATACCGTCCATAAAGGAGATACCCGGTGGGTTCTGCATAGCAAATGCTTCTGCACGACCCATTACGATACAGTTGGTAATGATCAAACCAACGAATACAGAAAGCTGCTTAGATACATCGTAAGCGTATGCTTTCAGGATCTGGTCCACCACGATTACCAGAGAAGCAATGATCGTCATCTGACAGATGATTCGAATATTGCTTGGGATATGGTTACGGATGATAGATACAAACAGGTTAGAAAACGCAGTTACGGCAATTACCGCCAGCGTCATAACCATTGCAGTATTCAGGTTGGAAGTTACCGCAAGAGCGGAGCAGACACCCAGAATCTGCAGCGCAATCGGGTTGTTTCGTCCAACCGGATTTAACAGAACTTCTTTAGATGCAGACATGGTTTACACCTCCCCTGCTTTCAGGTTGGCCAGGAAGGTCGCGTAACCGTTCTCGCCCATCCAGAATTGAACCAGATTTGTAACACCAATACTGGTTAGCGTCGCACCGGCCAGACCATCAATCTGGTGCTCAGCACCTGGCGCACCCGGAATCGCAGTACCCTTGATCAGGCCCAGCTTAGGTTCGGTAGAACCCTCTGGGTATACCTTCTTACCCGGCCACAGCGCTTTCCACTTAGGGTTATCAACCTCACCACCCAGTCCAGGCGTTTCCGCGTGTGCGTAGAAACCCAGACCAATTACAGTGTTCAGGTCACCTTCCAGTGCCAGGAAACCGTACAAGGTAGACCAGAGACCGTAACCATGTACTGGCAGTACAACCTTCTCGAGCTGGCCATCTTTTTCTACCATATAGACAGGCATGTATTTAGCCTGACGCTTGATAGACGCGATGTCAGTCGAACGCTCCAGTTTTACAGACAGGGCAGGATCTTTCGCTGCTTTGTTAGCATCGTAAGTTGCCGCATCAACTGCGTCTGTGTACTTACCGGTTTCCATATCAACGATTTTGGTCTTGATGCGCTCATCAAACAGCTTGATAACGTCCTGACCTGCGTAATCGATATTCGCAGCGGCCAGAATGTTACTTTTACGGTCAAGCTCTTTGTTCGCGACCTGGATCGGTTTCAGCAGTACTGCTGCTGCGGAGACGATAACGGAGCAGACTACGCACAGCAGAACTGTAACGGTAATTGTTTTACCGATTGTGTCTTTATTAGCCGACATTGCGTGCCATCCTCCGTTTAATATTCGCCTGAACAACAAAGTTATCGATCAGCGGTGCAAACAGGTTCGCGAACAGAATCGCCAGCATCATTCCCTCTGGGAACGCCGGGTTAACCACACGAATCAGTACAACCATCACACCGATCAAAGCACCGAAGTACCATTTACCTTTGTTCGTCATGGATGCAGATACCGGATCGGTTGCCATGAAGAACATACCGAATGCAAAGCCACCCAGCACCAGATGCCAGTAGAACGGCATAGAGAACATTGGGTTAGTATCGGAACCGATGATATTCAGCAGCGTAGACATCGCAACCATACCCAGCATTACACCGGCTACGATCCGCCATGCGGCCACTTTAGCTATCAATAGAACCGCACCACCCATCGCTATCGCCAGCGTGGATACTTCACCTACAGAACCCGGAATCGTACCAATGAACGCATCGAACCAAGTAATGCTCTGTGCAAGGATCGCATCAACACCGCCCAATGCAGCCAGACCCAACGGCGTAGCGCCGGAGAAACCGTCTACAGCAGTCCAGATCGCATCGCCGGACATCTGCGCAGGATATGCGAAGAAGAGGAAGGCACGACCTGTCAAAGCAGGGTTAAGGAAGTTCTTACCAGTACCACCAAATACCTCTTTACCAACAACCACACCGAAGCTAATGCCCAGTGCAACCTGCCAGAGAGGAACAGTAGGAGGAAGAATCAGACAGAACAGGATAGAAGTAACAAAGAAACCTTCGTTGACTTCGTGACCACGTTTCATCGCAAACAGCACTTCCCAGAAACCGCCCACTACAAAGGTCACAATGTAGATCGGCAGCCAATAGGCAGCACCGTGAATCACGTTATCCCATATTGAATTTGGATCAAAGCTGGTGAGCGCACCCGCGATTGCACCCTGCCAGGTAGACGCTTCCGTCAAACCCAGAGATGCCATTGCAGTGTTCGCCTGCAAACCAACGTTATACATACCCATGAATACTGCAGGGAATGTACACATCCATACCAGAATCATCATGCGTTTTAGATCAACCGCATCACGTACGTGAGCAGCTGTCTTAGTCACATGACCTGGTGTGTAGAAAATAGTATCCGCTGCTTCATACAGCGCGTACCAGTTTTCGTATTTGCCGCCTTTATGGAAATGCGGCTCCATTTTATCAAGAACGTTTCTTAGGCTCTTCATATGATCAGGCCTCCTTCTCGATACGTGTCAGGTTATCGCGCAGGATCGGACCATACTCATACTTACCCGGACAGGCAAAAGTACAGAGAGCAAGATCTTCTTCATCGAGTTCCAGACAGCCCAACTGCATGGCAGTCACGATGTCGCCAGTTACCAGCGCACGCAACAACTGAGTTGGCAGGATATCCAGTGGCATCATCTCTTCGAACTGGCCTACAGGCACCATCGCACGTTCAGAGCCATGAGTAGTCGTGGTGAAGTCAAATTGCTTACTGCCACGATTCAGGAAAGAGGTGAAGACATTCAGAACGGAGAACTTATTCGACCCCGGCAACAGCCAGCCAATAAATTCACGCTCATCGCCTTCTTCAAGCACAGAAATCTGGTTCGCATAACGACCGAGATACCCGAAAGCACCGTTCGCTGCGCGACCATTCCATACAGAACCACTGATCACACGGTTGTTATCACCTTTAGTGATGCCCACCAGCAGATCATCCAGATTAGCACCCATACGCGCACGCAACAGACCTGCGCGATACGCCATAGGACCACCCAGAGCAACAACGCGATCGGTAAAGATACGACCGGAAGTAAACAGATGACCCACTGCGATCACATCCTGATAACCAATCGTCCAAACTGTCTTAGTCTGAGATACCGGTTCAAGGAAGTGAATGTGCGTTCCCGCATTACCCGCTGGGTGAGGACCATCAAATTCTTCTACAGTCACACCATCAGTGGTAGGGATATTTGCACCAGGCGCCTTACACAGATAAACATTCTTATCTGCCAGCTTACGCAGCACTTTTAAGCCGTTAACGAACGCTTCACTCTGTTCAGCGATAAAGATCGCCGGATCAGCTGCCAATGGATTGGTATCCATTGCAGTGACAAATACAGAATGCGCGGTTGTACCCGGCTGTGGCACTCGGCTAAAAGGACGGGTCCGCAGAGCGGTCCACATACCAGACTCAACCAGATTCTCCTGTACCTGTTCGGTAGTCAGAGAGTCCAACTGAGACGCTTCGTATTTCGCAAACTCTACTGCTTCTTCGTTGTCATCCAGTTCGATTACAACAGACTGCAGTACACGACGTTCGCCACGGTTAATTTCTTTGACAACGCCTGCTCCAGGCGCGGTGTATTTAACACCTTCTGTCTTCTTGTCGGAAAAGATCACTTGACCGAGTTTTACTCGATCTCCTACCTTGACGGCCATAGTCGGCTTCATGCCAACATAATCAGAGCCAATCACGGCGACCGAACGCACTTCCGGGGAGCCAGAAATAGTCTGCTCCGGTGCGCCCGTAATCGGTAGATCCAGACCTTGTTTGATCTTGATCATTCGCCTCACCCAATCACGTTATAGTTTTCAGGAACCCCGTTTCACTTTGTGCAGTTTTCGCACAGCTGTCCCCGCCTGCAAAAAAACATGCTTTTAAGTTGTTATCGAAACGAAGCAAACCCAACCCAAAAATCCGAATAAGTATACCTGAGCGGCATGTCCTTTTTCTACAAACCCAGTTTTTTATCCTTCTGCTTTCGTTCACCATTCGTACAAGTCGGATAGACGGATATTTCATATACTTATAACCATTGCGAATATAGAGCATTTGATAATAAAAAAGGCCGCTACAAGAGCGACCTTTTATTCAGAAGTAAGAAAGACTTACTTTGCGCTTGGGAACGCTGGCAGCGTACAAGCAGCCATCTTCTGAACCATACGAATAACCTGGCAGCTGTAACCAAATTCATTGTCGTACCATACGTAAAGTACGCAACGCTTATCGTCAGCAATTGTAGCCAGAGCATCAACTACGCCCGCAGCACGAGAACCAACAAAATCGCTGGATACAGCTTCAGGAGAGTTACTGTAGTCGATCTGCTTCTGCAGAACACCGTGCAGCGCAGCTTCACGCAATGTTGCGTTCAACTCGTCTTTATTGGTTGCGGAACCCAGGTTCAGGTTCAGAATCGCCATAGAAACGTTTGGCGTAGGTACGCGAATCGCGTTACCTGTCAGCTTACCTTCCATCTCAGGCAGCGCCTTAGAGACAGCTTTAGCCGCACCCGTTTCGGTCAGAACCATATTCAGACCCGCCGCACGACCACGACGATCACCTTTGTGGTAGTTATCGATCAGGTTCTGGTCATTGGTGTAAGCATGAACCGTTTCAACGTGACCATTTTCAACACCGTAGGTGTCGCTCAGTACTTTCAGTACCGGCGTGATCGCATTGGTAGTACAAGATGCAGCGGACAGGATCTTATCGTCAGCAGCGATATCGCCATCGTTAACACCCATTACGATGTTCTTGATGCCTTTACCCGGCGCAGTCAGAACAACACGGGAAACACCTTTCGCACGTGTATGCAGAGACAGACCGTCTTCATCACGCCACTTACCCGTGTTATCGATAACGATAGCATTGTTAATGCCGTACGCGGTGTAATCGATAGTGTCTGGCGCGTCAGCAGTGATCACTTTGATCATGTTGCCGTTTGCGATCAGTGCGTGGTTTTCTTCGTCAACCTGAATAGTACCTTTGAAGGAACCGTGAACAGAATCGCGACGCAACAGACTCGCACGCTTTTCCAGGTCATTTGCAGCATTACCCTTACGCACAACAATCGCACGCAAACGCAGCGCCTGACCACCACCGGTACGCTCAATCAGCAGGCGTGCCAGAAGACGACCGATACGACCGAAACCGTACAGTACGATATCAGTACCTTCGCGCTCGGTACCTTCAACCGCTTCAGCCAGCTCATCTTTCAGGAAAGCTTCCAGATCACGGCCGTTCGCTTCTTCACGGAACTTAACAGCCAGCTTACCCGCATCGATGTGCGCGTTCTTAATACCCATTGCCTGAACAGATGCCAGCACAGGATAAGTATCGTGAACTGTCACTTCCTGATCTTCAACCTGACGCGCAAAACGATGCGCTTTCAAGATATCGATCACGGAACGTTTAATGATCAGACGACCAAAAACAGAAGATTCGATGTTGTTATCACGATACAGACCACCGATCAGCGGCACCATCGCTTCAGCTTTAGCTTCGCGCTCCTTCCAGTCAGCGAAAACTTTTTCTTGGCTCACAGGCAACTCCAGTTAACTTCAACGCTCAAAAATTAATGCGCACATTATCCTATTTTCCGCACCTGCGAGCAAACCCCCAATTAATATACTTTCGCACGATCCCGCCCACTTGTTCCGATAGCGCCGCTGAACAGGTACACTTATCCGCCCCAAAATACCGCTGCATAAGGAGTCTGGGACGTTGTTGGATCTGACATTTTCATTGCCTACGGGCGCTGGCGATATAAAACGAATAGGCCAAGTCACCGGTGCGGCGCGTGGATTATTAATCGCGAACGCAGCCCAAAAGCACAGTGCATTGACCCTCGTCATCACCAACAACAGCGACGAAGCGGAACGCCTACAGAACGAACTCAGCTTTTTTATTGGATCATCTGAGCTCATTTTGAACTTCCCTGACTGGGAAACACTGCCTTATGACGTGTTTTCACCGCATCAGGACATCATTTCTCAGCGTATAGCGACATTAAACAGACTCCCAAGACTGAAACAAGGCGTATTAATAGTCCCTGCCAGCACCCTGATGCATCGACTGGCACCCCCTTCGTTTCTGGCAGGCAACAGCCTTGTTCTTGACGAAGGCCAAACACTCGACCCCATCCGGCTCAGACAACAACTGACAGATGCGGGTTACCACGCCGTAGAGACCGTTCTGGAACATGGCGAATTCGCAATTCGGGGATCGATAGTTGATATCTATCCAATGGGCAGCAACGCACCCTACCGCATCGAACTGTTCGACGATGAAATTGAAACCCTACGTACATTCGACCCTGATACTCAGCGCTCGATCGACCAAATTACGCAGGTCCGCCTACTTCCAGCTAAAGAGTTTCCATTTGATGACACAGCCATTAAAGGCTTCAAACAACGCTGGCGTGAACTATTTGACGTTGACTACCGCGCGTGCCCTATCTATCAGGATGTCAGCAATGGCCTGACCCCGCCCGGAATTGAGTATTATCAACCGCTGTTTTTTGAAACGACCAACACACTGTTTGACTACCTACCAAAAGACACACAAATCATCGTCGACCCAGGCCTTGAAAATGCGGGCAGCCAATTCTGGGAGGACGCCCAAGCTCGCTATGAACAACGACGCTATGACATTACCCACCCAATCATGGGTCCTGAAGAACTGTTCTTAAGCAGCGACCAGCTCTTTGGCCAATTGAAGCAATATGGCCGCATGCACGTCACTCACAACAGTCTTGAAGACAAGGCCGGACGAACCAACCTAGCATGCACCGAGCCTCCCGAATTACCCGTCGACGCACAGGCAACTCGACCGCTCACCGCATTGGAAGATTTTCTCATGGAGCGCGACGGACCCGTTCTGTTTTGTGCCGAGTCTGCCGGTCGTCGTGAAGCACTTTTAGAGCTACTTGATCGCATTAATCTAAAACCCACGCTCCTCAACAGCTGGCAAGACTTTGTCGATGGTGATGCCGAAATAGCCATCACCACCGTGCCATTGGATCGCGGGCTCTCCCTACCGGGACAAGCGCATCTCATCACCGAAACTCAGCTCTTTGGCCGCCAGGTATTTCAACGCCGCCGCCGCTCTCGCGAAAAAGAACAAGCCGACCAGGTCGTCAAAAACCTGTCTGAACTCAATCTCGGCGCACCCGTTGTACATCTTGATCACGGTGTCGGCCGCTACCAAGGACTCCAGACAATCTCCCTGGAAGGCCAGACCAATGAGTTCCTGACGCTGGAATATCTAAACAATGCCAAGCTGTATGTGCCGGTCTCATCACTCCATTTGATCAGCCGCTATACGGGCGCTAGCGAAGAATTTGCCCCACTCCACAAGCTGGGTGCAGAACAGTGGAGCAAGGCCAAACAGAAAGCGGCTGAAAAAGCACGAGACGCCGCAGCCGAGTTACTGGATATTTACGCACGCCGCGCGGCGCGCAAAGGCTTCAGCTTCAGCAATCCCGATCAGGACTATCGGCACTTTTCAGCCACCTTCCCTTTCGAGGAGACCCCCGATCAGGCTAACGCAATTGACGCGGTGATCAGAGATATGACCTCACCGCAGCCAATGGATCGGCTTGTGTGCGGCGATGTAGGCTTCGGGAAGACAGAAGTTGCCATGCGCGCAGCCTTCATGGCCTGCCAGAGCGGAAAACAGGTCGCCATTCTGGTTCCAACCACCCTATTGGCCCAACAACACTATCAGAACTTCGCAGATCGCTTTGCCGATTGGCCTGTAAACGTAGAGCTCATCTCACGCTTCCGCACCGGCAAACAGCAGAGCGCCATCATTGATAAACTGGAAAACGGTCAAGCCGATATTATCGTCGGCACCCACAAGCTGATTCAAGGTGACATCAAGTTCAAGAACCTCGGACTGCTCATCATTGATGAGGAACACCGCTTTGGTGTACAGCAAAAAGAGCGCCTTAAATCACTGCGTTCGGAAGTCGACATATTGACCCTGACAGCTACCCCCATTCCACGCACGCTGAACATGGCCATGTCCGGCATCCGCGACCTTTCAATTATCGCGACACCGCCCGCCCGCCGCCTTTCGGTCAAAACCTTTGTCAGCCAGAACGACCCGGCCACAGTGAAAGAGGCCATACTCCGAGAACTGCTGCGTGGCGGCCAGGTGTACTACTTACACAACGAAGTAAAGTCCATTGAGAAAACCGCAGCAGAACTGGCAGAGATGATTCCAGAGGCGCGCATCGGCATTGGACACGGCCAGATGCGCGAACGCGAACTGGAACAGGTCATGTCTGACTTCTACCATAAGCGCCACAACGTACTTGTCTGCACCACCATTATCGAAACCGGCATCGATGTACCTAATGCCAATACGATCATCATCGACCGTGCAGATAAATTTGGCCTGGCTCAACTGCACCAGCTGCGTGGACGCGTAGGCCGCTCACATCACCAAGCCTACGCCTATTTGCTGACACCACATCCAAAAGCCATCACTACCGACGCAACCAAGCGACTGGAAGCCATCGCCTCTGCTGACGACCTCGGCGCAGGCTTCACACTGGCGACTCATGACCTGGAAATAAGGGGTGCGGGTGAACTTTTAGGTGAAGATCAGAGCGGCCAGATGCAAACCGTTGGCTTCACACTCTTTATGGAGATGCTCGAACAAGCCGTTAGCGCCATCAAGGAAGGCAAAACACCAAACCTTGATCAGCCTCTAAAACACGGCGCCGAAATCAACCTCCGCATACCAGCATTGATCCCTGATGACTATCTTCCAGATGTCCACAACCGCCTGATAATGTACAAACGCATATCTAACGCGGAGAGCGAAAAAGCACTCAAAGAGCTGCAGATAGAAATGATCGATCGCTTTGGTCTTCTGCCGGAAGCCACACAAAATCTGCTGCGACTGACTAAACTAAAGCTATCCGCCGACGCCATGGAGATCGAAAAAATCGATGCTCATGAAAAAGGCGGCCGGATTGAGTTTGGCTCTGAACCTAAAGTAGATCCACTGACTTTGGTAAAAATGGTTCAAAATCAACCACAAAAGTATAAACTTGAGGGCGCGGACCGACTTCGTTTTTCAATATCCAGCGAAAAATCGGAACAACGCTTTCAAATAATTGAAAAACTGCTGAAGGAATTGGCGGTCAAAGAGTCATGAATATATTTCAGAAAATAGCCACCAGCCTGTGCTTAGTTGCTTTTGCTCTGACCGCAACGGCTGAAGATACCCCTTGGTATCAAGTAGAGGTTCTCGTATTTGCCAACGAGGACCCAAGCGTACTGGATGACGAATTCTGGCCACAAGGCCTGGATGTTAATCACCAGCGAAACGCAATACGATTGCGCCCACCACTGCATAACAGCAACTCTACGTTTGATGCCTACGAACTCCTGCCAACTTCATCCCTTTTATTCAATGACGAGAAGAAACGAATTGCGCGCTACCACTCTTACCGCGTGCTATATCACGCAGGATGGCTGCAACCTGTAGAAAAGCAGAAGAAAGCACGCCCTATTCACATTAGAGCAGGACAGATTCTCGACAATGGGATGTACGAGTTAGAAGGCTACATTACCGTTGACCGTGGTCGCTATCTTCATTTCAAACCTGATCTCTACCACAGCCGAAAACTCTCTAACAGCGAGTCAAATCTGCTGCGTGACTTCCTAAATGCTGGCGACCAACCTCTGACAAGCAGCACAGAGAACTCCCAAAGCACCAGCTCCGTTGCCACCGAGGATAGTGGACTATCAACAGTCACACCGCTGAGCACCAGTTTCCTGAATGTCCCTGAATTCCTGACAATCAATATGAAACAGGGACGACGTATGCGCTCTGAAGAAGTGCATTACCTTGACCATCCTCTGATGGGCGTTTTAGTCTTGATGTTACCGGTGAAAACGACCGGCAGCACCGAGCGCTAATCAGTCATAAAAAGCATCTCGCAGATCAAGCCATTGACCTGACGTGCGCATTGAAGGAAGGCAAAAGCACCCGGCCACTTGGCTGGGTTTTTTATGTGTAAACGCACGCACTTTTACAGATCGAATACCGCGCAAAGGCTTTGGCGGGACGTTCTGAATCTGTGCTTTAAGCCAAAAAGCAGACAATCTGCAGAAATACAGCCCCAAGCTTAAGGTGCATTATCTATCTAAATAATGACGATACTAAGAAACCAACACATACGCCCAAAACGACACCGGTTTTCAGAGCAAATCTAGATCAAGACAGCAATTAAGGCGATGCTCGTGATCCCGGCAGACGCCTGCCGGACGTAAATTGCCAACATAGAGGCAGGACTGTTCTGAAATAAAAGCCCTGAAGGGCGGGCACCAAAACAGCTCCCTGCTTTGTCAAACACCCCGAAAAGGACTCATCACTCCACTGCCTTTCACACATAAAGCCGCCCTATCACCCGCAGAAATGCCTCGAACTTGTTCGCAGCCCCCCCCCTAAGCAATGACAAGCCGATTCCGACCCTGATTCTTCGCCTCGTATAAAGCCTTGTCAGCTCTTTTAACTATGGAATCAAAGTCTCCATCCAACTCCATAATTTCAGTTAACCCCATAGAGACAGTAAACGTTACTTCCCCGGTAGGAGTCTCAAAACTCAAACGCTCAATAAGCGCGCGCAACCTCTCCAAAAAAACAGCTGCGGCATTTTGGGAAGTATCAGGAAAAACCAGTATGAACTCTTCGCCACCAAAGCGCGCAAACACATCGGATTCCCGCTTTTCTTTATCAACCACTAGCGACAATTCTTTTAGCACATAATCACCAGTATCATGCCCGAATGTATCATTGATGTTTTTGAAATAGTCAATATCCAGAAAGGCCAGCGAAAAGCTGTTTTTATACCGTTTATATGCTGCAATCCTTTTGGTAACGTCTTCCTGGAGGTATCTACGATTTAGCAATCCCGTCAAAGCATCTCTTTGAGATAACTCTTTCAACTGATGCTCAAGTTGCTTCCTATCAGTAATGTTAACGGCAACCCAAGCGACCAACCTGTCGGCTTTGTTATTGGTCTTTAGCGGTACTATTCGGCCTTGAAACCAATTACTGCTGGTAGTATGAGATTGCAGGAAATCATCTGATGAGATTTCA
Source organism: Pontibacterium sinense (assembly GCF_015209595.1). Classification (GTDB taxonomy): domain Bacteria; phylum Pseudomonadota; class Gammaproteobacteria; order Pseudomonadales; family Balneatricaceae; genus Pontibacterium; species Pontibacterium sinense. The sequence continues at coordinate 173,899 of NZ_JADEYS010000006.1, read as the reverse complement.
TACTCGATCAGCGTCAGCTTCTTTGACTCAAGCGCCTGATGGATTGCAGACATGAAGCTTTCACCAAGCTCCGGGCTAAACAAATCCTTTATGCATTTACCGCGCAAATAATTACTATCCAGGTAAAGCTCTCTCGAGTTACCCGCAAGCACTTCCAGATAACACCCATTAACATCAATGATGAAAATTGGATCTGGCAATGCGGTGAAGAGAATACTCAGCTCTTGCTCAAGTAGGGCGATAGAACTGGAGGCTTGCTTTAGCTCATCCCTAACCTGCTCAAAATTCATACTCTCTTACCTTACTTAGCTGAAAACTGATTTCAATTTAGCGCTCTGACAGCTGCCCGCACACACCATCCGGCGGCAACTCAGCAATATGCAGCGTCGTTGTAGGGAACGCAAACTCAGCCCCCTCCTGCTCAACAATACCCATCACCTTCATCATCACATCTTGCTTAATACCATGATACGCAACCCAGTCAGTCGTCTTGGTAAACGTGTAGATAAAGAAATCCAGCGACGATGGCCCAAAACGGTCCAGATTAACGATCAGCGTCTGATTGGTATCAATATCAGGGTGATCCTGCAACATCTGCCTTACATTCTCGATAATCAACTGCACCCGCTGAGCATCACCATAACGCACACCTATATATTCATAGATTCGACGATTGGTCATACGCGACGGGTTTTCCACTGAGATATTCGCAAACGTAGCATTAGGCACATAAAGCGGGCGCTTGCTAAAGGTACGGATACGCGTCTGACGCCAACCGATATCTTCCACCACCCCCTCTATCTCCTGATCGGGCGAGCGAATCCAGTCCCCCACTTTGAATGGTCGATCCAGATAAATCATCAAACCACCAAAGAAATTTGCCAATAGATCCTTCGCTGCAAAACCAACAGCCAGACCACCGATGCCGCCAAAGGCCAGAATACCAGACACGCTGATCCCAAGGTTCTGCAATACGATCAACACCGCCAGAACCAAAACCGCCAACCGCAACAGCCGCCCCAATGCGCGCACCGTTGTCACATCCATCGCCTTACGCTTAGCACCGGCCTGCATCAACACCAACTCAATGCGACCAATAAAACGCACAACAAACCAGCTAAGCGCCACAATCAACATTAGCTTACGGACTGTAGATACAGACTCAGGCAGAACAAGACCACCGTTACTCACCGCAATCTGCAAGCCCGTGACAACCCCCATCACCCAAACAAGCAACATCACCGGCGCTCGTGCAGCAGCGACCACCGCATCATCCCACAGCAAATCAGTTTTGGCGGCCTGCAGACTTAAACGGGATAACAACCACCCGACAATAACGTGTGCAATCAGCGTTAAACCCAACACCAGAGCCAGCACAACGCTCCAGGCAAATTGCGGATCAACCCAATCAAGCGCCGCAACCCAATCCGACAACCAGTCAGCCACGCTCAACCTCCGACCAGAGCAATTGACACAACTCAACACCGCGCTTCATACGATCAACATCAGCCGTAAACCGCCCACCTCGCATCCGCGTCAATGACGAAACCGGGGTGCAAGAATGATCCTCAAGATATGCCAACACCTCCAAAGCCCCTTCACGGTTATTGCACGGCAACAGCACATTACAACCTGCGTTCAGCGCAGCTTCCGCCCGATGACGATACCCACCCGCGGTATGTGCAGCCTTCATCGACAGATCATCACTAAAAATCACACCGTCAAACCCCAATTTTTCGCGCAGCACTTGCCGCAACCAGAAATCTGAAAAACCGGCCGGCATATCTGAACACGCAGGATAGAGCACATGCGCCGGCATAATACCCTCCATACCCGCAGCCACCAGCTCCCGAAACGGAACAAGATCCTGCTGCCAGATTTCATCAAAAGACCGAGCATCCAAGGCATCTTTATGATGCGTATCGGCATCCGCCCATCCGTGCCCCGGAAAGTGCTTTCCTGTGGCAGCCATACCCGCTTCGCGCATCCCGGCAACAAAAGCCGCCGCCAGCGCAGATATCTGCTGCGCATCACACGCAAACGCCCGATCGCCAATCACGCTATTGCGGCCGTAATCTACATCCAGCACAGGCGCAAAACTGACATCAATATCTAATAGCCGCAACTCAGCAGCCATGAGATAGCCAACTTCTCGCGCATTATTCAGCGCCTCATTTTCGTCACGTTGAAACACCCGACCCAGCGCAGCCATGGGAGGCAGACGAGTAACACCTTCGCGCAAGCGCTGCACACGCCCACCCTCCTGATCAATACTGACGATCAGATCATCACGCACCGCGTGAATAGACTTCGATAACCGGGCCGTTTGCTCAGACTGCAAAGTGTTTCGACCGAATAAAATCACACCACCCACATGCGGGTTTTCGAGCAAACGACAATCAGCATCCGACAACTCGGTGCCATCAATATCAATAAATAAAGTTCCCTGCCCCATAGATCACTCTTCTATTACAACACGGGTGCCAACAGGCACTTTATCAAACAACTCAATCAACTCAGCGTTTCGCATTCGGATACAACCATGTGATGCAGGCACCCCCATAGGCTCGGTATCCGGCGTGCCATGTATATAGACATAGCGCTGCATCGTATCGACACTACCCAATCGATTTTTCCCCGGCTCCAAACCACTCAGCCAGAGTATGCGTGTCAGAATCCAATCACGCATAGGGAAACGCTCGGCTAACGCCTCAGAATATATTTCACCGGTAAAACGCCGCCCAACAAAAACACTATTGATCGCCTGCCCACCACCGATACAAGCACGAATATAGTGCAAACCGCGTGGCGTACAGCCACTATTCTTTTGCTCGCCAGCGCCGTTGGTGGCAGTAGAAATAGAAAACCGGCATTGCCGACCCTGATCATCGATCAAAGTAAGCAACTGCCGGTTTATAGATATGTGTAGGTGAGGAGCCATTAGATACGACAGAAAAAGGTTTTATCTGCTCGCGCCTGAAATCCTGCTGCCAACACAGGAATCATACGATGTAACACCTCTTCTACCGCCGCATCATCACGGTGAAACTCTCGTTTCTCCAGTGCACTAATGGTCTGATAGTTAGACAGAGTAAACGTAATTGAACCCAGCAAGAAATGCAGACGCCAGAAGAACTCATCATCCTCCATTGGAGCCGCATCTTCGCGCACGATACGTATCAAGCCCTGAAAACGCTGACCGTAACGCTCAACCAGGAAGCCTCGCAAATCTTCCTGATTCTTCATATACGCAAGATCCAGCAAACGCATAAATACTGCAAGCGCCTGATCATTGTCACGATTGACGACAAGAAGAGAGCGCATCAATATTTCCAGCGACTCTTCAAGCGTGACGCGAAACTCACTGGCGGTAAGCCGCTCAGCCAGCGCGTGCTCAACGTGATCACACAACGGAACGAGAAACTTCTCTGCTACTGCCTGTACAAGTCCTTTTTTTGAGCCGAAATGATAGTTTACAGCAGCCAGATTGACCCCCGCCTTAGCGGTGATCTGACGAACTGTAGTTTCGGCGAAACCGTTCTCTGCAAAAAGCACTTCTGCAGCCCGAACAATGCTCTGAGATGTATCCAGATGCGGCATCCTAACTCCCGAACCTGCGTTTGAAACTAAACATGCATATCATTATAGCGTCTAAGGCCCGCCACATATCAAGTTTTAATTCTTGTTTTAAAGAGAAATAAAACGGTTTTTAGCCAAACGGTTATACCACTTGGTTAAAATTCCATCACCAGAGTCCACAGCAAAGGACGAAAGCTTATCCTGCAGGCTCTTTTTCTCCTCATATCGAACAACATACACGTCTGCGTTTTCACACGCTTCGGTCAGATACTCATCAGAAGTGATCAATTCATCGACAAGGTTGGCATCAATAGCGCGTTTACCGAACCACACTTCACCGGTTGCGACTTTGTCGATATCTACGCTTGGACGATATTCAGACACAAACTCTTTAAACAACTCATGGGTATCTTCCAGTTCTTCGAGGAACTTTTGTCGACCCTTATCGGTATTCTGACCAAACATCGTCAGGGTTCGCTTGTACTCGCCTGCCGTTAACACTTCGTAATCGATATCGTTTTTCTTCAGCAAACGATGGAAGTTAGGCAACTGAGCAATCACCCCGATAGACCCGACGATGGCAAACGGTGCGGCTAATACACGATCACCTAAACAAGCCATCATATAACCGCCACTTGCAGCCACCTGATCTACACAGATAGTGAGCGGTATCTGCTTACGTTTAATTCGCTCCAGCTGTGACGATGCCAAACCATAGGAATGCACCATGCCGCCACCGCTTTCCAGACGAACAACCACTTCATCTTCCGGCTCAGCTAACGTCAGTACGGCGGAAATTTCTTCGCGCATCGGCTCCACATCAGACGCTCGGATGTCACCATCAAAATCGAGCACATATACACGCTTGCGACGTGGCTCATCTGCAGCTGGCTTCTGCTTCTTCCGGGCTTTACGTTCAGCCTTCTCTTTCTTCTTTTCTTCTTTTATCAGCGCTTTCAGCTCATCCCTGTCCAGAACGGCCTCTTCCAGCTGCTGCTTCATCTCTTCCAGCTCTTCATTGAGATGAGTGATTTCTACTGTGCCATGATCACCGGTTTTCCGGCCTCGAGACGCAATGGCCGCAATACCGCCGACAACGGTAATGATTGCCAGCACAATAGTGACGGACTTGGCCAAAAACAGACCATAGTCACTCAAAAATTCCATCACAGCGTTTTCTCCGCAGACATGTAGTATCAAAATAAGCCGCTAAGCGGCAATCGGTTGACCGACAAACAACATTAACCCGGACAAACATCCCATACAGATCTGGAATCGATACAGGGAAAGCCACAAATACGACCAATACCCACAATTTCAGTGCTGATTGTTGTTAAGTCCGAGCGGCAGCTAATGTAACATAAAAGCCCTCATAGTAACCGGACACTTCCACCCCTGACAGGTGGGAGATCCAGCACCCTGAATCGGACTTTCGTACCTCATGACCAATATCACTGTTGAACGCGTTATCGAAAAACTCCCAAGCCGTTTTGTTGCCGACAACGCGAAAGACTTTGCAGCAGTATTTCAGTTTGTGATTGAAGATGGGGATGACTTTAACATCCAGATCGATGACGGCACCTGCACAGTTGAAAAAGGCGAACATCCAGACCCAAACATCACCCTGATCATGGATTCTGAGACAGTCATCGATGTCGTAACAGGTACAACGGATGGTATGAGCGCTTTCTTAAAAGGACGACTACGTGCAGAAGGCAATGTGATACTGGCAACAAAACTGGGCAAATTGTTTACGAAAGACAAACAAAGCTGATTATTCCAGTGGGGGCTATCAACAAGCCCCCTCCCCAAACATTAATCTGCCAATTCCGCGAAAAAATGATCGATCAATTTTCGAGCAATTGTAAATGACGGGGGAATAGATGGCAGAGTATTTTGGTCGAACCACTGCGCGTCCAGAATCTCAACACCATCAGGGACGATGTCACCCGCCTCATAATCGGCAAAGTAACCCAGCATCAATGAATGAGGAAATGGCCACGACTGGCTGCAGTGATAGGTCACGTTTCCTACTTTTATACCTACCTCTTCCATCACTTCGCGCGCAACAGCTGCCTCCGCCGTCTCTCCTGCCTCAATGAAACCTGCCAACGTGCTATACCGCTTTTCATCAAAATGCGCAGCATGAGCCAACAGGCAACGCTCTCCATTGCGAACCAACACGATGATGCACGGAGAAATACGTGGATACTGCACAAGCCTGCAACTGACACACTCCAGCGCCAGATCATCCTTGTGTGGTGTCAATACTGTCGCACAGCGAGGACAGAAACGATGATTAGCATGCCAGGTTGCAATCTGCGATGCCCGCGATAGCAATCCGTACATCTCTTCATCGTCAGCAGCCGCCAGTAAGCGCCTCAATCCCCAACGCTCAACACATTCATTTAACAGATCGTCCGATTCATTAGCCTCAATCAAAATAAGACGATACCTAATTCCCTTATATTCACCTACGGGGTATTCGGCTTTTGATTTGCGACGCAATAGCTTCGCTGTATTTTCATCACAACGAAGCACGCCTTGCTCATTACCAACCAAACGACCGTTTTCTACTACGAGATATTCAGTTTTCACGCTGCAGCCCTATTTGCATTATTAGCTTATCCCAAAAATTAATATGATTTTTTTTAAGAAAATGCTTATAAACCTGTATCATATATAGGGTTTTCCCCTACTTACCCACGACCAAATTGGTTTTTTTACATATTAATACCCTTTTGATTTTAGGTGGCAACTGATAGGCCACCTGCCGTTTGCCGACTTCAAATTAAACATAACTAAGTGTTCTCGCATAGGAAGAGAAATAAATGACCAACACGCTAACCCAGGCTTTGGTTCGCAATTTCCTCGGAAATTCGCCCATGTGGTACAAACAGGCCATTATCGGATTCCTGATTCTTAATCCGATCTTGCTCTATACCGTGGGCCCTGTCGTAACTGGCTGGCTGCTGATCTTTGAGTTCATTTTCACACTTGCACTCGCGCTTAAGTGTTATCCGTTGCAACCGGGTGGTTTGTTGGCGCTGGAAGCCGTAGTTATCGGCCTCACAAGCCCTGCTACCGTTTCACACGAGATCGAATCTAACCTTGAAGTAATTTTGCTGCTGATGTTTATGGTCGCAGGCATCTACTTCATGAAGAGCATGCTACTTTGGGGATTTACCAAAATACTGCTCAAAGTTCGCTCCAAAATTTATCTTTCGCTGCTCTTTTCATTTTCCGCTGCGTTCCTATCTGCGTTCCTGGACGCATTGACTGTAACAGCGGTTCTGATCAGCGTAGGTGTTGGCTTCTATTCTGTCTATCATAAGGTAGCTTCAGGTAAACCATACGCTCACGCAGACCACGATCACGCCACAGATGAAGAGATCCGTGCAGCACATCACGAAGATCTGATCCAATTCCGACGCTTCCTGCGTAGCCTGCTGATGCACGGCGCAGTTGGTACAGCACTGGGTGGTGTATGTACATTGGTGGGTGAACCACAAAACCTGCTGATCGCACAGAAAACGGGCTGGGATTTCATCGAGTTCTTCTTGCTGATGGCACCTATCACCATGCCGGTACTGGTTGCCGGCCTGATCACCTGCGCCCTTCTGGAAAAAGCCAAAATCTTTGACTACGGTGCCGAGCTGCCAACCAACGTACGCTCGATTCTGGAAGATTTTGCAGTGGAACAAGACAAGAAACGCACCTTGCGCGATTCTGCCATGCTTCTGGTTCAGGGTGTTGTAGCACTCTTCCTGATCTTCGCACTGGCTTTCCATCTGGCAGAAGTTGGCCTGATTGGTCTGACAATTATTGTCCTACTAACTGCGTTTAACGGCATCGTCGAAGAACATCAGATTGGTAAAGCGTTTGAAGAGGCCCTGCCTTTCACCGCGCTGCTGGTTGTTTTCTTCGCCGTGGTATCGGTCATTCATGATCAGCACCTGTTCCAGCCGATTATTGCAGCCGTATTGGCTTTGGATCCTGAGATTCAGCCTGCGATTTTCTTCGCAGCAAACGGTTTACTATCAGCTATCAGTGACAATGTGTTTGTGGCTACTGTGTATATCAACGAAGTTGTTGCTGCACAGAACGCAGGTACTATCACCCGCGAACACTTCGAAGCACTGGCCATTGCGATCAACACCGGCACCAACATCCCAAGTGTTGCGACACCAAACGGACAGGCCGCATTCCTGTTCCTGCTGACGTCGGCGCTGGCACCACTGATTCGCTTGTCATACGGCAAGATGGTTTGGATGGCTCTGCCATACACCATGGTGATGAGTTTTGTTGGCTTCATCGCGGTTTACAACACACTGTAAGCCACTGATTCCGGAAAATAAAAAAGCAGGCTTCGGCCTGCTTTTTTGTTTTCTGTAACTGATATTTAACTAGTGCACCGTGCTATCGTCTTCGCCCTTCAGCCACAAACACCCGCCACCACTCTTTTTATCCAGCAATGCCAGAAAGGCCTCATGGGCAGCTTGCTCTTCGTCATTAGCGCGCGGCACGGTCAACTCCCAGTGATCGCCTTCTACTCGACGAATACCGCCAACACCACCGACACCGTCATCCCCTTCATGCCCCAGCACTAACGACGTCTGACCACCCGTCATCATCAGGTACACGTCAGCAAGGATCTCAGAGTCAAGCAATGCGCCATGCAGCTCACGATGCGAGTTATCGATGCCGTAACGACGGCACAGCGCATCGAGGTTATTCTTCTGGCCCGGGTGTTTCTCCCTCGCCAGCTTCAGCGAGTCAGTCACCGTACAGATATCCGCTACCCGTTCTGGATAACCGTTGCGCTCTAGCTCTTTATCGATAAAGCCAACGTCAAACGCAGCGTTGTGGATAACCAGATTCGCACCGCGAATGAACTCGATAAATTCCTCGGTAATCTCCGCAAACTTCGGCTTATCCACCAAAGATTCATTGGTAATACCGTGAACAGCAATCGCTTCTTCTTCAATATCGCGATCAGGCTTAATATATTGATGATACGTTCGACCGGTGAGTCGACGGTTATCCATCTCGACACAACCTATCTCGATAATATTGTGCCCTTCCTTTGGCTCAAGACCCGTTGTTTCGGTATCCAGTACAATCTGTCGCATTCTTTCGCCTTACATGTATTTTGCTGCACCACGGTTGGCCAAATCATCGGCCAACTCGTTCCCCGGATGACCGCTATGCCCTTTGACCCAGTGCCATTCCACTGAGTGACGCTGCACCTCTTCATCCAGACGCTGCCAAAGATCAGCATTCTTAACAGGCTTTTTCGCAGCCGTTTTCCAACCGTTACGCTTCCAGTTCTTCATCCATTCAGTAATCCCTTTTCGGACATACTGGGAATCCGTCGTCAATTTAACTTCGCAGGTACGCTTAAGCGCTGCCAGTGCTTCAATTGCAGCCATCAGCTCCATGCGGTTGTTGGTCGTGTTATCTTCACCACCAAACAACTGCTTTTCCTGATCTCCGTATTGAAGCACGGCCCCCCAGCCACCCGGGCCAGGATTACCTTTGCAGGCGCCGTCGGTATAGATCTGAACGACCTTCACTAATTTGTCCCCGAACACTCGGCTCCGCTACCGGCAGATTAATCAGACGGCCACGGGCTCTCTCTTCTTTAATTGGCGTCATTCCCGCCACATCTTTACGCGCAAGCATCAAAGTAAAAGCACCGCGCTCTTTAAAAGCACGATGCCCCCACCTTTCAAAAACACAACAGCGCTTGCGCCACTTTTCGTTCTCAAACGGCGCGAGGAAGTACTCTGAACGTCGTTTAAGCTCGGTCAACTCCAGCAACTGAAACCAGTCCGACAGGCGTCGATGACTGATAAAGTGCCCATTCCACGGCGCCTTAGGCTGTTTACCCTTAAAACGCCGGTATAATCCCCATAAGCTTGATGGGTTAAAGCCCACGACTAACATGTGCCCACCCGGCCGTAGTATCCTCGCCGCCTCACGTAATACCTGATGCGGGCTTTGCGCAAAATCCAACGCGTGATGCAGTATCACCACATCCACGCTGTGTTGCTCAAAAGGTAGTTCACTACTATCTGCAACGACACAGTTATCAGCCAGACCCAACGCTAACGCGGGCACAACAACAAACTTATTCCGCACAGGACTTTCGTCATACAAACAGATACGAGAGTCCACACCGATCTGCACCAGATGATAACCAAACAGCGTTGGTAATATGCGAGATATCAGTGCGGATTCTGCTTCTAGCAATTCGCGCCCGACCTCTGAATCGAACCACGCCTTCAAGTCAGGCGTCATAACTTTCAGGGGAGGTTGTGATTGAAAACTCATTCACTTGCTCCGATCAAAACCGATCATTCTTAACGGCTACTTTAACATTGCAGATTATTATAAAGTAATAGTAACTGGCTTTTATCATTGAGGTTTTTCTATGTTCGACGTAACACCGATCCCGGCTTTCAACGATAACTATATATGGGCACTCTCGGTCGCAGGCCAAAACCAGATCGCCGTTGTTGATCCCGGCGACGCGACACCCGTCGAAAACTATCTGCGTGACAATAACTTGCAGTTGGCCGCTATTCTGGTCACTCATCACCATCATGACCACACCGGAGGCATCCAGGCACTGCGCGCTGAATTTGATGTTCCGGTTTACGGCCCTGAAGATTGCCAGTTCTCAGGCATTACTCACACACTTGCAGACGGTGCGACAATAAATCTCTTCGGGCGCCCACTTGAAATTCGTGCAATACCGGGTCATACGCTGGATCATATCTCTTATTTTAGCGCAGCAGATACACCTCAGATTTTCTGTGGTGACACGCTGTTTCTAGCAGGCTGCGGCCGTATTTTTGAGGGTACACCGTCCCAGATGTTTGACGCCATGGCCTATTTCAAGACCCTGCCAGATACCACTGAGATTTACTGCACGCATGAGTATTCTATGGCCAACCTGAAGTTTGCCGCTGCCGTAGAGCCGGATAACACTGATATCGAAGCAACGCTGAGCACCTGTTATCAGTTGCGAGAAGCTGACAAACCCACCCTGCCAACATCTATCGCACAGGAACGCCGAATCAATCCATTTTTACGTACTGACTCCGATACAGTTATTCGCACCGCCAGTGATTTCAGCGGCCGTGCCTTAAACACTGAACTGGACGTATTTACCGCAGTCCGCGAATGGAAAAACCAGTTCTGATCAGCACTTCTTAGGGTAACTTCCGACCACAACCGTTGTCGGCAGTTACCTATTTCCCAAAACGATAGCCAGAACCAGATCACATTATACAAACACGCCAGTTGACCCTCCATTTCCAGCTCCCTAGAATGCCCCGTTAAGATTTAAAAATCCGGGCAGTTTTATACTCGGTGAGACGGCTTCAATACCCTATTAATTTTTAACGACCATGCCAGTTTTTTGTCTATAGCGGGAACACATGACTCCATATATTAAAGCAATTGTAGTGGCCCTTGTCGGGTCTGTTGCCCTTACCGGGTGTCAGTTACTTCCCCAAAAAACGCCATCGAATTCAGACAGCAACACCACGGCGAATGCAGAGCAAAGCATCCAGCAACAAACATTGACGCATCAACAGGTATATATCAAAGATGGCAAGCCTGTCGTGCGACAGGTTGTGAAACGCGACGATCTGTGGGATCTCACCCGCGATCACTTTGCATTCGATCATGCACGTAGCAACGCTCGCATAGACGCTCAGGTTATCTGGTTTGCAAAACATCCACGCTATATTAATCGTGTCGTGAAACGCGCATCTCGCTATTACTACTATGTACTGAACGAGACGATCAAACGTGGTCTGCCCGCCGAGCTTGCATTACTGCCCATTGTCGAAAGTGCGTATGATCCGTTCGCATACTCTCATGGTCGTGCCGCTGGCGCCTGGCAGTTCATCCCATCGACCGGAAAATATTTTGGCCTGAAGAAGACCTGGTGGTATGACGGACGTCGAGACATCATCGCCTCTACGGATGCCGCCCTAACCTACCTGCAGCAACTGCATAAACGCTTTGATGACTGGGAACTCGCCCTCGCCGCATACAATGCAGGCGGAGGTACGGTCTCTCTCGCCATGAAGAAAAATCGCCGCAAGGGCAAACCGACTGACTTCTGGTCTCTAAACCTGCCTGCGGAGACAGAAGCCTACGTGCCAAAGCTTTTGGCTATCGCCAAAGTGTTTAGCGCACCAGAACAACACGGGGTAACGATCCCCCCTATAGAAAACACCCCTTACTTTACCCAAATTGCCACCGAGTCCCAGATAGATCTGGCGCAGGCCGCGGATCTGGCAGGTATCAGTGCACAGGAGCTGTATCAGCTAAACCCAGGGTTTAACCGTTGGGCAACGGACCCACAAGGCCCCCACCGTCTGTTGATTCCCGTGACTAATGCCGCTCAGTTTGAAAACAATTTGGCCGCACTACCTGCGGACCAACGCGTGAAATGGGCACGGCACAAGATCAAAGCCGGTGAGTCACTGATCGGGATTGCCAAGCAATATCGCACTACCGTCACCATTGTGCGCACGGCGAATAACTTAAAGAACAATAATATTCGTGCGGGAAAAACCTTGCTGGTTCCCACGGCCAGCCAGCACTCAAGCGCTTACGTCATGAGTCAGGCTCAGCGTATGAACCGCAAGCAGGAAAAGATCTCGCGACAAACCAATCGTAGTAAAACAAAGCACAAGGTTAAGAACGGCGAAAGCTTCTGGTCTATCTCCCGCAAACACAAAGTAGGGGTACGCCAACTCGCAAGCTGGAACAACATGGCGCCAGGAGATCCACTTGCAGTCGGTAAAACCCTGATTATCTGGAAAGACCGTAAAACTTCCGCCAGCGCCGTTAGTCAGGGCGTTATCCGCAAGGTGGGCTACGTCGTCAGAAGTGGAGATTCTCTGTCACGTATCGCCAGTCGTTTTAATGTCAGCGTCAAAAGCATCCTTACATGGAACGACCTTGAAAAGCACAGAATTCTAAAACCCGGTCAGCGTCTCACACTTCACGTTGACGTGACTCAATCCAATTAAGGCGAATCCATGGACGCTACCGCTATTGTTATCATTGTTGTGTCTACAGCGCTGGCTATCATATTTAAGCTGGTGCTTTTCAAGAAAATTCGCAACTGGATGGATCAGGACCTGATCAAGGGACTGGCGGGCGATGACAGCGATAAACTGCAGTTTTTGCAGAACAAACTTGAAGGCCTGAAGAGCGATGGAGTGCCACGCAAACTGTATCAGGAACACCTCACAAACGATGCAAACGAGTTTGAACAAAGCCGATAATCATCTGTCCGAATGAAGAGGCAACTGGCGAAAGCTGCAAGTGGCTGATATAAATAGCTATTATCCCTTCAGGGTGACGGATCACAGATGAAAATTATTAAAACAGTTCTGGCTGGCGCCCTGCTTGCAGGTGCTTTACTCACCACCGCCAATGCAGCATCAACGGTTTCTCATGGTATAGCCATGCACGGAGACCTTAAATATCCACAAGGCTTTACTCAATTCGACTACGTAAACCCCGATGCGCCAAAAGGCGGACGGGTTGTGCAATCGTCGCTGGGCACTTTTGATAGCTTTAACCCGTTTATCATCAAAGGTACCGTGGCTGACGATGTCGGATTGATATACGACAGCTTGCTTGGCCGCGCACAAGACGAGCCTTTTTCTCTCTACGGCCTACTCGCAGAGAAGCTGGAAGTGGCAGACGACCGCAGCTGGATCACGTTCCATCTGAATCCCAAGGCCCAATTCAGCGACGGCGAATCGGTCAACGCCGATGACGTAATCCATAGTTTTAAACTGCTACGCGAGCAAGGCTCCCCTTTTTATCGCGCCTATTTCGCTGATATTGAAACCATCGAAGCAATCAACGACAAAACCGTCAAATTCAACTTTAAAAACAGTTTGAACCGCGAGTTGGCGCTGATTGTGGGTGAAGTACCGGTACTGCCAAAACATTACTGGGAGGGACGGGATTTCACAAAACCAAGCCTGGACATCCCCATCGGCTCCGGTCCTTATACGCTCAGTGGATTTGATCCCGGCCGCAGCGTTACCTTCAAACGCAACCCTGAGTATTGGGGAAAGGACCTGCCGGTCAGCATTGGGCGGCATAACTTTGGCGAGCTGGTATACGATTACTACCGCGACGGCACCGTAGCACTGGAAGCTTTCAAAGCGGGTGAATATGACTTCCGTCAGGAAAACAGCTCTAAACGCTGGGCCACAGGTTATACCGGTGACGCGTTCACCTCCGGCAAAGCCGTGGCTGAAGAGCTAGTGCATGAAAACCCAACCGGCATGCAAGCCTTTGTGCTGAACACCCGTCGCGATAAATTCTCAGATCCGAAAGTCCGCGAAGCACTGGCCTACGCCTTTGATTTTGAATGGACCAATAACGCCATTTTCTATAACGCATACACACGCACCCACAGCTACTTCTCTAACTCGGAGATGGCAGCAACCGAACTGCCTACACCCGAAGAACTTAAAATTCTGGAGCCTATAAAAGATCTGGTGCCAGCCGAAGTGTTTACCAAGGTGTATCGCGCACCCACTACGGATGGAAACGGCAAGATCCGCCGCCAATTGCGTACTGCAAAGCGAATGCTACTCAACGCTGGATGGTCTCTGAAGAACAACAAGCTGATCAACGATAAGACCGGTGAGCAGTTTACGTTTGAGATGTTATTGGTGCAGCCCGCCTTTGAACGAGTTGTGGCACCCTTTATCCGTAATCTTGAGCTGATGGGCATCAAGGCCAGCATCCGCGTGATTGATGTTTCTCAGTATATCAACCGCATCCGTGCGTTCGATTTCGATGTCATCGTGGGCAGTTTTGGCCAATCAAGCTCACCCGGCAACGAACAGCGAGACTATTGGCACTCTGAAATGGCCAATAGCAGCGGCAGTCGCAACACCATCGGCATTCAAAATCCTGCCGTAGACTACTTGGTAGAACAGCTGATCCAGGCACCTGATCGTGAGCAGCTGGTCCTGCGCACCCGCGCGCTGGACCGTGTACTACAATGGAACCATTACGTGATTCCTCAGTATCACATCAATAAATACCGCATCGCTTACTGGAAAAAGTTTGCTATGCCTGAACAACGGCCGCGTTATGCACTGGGTTTTGATACCTGGTGGGTCACACAGGATGCGATGAAAGCAAAGGATAATTGATGGCCGCTTATATACTGCGACGCCTGCTACTCATCATCCCCACGCTTCTGGGGATTCTTACCATCAATTTCATCATCGTACAGGCCGCCCCCGGCGGCCCGGTTGAGCAGACTATCGCTCAGCTTCAAGGTCTAGACGTAGGTGCCACCGCCCGCGTAGGCGGCACAAGTTCGGGGGATATCGCTTCCGATGGCAGTCAATCAAACGGGGGAGACAGCCAGTCTCGTGGTGCCCGTGGTTTGGACCCAGAGCTGGTGCGCCAGATTGAAGAACTCTATGGCTTTGATAAACCCGCACACGAGCGCTATATCGAAATGCTGGGTAGCTATCTGGTTTTTGACTTCGGAAAGAGTTTATACAGCGATAAAGAAGTCACCGATCTGATCGTCGAAAAACTCCCTGTCTCGATCTCTTTAGGCCTCTGGACCACCCTGCTCACCTATCTGATCTCCATACCGTTGGGCATCCGCAAGGCCGTACGGGACGGAAGTTCGTTTGATGTCTGGACCAGTACCGCAGTGATTATCGGTTATGCAATTCCGAACTTCTTGTTTGCGATCCTGCTGATTGTACTCTTTGCCGGTGGGACATACTGGGACTGGTTCCCGCTCAGGGGGCTGACATCGTCCAACTTCGATGAACTCACCCTGTGGGGACAAATAAAAGATTACTTCTGGCACATCTCCTTACCGGTGCTGGCGTCGGTGATCGGCAGTTTTGCCACCCTCACCATGCTGACCAAAAACAGTTTCCTTGATGAGATTAACAAACAGTATGTGCTGACTGCCCGCTCCAAAGGCCTCACAGAAAACCGGGTGCTATACGGACACGTCTTCCGCAACGCAATGCTGCTGATTATTGCGGGCATGCCATCCGCCCTGATCGGTATTTTCTTCACCGGCTCCATGCTAATAGAAGTGATTTTCTCACTCGACGGACTGGGACTGCTGGGTTACGAATCCGTTATCAACCGCGACTATCCGGTCATTTTTGGCACACTCTATATCTTTACGTTGCTGGGCCTGATTCTGAAACTGATCAGCGATATCACCTATGTGCTGGTTGACCCACGCATCGACTTCGAAAGCCGGGAGCATTGATTATGAGCCCGATGAATAAACGTCGTCTGGAGAACTTCCGCGCCAATAAGCGTGGCTTCTGGTCCCTGTGGATCTTCCTTGCACTGTTTCTCGCCAGCTTATTTGCGGAGTTTATTGCCAACGATTCACCGCTATTGGTGGAATACAAAGATGAGATCTACTACCCGTTACTGACCGATTATCCCGAAACCGTGTTTGGTGGCGAGTTTGAAAGCCCGACCGATTACAAAGACCCTTACGTTCAGGAGTTAATAGAACAGGAAGGGAACGGCTGGATTATCTGGGCCCCCATCCGCTATAGCTACAACACCATAAACTATGAACTCCCGGCCCCTGCGCCCTCACCTCCCAGTGCCGAGAACCTGCTGGGCACCGATGATCAGGCACGAGATGTCTTCGCCCGCGTCATCTATGGCTTCCGTATTTCGATTCTGTTTGCCGTGGTGCTTACCCTACTCAGCTCCGTAGTTGGTGTGATTGCCGGAGCCGTACAAGGTTTCTATGGCGGCAAAATCGACCTGTTTTTTCAACGCTTCATCGAAATCTGGTCGGGCCTGCCGGTCCTGTTCCTGTTGATCATTCTGGCCAGTATTGTTGAACCTAACTTCTGGTGGCTGCTGGGCATCATGTTGTTGTTTTCCTGGATGAGTCTGGTTGACGTGGTACGCGCTGAGTTTCTACGCGGCCGTAACCTTGAATACGTGCGTGCCGCACGTGCGCTCGGTCTGGACAACAACCTAATCATGTTCCGCCATATATTGCCCAATGCCATGGTCGCCACCCTGACCTTTATGCCATTTATCTTTAATGGCTCGCTCGTCACATTAACGGCTCTGGATTTCTTAGGGTTTGGCCTACCGCCCGGCTCGCCATCTCTGGGTGAACTTGTAGCTCAGGGCAAAGCCAATCTCCACGCACCCTGGCTGGGCATCACCGCCTTTGTTGTGCTTTCAACCATGCTGACCCTGCTGATCTTTATCGGAGAAGCGGTACGTGATGCCTTTGATCCAAGGAAAGTGTAGCGATGAGCGATAATCTGGTCAGCGTAAAAAATCTGTCCGTAAACTTCGGCCAAAATGGCGATGAAGTGAATGCGGTCAAGAATGTCAGCTTCGATATCCCGAAAGGTAAAACACTGGCACTGGTTGGTGAATCAGGCTCAGGAAAGTCCGTCAGCGCACTGTCTATTATGCGCTTACTGCCTTACCCCAAAGCCAGCCATCCGAGTGGCGAAATAATGTATCAAGGTCAGGACCTGATACAGCTAAATGAGGGTGAAATGCGAACCCTTCGCGGCAACCGTATCGGTATCATTTTTCAGGAACCGATGACTTCACTGAATCCTCTGCATACCGTGGAAAAACAGATCGGCGAAGTTTTACTGCTGCACAAAGCCAATACAGCCAATCAAGTACGTGAACGGATTATCGAACTGCTGGATCTGGTGGGTATTCCAGATCCGGTGAATCGGCTTAAAAGTTATCCTCACGAACTGTCTGGCGGCCAACGTCAGCGCGTCATGATCGCGATGGCACTGGCAAACGATCCGGAGCTGCTCATCGCAGATGAGCCAACCACCGCGCTGGATGTCACGATCCAGGAACAGATTCTGCTACTGCTGCAGGAACTGCAGCAAAAACTGGGCATGGCCATTCTGCTGATTACCCACGACCTGAATATCGTGCGCCGCTACGCGCATGATGTGTGTGTCATGTATCAGGGAGAACTGGTAGAGAGCAGTGACTGCCAGGCGCTCTTTGCGGCACCAAAGCATGACTATACCCGCGCTCTGTTAGCAGCAGAGCCAAGCGGTGATCCAGCGCCCCTTCCCGCGCATCTCGATACACTGATCAGCACAGACAAACTGAAGATCTGGTTTCCGATCAAACAGGGATTCTTTAAACGCACCGTTGATCATGTAAAAGCCGTTAACGAAATCTCCATTGAAGTGAAGCAGGGAGAAACACTGGGCATTGTCGGTGAGTCCGGCTCCGGCAAAACAACACTGGGACTGGCATTGCTTCGGCTGCTGGGCAGTGAAGGCGGCATTCATTTTGACGGCATCAACATCTCGAAGATGAATCAGAAGCAGGTGAAACCCCTGCGCAGGCGTATGCAGGTGGTCTTTCAAGATCCGTTCGGCAGCCTGAGCCCAAGAATGTCAGTATCAGAATGTATCGCGGAAGGATTGGCTGTCCATAATATTGGTCTCGCATCTGAGCGGGACCAGATGATTATCGACGTGATGAACGAGGTCGGGCTGGACCCGGATACACGCCACCGTTATCCCCATGAGTTTTCCGGCGGCCAACGCCAGCGCATCTGTATTGCCCGGGCACTGGTACTGAAACCGGAACTGATTATTCTCGACGAGCCTACTTCAGCACTGGACCGTACCGTTCAGAAACAGATTGTGGAGCTGCTGCGTAACCTTCAGACCAAGTACAACCTGAGCTACATATTTATCAGTCACGATTTGGCGGTCGTTAAAGCGCTGAGCCATAAGTTGCTGGTGATGCAGCACGGGGATGTGATGGAGAGCGGAGATGCAAAAGCCATCTTCAGCAATCCACAAAACGAGTACACCCGGACGCTGCTGGACGCTGCGTTCCGGGCATAATCATAAGAGCTTATTGATCGTAGGCACAACGAAAACCGATCGAACCGTAGATCGAACGACCGCTGATAGGCGGCTTCACGTTGCGGAAGGAACTACGCAGATTCGGTCGGTTTTCATCCCACGAGCCTCCGCGAACTAAACGCTGTCGCCCCTCTTCAGGCCCCGTCAGATCTCCCTCCGCATAACGACTGATACCATGACGGTCATACCAGTTCATCATCCACTCACCGGCATTACCGTGCATATCATGCAAACCAAAGGCATTGGCCTGATGACTGCCCCGTGGCCAGGTACGATCTTCACCACAACCGTCCGGCTCATTGGGAATAGCTCCCATCGTGACACCATCATCCAAAATGGCATGTTTGCAGGTTGCCTGTTCACCCCATGGATAACGGGAACTGGTGCCCGCGCGTGCCGCTTTTTCCCATTCCGCCTCGTAGGGTAAGCGGCCACCTTTCCATTGGCAGTAGTCTAGTGCCTCTTGCCAGTCAACACAGTTAACAGGGTGCTCCTCCCGCCCCTCTGCTCCCACGTTACAGTACTTATTACGCTGATGATCCTTTGGGCGCTCACACTTACCTGCCGCGATACAGGCTTCATATTCCGCGACCGATACCTCATGACGATCAATCTTAAATGCAGGCACGCTCACAGTTACGCCACCTTCGGGACCTTCATCATTTTCACAGTCTGAATCATTAACCGAACAGCCCATCTTAAATTCACCTGCCGGGATCGTGACAACATCGTCAGCTGCCTGAGTCACTGTACTGATACCCATGATCAATACTCCTAAGGAAATACCTGCCACCCTGTTTTTCAGTTCCATTGTCCGTTCCCAGCCTTTACTTAGTATTGTTATCGCGAGATTCATGCAACTTCATCGATTTTTGAACAGTTATTCATAGAATTAGTTCAAACTATTTCATCTCAGAAAAGCATAGCCGAAGCGATCAGACCTAGATGCGTCCCGGGAGACCTCCTTTCGCACATCACGAGATCAGAAATACCCGTCGCCCCCAATTGAAGCACGACCCAAAAATCCGCACCAGACACAGTCAAAAACGCTCATGATCCTGCACCACAAACAGACATTAATCTTTATTTTTCAATAAGTTTGCACTATATAAAAGCATAACCTTCTGGCCCAAGCGGAGTAAAAAGACTGGCCCTAAAAATGCAATTATGCAGCGGTAAATATGTAAACCGTCAACCAGCCAAAGCAGGCGAGTGACGTGAACACCGCCACGAAAAAATAAAAATAAAAAGCGCCTGCTTTGCTGATTCACACGCTGTTAAATATGATCAATAAACGGGAGTTCAAAATGAAAATCACTTCAAAACTGCCACAGGTACTTTCCCTGACGGCAGGTCTGGTTTTTTCTGCCAGCACCCTGGCAGCAAACTGGAATATCGCAGTCGGTGACGGTGGCGGTAGTGCACAAGAAGCACTGGGTCTAAAATTCATCGAAGCACTCGAGAAAAACACCGCAGGTAAACACTCAGCCAAGCTTTTCCTGAACGGCCAATTGGGTTCCGAGCAAGATACCGTAAACGATGCGGCGATCGGCACCCTCGACTTTTCTATTCTGGCCAGTAACAATCTCGCGCCGTTCTCTCCGACGCTTGGCATTCTTTCTCTGCCATACATCTTCGAAAATCTGGATCAGGCTCAAAAAACAGCGGAAGGTGATGTAGGTAAGCAACTCATCAAGAACACCGTTCGTGATTCCGGTGTACGTATCGTGGGCTGGACCTATTCAGGTTTCCGCGTACTAAGTAACTCCAAACGCCCTATCCAAAAGCTGTCAGACCTGGATGGCGTTATTGTCCGCGTCCCTAAAAACGAAATCATGATCGATACCTACAAGTCCTGGGGCAACAATCCAACGCCGATGGCTTGGTCTGAGACCTTTACTGCTCTGCAACAGGGCGTTGTTGATGGTCAGGACACACCATACACCACGATCTACGCAATGAAGTTTGGTGAAGTACAGAAGTACATCACCGACCTGCACTACCTGTTTCTGCTGGAACCCCTGATTATTTCTGAATCCCTGTTCCAGGATCAGAACGAGGCCACTCAGAAAGCAATTCTGGCAGCCGGTACGGAAGCAACAGCTTACAGCCTGCAGTGGTTAAAAGATCAGGAAGCGACCATCAAGAAAGAGCTGGTCAGCAAATACGGCATGCAGATTGACACGCTGCAGGACGAAGATGAATGGGCGAAACGTGCTCAACAAGCTGTGTGGCCTAAATTCTACGAATCCGTTGGCGGGAAAGAGAAAGTTAATGAACTGCTGCGTTCACTGGGGCGTGATGAAATTTAAACCCTAAAAACCTTGAATCCCCCGTTTTGAGCATGCTTTCACATCGAAAGCATGCTCAACCATCCCTGATATTATCCGCAATTCGCTCACCGCAATCTGACCCTCTTTCCAATCGAACAACTCTCACTAAAAAAAAAACACTGCACAAACAAAAAGAACCTCGCCATTTGTTGATCCAAAGCAATGCGATACGCATGATGATCATTCTCAAATGACGAATGGGAACAATTCTCAGTAGTATTCGCAACACCCTTGTGCTACCTTAGCCATCAAATTTTGTAGTTGTGTTGTCCAGTTACCCCTGACAGCACCTATCATCAATCTACTTTCGATTAAGGTTGTGTACCGTGAAACTGAAGAAAATCGTATCTGCTGTAGCGCTCGCGTCTGTCGCGTCTTTTGGTATGACTGCGCAGGCAGATGAAAAAGCCTATGCCGATTTCCCAGTCACCGTTAAGGATTACAAAGGCGACGCTGAACATTCTGTATCCTACACTGGCCAGATCGCCCGCCAGGTTCTGCATACCTCACTGAAAAAGTTGGCCGGACAGGGTAACGGAGAACCAAACGCTGAGCTGAAAGCGAAGATGATGGCTTACTACGAAGGCAAAGATGCGGGTCGTGACATTATCTCTCCGAAAACCAAAGGCGACTTTGTCATCGCTGAAACCAAGGTTGATGACCTGTCCAAGAAGAAAAACCTGGCTGGTAAGGCGTACAAAGGCGCAGTGACGTCCTGGCCTGGCAACATGACGGGCGCAGAAGTACTGGCCTTCATGATCGATAAAGCTTCTTCTGCGAACAAAGGTTATGACAAAGTAAACGGCCTGGACTACGCACAGCTGATCTCCAAGTTCACCATGGGTGCTGTTTTCTACAACCAGGCGGTCGACAACTACCTGGACGAGAAGCTAGAAGCTGACACTAAACCAAACAACAAACCGTACAAAGCAGGTAAAGCTTACACAGGTAAAGAGCATGTTTGGGATGAAGCCTTCGGTTACTTTGGTGTTCCTGCAAACACACTGTCTCTGACGCCAAAGCAGGCTTACACCGTTGCTAAAGGCAAAGAAGGTGGCCTGACACTGGCTGATGCTAACAAAGATGGCAAAGTCAGCCTGTACAACGAGATGCTGTTTGCACACGGCTACTACGCTGCGGCAACCGACAAAAGTGGCAAGACTAACTACCTGCACACCATCACTAAAGCATTCATCGATGGCCGCCAGCTGATCACCGATGCTAACGGCGAAGCCCTGAGCGATGCAGAACGCACCCAGTTGAAAGCTTACGCAGCAACGATTGCTGAAAACTGGGAAAAAGTCATTGCAGAAGCCGTCTTCAAATACGCAGGCTCCACCTACAAAGATATCGAGAAGCTGAACGCGGCACTGGATGCTAAAGAAGACGTTAGCAAAATTCTGCGTGGCTACGCTAAGCACTGGGGTGAACTGAAAGGTTTCGCTATGGCCCTGCAGGTAAGCGGTAAAGATCTGGGTGCAACGGGTGTACAGCTGAACCGCTTAATCGGATTCGGCCCAGTCCTGCTGGGTAACACTCAGGTAACCGGTATCGATGCTGACGGCAACTACGTACAGAGCAGCACTGTGACTCTGGACGAATACATGTTGCAGATGCTGAAAGTTCAGCAGCTGATGGTTGACGAGTTTGGCGTCGAAGCGCGTAGCAAAGACGTACTGGCAAGCATGGGCGACCTGATCAAGAAGCTGGGCGAGCAGGCTGCTGAAGCAGAAAACGACTAATCAAGACTGACGTAAGTTCCGCGCTGGCGGAAATGGATGTCTGACAGAACCAGCTGTACCGGAATAAGTATTAGATCGGTATAGCTGGTTTTTTGTATTAACAGGTATCATTCCGCTGATGGAAATAGTATTTACTGACTACCTCTCCGACCTGTATACCAGTGTCTATGAAACCGTATTAAACCCACGAAAACGGGTATTTCTCGGTTATATCTTGCTGGCATTGATCATCGCAAGTCTGTGGCTGAAATTGCGTGAAAAAAACCGCGCATCAACAATCGTCAAACGCCTGTTTTCACCGCGTATCTGGTGGTCCACCTCTGCGAAAGCGGACTATCAACTGCTGCTGATCAACAAAGCGATCTTACTCGCCATCGTCCCGCTGCTGATCACAAAAATGGCGCTGGCGACGGTCATTTTTCAACAGCTCTACGAACTGACTGGTTCCCGCCCCCTGCCTGGCAGTCTGCTGCCTGATTGGGCTGTCCCAATTTTCTTTACACTATTTCTTTTCGTGCTGGACGACTTTGCCCGCTACTTCCTGCACATGCTGATGCACCGCTGGCCGTTTCTATGGGCATTTCACAAAGTGCATCACTCCGCTCGTACGATGACACCATTTACCGTGCTACGCACCCATCCGATTGAAGGTCTGCTATTTACACTGCGAAGCATTCTGGTTCAGGCTGTCAGTATTGGCGTATTCCTGTTCTACTTCGGCGATCAGGTCGACCTTATAACTGTGTTGGGCGTGAACTTTGCGGTCTTCATTTTTAATGTCACAGGCTCTAACCTGCGCCATTCTCACATCGCAATTCACTATTGGAGGTGGCTCGAACGCATTCTGATCTCACCCGCACAACACCAGATCCACCATTCCACGCGTGTCCGGCACTTTGATAAGAACTTTGGTGCGGTATTGGCTATCTGGGATTGGATCGGTGGCAGCCTCCATCTATCAGAACCCAAGACTAAGCTGCGGTTTGGTGTTTCAGATAAGATAGATGTGGATGAGCAAACGCTAAAAACGCTGTATCTGCGGCCGTTTCAAGAGTGCTGGTCTGCACTACCGTTCACAAGAAAACGATAAAATATATTGCGAAAAATAACCTGGTTCACCCATCGGAGAATCAGGTTAGAGCCTCGCCCGCGCCATGATGACGACGGGCTGAAGGGTGAGGGCCGTTAGTTAACCTGCTTTTCGGCAAGTTTATCGCAGATATAACCCCCAATCGGAATCGATGAGGTCGCCGCAGGTGACGGTGCATTACACACGTGTAAGCTACGTGGGCTCTCGGCAAACAGGAAATCATGCACCAGTGAGCCATCCTTCATGACGGCCTGTGCACGAATACCCGCTGGATATGGCTGCAGATCACCCAGTTTCAGTTTCGGGCAGTACTTCTGCACTGTTTTCAGATAACCCGGCTTCCACCACGAATTCCACGTTTCGACCAACCCAACCTTGAAGTTAGCTTTCAGTACTTTCCAGAATCCAGAGAAGCCCACCATGTCCATCACATCACGCAGACTGATATTGATCCGGCCGTAACCTTCACGCTTCCAGCCCTGCACCGCGTTTGGTCCCACCGTCACAGTGCCATCAATCATGCGGGTCAGGTGCACACCCAGAAACGGCAGTTCAGGATCAGGAATCGGGTAAATCAGGTGTTTTACAATCTGGTTGTGCTCAGGTCCAAGACGGTAGTATTCGCCTCGAAACGGCACGATTTGAAAGTCGGTTTCGATGCCCAGCATCTTAGTCGTACGATCCGCCATCAGCCCCGAGCAGGTAATCAGGAAACGACACTGGACCTGTTCCTTTTGTCCCGCTCGTTCCACATCAACACTGACAACATCAGATGATTCCGATAATCCGACAACCTTGGTATTCAGACGGGTTTCGCCACCTAACTGTTCAAAGCACCCCGCCATCGCCGTGGTCACCTTCTGGTAATCCACAATACCGGTGTCTTTCACCAAGATAGCCCCGGTGCCAACAATATCCGGTTCCACTTCATTGAGCTGTTTCTGGGTCAACAGCTCAACGTTGATTCCGTTCGTATGGCAGCGCTCGTAGAGGGCCAGCATACGTTCATGCTCAAGCGCATTAGTCGCCACCAGCAACTTACCGCACTGCTCGTAAGCGATCCCGTTTTCTTCACAAAACTGGATCGTCGCAGCAACGCCTTCCTTACAAAACTGCGCTTTCAAACTGCCCGGCGCGTAATACACACCGGCGTGGATCACCCCGCTGTTATGACCAGTCTGATGCTTGGCATATACCGATTCCTTCTCAACCAGTAACACGCTTTTTTCCGGGTGACGCTGCTTCAGCTGCCATGCCGTTGAAACGCCGACGATGCCGCCGCCAATAATCAGGTAATCGTAAATCATAGTGCTCACAGTCATGTAAATAGGAACGTTGTCAGTTAACGCCGAAGCCTCTCACAGATACTCCGGCGTCCACTCATGCGGGTTTACGCTTTGGTGAAGTGGCCACGCTGACGCAACAATTCACGTTCAAGACCCGGATGCGGTACAAACTTATCACGGCCATGCACCCAGCAGTGGTTCTGACAAACCAACATAGAACCCACCGGCACACGTACACCAAAGCAGTTCTCTTCGCTTTCCAGAGACTCGCCCATCTGATGCAGGTACAGGCCCTGACGCATGTTTTGTGGCTCAGCAAACTGGTCGATAAACAGCATGTGAGGCTTGCCCTGGCTATCTTCTTCAAAGAAGACCGGGTGCTCAACTTTATAGGCAACCTGTTTGCTTGGCGGAGAACCCCAAACAATATCCTGCTTCGCCAGAGGGTGATTGTAGAACTTGTCCAGATCCTGCCAGTCATCCACGTGCAGCAGCAAAGATTCGCCGCCTTCCATGTTCTTTTCATCCATCTTCATCATCAGGACGAAGTCTGTACGCTCGTCGACATAGGTGCCGTCGTTGTGCAGCTCCATACGGCGGTGTGCCTGACGCAGATAGCTGTCACTGTTGTCTTCGTTACGTACGGTGAAACGTGCGTAGTACTTACCGTACATGGAATCGAAGTTAGGCATCCCGATCAGGTGAGAGACCGCAGTCGACAACTTAACGTTGAATTCACTCTGATCAGACGCTGGCTGGCCTTCGTACTGCAGCAGGAACGCAGCCTGATCACGGTTTTGCATGATCTGGTTAAGGCGCGGGCTTAGCGTGCCACCACAGATCGCATCTAGTTTATCCGCAATCGCAAAACGTAAGAACGGCTTGTATTCCAATGCCTGCACATCCCACTGCTGAGTCTCTTGCTCAAATGCAGTCAGAGTTTCTTCACTCAGCGTAATCACCTGCAGGCGTTTGTTCTCTGCGAAGTCTTGAACGTTGTAACCATTGGCAGGTGCAGCCACCTGTTGAATCTGCTCGATTGCCGACATTGTTATTTTTCCCAGTCATCGGTTGTTAAATAAGTTGGAAGCAATAATGTCGACGTTTTTGAGTTATGTCAACATTTTTAGATTTCAGCGTTATTTAACTGTTTTGCATTCTTAACGTAGAATGGATCGCATATCAGGCCGTCGAACAGAATGGAATATGACCGCACACGCCAACACGCCCCATACCCCGAACACACACAGCAGCGACAACTATGCCACTCAGGTATTGAGTCAGCTTAAGCAGGATATTCTGACGGGTTACTTCAGCCCCGGAGAGAAGCTGCGCATGGTGCGCCTAAAAGAACGCTATCAGGTGGGGGTGAGTCCATTAAGGGAAGCGCTGTCCCAACTGCTCGTTGAGCAATTGGTGATTGTGGAGAACCAACGCGGATTCACGGTACACCCGATCTCGGCGGAAGAGATGGCGGACATCTACCATACCCGCGCCCAGATCGAAGGGTTATGTGTTGGCCAAGCGATAGAACGCGGTGACGATGCCTGGGAAGCCAGTATTCTGGCTGCGGCCCATCGCTTGAAGAAGTCCGCAGAATTGCTGGACGAAAACAGCCCTGAAAATATTCAACGCTGGGAAGCTCTGCATCAGGAGTTCCACACCGCGATTGCCGCAGGCTGTGCCTCACCGACATTGCTCCACGTGCGCCGGTCACTGTATGAAAAAGCGTCGCGTTACCGCAACCTGTGGCTGAAACGTAATATGCTGAATCGAACTGTTTTCCATGCCAACCAGCAGCAACATCAGGATTTGATTGATGCATTACTGGCGCGAGATAGTGAAAGTGCTGTGCAACTGATTCAGGAGCACTTGTTAGGCCCTTACCGGGCATTGAAAGATACGCAGCTCTGATCAGCAGCCAGTCACTATTTAACCAGAACCAGAGCTGATTCCTGCGTTTTGCAGACGGCGATACAAAGTCGCCCTGCTAATCCCTAACGCCACCGCCGCGGCCGAGATATTACCGCCGCTATCCACTAACGCGCGCTTAATCAGCTCAACTTCTGCGCGCTTGAGGGTATTGGGTGATCCGGTTAATTGCTCACAACCAGAATCATCCAGAGACGCCAGG
This sequence comes from Pontibacterium sinense, assembly GCF_015209595.1. GTDB lineage: Bacteria > Pseudomonadota > Gammaproteobacteria > Pseudomonadales > Balneatricaceae > Pontibacterium > Pontibacterium sinense. Next base: position 146,775 of record NZ_JADEYS010000006.1, on the reverse strand, counting down.
CTCAGCTCTTCACGAAATTCTTCGGTGAGAAGGTCATCCGTGATCTCATTGTCCCCCTCCTCCATAAATGCGATACAGGTTTTGATCACCGTTTGCAGCTGACGCACATTGCCAGGCCAGCGGTAACGCTGCCAACACTTCATCAGCTCGGCATCAATTGTCATACCATGCCCGTCACCCGCTTCGGCCAGCAGCATATGCTCCACAAAGGCCGGGAAGTTGCGTCGATCTCTCAGCGGAGGGATGCGGATCGCAACGCCGTTCAGGCGGTAATAGAGATCCTCGCGAAAGGTTCCATCCGCCACCATCTGCTTGAGATCACGATGGGTCGCACACACAACCGTAATATCAACGGGGATGACCTTACCACTGCCAAGCGGGGTGACACAGCGATCCTGCAGCACACGCAGTAATCGTGCTTGGAGGTCCAGCGGCATGTCCCCAATTTCATCCAGAAACAAGGTACCTTTATCCGCCTGCTGTACTTTCCCCTGCATGCCGCCGCGTCGGGCCCCCGTAAAGGCTCCTTCTGAATAACCAAACAGTTCCGATTCGATCAACCCTTCAGGGATCGCTGCACAATTCAGCGCTACAAAGGATTGACCTGCTCGATTGCTTTCCTGATGCAGTGCCCGAGCTAAGGCTTCTTTGCCGGAGCCTGTCTCACCCATCAGTAACAGGGGAATCTGATGATTGAGTCCTTTGGCACCACGTCTGGCGGCCCGCGTGAACTCAGTATCATCGAAGGTGACATCAGAGAGGCTGATCTCTCCCTGCTGTCGAGCAGGCGGTGTTTGTGTTCCCTGACGGGTTGAGTGTGAAGTGGGATAAACAGCCACGACTTTTTGCGGACCACTGCGGGTCGCTACCGTGTCGATAGGGGAAGATTGCGCCAACATATCCAATACCTCAGCGATAGCTTGTCAGGTTCACGCGCACAAATGCACGGAAATAGAGTTCGATACCGTCGGCAGGTAAAAGCGGATAGAGAGATACTGACATCTCCCGCTGACTGCGAGTAGAAACGTTCATGACAGGACACCCAGTTTTATATTTATTAGTACGTGCGACCTAGAATATTATTAACCTTAGCAGTCGTTCAGGAAAAATAAAATAGGTCACTGGTCCTATTTATTGCTAACATTAAGAATATGACGCTGTAATAGGCAGCGTTTTACGTACGAACTGTCCCTAAATTGAACGATTGTGTCAGATTAGAGATAATCCTTCTTATCCAACTCAGACTAAGAATATCAATACGTTATGTGTGCAGTTCAGCTACAAGTCCGCCCCGGTACCGCCGCTTTTTCCAAAGGACAGGAGCGGGTCCTGAAAATTCTTCAGTCTGCGCAAGAATTGATGATCGCTGGCGGCTACCACAACCTCACATTACGTAAAGTAGCCGCGGGAGCGGGTATCAGTGTGGGTAACCTCAACTATTACTACTCCAACAAGCAGGATCTGCTGCGAGATCTGCTGGACAAAGTGATAGAAAGTTATGTCTGGGAGTTTGATCAGGTCCTGCAAAGCGCGGGCGAATCCCCGGAAGATCAGTTTGTTGCGATTGTGAAGTTTATCATTGAGGATATCGGTACTCAGGAAACGACCCACTTTTTCCCTGAACTCTGGGCGCTGGCTAATCATGATGAGTACGCCGCTGATCGTATGGATGCACTCTACATCAAGGCCAGAGCGGTGCTGAACCACCTGATTGCGATTCTGAACCCTGCATTGACTGAATCGTCACGGGAACAAGTCGCGCTGTTTGTTTCCGCTTCTATGGAAGGTTTAACGCCCTTTGCTGGCTTTGGAAAACCCTGGGCGACCCAACGCCCGGAAATTACCAATATTGCGGCTATCGGTTTCCTGCATCTGGTCACTAGTATTACCAATGAATCCATTCAGGGTGGTCTCAGCACACCCAAATCCCGTTAGCCGTCCAGTTAAGGACAGCCCAAGCGGGAGATCAGCTGTGTACGAGTTGTTACATCAAACTTTCTCAAAATCTCAGAAATATGTGATTTAACGGTGCTTTCACTGATATTTAGATCATACGCGATCTGCTTATTCGAATGTCCAACTCTCACCTGTCTCAACACCTCTTGCTGCCGTTCGGTCAGTGTTGGATTCTGTAGATGGCCTGATGTGTAACACCTCAACACCGATTTTTTTTGCGGATCAGGCCAATGATCCTTTCCGTTCAACAATCCACTGGTCACTTCTGAAATTTCCCGCAAACTGGCCGCATTGGACACCAGACCTGAAGCCCCGATGCGACGGGCTTGATAGAGCGCCTCATGATCCAAGTGATCTGCGAACATCAACACCGGTGTATTAACTTTCTCGATGGTCTGTCGCATTGTACTGACGCCACAACGGTGAACGAGTGCAGAATCCAGAATGATCAAATCCATCTGCCGACGGGGCACATTCTCGGCCAGCGAATCACTTTCATAGATCCGATAATTTGATCGACTGCAACGATCATCCAGCGCAATCTTAACCCCCCGGCGATACAGTTCATGTCGCGCAGCAACCAGAATATTTTTATTAGAAGTCATGTGTCCCCCTGCAAGACCCCACTGTCTGAACGGTTAGGAAACTGTCTGAACAGGTCGAAAACTGAGCCTTCAAGAAAAAGATCAGGCACCTTGCGGCACCTGATAAAGGGATTGTGAGAAAACTCACAACGGTAAGAGACTGTCTGGAAGCAAAGGCAGCTTACATATTCGGATAGTTCGGGCCGCCACCGCCTTCCGGGGTCACCCAAGTAATGTTCTGCGCGGGGTCTTTGATGTCGCAGGTTTTACAGTGCAGGCAGTTCTGGCCATTGATCTGGAAACGCTGTCCCTGCTCATCTTCCATCACTTCATATACCCCCGCAGGACAGTAACGCTGTGCCGGTTCAGCATAGAGCGGAAGGTTCTTACTCAGCGGCAGATCAACATCGCGCAACACCAAATGACACGGCTGATCTTCTTCATGGTTGGTGTTGGAGAGGAACACCGACGACAACTTATCAAAACTCAGTTTACCGTCAGGCTTTGGATAACGAATCGGTTCAAACTGATCCGCCGGTTTGAGCTGCGCATAGTCGACATGATTATCTCGCAGGGTGATCGGCAGCTTGCCGCCAAAGATATTCTGATCAATAAAGTTGAACGCGCCACCCAGCATCGGACCAAATTTGTGCATCGCGGGGCCAAAGTTACGGGTGCGGTACAACTCATCGTACAACCAGGAGGTCTTAAAGCTATCAGTAAACGCTGACAGTTCTTTGCTACCTTCACACCCACCACTGATCGCTGCAAACACGGTTTCTGCCGCCAGCATGCCGGACTTCATCGCCGTATGCGTGCCTTTGATCTTGGCAAAATTCAGAGTGCCTGCATTACAGCCAATCACCAATCCACCCGGGAAGGTCATCTTTGGTAACGCGTTGAAACCACCTTTGGAGATAGCACGGGCGCCATAAGAGACACGCTTGCCACCGTCCAGATACTGCTTCAGCACGGGATGGTGTTTCAGGCGCTGGAACTCATCAAACGGACTGACATGCGGGTTGGCGTAGTTCAGATCGACGATCAGCCCAACAACAACCTGATTATTTTCCGTGTGATACAGGAAGAAACCACCGCTGGTACCTTTCTCCAGTGGCCAGCCTGAGCCGTGTATCACGAGACCCGGCTGATGCTTCTCCGGTTCCCCTTCTTTTACAGGTAAGTCCCACAACTCTTTGATGCCGATACCGTAATGCTGAGCATCCGCATCGACATCCAGATCAAACTTCGCATACAGCTCTTTGCCTAAATGACCCCGGCAACCTTCTGCAAACAGGGTGTATTTGGCATGCAGCTCCATACCCTGCATGTAGCTGTCTTTCTGCTCACCGGATTCGCTGATACCCATGTCACCCGTGGCGATTCCTTTTACAGCACCGTCATCGTGGTAAAGGATCTCGCTCGCCGCAAAGCCCGGAAAGATCTCAACGCCCAGTTGCTCCGCCTGCTCTGCTAACCAGCGGCAGACGTTGCCCAGACTGGCGATATAGTTGCCTTCGTTATGCATGGTTTTCGGCACCACACCGTTTGGCAATTTCTGGGCTTTCGTATCATCTTTCAGCAGGAATAACTGATCTTCAGTCACCGGTATATTCAGCGGCGCACCCCGCTCTTTCCAATCAGGAAACAGCTCATCCAGCGCACGCGGTTCGATGATCGCACCGGACAAAATATGCGCGCCAACCTCTGAACCTTTCTCAACGACACAGACCGTCAACTCACGCTCAGCGGCTTGCGCCTGTTGCATCAAACGACACGCAGCCGACAGACCGGACGGACCCGCACCAACAATAACAACGTCAAATTCCATAGATTCGCGCATGAATAGTACCTCACATCGTTTGCGCTCATTCATAGTCATCCAGGATGGTAGAGGCTCACTAATCTCTCTACCCGCAAGGACAACCAGCACTGGCTCACTCGTACAAAAACAGATCCGTTTAGAACTGATCTTCCGACAGCGCCATCACACTTGTGCTCCCCGCTTTAACAGCTGCCAACGCACTCTGCACTCGCGGCAACAGATGCTCGGAGTAGTATTGCGCCGTAATCAGCTTGGTTTGCAGGAACTCAGCATCCCCTTGCCCCGCATCCAGCTGTGCCTGCGCTTTTAATGCAGACTGGCCCATGATCCAACCCCCGCAGATGTAACCGAACATCATCATGAACTGGACGCTGACACTGCCAGCCGCAGCCGCATCTTTAGCAGCATTGTCCAGCAACCATTCACGTGCAGACTTGCCTGACTCCACCGCATCTCGCAGGGCAGCGCCTTGAGCCGCAAACGGCTCAATACCTTCCAGCTGTTCAACGGTCGCTTCCATCTCAGTCAACAGGTCTGCCAGATGTTCACCACCGTTCACCAACGTCTTACGCCCCACCAGATCCAGCGCCTGAATACCGGTCGTACCTTCATAAATGGTCAGGATGCGTGCATCGCGGTAATGCTGGGCTGAGCCGGTCTCTTCGATAAAGCCCATGCCGCCGTGGACCTGCGTCCCCAGATAGGTCACCTCTTGCGCCAATTCGGTCAACCAGCCTTTAACAATCGGCGTCAGTAACTCAACACGGGCATTATTTTTTTGTGCAGCATCCCGGCTCTGTGCGTAGTGCCCCCGGTCGATCTCCGCTGCAGCGACAAACGCCAGACCGCGCATCGCTTCGATGGATGCCTTCATCTGCATCAACATACGGCGTACATCTGGGAATTTGATAATCGAGAAACGACTACCATCCTTTTTGGTACCCTGAAGACGGTCTTTGGCATATTCCACCGCCTGCTGGTAAGAACGCTCGGCAATCGCCAGACCCTGCAAACCCACGCCCTGACGTGCGTGGTTCATCATCGTGAACATATACGCCAGACCTTTGTTCTCTTCACCGACCAGATAGCCCACCGCACCTTCGTTGTCGCCAAAGCTCATGACACAGGTCGGACTGCCGTGGATACCGAGTTTGTGCTCCAGAGAGACGCAATGTGCATCGTTACGGGCTGCAGGATTTCCGTTTTCATCCAACAGGAACTTGGGTACTACAAACAGGGAGATGCCTTTGACACCTGCCGGGGCATCCGGCACCCGTGCCAGCACCAGATGCACGACGTTGTCCGTCATCTGATGATCACCCCAGGTAATGAAGATCTTCTGGCCAGTAATCAGGTAGTGATCACCATTGGGAACCGCTTTTGTTTTGACGGCAGCCAGATCCGTTCCCGCATCCGGCTCAGTCAGGTTCATGGTGCCGGTCCATTCACCGCTCACCATCTTCGGCAGATAGGTTTGCTTCAGCGCATCTGAACCATGATGAGCGATGGACTCAATCGCCCCCTGCCCCAACAATGGACACAGGGCGAACGCCAGATTGGATGACTGCCAGATTTCATTGACGGCCGTCCCCAGTACGTTAGGCAGATTCTGACCACCAAACTCCTCAGCTGCGGTTAATGAAGACCAACCTCCTTCCATATACTGCTGATAGGCTTCAGAGAAACCCGCGCTCTCCTGCACGCCGTTTTCGGCCAGCTGAGGATGTTGGGTATCACCAACCACATTCAACGGAGCCAATACATCAGAACCTAACTTTCCAGCTTCAGTCAGAATGACCGATGCCAGCTCGGCATTCACATCTTCCAATCCTGCATCGGCGCACAGCGCGTCAAAATCGACCAGTTCATTCAGAACAAACTCTGCATCACGGTAAGGGTGTTTGTATTCGCTCATAATCTTCCACTCGTTGCGGGCCAGTATCAGGACCGGCCTCTCTTTATTTTGTACTTAAACTGTCCTCCTCTTCATACGGAGGACGATTGCTGAATCAATAGAACGTGCGCTTTTCCGCTAACATCGCTTTAAAGCCGTCAGTCAGCTGATACAACGCACCGTGCTGCTGATTAGCCTCAGCTTTTACAGCAAAAACATCCAACCCCAACGTATCGATGTAACGCAACGCGCCACCGTGGAAACGCGGGAAACCCAGCCCTAAAATCAATCCCATATCAACTTCAGTCGCGGTTTCAACAATCCCGTCTTCCAGACACCGTACCGCTTCCAGACACATTGGAATCATCATGCGATCAATGATCTCCTGATCACTGATATCCAGGGATTGCGTCACCCGATCAGCAATCAGTTGACGGGCCAAACCTGCCGGCTCTTTATAACGGCGACCATCGTCATCAACACCATACTCATAAAAGCCCTTACCGTTTTTCTGGCCCAAACAATCAGCCGCCAGCAACGCTTCGGCAATCACATCTGCATCATGTCCCATACGCTCCGGGAACCCTGCCTGCATGACATGATCGGCGTGAACCAGCGTATCAATGCCGACAACATCAGCCAGATAAGCGGGCCCCATCGGCCAGCCAAACTGCTCCATCACACGGTCGATACGTTGAAAATCGACACCATCAATCAGCAAACGGTTAAAGGCGTTGAAGTAAGGAAACAGAATTCGATTAACCAGAAATCCCGGACAGTCATTCACCACAATCGGTGTCTTGCCCATTGCCGTTGCATAGGCCACTGTGCGGGCGATGGTTTGATTACTGGTTTTGCTACCGCGAATCACTTCCACCAATGGCATCAGATGCACCGGGTTAAAGAAGTGCATGCCGCAGAACTGCTCTGGGCGGGCCACACTTTCCGCCAGTGAATCGATGGAGATCGTTGATGTGTTGGAAGCCAGTACAGCATCATCAGGGACCGCTCGCTCTACATCAGCCAGCACTGCGGCCTTCACCACTGGGTTTTCAACCACTGCTTCAACCACCAGATCAACCGCCCAAAAATCCTTGTAATCCAAAGTGGGCGTGATGGCATCCATTACAGCCGTTTTACCTGCATCGTCCAAACGGCCCTTGGCGATTTTTCGGTCGAGCAGCTTAGACGCTGTTTTCACACCCAGATCCAGTGCTTCTTCCCGAATATCTTTCATCAGGATCGGCGTGCCAGTAGACGCAGATTGATAAGCAACACCCCCACCCATAATGCCTGCACCTAATACCGCACTCTGCTTCACAGGTGCAGCCTGCTTACACCAGCGCTTCGATTGCTTCTTCAGAAGCTGATCGTTCATAAACAATCCAATCAGGCTTTTAGCCGAATCGGAATGCGCCAGCGTAACCAAACTATCCAGCTCAGTATTGAGTGCTTCTGCAAAATCCAGCGTACTGTGCTGCGTGACAGTGGCCAGGATAACCCCCGCCGCAGGATAGTTCGGATCCAGCTTCTTACCATACTGGTCTTGCAGATCAGCAAGTTCGGTACGTACGGCCGCGGAATCGACCAACGGCTGCTGTTTACGTGCGCGGTTCTGAGCGTGACTCTTTTCACCAGTGATCGCCGCCTGCAACACTGACAACGCTTCCTGACACAACGCATCTGGCGCAGCCACTGCATCAACTGCACCTTGCTCTAGCGCAACCTGAGGCTTCTGAGGTTTACCGGTCAACGTCCACTGCAGGGCCGCTTCGGTACCGATCAAACGACTCAATCGAACCGTACCACCCCAACCCGGACAGATACCCAAATTCACTTCCGGCAGACCCACGCGTGCATCCGCAGCCAGCACACGAAAATCAGCACTCAGCGCGAGCTCAAAACCACCGCCCAACGCCATACCGTTGATTGCGACCACCGTGGGAAAAGGCAGGTTTTCTAACGCCCGGAACGTCTTGTGTGTCTCATTGATCCACGCCTTAAGCGCATCAGGAGTCAGAGAAAAATTGTTCTGAAACTCAGTGATATCAGCGCCCACTATAAAGGCCGGTTTCGCACTACTGATCAACAACCCCTTAACGTCCGGGGTTTCTTCTAACAGAGACACCGCCTCACCCAATTCCTTTAGGGTTAGGTTGTTCAGTTTGTTAACAGATTCGCCCTGAAGGTCGAACCTGAGTTCAACCACACCGTTATCGATGGATGTAAGGCTGATCGCCTGACCGTTATACATTTAGATTTCCTCGAACACCGCTGCCTGCACAAAAAGAACGGGCCATCACTGACCCTAAGGGACATTCATGTCCTACCAGAGTGCAAACAAATAAAATCAGCTTTGGGCTTAAAAACAGCCATCCATGGCCAAATGGAGTAAGAAATTGACTCCAGCCCAGTACGTTTAACCCACAAAGAAGGGGATCGGGTTAAACGCGTTCAAACAATGCAGCGATACCCTGACCGCCACCAATACATAGGCTCACAATTGCATAACGGCCATTAACTCGGTTCAGTTCGTGCAACGCTTTAACCGTCACAACCGCACCGGTTGCCCCAATTGGATGCCCCAGAGAGATACCACTACCATTCGGATTCACCCGATCACGTGGCAGATCCAGCTGCTGTGCAACGGCCAGTGCCTGAGCAGCGAATGCTTCGTTCACTTCGTACACATCGATGTCATTCACACTGAGCTCATTACGTTCCAGGATTTCCTGAATCGCGGGTACAGGGCCAATACCCATGATCTTCGGATCAACACCCACTACGGAGTAATCAACCAGCCTGGCCATGGCTTGCACACCTTGAGCCTCAGCTTCTTCACGATCCATCATCACCAGCGCCGCCGCCGCATCATTCAAGCCAGACGCGTTGCCCGCAGTCACAGTGCCGTCTTTCTTAAACACCGGCTTAAGCTTCGCCATGTCAGCCGGCGTGCAGTCGTAACGAACATGCTCATCGGTATCGAACAACGTCACACCTTTGCGGCTTTTCAGCTCAACCGGCACGATCTGCTCTTTGAAGTAACCGTTTTCAATCGCGTTTTGCGCGCGGTTGTGGCTCTGCGCCGCCAGCTCATCCTGCTGTTCGCGGGTGATGCCATATTTTTCAGCAACGTTTTCAGCCGTTACGCCCATGTGGATGTGATTGAACGGACAGTGCAGTGCCGCAACCATTGGATCAATCAACGCACCGTCCCCCATACGCTGGCCGAAACGTGCGGTTGGCATGTGGTATGGCGCAAGGCTCATGGATTCAGCACCACCGGCCACCACCGTGTCACAGATACCCAGCTCAATCTGCTGTGCAGCAGTCAGTACCGCCTGCAGGCCACTGCCACAAAGACGGTTCACAGTCAGTGCTGGCGCGGTTTCAGACAGTCCACCGTTCAGCGCAGCAACACGCCCCAGATACATATCCGCAGGTTCGGAGTGGATGACGTTACCGAAGACCGTTTGCCCGACAGACTCTGCAGCAATGCCTGCACGCTTCACGGCTTCGGCCACCAACATACCCGCCATAGCACCCGGCTTTTGAGCTTTCAGGCTGCCGCCGTAGCTACCAATCGCTGTACGTACACCGCTTACCACAACCACTTCACGTTTCTGCATGTGACCTCTCTAATCTGCGCCGCGGCTATCTAAAGCTGCGTTCGCGTGTTGTTTTTGAGTTAGCCGGATGATGCCGTAAACCACCCGTACCAGAATGCCTCCTAGTTTCATCTGCAGACGCACGATCAACAATAACGAAAGCAGCCTTATAGTTAACATTTTCGGACATTCAGGCTACACTAGCATTATATATACAGCTTAGTTCTTTAGGTTACCTGTCATATACGGACACAGACATGAGTACAGAACGCCACTCTATTTCAATTCATTTTGCACGCACGCTGGTCGCTTCAGCCAAACGTCATGGTGTTGATCATCAGCAGCTATTACGGTTTGCCGGTTTAAACGAACAGCTGCTGGAAAACCCGGGGTTACGGATTACACCGGACCAGCTCAGCCGGATGATGCAAGAGATGTGGCGGGTCGCCGATGATGAATTTATGTGCATGGGGAGTCAGCCTTCACGGCACGGCGTATTCACTCTCATGTCGAAACAAGCAGTGCGTTGCCGCAACCTAAGAGCCGTCTACCACCATTTGGGGCATTTTTATAACCTGGTGGCAGATGCATTAATTCTGGACTTTACGATCACCGACAACGAAGCCCGCTTTTCCCTGCGCCTGACTGATCCGGACAGGGATCCGGACAATACGCTGCGCGAGTTTTTGCTACTGCTCTGGCACCGTTTCCCCAGCTGGCTGATTGGACAGCGCATCCCCTTAAAATATGTCACGCTGGATTTTCCCGAACCTGCACACAGCGCAGAACACCGCCTGATGTATCCCTGCACGGCTAAGTACAACCAATCGGCCAACTGTCTGGTGTTCAGCACCGATATGCTGGATGAACCGGTAGTACAGACCCCACGCACCTTAAGTGCTTATCTGCGCCGCGCGCCACTCGACTGGTTTAAACGACAGGCTTACTACCCCGTATTTACCCGTCGCGTTATGGATTACCTTGAACAAGCACCAGAACTGGCGGCAACCAATATGGATGATATTGCAGCGGAGTTGCATGTGACTTCGAGGACGCTACGCCGAAAACTGGCCGATGAAGGCACCAGTTTTCAGGAGCTAAAGGATGATGTCCGGCGTGATGCCGCCATTCATTATCTGAGCCAACCGTCGATTCCGATCTCTCAGATCTCGCGCCAGCTGGGTTTTTCCGAACCGGCAGCGTTTACCCGTGCGTTTAAACAATGGACCGGAGTGCCGCCCAGCGTCTACCGCCGGAGCTAACCGCCATCACACTGACGACGGTCGTTATTCTTCAGATACACCGATACTGGTGAACATCGTTCTCATCCAACCAGCGTTCAATCTTTTGTTCTGCCAACAGATAATTCAGATGGGCCAGACATTCACCACCCCCTAAGAACAGATCGAAGATCGAGAGCTTACGCGGGTAAAGGATCTCCACCAGCTGCATCACGTTTCGCGCATCTGCACAGGACTGCAGCAACAGGTCCAACGTTTCAATATGCCCCTCAGTGAGCTGATCCAAACGACGATGCAGACCAAAAAACGGGTATTCGTGAGAGGGCAATACCAGCGTATCATTCGGCAGTATCTTTAATGCATCGAGCGAGCCGAGCCAGTGATTCAGTGGATTACCATCAGGATCCTGCGCCCGGGTACTCACATTCGAGCTAATCCGCGGCAGCACCTGATCGCCGGAAATCAGCACGCCCTTATCAGCGCAGTATAGCGATGCGTGCGCTATGGTATGGCCTTCAGAGACAATCACCTGCCAGCGCTCACCTGCGATTGAAAGCGACATCCCGTGAGATAACCACTGCGGATCTTGAGGCAGCACATCAAAGAGACCAGCGATCGACCCGCTGATATCCAGTAACGTGGTCGCCTTCTTCGCATCCATCCCCATATGATGAAAGAACTGAACCCGATCAACCTGCTCTTCCGGTTCAGGGGCGTGAGCCTCTGCCAGAAAGTGGGTGGCAAAATCATATTCAGGGCGCGTGATCAGCAGAGGAGCATCCCAGTAACGACACAACCATCCCGCCGCTCCCAGGTGATCAACATGGGAATGGGTGGCGATAACCCGTGTAACCGGCTTGCCTTGCAGGTGTTCATCAAATACCGATTCCCATACCTGCTCAGTTTGAGGCCCGGCGATACCACAATCGATCGCCACCCATCCATCGCCATCTGCCAACAGGTAGAGGTTGATATGGTCTAACTCAAATGGCAGCGGCATACGTAACCAGAGAATACCGGGGGCAATCTCAACCACAGCCCCTTTAGCGGGCGTATCAAAGTCAGCGGCGACGACTGCGTTCATAGCAACCTCATTCACAGATAGGAAACAGATCGGTCTCTTTACAACAACCAGAATAAACAACCAGTCTGCAACGCTATTCCGCAGTGCACAATATCAAAAACAGTCATTTAGTTAACTTATTCGGACAGACCCTCACCTCATCAAAGCCCGCCTTCTAAAATATCGCGACTCCTTTCAGGCCCTACTGACTGATGGCGCTTACCCTTTCATACTCGTGCAAAAACAATCTCGAATAGATTTCTACGTCCTCTTTCGTGACTCGCCTAAATCGTCGCATATACTTAATCCAATCGGCTTTGCATTCCATTGACTCCAAGAAAGGAATCTCATTATGGAAAGACCAGACCTCCCCTTCCCAAAAGTCATGCTGTTTGACTGGCATGGCACCCTCGTAAACACCCACGAGGCCATGTACCAAGCCATTGAAGAGATGCTGTCTCAGGTAGACGAATTGGATCTGGTTCGGCATCTGCGTCCTGAAGCTGAAGCAAAAACCAAGGAAGACGAGAAACTGCTGCGTTATATTCGCATCTTCCGCCACCTGCATCCGCGCGTACTGGCCGAACAGCGTATCTCCCGTACCGACATATTTGATGCCCTGTTTGGCGAAAACGAAGAAGCCAATGCTATTGCCCATCACGCTTATAACGAGTGTTATCGCAACCACTACGGCAAGGTGTATCCGTTTCAGGATGGCGTGTACGACTACCTCTGCTATCTTAAAAAACTGGGTATCAAAATTGGTGTAGTGACCAACCGCAGTCGTGAGTTTCTCGACCACGAACTGGCTCATATCGACAATGGACGCTGGAAAAACCTGTTCGATACCAGCTTGTGTGGCAATGAAGCACGCCGTTATAAACCCGCACCTGACCCACTTATTGAGGCCATTGAATCGCTGGATGAATCGGTAGGCAAGGAAGTTTGGTATGTCGGCGACAGTCTGACGGACATGATCACGGCCAGTAAGGCCGACATCACATCAATTTTTTACAACGGTGCCTTATGGGATGCTGAGTGGTTTGAATACACCTTCTCGGTGGTCGACCATGATAAACACCGACCGGACCATATCGTCCACAGTTTTGACGATCTGATCGATCAGGTTGAAGCCGCGCAAGGCCCCATCGATTCCTCCCTCACCGCCCAGCGCCCAGCCCGACTAGCACCTTTACAGCCGCCACCACCACGGGAAGAGCCCGACTGGCATCCCGCCTTGGCAAAATTGACCTATCCAAGAGTGGTACTGTTCGACTGGCACGCTACGCTGGTTGATACACTGGACGCGATGTACCACGCCGTGGACGATATGTTGAAGGAGCTGCGCGAACTGGGACTGCTTGATCATCTGGTTGAACCGGATCACTGCAAGTCACCCGATGATATGCGACTGGTTGAATATGTCCGTGACAACCTGAGCCTGCACCCTAAGATCAAGCTGGACCGGAAGATCTCGCGCACTGACATTTTCGAGATTCTGTTTGCCGACAATCAGGCCGCCAAGCAATTGGCCCATCAAGGATTCACCAAACACTACCGCAAGTATTACGGCACCGCGCTTCCCTTTGAGCCCAAAGTAAAACAGGTACTCGAAGGTCTGCGCGGTCTGGGGTTAACCGTAGGCGTCATTACCAACCGAGACCGGGAGTTCTTTGTGCATGAACTCAATACCATCGATGGCGACGGTTGGGCAGACCTGTTCGATACCGATATCTGTGGCGATGACACAGTGAAACGTAAACCTCACCCTGATCAGGTGTTCAAAGCGGCAGACAATCTGGATATCCCGCTGGGCGCGGATGTTTGGTACGTAGGGGATAGTACAACCGATGTAATTGCTGCCAAGTCCGCCGGGATCACCAGTGTATTCTTTAACGGTGCACTCTGGGATCAGCCCTGGCTGAATAAGATCTTTCCTGGCAACGAACGCTACCCGCACAAGCCCGATGTTGTGGTGAACGATTTCTCAGAATTCTGGGCAATGATGCTCAGCTGCCGCCGTAAACACCATGAAAAACTCGCAACCGATGAATCGCAGTAATTGAAGATGGAGACAGCTTAACTCCTCGCTGTCTCCATCTTCAGTGCCGTATTAGCTTTGCTTAGCAGGCACTAAAGTCGGGGGCCCGTTTTTCCAGAATCGCAGTAATCGCTTCCAACGACTCTGGGGATTGCAGAGCTTGCTTAAACTGCGCCATCTCCGCTTCAAGCGTCTCTGCCAGCGTGCAATCTTGTGATGTTTTTAACAGTTGTTTACCGTTTAACAGGGCCTTGGGCGGCATCTGCGTTAACGCTTGAGCGGCACTCAACGCATGCGCTAAGACCTCATCTGCAGGCAAAACCTCGTTCACAATCCCCAACTCACGGGCACGGTCTGCCCCGAAGACTTCTCCCATCACCACCAACTCAAAAGCCACCCGATGACCTAATGTCTGCGGTAACAACAGACTGGTTCCGCCCTCTGGCACCACCCCCAAACGGGTAAATGGCAGCTGAAACTTTGTCTCTGTCGCACCAAACACCAGATCACAGTGCAGCAGCATCGATGTACCGATGCCAATCGCCAGACCTTCCACAGCGGCAATCACCGGTTTCTTCATTGTGGAGATCGCCTGCAGAAAATGCAGCGCAGCCGATAGTTTTTCAGGCTCTGCCGTGGCAGTGAGGAAATCCCCCAGGTCATTGCCCGCAGTAAAACATCCGCCTTGCCCGGAGAGTACAACTACTCTGACCGCAGGGTTTTCATCGGCATCCAGCAACGCCTGAGTCAGTTCCTTATACATCAGGAAGCTCAACGCATTTTTCTTTTCAGGCCGGTTCATTTTGACCTGCAAAATACCGTCACCTGGTTCAACCAATACGTACTCAGACATCATTGTAATCCTTCATTGATTCATTGGGAGTGGTTATCACTCTGCATCGACTAGTTTCAACTCGCAATGGCAATGACGGCCGTTGTGATGACCAATTCGGACAGCAAAGAGACTGGCCAACTTCATCAGCCATATCTAATAAATCGATTCAGAAAAACAACCTACCTAATACATACACGAAGGAAACAGAAACAAAGCGTCTCTGCCTTAGCTTGTCAGAAAGCATTTATATGCTGATGAGTATACTTTTACACTTTATTCCAATAAATTCGATATTCTAAATATTAAATCGGATCTGCCGATAACAACGTGTCTATAGATAGACTTTCACAAGTTTTAATGGCGGTAACGTCTCGGTAGGTTGTAAGTGACTGGATTTAGCTGTTCACAATCGGATAATAAGGGCTTAAGTGACCAGAAAGCATTGATAGTGGATGACTTAACATTCATTCGAACGGATAGATTACTCACTCTCTACTCAGGAGACGAAGTACAGGTCCGACGCTGCATTAAGGTATTCTGCCAATCGTTTAACAATTGGGAATCACTCTACTCTGAGGCCTGCAAGCGTAAAGACTCTGCGTCGGCCCGAAACCTTGCTCACAGATTAAAGGGTGCGGCAGCCAATATCGGAGACGTGTCACTGGCTGAACGGGCGCGCCAGCTAGAAACAAATCACCGCGAAAACCAATGGTCCGGCCACGACAGCCTCCTTTATTTATTCAGTGAACACCTTACACAGTTGAATGAAGCGCTACATGATTATGAAGAAAGTACTCATAAAACTGCAAGCGCCTGCGTTAACCGAGACAGCGCTCTGCAGACGCTTTCGGACTTAAAGCAATCACTTCTCAAGCATCAACTGATAGATGACGACCTTATTGAAAACATTCGCACGCTATTGCACCTGAACTCAGTTAAGGAGCAGGCAGAACAACTTCTGCTATCGCTTAATGTCTTCGATTACCCTTCAGCACAGCAACAATGCGACAACATTATCAGAGAATTAAAAAATGATTTTTGAACGCTCACGAATTCTTGTAGTAGAGGATGATCCAACAAGCCTGCGCATGCTTGCAGAAATTCTTCGTCATGAGCACGAATTGATCATCGCAACCAATTGCAACGATGCCCTTAAATTACTGGCAGAGAAACCAGATCTTATTTTGCTGGATCTCTACCTTGGTGAATCCAAAGGTATTGAGGTTCTAAGCAGAGTCAAAGCTGATCCCGAGCTTCAAGATATCCCCGTGCTCTGCGTCACCAGTTCGACTGAAACCAACGATATAGAAGAAGCGTTCCACTTTGGCGCTGTAGATTACATAACCAAACCGTACAATGAGATTATTCTGCAATCCAAAGTTAACACCTTTCTCGATCTCAGCCGAAAGACCGCACTGTTACATGAACAGGCAAATACAGACGCACTAACAGGGTTGTCTAACCGTCGGCAGCTGGATGCACAATTGCCACAGCTGTGGTTACGCATGGCAGATGAAGCAAAGCCAATGGCTGCCATCATGATTGATCTGGATGATTTCAAAGGGGTGAACGATTATTTTGGACACCCGGTCGGAGACGCCACGATAAAATTTGTCGGTTCAACCCTCGCACAATGCGTTGATCCGTTTTCTGATTTGGTATTCCGAATAGGCGGTGATGAATTTGTCGTTCTGCTACCAGGGGTTGATTTTTCAGGAGCGCTGAAATTGGGTGAAACCATCCGCGAAAAGGTGGAAGTGAGTTCACTCGACATGCTGCCCTCTGCTGGAGAGGAAGGAGGCTTTCGCCTATCCGGTATAGAAATCACAGTATCAATAGGGATTGCCTCAGCCTTGGCGATAAAAACTGTTTCTCCTTTATTACTGATAGAGAAGGCTGATGCTGCGCTGTATCAAGCCAAAGAGGCAGGTCGCAACACCGTCTACCCGAAATCCGAACCTAAACGTATGGAAGCAACGGCCCCGGACTCATCCAGCCTTAGCTAAGGCTGATGAAAATCCCGTCAAATTCAAACAAAATAAAAAATATTACAAAATCACAATACCCTGCATGCTTCTAGATTAGGGGTATTGTGATAGAACAACAAAACATAAACAAAACGGATCTGTTCTTCCAAATCTCAAGACAGCATCGTAGTATCCGCGTTAGATATAAGTCCACTATCAGTGTTAAAAGGGGTAGGAAATGAAAGAGGAAAAGGTCATTCTGGTAGTAGACGATGAACCAATCAACATCGTTGTACTATCCGATCTACTCAAAACTCAATATAGAGTATTGGTTGCGACCAACGGTGAGCAAGCATTGCTAAGAGCTCACTCCGATCCTAAGCCAGACCTCATTTTACTCGACATTATGATGCCCGGTATGAGTGGCCTGGAAGTGTGCCAGGCGCTGAAAGAGGACCCCGAGACACAAGAGATCCCCATCATATTTGTCTCCGCTATGAGCGAAGAGATGGATGAAACTCATGGTTTAGCCACCGGAGCGATTGATTACATCACCAAGCCTATTTCACCGGCTATTGTCTCTGCCCGAGTAAAAAACCACTTAGAGCTACAGGCTGCACGCAAAAAACTGAAACAACAGAACGAGTTGCTGGAAGAGAAAGTGCAGCAGCGCACTCAAGAAGTTCAAGTGACTCGTGATATCTCTATTATGGCACTTGCCTCTCTGGCAGAAACCCGCGATAACGAAACTGGGGCTCATATCCTGCGTACCCAACGCTACGTTAAGGCGCTAGCGCTTGAACTGCGGAAGAATCAAAAATATAAAGATCAACTTAGCGACGAGACGATCGATCTACTTTTCAAATCTGCACCTTTACATGATATAGGCAAAGTAGGTATCCCAGACAGCATCCTTCTTAAGCCAGGCAAACTGACGGATGAAGAGTTCACTGTGATGAAAACACATGCTGAACTAGGAAGCGATGCCCTGCTCAGAGCAGAAGAGGGTTCAGACGATCAGGATTCTTCGTTTCTTCGCTACGCTAGAGAGATTGCCCAATGTCATCATGAAAAATGGGATGGCAGCGGATATCCGGCGGGGCTTACGGGCGAAGCAATTCCTCTCTCAGGCCGCCTAATGGCGGTCGCCGATGTTTACGACGCATTGATCTCAAAACGCGTATACAAACCTGCTTTCGATCATGACAAAGCCAGCGGCATTCTTAAAGAAGGACGTGGTAACCACTTCGATCCAGACGTGATTGATGCATACATAATGATCGAAGATCAATTCCGACAGATTGCAACCGATTTCAAAGATTAACTTCGCAACGAGGAAAACAGATGAAAAAACTAGCATCCCTGTTTGTCGCCACTCTACTCAGCACCCCAACGTTTGCGGATACGTTTACTGTGGGTGTCGTTCCTCAGTTTGACGTCAAAACCCTACACCAAATCTGGGATCCTATCCTTCAGGAAGTATCACATCGTACCGGTCACAGCTTCAAACTGAAGGGATCTCCTGACATCCCAACCTTCGAAAAAGAGTTTGCGGAGGCTAAGTTCGATTTTGCTTACATGAATCCTTACCACTACACCATTGCTCAGCACTACAAACCTTTACTGCGAGATACCGGACGCAAGCTTTTTGGCGTATTGGTGGTAAAGAAGGGAAGTGGCATCAACTCACTTGAGCAACTGCAGAACAGCACTATCGCGTTTCCAGCTCCTAACGCACTGGGTGCATCTCTAATGATTCGAGGAGAGTTAAAGGAAATCTACAACATCGATTTCACGCCCAAATACGTTAAAACCCACTCATCCGTTTATCTCAATACCGTGCTTGGTCGTACCCTATCAGGCGGCGGCGTGCAAAAGACCTTCAACAACCAAAAAGCCGAGATAAAAGAAAAACTGGAGATTCTTCATCAAACCCAAAAGGTATCTCCACACCCCTTTGTCTATAAAGCAAGTCTGCCTTCCAATGTGGTAGAACAAGTTAAAGCTGCGCTTCTGAATATGGCCCAAAACGCCGACACACAAGCTCTTTTGGCAAAAGTACCCTTTAAAAAGATTGGTCTGGCAACCGATGCAGACTACGACGACGTACGACGCTTGAACCTAGAGCGCTATTACGTCAAGCCAAACTGATACGGACGGCGGAATGAACCTCAACGGAAAAATTGTTTCTCCAGTCGTGTTTTGTCTGGCTGTGTTCCTGATACTGATAGAGTTTGCCTTTATCCCGTACTTTGAACAGAGACAGCTGGAGGCGATCATCTCAGGAGAGCAATCTGAACTTGAGGTACTGGCGCCGATTATTGCCGAAGAGATCATCGCGGGCGACATTGCAAAGATTTACAGCATCCTTGCCCAACAGGAAAAAATGCACGCTGACGAGAGCGGCGCTGGCATCACCCTGCGCGATGCCAGCGGTATGCAGATCTACCCTATGCATGACCGCTCCGCGGCGATCAATAAAAGCCAAGATGATTATCGTTTTCTCACACAGAAAGTCGATTGGGGTAACGAATCTATTGGCCTGCTCACATATGGTCTGGAGATAAAGCGAGAACTGAAACAGGTTCACGAGCAACTGGCATGGCTACGCATCGCAACCATCACGTTATGTTTGGTTATTATCTTGGTCAGTGGCTGGTGGATTCGCCGCCTGATCGTGCGCCAGATCGTCCAGCTTCGCGATGCCGCTCAGGAACTTGAGAAAGGCAACTACGACAGTGCGCTAGAGGCTGATACCTCAGATGAAATAGGCGACTTGATTCGGTCGTTTAACAAAATGCGCCTGACAATCAAGGAGAAAAACACCAACCTAACCGCGGCTATGCTTCAGGCAGAAGAGGCAACTAAAACCAAAGGTGAGTTTCTGGCTAACATGAGTCATGAGATCCGCACACCGATGAATGCGGTTATAGGTCTTAGCTTCCTAGCCTTGGAAACAGAACTATCGTCCAAGCAACGAGACTACCTCACCAAAATTCAGAGTTCCGCAAAAAACCTACTCGGCATCATCAATGACATCCTCGATTTTTCCAAAATCGAGGCCGGCCACATGGAGATAGATCACAGCAGCTTCCGTCTGGATGATGTCCTGGAGTCTGTATGCACGGTGATTGGACTCAAAGCCGAGGAGAAAAACCTGGAGTTACGGATACAGCGTGACTGTCGTATCCCCTCAAACCTTATGGGCGATTCGCTCCGTCTGACCCAGATACTGCTCAACATTGCTAATAATGCGGTAAAGTTCACCCATGCAGGAGAAGTGAGTGTCACCGCTCGGCTGCAGGCCCATACCGGAGACCAGGTTCAGATACGCTTCGAACTGAAAGACACCGGCATTGGCATGAGTCAGGATCAAATCAGCCGCTTATTCTCCTCCTTCTCTCAAGCGGACGCATCAACCACGCGAATTTATGGTGGAACGGGATTGGGGTTAGCAATCTGCAAACAACTCAGTGAGTTGATGGATGGCACCATAGAAGTTCACAGCACGCCTGCTCAAGGAAGCCTGTTTTGCGTAACCCTCCCATTCAGCATTGACCACCAAAGTACTTCAACCAATCATCATGGCATTTTTGAGGGCAAGCATGCAGAAATGATCAACTGCAACGAGCAGATTGCTGAAACGCTTGCCAGCTTCGGTCTAAAAACCCTAAATAACGCACCAATATCTACAAACGACTTAGATGCACTGAAAGAAAAGCTCCAACAAACGTCTGCAGACTTATTGATCC
This sequence comes from Pontibacterium sinense, assembly GCF_015209595.1. Lineage (GTDB taxonomy): Bacteria > Pseudomonadota > Gammaproteobacteria > Pseudomonadales > Balneatricaceae > Pontibacterium > Pontibacterium sinense. The sequence continues at coordinate 126,009 of NZ_JADEYS010000006.1, read as the reverse complement.
TTCAGGACTCAACCTCGGACCAACACAGTCTTCTCAACCTTATCAATACGTTTCATACTAGCGTTGTAGGTGAAAAGCAAATTCCAATGCTAATACTTACCAGTACCAATAACGCGAAGGCTGTAAACAACCAATCCGAAAGCCCACAAGTGCGTGCTCTTTCTTCCCTCGTGACGCCCTCGAGCATCTTTGACGCACTCGCTGAAATAATGGACCTCGTACGACTTTGCGATACGCAAAACAAAACAGAGGACCTCTCTCGACAAGGGATTGACCGCTTGCTGGGCGCACACGTGTTGTTGGCAGAGGACAATGCCATAAACACAGAAGTTGCACGTAATATGCTGGAGCGATTAGGCGTTAACGTTACGACCGCTGAGAATGGCGCTGAAGCAGTTAACAAGCTACAGAATCAAACCGTGGACCTCGTGCTCATGGACATACAGATGCCCGTGATGGACGGCTATCAAGCCACTCAGCAGATCCGAAAAATGCCTCAGCATAGTAACCTACCGATTATTGCGCTGACCGCACATGCCATGAAAGGAGACCGCGAGAAGAGCCTGAAAGCGAATATGAACGGCCATTTGACAAAGCCGATTGATCCAGAAGAACTCTACACTGAGTTAATTCGATGGATTGACCCTAAACCAGAACGCTCTTCTGCTAAGACAGAGGAAACAGTGAGGCCCTCTGCCCTCTCCGCCTACGTTCTGCCTACAGAGCTTCCCGGCATTGATATCGACTCCGCTCTTAAGCGCCTTTCGTATGATAAAGCACTCTACGGATCTCTACTGACGCGATTTTTTCAAGAACAATCCTCCACACCGCACGTCTTACAGGATCTGATGCAAAAAGGTGATTTGGACTCGGCCTATGCGTTGGCGCATAAAATTAAAGGCGCTGCAGGCAATCTAGGCATGAAGAATGTGCAGGGCTGCGCCACAGCTTTAGAGCATGCTCTTAAGCTGGATAATACAGAGCACGTTGACGTTGTACGTGAGTTTGAGGCTGCGCTACAGGAAGTACTTTTGGCCATTTCTCAGATGCTGGAAACCAATACGGTAAGTACACCTGATAACATTAATGAAATTGAGACCGACAAGGTACAAAGCCTTATTGATACGTTACTTCCACTTCTTAACAGCGGCGATATTGCCTCACTAGAACAAAGTGACAGCCTGTTAAATCAACTCAAAGACACTCAATATGAATCACTTGCCAGTGATGTACGAAAATATACGCACAACTTTGAGTTCGAACAGGCCGCCAGCCAGCTTAGTGAGTTGCACCTCGGGTTAGAATAACCCTGCCGCGTCACACAATATTACATCAAGCGCTGGCAATGCCATCTTGAGTCTCGATACAAAGGACCTGTATCAGGCTTTGCTGTAAAACAGCCCAATGGAAGGATGAAGTCATCCTAGGTTTAATCCTGGTTGATAGAAAGGGCTTTGAGCTTAGGGAAATCTATCGGTCTCCCCTTATTCTCCTTGCATCAAGTGCTGCAACATAGTGTTTATCTGTTCAGCGGCGATATCAAATTCGAAGTTCTGAATGCTATGACCAAGAACAGAACCCATATCTGTCGCCAAATACCCACCCGCTTGCCCAGATAACGCTGAAAACTGCTCAACAGCCGCACTATCACCACACTGAACCAATGCTAACAGCTCACTCAGACCCGCTACCAATACCGCTTTATCGGTCTCGTCAGAGCGCGGTATCTCCTCCTTTTTATCCCGTCGCGTCAGATCATCAACGCGCTTGATCAGTTGTTCCATTGTTATGGCAGATCTACTAACGAGCTCTTTCAGCTTAGGTGTCGCCTGCATTGCCTGTACTTCAATTTGTTCCATAAGATGGTGCAACGCCATCGCCCCAAGCGTACCGGATACACCTTTTATATTGTGGACCAACTCACCCAACCCAACAAAATCGCGTTGTCTGTATAGCACTTGCAGACGTTCAGCCACATCGCCTTCTCGTCCTAAAAAGCTCTGTAACAGCGAACGGTAAAGCTCTTCATTACCAGATAAGCGATCCAGTCCCTGCTCATAATCTAACACCACAGGTGAGACTAACGCAGCCTCCTGCCCCCCTCCGGGAGACACTCTATGTTGTTTAGCGTCCTCCTTTACATGAGGAGCGGGAATCCACTTGCGCAAGGTTTTCACGAGTTCATCCGGATCAATGGGCTTGGATATATGATCGTTCATCCCGCATTTAAAGCTTCGCTCTAAATCAGACGCCAGTGCGTTGGCGGTCAATGCTATCACTGGTAGGTCTTTGAATCTGCTCTGGCCACGAATCGCTGTCGCGGCAGCATATCCATCCATCACGGGCATCTGTACATCCATCAACACGACATCAACACGATGCTGTTCAAGATAATCCAGCGCCACCCGGCCATTTTCTGCTTCCCCGACCTGAGCACCAAAATGCTCAAGCATAGCTCGGGCAATTTCCATATTGATGAGATTGTCTTCCACAAGTAGAACCCGAACACCTCCTAGCAAACAATCTTGTTCTGCTGAAGCGATATCCGTTTTTTTGTTCTTACCAATGCTTAGCAACTCACCCACTGCCTGCAATAACGACGAACGTGTGTCCAATGTATTGACGCTACGTATCGCAACACCAACAGGCTCTGATACCGGCAGAGTAGATTCAGGATCCAGTAACAATATCCGTAAAGGTTTAGCCTGCTCTGAATTCAGCAGGCTAAACTCAATGGAATCATGATGTTCTGGCAGACTCTCCAAGAACAGAAGGTCTGGGGAATAAGAATGCAGGAGGCTCTTTAATCCCTGTATCGGATTTGTGACTATATGATTTTCCACCTTCAGCCCCAGATGATGCAATTTATCCTGAAGAGGCTCGGATAAATTGATACCCGCCAAACACATATCACTGAAAGCACCAGGACTCTCAAGCTCAGACGTTGGTTTTAGCGGCAACCGGACGCAAAAACACGTGCCTTTATTTGGCTGACTTTCAACACTGATCGTCCCGGACATCAACTCAACGAGCTGCTTGGAAATCGCTAATCCCAGTCCGGTACCACCAAATTTACGCGTAATGCTTTCATCCACTTGTGTAAACGGTTCGAAAAGGTGATCAACCGCGCCAGCGACCATACCGATCCCCGTGTCTTTCACTCGGAACTCGAGATACCGCTTCCCTCCAGCTTCAACCAAAGGAGAGATGAGCACGCTAACTTCACCATGGTGAGTAAACTTGATCGCATTACTAAGCAGGTTGGTTAATACCTGCTGAATGCGTAGTGCATCGCCCAAATGACAATCAGGTATGCTGAAATCGCGACTGACACTAAGCTTTATTCGCTTTCGCTCCGCTTCATACTGGTTAACCGTATATATTTGCTGAAGCAGCTCATCAAGGCTGTACTCATGTTCATCTATCAGGAGCTGACCTGCCTCCACCTTAGAGAAGTCGAGAATATCATTAATAATCCCCAAAAGGCTTTTCGCAGACAGGTGCAGTTTTTCTAGTCGATCCCGCTGATACGGTGACAGCTCTGACTGAAGCACCAGATAGGCCATGCCAATAATCGCATTCATCGGGGTGCGAATTTCATGGCTCATATTGGCAAGAAATGCACTTTTATGGGCACTGGCCTCTTCAGCAAAACTGAGCGCTTGCTGAAGTTCCAAGGTGCGCTCACGGACAAGCGCCTCTTGATCAATCAACAGCTTACGGAGACTGGTATTAGCATCAAACAACTCTGATGCTTTGCCTTCTAATAACGCCTCAGCCGCTTTGCGCGCAGCTTTCTCGCGTGCCAGGCGTTTTTTTAGGCGCTCAACCTCATCACTCATCAGCCACTCGAATATCGAAATCGGTTCTATACATGGACTCATCCTGACTGGAGGTAAAGCTAATTTCCAATACTTCATCGAAGTATTGGGCACTGCCCTTGATTAACCCGAGCGCAAGGTTCGAGAAAGGACGCCGTGATTTATAATGCATCACCAAGTGCCCTTGACTCTTACGTTCAGTTGAAAAGTGTGGCAGCTCAGCATCGGGATACAGCTTCAAAACTTCCTTATGTACTGTGCCATCAACACTTTCCAGAAAATCCAGAGTTGTTGCATAACCCTCCAGCATCACTGGATACTTTCCACCCAAAACGCCAAACATATGCGTACCGAAAGCCTCAATCAGCTCATCAACCGGTACATTCACCTGTTTGCTCAGCGCCATCACCAACTGAATCATCTCTTTATAGTCGTAATAGCCGACTGAGGTATAACTGCCTCCCGATGCCAGGTTGCAGCTGTCCAGCACATCATCCAATAGATCTTCAGAGAATTGTGTCTCTACCATCTCCATGAATTCAGTAAAAACAATACCAAGCATCGTGTTCCCCTAATGTTCAGTTGAATGAGTTTTTATAGTTCTAGCAGTTCATTAAGTAAAACTTGAGCGTGTTCAAAATTAAATCCTTGTGTCGCCTCCTGCAACTCTTGAACTAATTTTTGTTGCTGCGAACTGAGATTTCCGCATCCTAAAAGCTCTGCTGCCGTCTCCAATGCATTTATGTCTCCACTTTCCAGCAGCGGCTGTAGCTTTTGCAGTATTGCCAATAAATCCAGACCTTGTGCTATAGGTCGCTTTTCTTCAGCGCTTTGGTTCTGCACTTGCTGAATTACTTGCTGCATAGACTCTGCCGTTTCTGCACTTGCCTGCTCGACATCGAGTAACAGCGAAATGCCACCATCCTTTGGCAATGCGTTCAAAGCCTCCAATTGCGCCGCTACCGCCTGCAACCGGCTTGCACCTAGTGTTGCTGCTACTCCTTTAAGGCCATGAGCATATGCCCCCAAGCCATCAAAATCTTTCGCTCCAAGATGGTGCTCAATGCTTGCGAGCAAATCAGAATAGTTCGTAAGGTACTGTTGTAACAGTTTCGTATAGAGCATCTGATCACCAGACACCCTGCTCAGGGCAGACTTAATCTCCAGACCGGGAAGCTTATTCGGCAACGATGTAGCAGGTACTTCAAGGACAGACTCGGATTCCATGTTCACCGGAATAACACGCGTCCATTTAAGCAACGTCTGGAACAAACGGTCTGGATCAATCGGCTTAGTGATATGATCATCCATTCCCGCTTCAAGGCTACGCTCTCTATCACCACTCATCGCGTGCGCGGTGAGAGCAATGACCGGAAGGTGCGCAAAACGACTGTCGCTGCGCAAGTGAGCAACGGCAGTATAGCCATCCATAACGGGCATCTGCAGGTCCATCAAAACAACATCAAAGATATGTTCTTCCAACAACTCCAGCGCTTCTTGCCCATTGACCGCGCACAGTACGCTAGCACCCATTTTCTCGAGCATGGTTTTCGCGACTTCCGTGTTGATCGGATTATCTTCAGCTAACAGGACCGTCATCCCCCGCAACTGTCCCTGAACTGCCTCTCGGGAAACCAGCTGGGGCTCGGGAAGCACCTTCAGATTCGGCTTCAGAACGTCCTGCAAGGTATCGAATAGTGTTGATAATGTGATCAGCTCAGAACAGGTGCGGATATCAAATCCCACCACCCCCTGAGAAAGCGCCCTCGCGTTGCGGGGCGAAGTGAATACAATGGTAGGCCACATCCCTATTTCCGGTAAACGATCACGCAAGCTGGCAAGGTAATCGAGTATCCCAAAGCGATTGTCCAACGGATCCACGACAATGGCTGCATCAACAGGCGTAAGGGCCAAAACGTCTGGGAGATCACTCAAAACCTCCAGATCAAGCGAATAGCTACTTAAAGCAAGACCCAACCGCTGAAGCTGTTGCTCAAATTTTGCATCCCCTCCAAGCAATAACAGACGCTTCCCAGCAAACTGTTTATTTAGCTCAGTGTCAGCACCTGCGACTATAAATGGAAGTTCAACGCTGAAGGTTGTTCCTCGCCCAGGTGTACTTCTAATGCCGATACACCCGCCCATCAGTTGCGTTAATTGACGGCAGATAGACAACCCTAAGCCCGTCCCTCCATATTTTCGTGTGGTGCTTGTATCTGCTTGGGTAAAGGCTTCAAAAAGTTTATCCTGATACTCTTCTGAAATTCCAATGCCTGTATCTTGCACCTCAATCGCCAACCGCAGGTAATGGTCATCCAGCTGAACGACTTCCAAGCGGACGGTAACAGCCCCTCGCTCTGTAAACTTGACGGCATTGCTAATCAGGTTGACAAGAATCTGGCTAACCCGAACCGGATCCCCGATCAGTTGGTCTGGAATATCAAAGCTGCGGCTCATACTGAAACTCAACCCCTTGTCCTCAGCATGGCCCTGATTCAGGTCGTATACCTCTCGCAATAGCTGATCCAGACTAAAGCGCACGCTTTCAATATGCAGGCTGCCCGCCTCTATCTTAGAGAAGTCGAGAATATCATTGATTATGCCCAGTAGGTTTTGAGCTGAACCTTGTATCTTTTCTACGTAACCTGCCTGTTGTCTATCAAGCTCTGTGGTTAACGCCAGATGGCTGAGCCCAATGATGGCGTTCATCGGTGTACGAATCTCATGACTCATATTGGCCAAGAACTCGCTTTTCGCGCGGGTCGCAGCCTCTGCTCTCTCAAGTGCTCGCTGCCGCTCCAGCTCATCCTGCCTACGTTGGCTTATATCCTTGAACACGGCCACTGAACCAAACGCCTGTTCATCATGAATCAGTGGCACTGAAGTGACCTCCACCGGAAACCCTTCACCACTCTGACGAATAAAATACTCCTGATCAGAGTGGTAATTTTCTAACGTCTCATTAACCCGTTTAATGGGGCAGCGAGATGCAGGGAGTGGCTCACCGTTAGCCCGACGATAATGGATCAAGTCGTGAATCCTGTTACCGGTCAGCACCTCTTTTGGCCACCCTAAGAGCACCGATGCTTCATCGTTCACAAAGATGCAGGTACCGTCATTGTCTAGTGCATATACACCCTCGCCAAGGGTGTTTGCCAACTTATCGAGAAAGCGTCGTTCATGCTCGAGCTTTTGCTCCAACACCTTTTGTGCTGTGATATCAGTACGAATAGAGATATAACGCTCGGGTTTTCCATCTTCTCCGATAATCGGAGTAATCGTCGCGGATACCCAGTAGTCGCTGCCGTAACGACTGCGGTTTTTTAACTCACCGTGCCAAGTATCGCCTCGACTAATGGTTTGCCAGAGATTGTGGTAAAGCTCAGCATCATGCTCATCAGATTTAATTACCCGATGATTCTGCCCCTTTAATTCCTCTTCACTATAACCGGACAGTGCACAAAACTGTTTATTGGCATAAAGGATATTTCCCTGCGCATCTGTGATACTCACAATGGCGTGTTCGTCTAATGCATACTTCTGGTATTCAAGCTCCATCTTCGCCAACTGACTTTCCTGCAACAGCTGAGCAAAAACGTCCGGCAACTCGTTTGCCGCTAGCTTGCGCGCGTCTGGTCGGCGACCAGATGAAGTAAGGAGGCTTTCGATGTTATCCTCCAACGAGTTGATCAGTTCCTGCTGTATATGAGCTTCGGTTCGTAAGGACTCATTGACGCCATCCAGCTCCTGATGAGTCTGTTGTAAGCTAGCGGTACGCAGCTTGATATCCCGATCAAACTGCTTGTAGCTTTGATTAACCTTCTCCAGAAGAGCACTAAAAGCCGCAGCCGGATCAGGCCCCCTCAGCAGTTCGCCAACGATAAGCTCTATCTCACCAGAGCCACGAGGTACCTTCTCCAGTTGACTGGTTAGTTTGAGTTGGCGAGACAGTAGCCGGTGCATTCGTTTTCCCTTAAATTTCTCTTAGTTTTCTGACACAACGGTAAGCGTCATCGTCTGGTTGTGCAGAAAGCAGCCGCTCACATCTTCGCCAGGAGAGATTTCGCCATAAGAATAATAACCAGTGGTCGTCGTACTCTCACCCAGAATCCCTTTCACTGCCTCAACCTCTGCGGCAACCTCGTCACCCATCACCAGCTTTCGGCCCACACAACTAACCAGTATCGCCAGCCTGTTCTGTTCTTCGCCACCGATATGCAGAGCGGCTTGCCCTGCACCATCAATCAAACCGTCTATAGACGTATGCATCAGACGCAAATAGCCATCAGGATCAATATCACCAGCTAAGGTCAGACTCCCCTCTGCCTCATCGATACCAAGAATGGTACGGATAACCCCTTCCTCCCGCTGCTCAGTGGACAACATCTCCAGAGGAAACAGCAGCGCAGACGAAGGCAAGTCGCGGGCGTATTCACCCAGATAACGTTTATAGAGATCAAGAGCTGGCTTACCGTCTAACTCATACAGAATATTGCCATCGCTGCGCGTTACTTTTCGCCGCGGACCAAAAGCCTCCCAGCCGCCAAAGGAGCCGTGTTCGATCGTCAGCGAATCGCCATATAGCGCCACAGCACTTAGGTGGTCCGACTCAAGGCCATGCGGCGTAAGGCACACCGTACTCACAAAATTCGCATTGTCCGCCGCAAGCCCACCGCTGATCGGAAGGTCACCGCCCAGTATAGACGTCATGCCGTTAACGATGGCGCTACCGTTCACATTGACCCCGGGGCACAGCACGAAAACGGCGCGAAGTCCTGCCTGATCGATTTTCTCGGCCAGCGAGACTCCGGCCGCCCACGAATTTTTTATCCCGCCAACTGGCGTAGACACCACCTCACAGCGAGCATTATCAAAACTAATCTCATTCACCACCGCCGTGTTTTCAAACACGCTTTCATCCAATATTTCCCCGGCTGTTGAGCATCCCACTAGCACAGACCTTGAGTAAATCCGACACAGTTGCTGATAAAAACCCTCACTGCGCATCACGTCAGGGGAGGCAAATACCAATACCAGATCAGGCGACTCAAAAATGCTTTTTATGGGCTGAGATAAAGAATCAGCATCTAAACTGTATTGTTCAACACGCATCGTAATCCTTCTCGTTTGCGGGGTAATAAATAGAATCCAGCACGCTTAACCGCCTTGAACTCACTGCCCATAGTGATAGCATCCATCCCAAGGCTGGTGGTTCACCCTTTAGCCTCAATTAAGCTTGCATCTTCAACAGAATCTCGTCGCGGAATTCGATAAAGTCCGCCTCACTAATAGCCAAAACATTAAGTGGGGCTTCCATATCGCTGATGATAGGAGTATCCGGCTGATTTACACGCCAATAGGTACGGTACTTTCGGCTGACCTCTTTGGACAGCAGGAGAATGCTGAGCAGCATACGAGACTGTAGCTTTTCTTCACAGGTATCTCGCAGGAAGCTGCTATAGTTTGGCTGTTCCAAGATAGCCGAGCATAGCCCTTTAGGAAAATTCCATTCGCTCGCCACCTGAAAACCCAGATTGTAATGACTCGAACCAAAGGTCTCCATCTCAGCACCATGCAACAGACTAATGTTCTCTCCCTTGATATTGCTTAGAAAAGACTTAAAGTCTTCGAAGTTCCCCATCATCAACGGAATACCGCAATCATGTAACATCCCTATCGTATACGCATCATCTTCGTTGATGTTTGAAAAACGACGTGAAAGAACACTGCAGATATAAGCAACATCTTCGCTGGTATCCCAAAATCGGTCCAAGCGCCCGATCTCCGACAGACTATTCCGAAGCGCCGTCAAGCGGACAATACTAAACACACGATTGATCCCCAGTAGTGACACCGCGTGCTCTAACGAAGTGATCTTCTGTACCAAACCCAAATAGGGATTATTAACCGCGGCAAGTACAGCTGAAAACAGGGCAACATCGCGCTTTAAGGCAGCACAAATAGCATAAATATCGGGGTTTTTCTCTTTGGTAAGGTGAGCAAATTGTAGAAAAACTTCGGGACGGGAAGGGATAACACACTTCTTGGAAACGGCCATTTCTAATCCTGACAGACCTGATGTAGTTATAGCGAATACAACATCGCACTGCCAGCGTGCATTTTTTGAATAATCATGTCAATTTTTAGTGTTATGCCTTGGTATTGAGCAGTCATTCTAGTGCCGAAAAGCAAAAAAGGACCGGTACATCGCACCATGCACCGGCCAAGATCGATATCAGGAGATATGATTATTCAAATGGTGATCACGACACAGGGAAGCCGCGATCACCGGAGGGGCCGCGAATCAGACCTGTTCGCGAATGAGCTTCTTGTTGATCTTACCGACACTGGTTTTCGGAATTTCAGTGACAACATTGATGTCCTGCGGAATCGCCCACTTGTTGATACGGCCGCTATCCACAAACTGCGTCAGATGCTGCTGGATCAGCTCAGCGCTGATATCAGCTCCTGCCACCGGTACCACCATCGCCAGCGGGCGCTCGTCCCATTTCTCGTCCGGAACACCCACAACCGCCACTTCGCCCACGCCTTCGTGCTGGCTGATCAGGTTTTCCAGTTCCAGCGAAGAGATCCACTCGCCGCCGGTTTTGATCACGTCCTTGATTCGGTCTTTGATCTGCAAAACACCCGTTTCATCAATTGAGCCTACATCACCGGTATGCAACCAACCGTTCGCCCACAACTCTTCGCCCTTTTCCGGCTCTTTGCTGTAGCCCTGTGTAAGCCAAGGGGCACGCACAACCACTTCACCCATCGCTTCACCGTCATGTGCCACATCGTTGCCTTCGGGGTCCACGATACGCAGATCCACCATGCCACAGGGCATCCCGGTTTTGATGCGTATTGGCATCTGATCAGACATATCGAGATCACGCGCATCGGTATGAAGATACGTGGCCGTCAGCAGCGGACAGGTTTCTGACATGCCGTAGGCGGTATGGAACAGAATTCCGCGCTCAGCCATCTCTTGCGCCAGCCCCAACGTAGGTGCGCTGCCGCCAGTCAGCAACTTCCAGCCACTCAGGTCGGTATCTTTAGCTTCATCGCAACCCAGAATCATCTGCAACACGGCCGGTACACCGTGGGAGAACGTTACTTTCTCATCGCGGAACAGTTTCACCAATTTGTTCGGTTCATAACGTCCCGGATACACCTGCTTCACACCCATCATGGTCGCCACATACGGTACACCCCACGCATGGACGTGGAACATCGGTGTCATTGGCATATACACATCATCGGAACGCAGCAATGGCAGACCTTCATACGCACCCAATGTGGTTGCCATATTCAACGTGTGCAGTACCAGCTGGCGGTGACTGAAGTACACGCCTTTCGGATTGCCGGTGGTACCGGTGGTATAAAACGTGGTCGCGATGGAGTTCTCATCAAAGTCAGGGAAATCATAGTGATCACCTGCATCAGCCAGCAGGCTTTCGTACTCACCTACGGCATTGAGACTGGTTGATAGCGGTTTGCCGTCATCACACAGCTGAATATAGCCCCGCACCGTCGGAAGCTGATCGTTCAGAGATTCAGCAATGGCCAGAAAGTCATCGTGAACCAGTACCAGATCGTCTTCTGCGTGGTTCATGGTGTAGGCGATCTGATCCGGGCTCAGGCGAATGTTCACATGATGCAACACGGCTCCGATCATCGGCACAGCGAAATAAGCTTCCAGATAACGGTGACTGTCCCAATCCATCACGGCTACGGTATCGCCCGCGCCAATACCGGCTTCAGTTAACACATTCGCCAGCTTACAGATGCGCTGGTTTAACGTGCGGTAGTCGTAACGCACCTGATCACCGTAAACGATTTCACGGCCCGGCTCGTAACGCTGACCGGAGAGCAGCAGGCTTTTGATCAGGAGTGGATACTGATATGCGCTTGGGGTTGGTGCGAGAATTTTAGTATTCATCGTGGTTGACCTATTGGTTTTATTATTGTGTTTTGTGGCCCTCTCCAGAGTGATTATCCGCTCTGAAAAGGGCATTTTGTCGCTGTGCAGTTGATCAATTTACCCCTGATCACTGCACAGCTAAACGATTTAGAATAGATAACGCGCTGAGAGCTGCACGGTATCCAGCTCTTTTTCTGTGCCGGATGAATCAACCTGCCAGTTGGCATATTCGATGCCGTACTGCAGTTTAGGGCTTGGCGACCAGATCAGGTTTGCATGAAAAGACTGGCTGGAATCAGGCACGGTGCCATAAGGGTTATCATCCGCTTCCGTGCGCGAGAACATCACGTTTGAACGCAGATGACTGTTCCAGAAATGGCGGTAGGCCAAAGACGCACCCCAAGAATTAAAACCCTCCAAGCCCGTAGTCGACCCGTTCACATCAGGGTAGGTCACCAGCCCCATATAGCGCCCCAGCTCACCGTAGTTAAACTGCATACGCAGATCATCACGACCAACCGTTGGGAAACGGGCGGACAAGCTATACGCCGTACTCCACTCTTTGTCGTCACCATCAACCACTTCGCGGGCCAGCATGCCGACAGAAGCGTGACCCCACTGACCGTCAAAGTTTGCGCGGGCGATCAGGTCCGGCGTACTTTGATCATCGCCACCGTCCTCCGGGTTTTCCAGTGCAAACATCAGGCTGCCACCGTCATACGGCTGGGTATAACGGACTTGTGCCTGACGTACGAACAGCGCCGAGGCATGCTGACCAAAGGCGGTTAACTCACCCAGGGCATACAGATCCATAAAGGTGGACCATGTCTGACCCACCAGCACGTTGCCCCAGCTGCCATACGCATGACGCAGACGCAAACCGTGACCATTGGCCGCCAGTTCACTGTCGGTGGTACCGTAGAAGTCTGCTTCCAGATGGGTTTTCAGCGTTTTACCCGCCACCGGCGTCGCGGTTTTAATAAAGAATCGGGATTCACGCGCAGACAGATCCACACGATCATCCTTGCTGCTATCTGCACCTTTGACATGGGCTGCAGCCAGCAAACCGTTCTTACCGTTTACACCGTTGGTGGTGTACAGAAGGTCACCTTTGATATAGCCGCCGATCTTAACGCTGGTGTCTCCAATGGAGATTGCGCCACCTTTGCCGGTTGTGACTGCTGTTTTCTCGACGGTTGCGACTTTTTCGTCCGTCTTCCGCTGGGCGGCCTTGATCTGCTCCAGCGCCTGCTGCAATTCCATAATCTGCTGTTGTAGCTTTTCAACGTCAGCTGTTGCTGCTTCGGCTACTGTTGTCATCGGCAGAACGGCTGCCAGACTCATCGCCACAATCAGTTTTTTTGGAGAGAACTTCACTTTACTCATCCGGAGGAATTCCTGTGCTTTTATTATTTTTAGGTAGCCTTTCCCCTGCTCAGTAGAAAACGGTAAGAGCACTGGGGAGAAGGCTTGGAGAGGTTCTGGAGATTACTTAAAGTCGCATTGCGCCAGCATGGCACCGTAGGCCTGATCGCCCGGGATCACCTGCTCAATCTCAAAGATGTCATCTTCGTTTTTGCGCTCATCTGCTTTTTTGATCCGCACCTGGAACATGTCATGCACCATACGGCCGTCATTACGCAGGTAGGCATTACGGGCAAAGAAATCATTCGGCTTGGTGGATTTCATCTCACGCATCACAGCATCCGATTCATCGGTGCCAGTCGCCTTAATACTGTTCAGGTAATGCATCGTGGCGGAGTAAACACCTGCATGCGCCATAGATGGGATGCTGCCATGACGGGTTTTAAAGCGTGCGGACCACTGACGGCTGGCGTCATCCAGATCCCAGTAAAAACCGGTGGTCAGTTTCATGCCGCCTGCAATATTCGGGTCCAGCGCCTTGGCATTCTGGGTAAACACCAACAAACCCGCCACATCCATCATTTCGGTCAAACCGAATTCGGCAGCAGTTTTCAGTGAGTTCACAAAATCTCCCCCGGCATTCGCCAATGCAACCACATCAGCGCCAGAAGATTGCGCCTGCAGGATATAGGAAGAGAAATCCGTAGTTCCCAGCGGCACGCGTACTGAACCCACCACCTCACCACCGTTTTTGCCGATCACACCAGACGCCACTTTCTCCAGTGCATGACCAAAGGCATAGTCAGCTGTAATGAAGAACCAGCGTTTTTTACCCGACTGCACCATCGGCTTCACAGTACCCTGCGCCAGAGCAACCACGTTGTAGGTCCAGTGAGCGTTATACGGGCTGCAGGATTTCGTGGTAAACGCATGGGATGCAGAGCCGGTGATCATGGCGATCTTTTTCGCATCGGTGAGCACTTTAGTGACAGCGCCGGTCACCGAAGATGCAACCAGACCAGTCACCACATCGACTTCCTGATTTTCTACCCATTCACGTACTTTGGCGGAACCGATATCCGGTTTATTCTGGTCATCAGCGCTGATCACCTCAATCGGTTTACCCAGCACACTGCCACCAAAATCTTCTACCGCCATGTTCACTGCGGTAACACAACCGGGACCGCAAACATCAGCGTACACACCACCCATATCCCCCAGTACACCAATCTTCACTTTGTCGTCCGAGATACCTTGGGCCTGCACCGCAGAAACGGACAGTGCCGCGGTCATCGCAACAGTCAGTAGAGAGGGTTTCATCGTTTTCATGAGTCTGTTCTCCAAACAACATTCTTATTTTTATTTAGGGAGCTCCGAGGCTTATGAACTCAACGCCGCGGACAGATCCATTCAACAAAAAGACTTTGGCAACGGTTTGCCACAAATGCACCGAAATGTGCGCACGGGAAGAATTCGACTCAGATTGACAGTAGACTGAATGGAAATGACAGACAGGTTGTACGTTCGATGATGTCAGGCACAAAGCTGGTACGGCGCTTTTTCTGGGTGATACTGATGATCATCGCCGTGATGTTCTGCGCCATCTATATCTACTCCGTCCCTTTGATTCAAAAAGAGGTGTACGCGATTGAGCGCAACTCCGCCCGGCTGGCACTGAACAACGTCTTTCAGCTGGCGAACAAGATGTACTCCAATCTGGAGGGCTATCGCGAGCAATCACTGGATGCGCATAAACAACGCCTGAAAGCGGTGGTTGAACTGACCGAAGCACAGGTCATCAACACCTTCCGCGAAGCCCAAAAAGACAACCTGAACGTCAATCAGGCCCGCGCACGTGTGTTCGAAAACCTGCGAAACTTTAAGTACGGCAGCGATGGCTACATCTGGGTGGCCGATCATGACGCCACTTTACTCTCTCATCCGGATCCCCGCTTTCAGGGTTTTGAGATCTCCCAAACGGATAACCGGGATCAAAGCAGTATCATCCGTGAGGTCATCAATGCGGCGGTAAACGAGGGCGAAGGTTTTTACCAGTACAAATGGCAACGACTAAATGAAGGCCCTCCGATCGCCAAACTGTCCTATGTGAAAAACTATCCGCAATGGGGCTTTGTTATTGGCAGCGGGTTGTATCTGGATGATCTGGAAATTGAAGTCCAGGCTCGCAAGCAGGCGGCTATTCAGGAAGTCCGCGAAGCACTCAGCGAAATCCAAATCGCGAAAACCGGCTATCTCTATATCTTCGATAAAGACGGTCACCTGCTCGCCCACCCAAATCCCAATATCGATCAAACCAGCGCACTCGAGCTGATCAATCCCGCCTCCGGCCAGCCGATTATCGGTGAACTGATCAAAGTTGCAGATACCGGCAACGAACTGCACTACAAGTGGGATAAACCCTCAGATCCGGGTAACTACGTTTACGACAAGATCTCCTTAGTGCGCTCATTGGAAGGTTTCGGCTGGTACATCTGCTCGTCGGTCTACGTGGATGAATTACGCCATAGCTCAGTCCTTCTGAGTCAGCGGATACTGACGATCGCCCTGATTTCGATTCTGCTGGCGATTACGCTGGCCGTATTTTTTGTGAACCGCATTGTGCAACCCATCAAACAGCTGGCCCGTACCGCTGAACGGGTGCGCAGCGGAGACCTGACCGCCCGCAGCGGCATCGAACGCGATGATGAGCTAGGCATGCTCGCACGCACGTTCGATACGATGGTGCACCGCCTGCGCACGAACATTCAGACGTTGGACAGCACAGTGCAGGAACGCACCCAGGAGCTGGCACAGTTGGAAGAACGACAACGCCTGATTCTGGACGCCCTGCCGGCACAGATCGCATATCTGGATAAAGGCCTGCGTTATCACTTCGTCAATCAAGGCTATGCAGACCTGTTTGAGCGCGACAAAACGCAGATTGTCGGCAACACGATTGATGCGGTGATTGGACCGGAAATGATGGCTAGTATCCGTCCCCAGATCACTCAATGTCTGTCGGGAAGCGAGGTCGCCTTTGAATATCGCTTTGACCTGAACGGTCGGGAGATCATAACCAAACGCCTGCTGCTGCCAGATCTCGACAGCAATGGGGAGGTGATCGGTTTACTCAATCTGTCTCTGGATATTACAGCCGAAAAGGAGGCCGAACGACGCCTGACCGAGGCACAACGCATGAGTGCTGTAGGACAGCTCGCGGGCGGACTGGCACATGATTTCAATAATCTGTTATCCGTCATTCTGGGGAATTTACTCGCCGCCAGTGACCGTTTTTCCGATGTGGAGGGACTGCAAAAGTATATGACACCTGCTGTGCGGGCCTCCCGCCGTGGTGCTGACATTACCGCCCGTCTCTTAGCGTTTTCACGGCGTCAGGCACTGACCCCCACCTGTGTACACCTGCCAGCGTTGCTGCAAGATACAGTTGAACTGGTGTCCAGCTCTCTGCCTTGTGACATAACCGTCACTCAACACATTGCCGAAGACACCTCGCTGTTCGTTGATCCCGGCCAGCTGGAAAATGCACTGGTCAATCTGGCCCTGAACGCCAAAGATGCGATGCCCGAAGGCGGCGAAATTGAGTTTCGCGTACAACCAATCAGTATCACGCAACCATTGGAATACGACGAACCCGTCACCGCAGGTGATTACATCGAAATTCAGGTGAATGACACCGGTAGCGGCTTCTCAGAGGAAGCGCTGGCACAAGCCTGTGAACCCTTTTATACCACCAAGGGCAGCGGCCAGGGTTCAGGGCTGGGATTGAGTATGGTGTACGGTTTTATCAAACAATCCCGTGGTTACATTACCATCGTTAACCGTCCGGAACGGGGCGCCTCCGTGTCGCTGCTACTGCCCGCCGCCACAGAATTGATCGATACTATACGCACTCCGGAAGCTCCCCCTTCAGACCGACTGGACTTCACAGATCAGCTTTTATTGCTGGTAGAGGATGATCGCGATGTTCGCGCCGTGGTACGCGAGCAACTGGTTTCGCTTGGGTTTACCGTGCTGGAAGCCGCCGATGCCGATGAAGCAGAACAATTGATCACCACCCTGCCGGAACTGGATGGGCTGGTCACCGATATCGATATGCCCGGTCGTCTGAACGGCTTTGGATTGGCAGGCCTGATGCGTCAGCGGGATGCAGCGAGTACTATTGTGTTGATCAGCGGTTACGCCAACAACCATCAGGCCAGCACAAAAGATTTACAGTGGAAGGTTTTGCGTAAACCGTTTGACCGGGACGCGCTGGCAGAGGCGATCAATAACGCCATGCAGTCAGTAAACCCGATCACACCTTCTAACAATAAACAGGACTAAGGATAGCGGGTATGGGCAAAAGCGACCTGATCTACGTTGTTGATGACGAAAAAGATATCTGTGATCTGGTCTGTACAGAGTTGGAATACTATGGCTTTGATATTCGTGCCTATCAAACCGGCGCTCAGGCGCTACAGGCCATCAAACGCCAGCCTCCCGCGCTTTGTATTGTTGATCTGGGCTTACCGGATATGGACGGGCTGGCACTGGTCAAGGAACTCTGTGACAACGCCAACGTTGGCGTATTAATTCTATCCGGGCGCGGCAGCTTACCGGACCGGGTATTGGGACTTGAACTGGGCGCTGATGACTACATCACCAAACCCTTCGAACCCCGCGAGCTGGTCGCCCGCGTACACAGCCTGCTGCGACGCATCGGTAAAGATGACAGCCAACCCCGCCCCAGCAACATTAAGCAGGCACGGTTCGCCGACTGGACGTTTAACCCTGCCACCTTAACCCTCACCCGTGATTCAGGTGACATCTTAACGTTAAGTACCGCAGAAGCAGACCTGCTGGGAACCCTGCTGCGGGCACCACAGCAAATCCTATCCCGTGACCGACTGCTGGGCGAACAAGCCATTCCGTATGACCGCAGTATCGATTCACGCATGTCCCGCCCGCGTAAGAAGCTTGAAGCCGACCCTAAAGAACCGCGCATTATCAAAACGGTATACGGGGCGGGCTACATGCTTTCCACGATTGTGGAGTGGATCGATTCCGCCTGATGTGATCGATCAAGCTGTGCCAAAAACAGAACTAACGCGACCCGCCACGCAACCAGCGCTCAGCTCCCTCACGCCTACGGAAGACATGAAAGTCTATATCTTGAATCCGTGTAAAACCCTCAAAAACTTTCGCCCGCTCATACTTATCTTGCTTACCGATCCAGGCAATACGCTTCATTTTGACCATCAACGGATTACTTAATAACCAGCTTGATAGCTCATACTCCTGCTTGACCGTAAAGCAGCTGTGCGCCTCAGTCTCATCAATAAGTACGTTAAAACACTGAGTCGCCTCACAGTACGCCAGAATCAGCCTGACCTGCTCGTGGTACTCGTTTGGCAACGCTTCCACACCCGATATACGGGCAATCACATAACCATCCTTTTCTTCGAACTCACTCGATAAAGCCATATTCTATGTATTCCTGACACGTTCGAATAACGCACACAGAGCTCACTTCGAGCAACACCACACGCGATGTGCATACTTTAAATAAGTGTAGTTGCTGCAAAACAGCATTCAAAAGACCATTTTCTCTGCCATCTCTGCCACGAGTAGAAATAAAGACCACACTCTCAGCGTCATAAAGCACCGTGCGAAACAACCAAAACAGAGTCCATGACTCATTGTGTAATAATTAGGTTAGATGCCGCAAAAACCAAACTCAACTTCATACAGGTCTCTATATGTATGAGTTTCACTATGTAAATTTAACGGCACCCGCAGGCTGGCTTCTGCTTCTGAGTCTCTTAGCTGTAACACTTTGCCACCTTATTGTCCTGTATCTAACCCTGAAGATAGATCGGGCTGTACACACCGCTCGCGAAGAAGTGCATGACGCAGTGGTGTCCCAGATTGCCATCAGAGAGCGAGAACTACTCGAAATCTGGCGCTCCGCTCGCAGGTTGTGTATCTGGATCATCCCATTCTTTTTCGCAGCGTGGGTGGTTGGGCTAGGCAGGCCCTGAGATCACTCCGAATAACAGTATCAGGTTGTCAATCAGATATTTCGGGATAACCCCCATAGGGCACTCCGCGATGAGGGGTTTTACAAGTCGATTATCGCCAAAGCTATCAGTCGCAGCCCAGCATAAACACTCAATCGGAGTAGATTGAACAATTACGGATAGCCTCTTTGACAATTGGAATCAGAGGAGCCGCAACACTTAATGTCCGTATCCCACACGTAAGCAGTTTGGCAACATGTTCAGGCCGCCCTGCGAGTTCGCCGCACACAGACAATGGCATATGAGGTACATCCTCGTGCACCAGAGACAGTAATCTGAAGATAGGATCAGATGCATCGTTAAAATAACGTTCCACCGATGCATTTTCCCGATCGGCCGCACAGGTGTACTGAGTGAGGTCGTTGGTTCCGAAACTCAGAAAATCGACATGTCTCGCGATTGCTTTCGAGGATAATGCGGCGGCTGGTGTTTCGATCATTGCGCCGATTTTGGGAACGCCAACATGCATCTCACAACAAAGCGGTAGCAAAAGATCTTTGACTGCAACAATATCCTCGGGCAGCGTAACCATCGGTATCAGAATACGCACATCAAATTCGCCAGACAGCTCCAATACCGCGCGTAACTGCGTTCTAAGAAGTTCAGGATACTCCAGCAGTAACCGGATCCCCCGTCGCCCTAAAGCGGGATTAGATTCGGCAAAGAATGCCAGAAACGGCAAGGGCTTGTCGGCCCCCACATCCAACAATCTCACACACACCGAACGCCCCTTGGCCGCTGCTAATACCTGCGTCATCTCAGCGACCAGTTCAGCGGTGGAAGGAGGTTCTGTACGCCCTAAATAAGCCTGCTCCATACGGTACAAACCTACACCTTCAGCACCGTTAATCATCGCCTGCTGGGTATCATGATCACTCCCCACGTTAGCCACAACAGAGATTTTAATTCCGTCAAGGGTGACGGCCGGACCACGTGCATTTTCTATCGCCAACCGATATGCCTGAGCTTTCGTTTCAACCTTTTGATGGAAAATAGCCTGCTGTCTTTTCTCTGGACGAAGGGTAACGTTTCCGGCATCTGCATCCACTAAGGCGAGCACATCGGCGGGCACTGTCTTCATCAAATCGGGGATCCCTGACAAGCAGGGCACCCCCATCTGGCGGACAAACAGGGCAGCATGGGAACCGCTGCTTCCATATTCAAGAAGTACAGCAGAAATAGCGCGATCAGAGAGAAAAACGGTATCAGATGGCAGCAGCCTGGAGGCGATCAAGACACATCCTTGGGGGATCTCTTCCAGAGGATGGACCGTGACTCCAACAAGAGCATTGTGCAGACGGATCGATATATCGCGCATATCATCGCCTTTATCTCTGGCGAATTGCGATTCCAACGTCAAAAATCGTCTTTCCCATCGCAGGAACACCGCCTTTACGGCACTACTGGCACTGACCAGATTATCGATGACCTCCTGCCTCAGCTCCTGTTGAAGTAATGGATCATTCAACATCAGTTGGTGTGACCCAAAGACCTCAGACAGGCGCAAATCAATCTCTTTTTCCACCCGTGTTGCCAGTGTGACAAGATCATTCGAAATGCCTGCGGTGGCGAAATCAAGACGTGCCAGTTCCTGTTCAACCTGATTGTGAGGTATATCCACGGGCACATCGATAGGCCCAAGCAAGTCCTGATGGACATGGGTAATTCCCTGCCCCAACCCCGGTGAGATCGAGGTGCCATAGATAACAAACGGCGAGTCTTTATGATGCATAATTTACCTTCTTACTCAGCTGCATTGATCATGTTTTATCAGGCAGCTGGGCGATAAGTTCACGTAAACGACACTGCAAAATTCCGCCATGACGGAAAAATCGCAGTTCATCTCCGGTATCAATACGGCAGCGAACCTTGAGCACCCAAGGAACACCGGCCTCAGGAAAAACCTGAACATCGACACGGCTGCCCTGAGTCAGACCTGCTAACGCCTCGATACTGATACGCTCGTCGCCAGTCAGTTTCTGTGCACTCAGGAGAGAACCTTCTTCCAGCTCCAGAGGCAGAATCCCCATACCAATCAGGTTGGATCGATGAATCCGCTCAAAGCTCTGTGCAATGACTGCACGCACGCCGAGCAGATAAGGCCCTTTGGCAGCCCAGTCACGGGAAGATCCAGTGCCATATTCTGCACCGGCGAACACCACCAACGGCGTTCCCTGCTGCCGAAAGTACTGCGCCGCGGCAAAGATGCTGACGATCTCAGATGATGGCACCAGCCGTGTGACTCCTCCCCTCTGTTGCGGAGTCATCAGGTTTTGCAAACGTGGATTGGCGAACGTACCACGCATCATCACTTCGTGGTTGCCACGACGACTGCCGTAAGAGTTGAAGTCAGCGGGATCCAACCCCCGGCTCTGCAGGTACGCACCCGCCGGGCTGTCTTCTGCGATACTGCCCGCAGGAGAGATGTGATCGGTGGTGACGCTATCACCGAGCAGCGCCAGAATCCTTGCTTCAACGATATCTTCTACAACGTTCGGATTCGGCTGCAAACCATCAAAATAACTGGGATGACGCACATATGTGCTGCTGCTATTCCAGGGATAGCGCTGGCTGTCGCTTATCGCCAGTGCCTGCCAGTCGTGTGAACCGGCAAACACGTTAGCATAGCGTTGTTGAAACTGTGTCTGATGAACATGCGCGGTAACGGTGTCTGCAATCTCTTTGGCATCGGGCCAGAGGTCGCGAAGAAATACCGGCTGGCCGCTCGGGTCTTCGCCCAGAGGCTCTCTCGAAAGATCCAAATTGACCCGGCCAGCCAGAGCGTAAGCAACAACCAGTGGTGGCGAGCAGAGAAAGCTTGCCGCTACCTTCGGATGGATTCTTCCCTCAAAGTTACGATTACCGGAAAGCACAGCGCAAACGCTGAGTTTATGCTGAACAATCGTCCCCGCGATAGCGGGGTCCAGCGGACCTGAATTGCCGATACAGGTAGTGCAACCGTACCCCACCAGATTGAACCCCAGATAGTCCAGATCTGCCTGTAGTCCCGCGGCCTGCAGGTAATCGGTCACCACTTTGGAACCCGGAGCAAGCGAGGTTTTAACCCAAGGTGCGACTTGCAGACCGTGCAAACGGGCATTACGTGCCAGTAATCCGGCAGCCATCATCACCGCAGGGTTAGACGTATTCGTACAACTGGTAATCGCCGCGATCACCACCGCACCATCGTGTAAAGAGTAGGATTTACCGAGCACCGGACAGGATCGGGGCGGCTCAAGAACCGGCCTCCCTTGTTCCAACACAAACTGCTCGAAGGCAGCTGAGACATCGGGCAACGGCAGACGATCCTGCGGTCGGCGCGGCCCCGCAACACAGGGGATAATACTGGCCAGATCCAGTGGCAACATAATGCTGTAGGACGCTAACGGTGTCCGGTCATCATGCCAAAGCCCCTGAACACGCGCATAGGCTTCTACCAAGGCAACCTGCTGCGGATCGCGCCCGGTTAGCGTCAGATAGCGCAGCGTTTCCTCATCAATGGGAAATATACCGCAGGTTGCACCGTATTCCGGTGCCATATTGGCGATGGTCGCGCGATCAGGCAGGCTCAGACCGGACAAACCACTACCGCAAAATTCTACGAAGCACCCCACTACACCGTGCTGTCGCAAGAGTTCAGTCACCCTCAATACCAGATCGGTGGCGGTACTTCCCGGCGGTAAGCGACCGCTCAATTCGACACCAACCACCTGTGGCAGTTGCAGGCTGATCGGTTGTCCGAGCATCGCGGCTTCGGCCTCAATTCCGCCTACCCCCCACCCCAGAATGCCAAGCCCATTAATCATGGTGGTATGACTGTCCATCCCCACCAGCGTATCGGGATACGCCAGCAACTCACCATCTTCCATCGGCTGTGACCACACCACACGCCCCAGATATTCCAGATTGACCTGATGACAGATACCTGTGCCCGGTGGTACCACACGAACGTTATCAAACGCCTCCTGCCCCCAACGCAGGAAAGTGTAACGTTCGTGGTTACGTTGCATCTCCTGACGCACGTTGTCGTCAAAGGCCGCCCGGTCCCCAGCCCGATCCACCGTGACCGAGTGGTCTATCACCAGATCCACCGGAACCTGAGGACTGATCAGCCCCGGATCGCCTCCGACTTCAGCCAGCGCATCACGCATCGCCGCCAAATCCACCAGCGCAGGCACACCCGTGAAATCCTGCATCAGGATACGCGTCGGCATAAAACTGATCTCTTCCGTTGACTGACCTTGCGCCAGCCAGCCGCTCAGCGACTGGACCTGCGCCCAAGAGACATGCATTCCATCTTCGTGACGTAACAGGTTTTCCAGCACAATTTTCATGGCAAAAGGCAATCGGGAAAGATCACCCAGCAAAGCGTAGGCAGCGGGTAAGGAGTAGTAACGATAGGTCTGCGCTCCAACCTTCAAGGTTCGCTGCAGCTCGGCATGGTAGTTCTGTGCATCGGTCATAAGTTACCCCAGAGAATAAGCAGGATACGGGCTATCATGTCTGCCACCTGTCTTCACTGTGGGGCTTGCATCACGTCCGCGGGTGAGACAGGACCTTTCGGCTCCATTCCCTTCAAATACTTGAACAATTCACTGTCGGTAGAAAGCACCAACGTCGTATTCTGCGAGATCACGGCTTTATACGCCTGCAGACTGCGGGTGAACTCATAGAAAGCCACGGATTCAGGATTCAGGTTGTAGGCGCGCGCGTAAATTTCGGTCGCTTTGGCATCAGCCTGCCCTCGTATCTCCTCTACCTGCCGGTAAGCTTCGGACTGGATCTTATCCAGATCCCGTACCCGATCGCCCCTGATACGTGCGGCCTCACCGTTACCTTCCGATAAGAATCGCTCGGCGATCTGACGCCGTTCGCTGATCATCCGATCGTAAATTTTTGGACGCACACTTTCGTTGTAATTAATGCGCTTGAAGCGAATATCGAGCAACTCAATGCCGAATATCCGCACTTTTTCAGCTGCCGCGACAAAGATTTCCCCTTCTACCTGCTGGCGCCCTTTTTGGATCGGTACCCAAGCGCTCGTATCCAGTGCGCGCTCACCTCCACTCAGTAATGCATCGCGCAACGGTACACGATCCTTGGTGGTGCGGATAATTTCGATGAGCTCATGCTTGGCCACTGCATTGCGGGTCTCGCTGCCCAGAATGTCGTCCAAACGGGACTGAGCACTGCGTTCATCACGTAGCCGCAAAAAATATTGTAGAGGATCGGTGATGCGCCAACGGGCAAAAAGATCAACAGAGATGTAAAGCTTATCCTTGGTGGGCATATCCGACGGATTACCATCCCATTCAAGTACCCGCTTATCGATAGCATTGACCTCCTGAATGAAGGGCAGCTTCAGCTTCAGGCCTGCCTCTGTCACTGGAGCCCCCACCGGTTTACCAAACTGGGTAATAATTACCTGTTCGACTTCACTGACGGTATATACCGAGCTGAAAAACAGGTAAGGAACCAGCACGACCAGCACGAAAAGACCGGTCCATTTCATACGATTCATGGCTGTAACTCGCTGCGTGAGTTCAAATTAAGTAACGGCAAAATGCCACCGGCTTGTATATCAACGATCACCTTCGCCTGAATATCCGGTAGCACTTCCTGCAGGGTCTCTATATAGATACGCCGCCGGGTAACTTCCGGCGCCTTACGGTATTCATCCAACAAGCGCTGAATCGCGCCGCATCACCTTCTGCTTCATTAATACGTTTAAGCCGATAACCATCGGCTTCGCGAATCCGCTGGTCTTTTTCCCCTTCAGCCAGAGGAATCACTTTGTTGTAATCACGCCGTGCCTCATTAATCAGCTTCTCCTTTTCCTGCTGAGCCTGATTGACCTAGTTAAAGGAATCTTGCACCGGTAACGGAGGGTTGATATTTTTCAGCTGGACTTGATCAATACTGATCCCCATGACGTATTTAGTGGAGAGACTTTGCATCCTGGCGAGCGCTTCGATCTCGATCTCCTGACGCCCTACAGTAATCACTTCGTCGACGGTACGATCACCCACCACTTCTCGCATGACAGATTCAGACACATAGCGCAGGGTCTCAGCAGGTTCGCGTACCTCAAACAGAAATTTAACCGGGTCGGCGATGCGATACTGAACCACCCATTCCACCAACGCCGCATTGAGATCACCGGTGACCATCTGAGTTTCACGTCTCTGGTCACGAACCCGGGGGCTTTGGTAGGGATCTCTGGCACCGGGCGTTGCAAAACCAAACTCCTGCTTAAGCTGACGTTTAACAGGCACAATGGTGGCGATATCCATACCCAGAGGCAGCTTAAAATGCAGGCCTGGCGGCACCTCGTAGATGTATTTTCCAAAGCGTTGCACCACCGCAACCGAGTCACTCGGTACGGTATAATAAGCGGTCCATAAACCAAATCCGGCTAAGACAAATACCACTAGCATAGCGATACGGGAACGGCGACCGCCCGGTGGCGCTTGACGGTAGCGATTTAGCCACTCCTCCATCAGACGGCCTGGATTAAAATCGAGTTTCTGCCGGTTACGCCAAGGGTCCGGTTGATCCCCTTTACTGCCTTGAATAATCATTTCACATGTCGCTCCTGATCCCGTTTGACCTTGGAATAACAGTGACTGTAGCGCCATTGTTAGACTGCCCAGATTTGATGACCACAAGGTTATGTGGTGTAAGTAACTTCGGTAACAACGTTACGCAACCTTAGGTTCAGATTACGCGCCCTTCTGAAAACAGTCGGTTCGCTATCGAACATAAATCGCTATTTGAGGATGAACGGACTTGCCAGATGACTCATTCGGAACTGTACTGCACACATGTGCCGTTTCTTATTGAAGACGATGAATTTTGAAAGATATTCAGGTATGAAAAATGCACTTCTCTGCACAACAAAACCATTTATTGATGTCTTTACCTGCCGAGGTGCAGAAGCGTCTATTTCCCTACCTCAAACCGATCACTCTTCCACTCGGTAAAGTGTTATACGAGGCAGGCGAGATTCAGCAGGAGGTGTTCTTCCCGACAGACTCCATCATTTCGTTGCTCAACGTGATGGAAAACGGTGCCTCTGCAGAAATTTCGGTGGTGGGTAATGAAGGTTTGGTTGGAGTAAGTTTATTTATGGGCGGTGAGAGTACCCCCAGCCGCGCGCTGGTTCAGAGTGCCGGTTCTGCCCTCCAGCTCTCGGCGCTTCGCCTCAAGGAGGAATTTGACCGCCACGGAGATTTGTTGCTGTTGCTACTGAGATATACGCAATCCTTGATCACCCAGATGGCCCAGACAGCCGTGTGCAATCGGCACCATACAATCGACCAGCAACTGTGCCGCTGGTTGTTACTATCACTAGACCGCCTGCCGGGTAATCAATTGATCATGACTCAAGAACTGATTGCCAACATGCTTGGAGTCCGTCGTGAAGGTGTGACCGATGCCGCAGGCAAGTTGCAGAAACTTGGAGTGATCGAATATCACCGCGGTCATATCAACGTGCTCGACCGCCCACAGCTTGAGGCGCTTTGCTGTGAGTGCTACGCCGTAGTTAAGAAGGAAACCGACCGTTTGCTGCCCTGGCACCCGAACAATAACAGCGGTTAATGAACCTTAAGCGGTACCACACACGTTGTCCGCTACAGATCATGTATGAGAGAGAAAGTATCATCAATGTCAAGGGGTTCATCTCACCTGACAACTCATCAAGCCACGCCGCCTTCTTCTAATTCACTATACAAGAACGCAATAACGCAAATAGACAGCGATAAGGATAGGACTTCGTCCTTTCTGCGCCAGTATCGAAATCTCCGCTGTTATCTCGCTACACGCACCTACGCAGCTCAGGTTGACACTACGGGGGGCTCACCTTCCTATCAAATATCGCAGATACAAAAAAGCGCCAGTCGCTAAACCAAGGCTTTTTCCTTAAAAATTCGGATGGCGAGCCCAACGCCATAAGCCTCACGACTGTTGATACCAACGGGCAACCTTCTCTGCCAATGTGCTGTTGAAACACTTTGATGATCAGGGTTGCGTGTTTTTCACCAATCTGGACAGCCGGAAAGCACAGCAGATTAAGGGAAACCCTCGTGTATCACTGATGTTTTAATGGCTAGGCCGAGAACGGCAGGTGATTATTTCAGCTCAGGCAAGCATGCTTTCTCGTGCAGAAACCCTGCGTTATTTTTTGCTGCGACCACGCAACAGTCAGCTAGGCGCTTGGGCATCCGAGCCAAGCAAGTCATCTCATCCCGCCGGTTGCTCGAAGACAAGTTCAAAGCGCTCAAGCGCTCCTTCACTGACACTGAGGTTCCACTGCCTAAGTTTTGGGGTGGGTCCCGGGTACATCTTTCGCAGATCGAGTTCTGGCAAGGTGGCGCCAGCCAATTACACGATAGATTCCAGTATATGAGAGACCAAAACGATAGCTGGAACATAGAGCGACTGTCGCCATAGCGACCCATTTTGGGCCCAAAAAACAGGACAATTAACAATGAAAAAGTCAGACGTGATGACGGTAGAGACGAGCGGCGAGCGGCTCCGGATGCGATTGCAAGCCATGGCAAAGATCGGCGCTACGGCCAACGGCGGCTGTAACCGTCAGGCGCTGACCGACGAGGATAAAGCCGGGCGGGACCTCATTATTCAATGGTGCGAAAACGTCGGCTGTATCGTGACCATCGATCATATGGGCAACATCTTCGATCGCCCGTCACGGTCGCGATCGCAGCCTGCCACCGGTGATTACAGCCTCAGCCAACCGGAGGCAAGTACAATGGAGTCTACGGTGTATCGGCCGGAGTAGAAGTACTTGAAACCCTGCATGAACATCAGATTGAAACCGAACACCCGATCGAAGTGATTGCCTGGACGAATGAGGAAGGCGCACGCTTTTCGCCAGCGATGCGGGATCATTTATGCCCGGCTCGGTTATCACCATGGACGGCGGCCAAATGGTCAATACCTTGTAGATGCGGGCGGGTTATTCCGTTTTACCTCAACTCTATTTACCTCATTCCTTCGCGCCAGTGCAATGTCACTGGCGTAACCGGACGATTTATATCGATTCGCTTTTGAGCAACGTTTCCAGACGGAAGACGTGCTCATCATGATCGCCAAGAGCACGTAATGCATCCGCCAGTTTCAGCAGATATTCCGCATTCGGACCGCTGGGACCGGATGCCATAGCGATCTGTCTGGCCATTTTTTCGTCCTTGTCCGGACCCAAATACGCGGCGTTGTCTTCGGATGCGACATAGACCAAACCATCCGCCTTGCTTCCATCCTCAAATGTCATCGGTGTAAAAAAGCGCAGATACCCGTTCTTTTCCCGAACATCCAGATGATCGAATACCTCAGTGGGTACGCGGTATGCGACGCCCTTACAATGACTACCTTCACGCTCAATCAGTGTTACCACCCGCCCAGGTACCTCATACGTACCACGATGATCATGAGACCCTTGCCAGAAACGGCGCTCCCAATTCTGAATACTGGCGGTACGCGATTCCAGATACTCAAAATCCACCTTAAAAATCAGTGAGCCGTAGCCAAATAGCCAGACGGTGTCCATGTGTTCCAACGGTTGGCGCTGGCGATTAAGTTCAACAGTATTAAATGACATAACAACACATTTTGTAATTCGTTCCGGAAGGGAATTATATGACAACAAGACCGACTATCTCATGGTTAACGGATTGAGTAAAAAGCGCACGTTCACATCAATGGCATCTAAAAATAGAGGACGACAATCGACACGCTGCAACAACAAACCTCTTGGCTCCTACGGAGATAGCTCTGCTGTTTCTAAGCACCTTTAAGCAGCCCCGTGATCTATATGCCTAAGAATACACCCTTTGCGGAAATGCAAAGTAACCTCAACGTTACGGAGCTATAGCACGGGATTGTTTGGGTCATACAAAGTGTATTCCGTGATCTATGCAATACTTAGGTTATAGCCCCGTAACAGGATGAAACCCAATGTCATATGGGCAGATGTATGTATGAATTTTATTACGCCAATTTTTCTGCACCCGCCGGCTGGCTGCTATTAATGAGCCTACTGGCAACACTTGTTTGCCATATGATGGTGCTGTATCTGGGCATGAAGATCGACAACGCGGTAAAAGCCGCTCGGGCTGAAGTGCACGATGTGATCACCTCCCATATTGCGATAAAAGAACGCGAACAACTCGAGATATGGCGCTCTGGGCGCAAGATCTGTACGTTTATCATTCCCCTATTACTTGCCGCCTGGTTGGTAGGTTTAGGCCGCCCTTAGTTTAGCCCCCTTCAATTCTCAGTATTTCAACAAAGCCGGTATTAATAAGCCGGACCAGCTGTACAAACTTTACTCATACTTTTTTCGTAGTATACTCAATACTCATCCATGAATATTGAGCGCAAGGCAATGGAACTACAGCTGAACTCACCGGCAATATCCAGCAGCTCTCTACACAGTACGAATCGACTTGCAGAAACCAGCGAGCAAATATCCAGCGGCCAGCGTATTAATCGAGCATCTGATGATCCTGCCGGTATCCAGGTTTCTATCGGCCTGACTCGTGAGATAAATGAAAACGCAGTGGGTCTACGCAATGTTATGGATGGCAGTTCCCTCGCCCAAATCGCGCAGGGTGGCATTTCGAAAATTACAGACTCGGTGCAACAACTACGCGAAATATCGCTCCAAGCCCAAAACGGCACGTTGAATGAGTCTGATCGACAATCCCTGCAGAAGCAGGCTGATGAATTACTTGCGGGAATTCAGGATACCATTGGACAAACCAGCTTCAATGGCCAGTCACTGCTGAACGAAGAAAGGGATATCAATATTCAGGCAGGCGATAGCTCCACGGCCATCAACACTCCTGATCTGCAAAGCACCCTCGCCGATCAGGGGCTGTTTTCGCTTGATATAAGCTCAGCGAATGCACTCGACAGTATCGATGGTGCCATCAGTCTCCTTAACGATTCGGCGGGCAGCTTTGCCGGCAGTCAGGCACAACTGGATAGTGTAAGCCGCAGCCTGACTGACGCATCCGTCAACAACGCTGAATCACGCTCCCGTATCAACGATACTGATATGGCCAAAGCCACTTCTGAACACAGCCGCGCGCTCATCCAACAGGAAGTGGCAATTTCACTCCAAGCCCAGGCCAATGCGGGTCGCGCTGATGTACTGGCGCTTATTGGTCAGTAAAATACCCCTTGCTACCGTCGCTGTTAAGTCAAACCAACGACGAGATCGCGCGTGGCACCGCCAATACAACATTCATCAATATTAGGGTTTTCTGCCTATCTGTTCGGCACTCTCAGGTGCAGTTGCTAACCAATGCGGTGTCTCTCGCATATGATCAAAGTAAGCGTTTATATGTGAAAAGGGTGTCCAATCAAAAGGGACCATCTCTTTAAAAAACTCAACGTGAATCATCGAGTAATCAGCCAGAGTGATAGTGTCCCCTACCATATAAGACCGACCTTTCAGGTGAGCATCTAAAACCTGAGCAAACCTCGCCAGCTGTTGCCTAGCATGGTCTATAACCGCTGCATTGCCTTGCGCGCCCAAAAAATTTGGTTTGGCTACCGACTCAAACGCCAGCGTACCCAAGGCTTGGTTAAAGTGAGCCAATTCCCAAGATTGCCACCTGCCGATATCCGCTCTGAGCGCAAGATTTTTCGGATAGAGGACATCATCTCCAGCCTTATCGGCTAGGTACTGCATGATTACGTTGGATTCCCACAATTTAAAGCCGCCATCAACTAACGTTGGCACCATGGCGTTGGGGTTTAAAGCGATATAGTCCGCTTGATGGGTATCGCCCGCAAAAAGGTCAAGGTATTCGATATCCACCTCTATCCCGGCATGCTTAACGACCGCGAGTACTTTGCGTGAATTAGGTGAACCCACAATGACATATAACTTCATCTTTATTCTTCCTGATAATTACTTGTTTTTTGCAAGTTTAATTCACCTTAGTTAGTTAGCTTTTTTTTTGCAAGTTAAATTCAATAACGATACCCTTCTGCTTATGGTTGATAAGAAAAAGCAAAATTGGGCGGGCTGCCCTATCCGATTTGGTATGAGTCAGTTCGGCGACAAATGGAGCTTCTTAATCATTCGTGATCTGATGTTCAAAGGACGTAAGTATTACAGTGAGTTTTTAGAAGCTGGGGAGGGAATATCTACCAATATACTGGCCAGCCGCCTGGCTGATTTAGAGCACAATGGCATCGTTAGTAAACGCCAAGACGCAGTCAAACGTTCTAAAAACATCTACAGCCTGACAGAGAAAGGCATTGCGCTGATGCCAATGATGCTAGCGATGATTGATTGGGCAGAAAGGTATGATGACCAGACCGAGGTCCCCGCTGAGTTCGCCAGAAAACTACGACAGACACCCGAAGCATTGCAAAAAGAGCTACTTAATCTATTAGAGAATAACTAAGTAGCGACAATCATCCCCACCTCAGAAATCGGTTCAGGTGCTTCTTTCAGGCGACTAAGGTTTATGCGCGGATCTACCGCCACAACCAGCAGTGACGTGGGCAGTTGCGGCAGTAAAAACGGCATCAACGCTTTACCATCGATTGCTGGCTCCAACCACTGCTGAAACATATCCGGTGCCAACATCACGGGCATCCGCGTGTGAATATCTCTGAATTCTGACACGGCATCAGTGGTGATCATCGCGCAACTGTAGATCTGTTCTGCGCCAGTTCCCCAGCACTCCCAAAGACCGGCAAACGCCAATGCCCCCGTCTCCGCCCGTATCTCATAGGGCTGTTTACCGTCCTCTGTATGCCATTCGATGAAGCTGCTGGCGGGAAGAATACAGCGCTGACGCTTAAAGGAATGCCGAAAAGCTCTACTCTCAACCAAACCTTCGGCACGGGCATTAAACATTGAATATCGGGTGCTAGGCTCTTTAACCCAGGACGGCACCAACCACCAGCGCATACTGGATAGCTCATTACCCGCCTGGCCCTGTCGAATGACCGGCACTCTCTCCGTTGGTGCGATGTTATAACGGGTTTCCAGATGCCCATGGATATCCAAAATTTCTAACAAAGCGCGAGTATAGGGATCATCGATGATGTTGTATCGTCCACACATGAGTTGACCTTCGTTTCGCCATACCCTCAGCGTAGCAAACATCAAGCTACACACGACTAAATCGCCTGCTCGCCCCCTATTTTCTTGGTGTCTCCAATGTTTAGCGTGTCGAGCAGATAATCAAATTGAGATCACTTAGTGTGAGGTATTATATGGACGGTTTATTCTGCAAAACCGTCACCAAGGAGATCCCTGCGGATATTGTGCATGAAGACGACAAACTGATCGTGCTTCACGATATAGATCCGTAGGCCCCTGTCATCTGTTGATCATTCCACACCAGCACATTGATACCCTGAACGCCTTACCTGAAAGTCACGGTGGACTGATCACGTCCGATGCGCATAAAGTCCCTAGCCGTAATGCTCGACAAGCAATAATCGTTCTACAAGATAAAACCCGGAAGTCTTACTGATTTGGCACAAATAGCCCGATGACCCACCACGCTCTTACAGAGGAGTCGCTATTTGTTGGTCGGCCAATTCCTTCAGTTGAGTGACACTATCAGGCCGTCCAAACAGGAATCCCTGAAGCTGATCGCAACCCAGGTTGCACAGGAACTGCTGCTGTTCTTCAGTTTCAACGCCTTCTGCTACAACGCGTAGGCGCAGACTGTGGGACATACTAATGATTGCACGTACCAGATTCTCATCATCGGTATCACCCGGTACATCCATGATAAACGAGCGATCAATTTTAACGATATCGACCGGTAATTTTTTCAGATACATCAGAGAGGAGTAACCGGTACCAAAGTCGTCCACCGCCAACGTGACGCCCATCTGCCTGATCTCATTTAATAGCGGGAGAAACTGATCGATATTTTCCATCACATGGGTTTCTGTGATTTCCAATTCAAGCAGATGCGGAGGCAGCCCCGTCTCACTCAGCGCACGACTGATATCCTTAACCAGATCCCGCTCATGCAGCTGGCGAGGAGACAGGTTAACTGAGACCCCTAGCTGATAACCATCGGCATTCCATGCCGACGCTTGTTTACAGGCTTCAAATAAGACAAAACGCCCCAGCTGAACAATCAAATTGGACGCTTCGGCAATAGGGATAAATTCAGCGGGCGATACTGCGCCATGCACCGGATGGCTCCAGCGAACCAGCGCTTCAGCCCCACGCATATGCTGGCCGCTAATATCAAAACGCGGCTGATATACGACAAACAGCGCGTTGTTATCGACAGCCTTGCGAAGATCTTCTTCGTATTGATGACGTTGCTGATGACGCGCGTTTATCACTTGGTCAAAGAACTGGATAATATCGCGCCCCTGAGCTTTGGCCTGATACATCGCCAGGTCGGCATGGCGCGTCAGTGTGTCTACATCTTCACCGTCTTTACCGGCAATCGCGACGCCGATACTCGCAGATGTAAAGCACCGAATAGTCCCCAGGTCATAAGGTTTGCGTAACGCTGTGGTAATGCGTCGGGCAATAGGCTCAACCTGACTGCGATCAGGTATATCTCGCAGTATTACCGTGAACTCATCTCCCCCTAAACGCGAAACCGAATCTTTCAGATTGACGCAGGTGCGCAATCGATCTGCTACCTGAAGCAGCAACTGGTCACCCACACTATGACCATAGGTATCGTTGATACTCTTGAAACGATCCAGATCGATAAACAACACTGCTGTAATAAGCTGCGTATCGCGGTTTAGCACCTTCTCTAACTGCTGATTGAACAGACTGCGGTTCGGCAAACCGGTCAGATTGTCATACAAGGCCAACCGCTGAAGCCGCTGTTCAGCTATTTTCAGGTTGGTGATATCCCGGAACAAGATCACGTACCGATTTTTCCCTTCCATACTGGAGAGAAGCGTTGCTGATACAAGTACCGGCAATGAGCTGCCATCAGCGCACTCCAATGAGCATTCGCCTTGCCATCGTTTAGCATGCTCCAATTGGTGGAGAATATCCGGGTATGCCGCCAGAAATTTGTGTGCGGCAACCGTAATGTCACACTCGTTGACACCACTCATCTCTACAAATGCACGATTTGAGGTCAGTACGTCATGTTCCTCATCAAGAACGATAATGGCTTCGCCGGTCTCAGCAAACACCTGCTGAGCCAGCCTCAGCTGATCCTCTACCTGTTTAATACCGGTAATATCCGTCGCAATGCCACCGATCGATTCCAGATTTCCCTGATCACAAAAGATCGGAAACTTACTCACCAAAAAGGTGCAAAGTCCCTTGCTGGTTTCAATCTTCATCTCATACTGGGTGGGGTGATGGCTCTTTAGCAATTGCTGATCCGATTTCAGCACAGACACCATCAAGTCATCGCTCAACACCCCTTGATCGCGCTTGCCAATCATCTGGGATGAAGTCAGGTTAAACAGTTCCGCCAGACGTGTATTGACCAATTGATAGCGCTGATCCATACCCTTGATGAATATAAGGCCCGGCGAATGGTCGATAATACTGGATAAATGTTTGTCACGATCACGGATCCGCAGCAACATTTTCTCAACCGCATTGCCCACCCGGACAAATTCGTTGAAGCGCCCGCCTCTAAACGGCTGTGGTGAACCACTTTCAGGGATCTGTTCAGCATATTGGGTCAGATAGGACAGCGAGCTACGTGTCAGATACTGAATAACCAGCATGGTGACAATGCCGAGCACCATCACCAACAGTGCTGCATAGGAGAGATTCGATATATAGGCATCCCTTAGAGCAAGGTAAGCGTTGTTCGGCAACAACGTACGAACACTGTAACGCTCACTGCTGCCAATTCGTAGAGAATGCTCACGTAAGATGCTGTTTTCGGTCGTCAGTACACCCTCTGAGATCAGACCTGCGGCATGTAAGTTGTGCAACTGCCCCGCAGCACCTTCCAGTTCGTCCAATACGTGACTGCCAAGACTCAGGGAGATAGCCTGTGAACCAAACAAACTCTGCAGCTGACCAATGATCCAGTAGTTATCGTTCAGCAACACAAAGGTGTGCATCTTTCCGATCACTTCGCCGAAACGCTCATCAACCACCGGCAGGGTTAAACGTAATACGCTGTAGTACTCACTATCACCTTCCACATTGACGCTGCTCCAGGTCGCCGAAGGCGTGTAGTGCTGACTGATCTTTTCTAGTGGAAGTTGTACGCCTAGAAGGCTGCTATTGGTGCCAACAGTAGGGACGCCGTCACTATTTTCAATCACGATGGCATCGATGTGTTGACCATTCTCCCCCGCAAGTAAAGTGTCTATTACGCGGGAAATCATTTTTGGTTCGTTCGCGTTTAACGCCCAGCGCAACTCTCGAGCTTTAATGACTTCCTGACTAATTTGCTGAATATTCTTAAACCGCGCTTCAATGAGGCTGTTCAAAGCACGCTGGTCCCGTTCGTACGCCAGCTTTATTTCATGCTGAAGTGCTTTCTCAGAGCCAAGGTAGGCCGGTGTCAGCAAAATAGCCGATGACGCTGCCAACAAAGCTAACACCAATAGAAGAATGACGGTCGAAAAACGTACTTTTTGCACTTATTGAGTCTCTAGTGGCAGATCGCTGAGCCGGAAGGCTTGTTGTTTAAGCTTTTTAAGCTCAGCGGGTGACTGATCCTTATTCAGCAGCTTTATATCTCCGGAAAATATTTGGGGTACGCGCTGCGCTTGATTCTGCTGGTCCAGCTTGATGGCTTCTGCCATCGCAATGCCGTTGTCATCATTGATGCGCATAACAGTGACATCAAGCCCTTGATGATTCAGTTCCTTAAGCTCCGCATTTCCTCCACCCCAACCATTTAACAGGATGTCCAACCGATCACTTTCACGTAATGCCTGAAGCGCACCAAGCGCCACATCAGTTGAATTGGCGAAAATCATCTGCGTATCGGGGTGCTTCTTCAGAGTTCTGAGTGTAGCTGTATAGGCTTTTTCCCGATCTCCATCGGTATAGTAAGCCGCAACCTGAGTCACACGAGAGTGCCGAGCGGCTTCTCTGGCAAATGTGTCACCGCGCATCTGGCTCACATACCCCGGAGAGAAGTACAGCATCAGATATTTACCCTCGTGGTTGATCTGCTGAAGCATCCAATCCGCCATTAGCTTGGTCCCTTGGGCGTGATCGAATCCAACATAGAGAAAAGGCTGATGTGCCTTCCAACGCACCAGTGGTGTAGTGACATTCTGTAAAATAAGCTTGGGTTTTCCCCGTGCGATTAAACGCTCAATCATTCGGCTCTGGGGAGCGATATCCAGTGTAAAGACCAGATAATCCGGCTGCCACTGTAAGGCTTCTGCTAGCTGCTGACTTTGGAGTGCGGTATCAACTGAGGGACGTGACAGGAAGGATTTAAGCTCATAAGGGAGTTGAAGACTCCGAAGGCGATGTTCGAAAGAAACTAAACTCCGACGCCAGTAGTCCGAGGTCTGCAAGCCCGGATAGATCACCGCGATACGCACCGGGCGTTCTGGTACGGTCGCAATCGGTTCTGCCGGCGCACGTACAATCCTGGAAAAAGCATCCATAACCGTACGCTGTTCAGGATGTTGAGCAACATACTCGTCGATACGGATATATTCTTCCGCCGCCTGTATTCTCAAACTTGACAGCATCAGAGTTAGCAAGACAATTTCCAGTATTCCGACCCGCGATGAAAACCGAAACATTGTTCCCAACCTCCAGAAAATTTGATCACCAAGCGTGGTGCAATAGATCAGAGTGTACTGCCTATCTGATGCTGGGAAAAGTTGAGATATGCGTGTATGAAATTGATATTAGAAAGAAAATTCAGTTCATCGTACTAAAGAGCGATGACGGGCCCGTTCAGAGGTCGCGGCGCAATGGGTCTATCGACCCGTTTCGCTCACCTAACCGAATCTGGCTGAGAGGGTCCAGGATGCTATAAAGTCACGTAACATAACTTAGCTCGGCGCAAATCGTAATCTCCCGACATCACTGCACTTCAATCTAACCCCTCTCTGGACAAATTACTCTGTCCTTTTGATCGCTGTTTCCGTATTCAGGTCGGCCTCTCCAGAAAGCCTCAGAACTTCAGCCCGCGTGCAATCCCGCAAAATTAATGCCTGCTGCCAGAGGCTTTTTCCGTCCCCAACATGACTGGGGATAGGCTCACCGATGGAAATGATGATATGCCCCCGCCTAGGAAACCAACTGTTCGCGCGCAGCATCGTTCGGGTTCCTCGTATCGCCACAGGCACCACCGGCAGTTGCTGCTGACACGCAGTTGTAAATGCACCTAGATGAAAGGACCTGAGACCAGGCACGCGCGTGAATGTACCTTCCGGAAAAAAGAAAAGAGGCGTGCGATTCCCAACCTGATGCGCCAACCGAGTGATATCAGCATGCCCCTGATCCGGATCGAAACGAGCAACAAATTCGACACCGATTTTACGCAACAGAAAAGCAATCAATTTTTTCTCCTCTAATTCCCCTTTGGCGATAAACCGCACACAATGCGGCAAGAAACCCACCAGTGCGTAGCCATCGAGATAGCTGGAATGATTGCAAACAAAAATACAGGCTTGCCCATGCGGAGGTAGATGTTCAGCGCCTTCAAGCCGCACCGATGTACCTGTTAGCTTGCCCAGAAGCCGGACAGCCTGCCGAATCACCCTCCAACGCAACTTCACGCTTGGAAGCAACAGGAATGGCGGCAGAGCGAGGCAAAGCAGCAGACCGTAAAGACTCCAACCATAGACGGCAAAAGCAGAATCCAGAAACCGCTGCCGGAACCTTCCCGCCCGTCCAGCCAGCTCCTCCCGGCCAATGCGCAACCATTGCAACCAGCGACGTTCAGGCATCCTGATGAGCCCCCCCTCGTACAGCGCCTTACAAGCGGAACGGCGCACCTTGCCGCTGGAGGTTTTCAGCACGCGGTTTGGCATTACCAGTAAGACTTCATCCACCGGCTGCCCCAACAGATCGACAGCCAACCGATTGATTTCAGCACTCAGTTCCGCGCGGCGAGTATTATCCTTCTGACGGGTTTCAGCCATCACCACGAGACGCTCTGTACCTCGCTCGAGGCTGCGGCTCCCAAAGACCACCACGCCACCTTTGCGGATTCCTTCCATGTTTCCTATGGCGGTTTCCAGTTCCGCCGGATGAATATTGCGTCCCGCCAGTATAATCAGGTCCTTCTGTCTGCCAGTCACATAGAGCTCAATAACCAAGATCACCTGTTTCGAGCCAATCACCATGAAATAGGACGGCAGTTTGCTCAGGATTACGATAGTAGCCACTGGTTGAAGAGGGCCCCTGAAACTGAATCCGCCCTTCCTGTCGGTCTGGCAATTCCCGGTCACGGTCATCCACTACTCTAAGCTGATGTAGTGGCAACGCCCGTCCACAGGCGACTTCTTCAATCGCTCGTTTATCTCCAGCAGAGCAAGGTTCTGCCCAACCCGTTCGAGTGAAACGTTCACGCTCGATCAGATTCACCTTAGGCTCCCGCTGCAGAGCCGGAAACGCCAGCCCTACGGTACTCTCAGCCAAACCATATACCGGCATCATCGCCTCGGGATTAAACCCACAAGCAGCAAACCGTTCACTAAACGCACGTAATGTCTGGGGACTGACAGGTTCGGCTCCGTTAAAAGCACAACGCCAGGAAGAGAGATCAAGCTGCTGTCGTGTCTCGTCTTCAATTAGACGGACACAGTGTTCATAACCAAAATTAGGTGATGCCGATAAGGTACCCCGAAATCGGTGGATCGCTTCCAGCCAACGCTGGGGTCGGGCAATAAAGCTGAGAGGCGACATAATGACCAGGTGCGCGGCATGATAGAGACTGCCGAACCAGGCCCCAATCAACCCCATGTCATGATAAAGCGGCAACCAGCTGACAAACACATCGTTGGAATTGGCCTGCACCACCTCCCCCATAGCGCGTACGTTCGCCAGCAAATTGGCATGAGTCAGCACCACCCCCTTGGGTGTACCGGTGCTGCCGGAGGTATACTGCAAAAAAGCGATATCTTCTGCGTGCAGTTTCGGCAGATCCGGGAGCTGGCATTCGGTTTGCACCGCCGCTGCCGTCACCAGATGACGTAACGATCTCACCCGGCTCAGCAGTAAACCGGCAAACGGCAAGGCTTCGGCCTGAGTCAGCATGATCCCGGCGGCAGCATTCTGCACAATGCTGACATGGCGGTTGAGATGATCTTCGATCTGGCTAGTGCGGCCCGGTGGATAGATCGGACAAGGAATCCCCCCCGCGTACAGCACACCAAAAAAGCTGTAAAAATAGTCTTCACAGGTCGGCAGCATCAGGACAACCGGCTCTTGAGGCCGTAGATCCAGCTTTTGTAAACCGGCTGCAACCCGCATCGCCCCCATCTTCAGCTGACGAAAACTGATCGTTGTACCCTCGCTATATGGGTCGTAGAGCCGGATATGAGTTCGGTCTGGATGGTTGAGCAGATGCCACTCCAGAACCTCCATAAGGGTCTCTGCTTGCTCAGGTACAAGACAGGACTCCTGTAACACTGCATCAACACGCTCGACCTCGGGCAAAACAGAGTCTGAAACTCGGCTTCGCCCTCCCAGAACAGCTCTTAGAAGATCACGAGGCGTATCTGCACTGCTTAGCAGCGAGTCTGGGATCACCACCTCAAACGTACGCTCCAGGCGCAGCAGCAGCTCAACCCTGCCGAGGCTGTCAAAAGCGAAATCTTTATCCAAAGAACTGTCCAGATTCAGCTGAGCAGAAAAATGCTGCTGGGGATGTAACTCGCGTGCGACTTGCTTTACCGTTCGCAGGAGCTGAGTGGCAACACGCTGTGTTGTCCGATTTGAGTTATCCTTCAAAACTACCTCACTAGAGGTCGGTGCTCAAATATTAGTATAGGAAGGTTGCTTCTATTGCGGGGGATTACCGACGGACGGGAAATTAAAAGCCTAAGGAGCCTATGAATAAGATTTCAGCTTTAAAGCTGTTCATAGGTGTTACCACACACAGATGAGATATTACGTGGCATTCCAGCTCAGCGTCTCAGATAACGAATACCATCGCACATCACAGATACAAAAAAGCCCCGGTCGCTAAACCAGGGCTTCTTCGTTTTAAATTCGGATGGCGGTGAGGGAGGGATTACTTCGCCCCTCCGGGGCCAGCGTCGCGAGCTCCGCTGTTGTCTCGCTACGCTCGGCTCGAACCACGAGGGTTCTCACCCTCCCATCAAATATCGCAGATACAAAAAAGCCCCGGTCGCTAAACCAGGGCTTCTTCGTTTTAAATTCGGATGGCGGTGAGGGAGGGATTCGAACCCTCGATACGTTTCCGTATACACACTTTCCAGGCGTGCTCCTTCGGCCACTCGGACACCTCACCGAACTTCGCTTTAAGCACTGCAGGCAGCGCCTCAAACGAGGTGCGTACTTTAATGTAGTTATCCTTCTGAATCAAGCAATTAGTTACGTTTTTTCGGCTTAATTTTATATCTGTATAATTCGCAAGCATCACCCGATTTTATTGCCCGAAAAACAGGCAATAAAAAGCCGCCCGATTCTCACCGGACGGCTAATGCAATGGTAACTGATAACCGACTTAGTCGGCCTGACGACGCAGGAACGCTGGAATATCCAGGAAATCCATATCATCAGTTCCCGTGCGGCCATTCTGCATTTCTGGCTCTGGCTCGCGGGTTGCTTCCGTTACACGCTTGGACTTCTCTGCTTCTGCACGATTACGCATCGCCGTTGGCAGCTCCAGCTGGCTATAGTCGGTTGTTGCAGCAGCAGCGCGACCGCCGCCCGTGCTGACTACACGCACTTCCTGTTCTTGCGCACGACCCAGACCTGTCGCAACGACGGTAACCTTCAGCTCGTCGTTCATCTCCGGCTCAATGACCGTACCCACAACAATCGTTGCAGAGTCCGATGCGTATTCTTCAACGATGTTACCCACTTCAGAAAACTCACCCAAGCTCAGATCCAATCCGGCGGTGATGTTAACCAGAATGCCGCTGGCACCTTTCAGGTCAACATCTTCCAGCAGCGGACTATTGATCGCAGCTTCAGTTGCTTCGGTCGCACGGTTGTCACCGCGACCCGCTCCGCTACCCATCATCGCCATGCCCATTTCGGACATAACGGTGCGAACATCTGCAAAGTCGACGTTGATCATACCCGGACGGATAATCAGATCAGCAATGCCCTGAACCGCACCTTTCAATACGTCGTTTGCAGTATTGAAGGCGTTGATCAAACTGGTGTTTTTACCCAGTACCGGCAACAGCTTCTGGTTTGGAATGATGATCAGGGAATCAACATTCTCTTTTAATTCTTTGATGCCCTCATCCGCAATCTTCAGGCGTTTACGGCCTTCAAATGAAAACGGCTTAGTCACGACTGCAACTGTCAGGATACCCATATCACGCGCAACTTCGGCCACAACTGGCGCCGCACCGGTACCAGTACCTCCGCCCATACCCGCCGTGATAAATACCATATCGGCACCTGAAAGCATCTCTGCGATACGGTCACGATCATCCATTGCTGCCTGACGTCCCACGTCCGGGTTCGCACCAGCACCAAGGCCTTTAGTCATCTCACCGCCGATCTGGATAACGGCCTGCGCCGCCATATTCTCCAGAGCCTGCGCATCGGTATTTGCACAGATAAAATCAACACCTTCTACCTCGGTGGTAACCATATGCTGCACGGCATTACCGCCGCCACCGCCTACGCCGATCACTTTGATCACAGCACTCTGCGGGATACTATCGACCAACTCAAACATGTCTATTTCCCCTCTAGGTTGGCGCCAACCCATAACGCCAGTTGCGCTTTGCGCACCTTTTCACCCATTAAAAGTTTGCCTGAATCCAGGATTTCATCCGGTGGATCAGGTTTGGCTGCACGACCTGAAACTCAGAGCTCTCTGGCTCTACTATCGATACGGATGTGCTAGCCCCATCTTGTTCGTTTACATCTGCAAGTCTGAGTAATCCTGCCGCCGTGGCATACATGGGATTACCCAGAATATCCGACATACTGCCGAGGCCTTTTGGCGATGCCAGGCGCACGGGCATGTGGAAAATTTCCTCAGCCAGCTCAATCGCTCCTTCCATGCGAGCCGTACCACCGGTTAACACGATGCCGGTTGGTATCAGTCCTTCGAATCCGCTGCGCTTCAATTCCTTCTGAATCAGCACAAACAGTTCTTCGTAACGTGGTTCAACCACTTCAGCAAGCGCCTGTCGCGACAGCTCTTTTGCCGGGCGATCCCCCACATTCGGGACCTTAACAATTTCATGTGCGCTCGCCAGCTGAGAGAGTGCACATGCATATTTAATCTTCAGATCTTCTGCGTTCTGCGTTGGCGTACGCAACGCCACCGCAATGTCATTTGTGACCTGATCCCCGGCCACGGGAACAACCGCAGTGTGGTACAAAGCCCCACCTACATAGACGGCCATGTCACTTGTGCCTGCACCGATATCAACCAGACAAACACCGAGATCTTTTTCGTCTTCAGTGAGTACGGAGTGACTGGAAGCCAGCTGACTCAGTACCAGCGAATCAATTTCGAGACCACACATCCGCACACACTTTTCAATGTTTTGGATGGCGTTTGCCGCACCTGTCACCAGATGAACCTTGGCTTCAAGACGCACACCGGACATACCCAGTGGCTCCTTGATACCTTGCTCACTATCAATCGCATATTCTTGCGGCAAAATATGCAAAATACGTTGATCTGCAGGTGTTGGCACAGCACGCGCTGCATCTATTACACGCTCCAGATCCTGCGCAGTCACTTCGCGGTCCTTCAGCGCCACAATTCCTTGAGAATTGATTGCACTGATATGGCTACCCGCTAAAGCCACGTTTACAGAATGTATTTTGCAGCCCGCCATCAATTCCGCGTCTTCTACTGCTCGCTGAATTGAATTGACGGTTGACTCAATATTCACAACGACGCCGCGCTTCAGACCACGAGAAGCATGAGAGCCAACGCCCACCACCTGCACTTCTCTATCGGGTCCGACCTCGGCCACCAGACAAACTACCTTAGCGGTACCTATATCTAGTGCGACGATCATATTTGAATCAGCCACTGTTTTTCTCACATTGTTTGCTTTTTAAACACTAAGCACTTTAGAGCAAATAGAGAAAAACCGCTTAATTTTTGAACGTATATTTTCTCTACGCTGACAAGTAAAGCATGCTC
Source organism: Pontibacterium sinense (assembly GCF_015209595.1). GTDB lineage: Bacteria > Pseudomonadota > Gammaproteobacteria > Pseudomonadales > Balneatricaceae > Pontibacterium > Pontibacterium sinense. The sequence continues at coordinate 82,553 of NZ_JADEYS010000006.1, read as the reverse complement.
ACGTGAACAATCAAGCCTTAATTTTCGTATAAATGTTATCGGCCGACTTCAGCCAGCCTTAAGAGAAATTATTGTTGTTTTTCAAGCGGCTACCGCATCAAAGCGGGCGCAGTTTACCGTGTAATTTTAATAAACCCAACAGCATCAACCATTTAAAGAATGACTGACAAATCAAAACTTAATTTTGATGAAATAAATAAACTTCAAAACTTAATATTGATTTTTCACCGGGTTTTCAATATTTAATATTGATTTTTCACCATGTTTTCAAAATCGAATTTTGATTAAAACTGATTATTATTCATACAGAAAAATAATCTCACCATAACGATAAAAAAATACGTTTTTTTGGCAGGCGATACGCCAACCCGTGAGAAAAATACAGAAAGCGAATGCAACGAGAGTCAAAGACAGGAGAGTTTCAGAATGAATAGCAGGAGCGGTTAGGCGCTCAGAAACTTAAAGTTGGGGATGGTGCAAACAACAGAGATCGTGCGTCGGACACACGTACCTCAGGATTAGTTAACGCTGTGGGGGATTATTACGTGTGTAGCTGTACCCAGTATCCATCACATGCCAATCAGCCAACGCAGGAGCGGATTTCAAATAGTGGCGGATACTTGTCATGCCATCGGCTAAGTAGGAGTTATCAAGGAAGTTATCTAATACGGCCTCCCCCTGACTGCTGGCGGCTTGCAAACAGAACGCCAAATATCGGGGAAACGGTAGAATGTCATCACGCCAGAGAGCCCCTGAATAAAACTGCCCGACACGACGCTGGTACTCATCGTCAGTGATGCACTTGTTCAACCGATAGTCCTGATCATTATATCCCGTACAGATCCGGCCCAATGAACGCTCACCGCGCTGACCCAGTGTCTCGACTTCAATCCAGCGAAAACGATGCTCACGTTCATACAGGCCCAGAAACGCCTCTTCGCTGCATTCAAACTGGCTACAAACAATACTGGCCTCGCTGCATGCCTCAGTTGAACAGGAGGCGATCTCAAGATCAGTTTCACTCGCACCGTGACGACTGAAGAAAACGATGCCGACCTTGTTGAAGATCCGGCGGAAACCCGGCACTTCCACTAAACGAAAGTTTTCCAGCTCGGGCACCGTTTCCCGCGCCGATTGTTCAGACAGCAATGAGCCGTACCCGATCACGGATATCATGATGCATCCTCTCCTGCATCCGCCTTATCTAAACCGATGGATGTTTCCAACGCAGATTCAAATGCGGTTTCAAGCAAACTTTCCGGCAGCTTCTTTTTCCCACTAGCACCAAGCTGATTGAGCATGGCAGCCTGATTGACCAGATTACCCCGCCCTTTTGAAAGACGGTTTGTCGCCGTATCATACGCTTGACGGGTGCGTTCTATATGACGACCAATATCATCCATCGCCTCGACGAAGCCGACAAACTTATCATGCAACTCACCGCCACGCTTGGCGATCTCACGGGCATTCTGACTCTGGTGTTCATAGCGCCAAATGTTATGAATCGTGCGCAGGGTCACCAACAACGTTGCAGGACTCACCAGCATAATATTGCGCTCGAACGCATCATTAAACAGGCCGTGATCATTTTCCAGCGCCAGCATGAAGGCCCCTTCAACCGGAATAAACAACAGTACAAAGTCCAGTGAGCGAACGCCTTCGAGACCTTGATAAGCTTTGTCACTCAGCCCACGCACATGTCCACGGAGTGACTGGAGATGCTCACGCAGAAATTGTTGCCGTTGTTGATCGTTTTCAGTCGAACAATAACGCTCGTAGGCGGTCAGGGAGACCTTGGCATCGACGATGACATCTTTGTTATCGGGCAGATGCACGATAACATCAGGCTGATAACGCTTACCTGATTCAGACAGCGACACTTGTGTTTCGAACTCATGTCCACGCCGCAGTCCTGATTCTTCCAGCACCCGCTCCAGAATCACCTCACCCCAGTTACCCTGCGTTTTACTCTCACCTTTGAGTGCATTGGTGAGGTTCACTGCATCCTGGCTCATCTGCTGATTGAGCTGTTTCAGGTGGCCAATTTGTTCATACAGGGAACGACGATCCTTCGCCTCGCGATCATAGACATCCTCCACCCGCTTACGGAAATCACCCAACTGCTGACGCAACGGATTGAGGATATGTCCCAACCCTTCCTGATTGGTCTGGCTGAACTTCGCAGATTTCTCCTCAAAGATCTTATTTGCCAGGTTCTGAAACTCTGTTTTCAGCTGATCACGTGCTTCTTCCAGCGTCCGCAACTTATCTGCGTGAGCCTGACGCTCTGCATCAAGACGGGTTTTCAGTTCAGCAAAGGCATTATTACGGGCACTCAGATCTTGCTGACGTTTTTCCGCCAACGCAGCCAGTTCTTTGGCATTCTGACGCAAGAGATCAAGCTGAGCCGAACGTTCTTCTAATCGCGTCTCCAGCTCTGCAAAATCCTGACTGCGAATAACAACCTCTTCACGTGCCAGCGTCAGTTCTTCATTGAGCTGTTGATTCTGGTTTTGCAGAGGCCCCAGTGTCGTCAAACGCTCTTCAAGCCGTGCATGAGCAACTTCCTGCTCCTGCACTTGTACCTGCTGTATCGCCAGCTGTTCCGCCTGAGCATTAAGCTGAACCTCAGCATCCATGAGCTTCTGCGTTTGCTGCGTAAGCTCCGCTGTGCGCGCCTTCAATCTGCCCCAGATAACACCGCCACTGATTAGAGATCCGGAGGAAAATCCAAGTAGAAGGCTGACCGGATCAAGTGGTGTACTAAATATCTGGGACAAGTCCATCAGGCGGGTTACCAGTAGTAATAGAGTGTCACGGTTGACGCTATGACAAGCGGCGTCATGATAAACAGGTTTTTCGCGTCACCAAACAGGCGCTGAAACAGCACAACATGCATCACTGGGAACGAGATAAACATGCAGCTCAGTGGAATCCACCATTGAAAATTCTGGAAACCGAATGCCATTGAAAACAGCAAGGTCAATGCCGAGAGATTACCCACCATGATCACACTGACCGCACCGTTACGAGTCTGCATAAATGACGGTTTATTTTCATCAGCCAATTTATTGAGCGCACCCGCACTCAACGCTGCAGACATCGATACCAAGCCGGTTGCCAGAAAAACGTAGAGTAATTTGAGTTCCACTTCCACGTGAACGTTCTCCAAAATACGAATAATTTCAGGCTATTGTACGTAATTTGGCGCGCCCAACCCACCCACCGGAAGTCGCACCACATATAATCCTAAAGAATAACGTTATTCTATTTTGTAATTTAAAGATTTGTTTGATAGCATCGAAAACCCAAGTTACCGATATATCACTCTACTTTCTGAGAGAACAACGGGTGCTGGACAGGCATGATCTGAAACAGCCCGGAAGTTTCTTCGATAGTCATATCCGGAAACACTTCCACCCCGTCTCAGGCGGGGTATTTTTTTGTACCTTATAAAGGTGCAGATAACAGCTCTTGCGCCAGCCAATCCCTAAACTGAATCACTTTAAGTAACTCGGCCTTGTAGCCCGGACAGAAAAGATAGTAGGCAAAGCCACTCATGACACTCAACCCGAGCGGGTTAACTAATCGTCCTTTACTGATCGACTCCTGTGCCAGAAAGTCTGGAATCAACCCCAGCCCTAAGCCCTCTTCTGCTGCTTTAATGGACATAAAGAAATGTTCAAATCCAGCACCATATGTTGCATGTGTTGCTTCCAACCCAAGCTGCTGTAAAAACTCATCCCACATTCCTGGCCGCGTGACTTGGGTTAACAAACGATGCTGCAACAGATCCAAGGGCTGTAGCATCGACTTCATCTCAAGCACGTCAGGCGACGCCACTAGCAGCAATCGCTCATTAACCAGCACCCGGTGATATTGACCGGCTCTTTCCGGTAGCAGGCAGCGGATCGCCATATCAACTTCCGTCCCCGCAAAATCAGGTTTACCGTCTCCGGAAATCAAATCGACCTGTAGATGTGGGTATTGCTGCTCAAAGTCATGAATTCTGGAGATCAGCCAGCTACTGGTAAAAGAAGGCGTCACACTCAGCAGCAACCGTTCTCGCCGCCGGGTCCCCCGCTGCAATTGCTCGGTCGCGCTATCAAGCGAATCCAGTGCCGCGGTGACAAACGGGAGATACTGCTGTCCGGCGGCAGTCAGTAAAATCCCGTTCGCCCGCCGCTCGAACAAACCAACCCCCAAACGACTTTCCAGTTGACGAATCTGCTTACTCACCGCGCCTTGCGTCACACAAAGCTCTTCGGCTGCCGTTGTCACACTCAGATGACGCGCTGCCGCTTCAAACGCTTTCAGGGAGTTCAACGGGGGTAAAAAACGTCGCATTCAGACTCTCGCAAAGACATTCCAAAAACTCATACCCCACGATAATAAGTCGTTTGTTGAAATAAGCGAAGCCTTCTTTAATACACCCACAGAATCATACCTATCCGATATTTATCCAAGGCCCGATATGTCACACGTATTCCATCGTCATTGCCATGCTAACCTCCCAACAGCAACAGGGGGTCATGGCATCTATTTAACAGATCAGAATGGCAATCAGTATCTGGATGGCTGCTGCGGCGCAGCGGTTACCAGTCTCGGATACGGCCATCCTCGGGTTATTGACGCCGTCCAGAAGCAAGTTCAGGACATGACTTTTGCTCATACAGGCTTTTTTACATCAGAACCGGCAGAGCAGCTGGCTGAGTTTCTAGCGATAAACGCCCCAGGCACGTTGAACAAAGTCTATTTTACGTCCGGCGGTTCCGAATCCGTCGAAGCCGCACTTAAGATGGCTCGCCAGTATTTTCTGGAGATTGGACAGCCCTCACGCCATCTCTACATCACTCGCCGTCAGAGCTACCACGGCAATACTCTGGGTGCATTAGGCGTGGGCGGGAATCAATGGCGCCGCGAGCCCTTTGCCGCCATCATGACTGACGCTCACTACATTGATCCGTGTTACGCCTACCGGGACCAACACCCCAATGAGAGTGAGTTCGAATACGGCCAGCGTATGGCTAATCAACTAGAGGAAAAGCTGCGCGAGTTAGGCCCAGAAAACGTGGCGGCCTTTGTCGCTGAGCCTGTTGTCGGCGCGACCGCCGGTGCGGTACCCGCAGTGACGGGTTATCTGAAACGCATTCGCGAGATTTGTGATCAATATGGCGTTCTGTTGATTCTGGACGAGGTGATGTGCGGCATGGGGCGCACCGGCACACTGTTTGCCTGCGAACAGGACGGCATTGAACCCGACCTGATCACATTAGCAAAAGGCCTCGGTGCGGGATACCAACCCATCGGTGCTGTCATGGTTCAGCAAAGGATCTTTGATGCAATTTCATCGGGCACTGGTTTTTTCCAACACGGTCATACCTACATGGGACATCCTGTTGCCTGCGCTGCAGCTCTGGCCGTACAACAGACGATTCAGGATGATCAACTGCTGAATAACGTAAAGCAAATGAGCACCAAGCTGTTTAACCGGCTTCACCACACATTTTCTGATCATCCATACATTGGCGACATCAGAGGACGGGGGCTTTTTGTTGGCATCGAACTGGTTGCAGACAAAGACAGCAAACAACCATTACCGATCGAATCGTCTATTCATACCGCAATCAAAGCGGAAGCTATGGCCAACGGGCTGATGTGTTACCCCATGTCGGGCACGATCAACGGTCGTGATGGCCACCACATTCTGCTGGCACCGCCGTTTATCATTAACGATACTCAGATCGACGAACTGGTCGACAAGCTGGAGATCGCCGTGAACACCAGTTTCAAAAAGCTTCATGCATAACCGGAGAAAACAGGACATGACCAACACTGATATCGCATTGATTGTGGCTCCAAACGGGGCGCGCCGTATGCCATCCGACCACCCTCGCCTGCCTGTTACGCCTGACACAGCTGCACTTGAAACGCGGGCGGCCGTTTCTGCTGGCGCTGCGGTCGTTCACCTTCATGCACGAGACTCCGCAGGCAAACACACACTGGACCCGGCCATTAATCGCGTATTCATGGAGGCTGTACGACGAGAATTAAACACCGATGTGGTCATCCAGCTCACCACCGAAGCAGTTGGCCAGTTCAGCCCCGAACAACAGATTCAACTCATTCGGGAGTTAAGACCCGAAGCCGCCTCTTTTGCGGTACGAGAGCTGATCCCAAGCAACAGCAATGCAGACAAGCAGCGTGGTGGAGCATTTTTTGACTGGGTGCATAACCAAGGCATCATCGCCCAGTACATTCTCTACTCGGCCGAAGATGTCATACGCTACCAACAGCTCAAAGAGGAAGGTGTTTTACCGAAGGATAAACACCACCTTTTGTTCGTTCTGGGGCGTTATAGCAAAACCCAACAATCAGAACCCACGGATCTGATTCCAATGCTCTCAGCCCTGCAGGATGATACACGCTGGGCAGTCTGTGCATTCGGTCAGCAGGAACACCGCTGCGCGGCCACCGCTATCGCACTGGGCGGTGACATTCGAGTCGGTTTTGAGAACAACCTGCACGATATGAATGGTAATCAGGCGGAAAGTAATGCCACGCTAATCCAACAAGCAGCAACAATAGCAACATCGATGGCCCGCCCAATAATGACCGCGGACGCGTTTCGACAGTCATTCTGATTTTGACCTTAACCGGTGACCTCATCCGAGTCACCGGTGATCCTTCCTAAAAGACCCGCCACAGCCATCAATACCACCCGAACACCACTAGAAGCCCCTGCGGAAGCACAGTATGATTTGTGTTTCACCGAGTAAGGAAATTCGCCTGCTGTGCTGCTGTTTAAATACGTTCGCAAAGTGCTCAATCGCCACTTCAAACAGATGAACTGGCAAGCCATGATGCTACTGGTACTGCTGTATATTGCAGTCAGCTGGGGCATGCTAACCGCCGCCGGAGAACAAGGACTCACCGGTAGTGACTTCCTCTATTGGTTGCTGGTAACCGCCTCCACGGTGGGTTATGGCGATCTATCCCCAACAACAGCCGAAGGTAAACTGATCGTTGCCTTCTTTGTCATCCCCTTTGGTCTAAGCCTGTTTGCCCTGACCGCAGGTAAAGTTGCCGCGTTTAGCGCACATCAGTGGAGAAAAGGAATCATGGGCCTCAAACAACTCACCCTCAGCGACCATATTGTTGTCATTGGCTGGGACGAACAACGCACACCCGATATGTTACGCCTGCTACTGCTGGAAGCCGCGCAGAATCAGGGACGAAAAATCTGTTTATGTGTCACCGGTGCGATGGAAAATCCGCTTCCGGGTGAAATCGAGTTTGTGCGCGCCAAAGCGTTCAACGATGATCATGATATGGCCCGAGCCTGCCTGTCCGATGCCTCCACCATCATCATCGATACCGCGCAGGATGACTTTACACTCACTGCCGGGTTATACGCGTATGGACAGAATGTGGGTGCGCATATCATCGCCTTTTTCCGCGATGATTCGCTGGCACGCTTACTGAAGGAACACTGCCCGACTATTGAGTGCACACCGTCAGTATCCACCGAGCTGATGGTCAAAGCCGCTATGGATCCGGGATCCAGCTGCCTGCACCGCGAGCTACTTAGTGTAGCGGAGGGTATGACACAGTTCTCAATTCAGTATCCAGCGGGGATGCCTGAGTTATCCGTGCGCGATTTTTATATCCCACTGAAAGAACATTACAGTGCGACGCTGATTGCGATAGACCTGGATTCCGATGGTCGCCCGGAGATCAACCCGTCATTAGATCAACGTGTCAAAGCGGGCTGCACCCTCTATTACATCGCCGACAACCGAATTAAATCTTTTGACTGGGCCAAACTATCAGCCCATTAAACCCACTTTATAGATAGGAGACCTGCATGGAAGCCTTTGAATCTTTGCTGCTTGGCCTGACCAACTTCGCAATCTACTTTGGCCTGTCGCTGGTCGCGTTATTGCTGTTCAAATTTCTCTACACCTTAGTGACCCCGTACGACGAATGGGCGCTGGTGAAAAATCAAAATAGCGCTGCAGCCTGCGCCTTAAGTGGTGCAGTTATCGGCTTTTCAATCGCACTGGGAAGTGCAGCGACAAACTCTGTGTCGATTGTCGATTTTGCAGTTTGGGCCGTCATAGCACTAATCGCCCAGATCGTCGCATTTTTTGTTGTACGTATGTTTATGCCCCTGATCAGCCAGCGCATTCAGGACAACGAAATACCTGCAGGGATTGTACTGGGGGCAGTGTCTATTGCGATCGGCATCCTTAACGCCGCGTCTCTAACCTATTAAGGGAGGCATCACGGATGAAACGATCCCGTCAGATAAACCTGAATAAAATGCGCAAGCTGCCCGACCTGTCAGCGGCGCAACTGGCCAAAGTCAGCATCGTACTGGGCGGTAGCTATATGCTAACCGGCTGCGACAGCACCGACGCGTTTATTTATCGCACCATTGGTGAATGCGAACTGGATAATCCGTTAGATCTCCAACGCTGTGAAATGGCGTATCAGAAAGCGTTAGGCGAATGGAACCGGACGGCACCACGTTATCTGTCCATGTCCAACTGTGAGTACGATTTTGGTTACAACAGCTGTGAGCAACGCACGCGTTACTTTTACCCGCTGATGGCCGGTTTTATGCTGGGAGAAAATGAACAAACCAGCGACGAATATGATCTGGACTTTGATCGACCCAAAGCACTGGGTAAAAGCAAAAATGCCAGCTCTTATAACAAGTGGGTTGGTGCTAACGGAGCCCTGTTCGGCGATGCGGATAAACGCAAACTAAGCGTTGGCAATAAAGCGTTCACCCCTTTAAAAGGCAGTTCTCGTACGCTTGGCCGTGGCGGTTTCGGCAAAACAATCTCCAGCCGTTCATCATCGTCCTGGGGCGGATAGATGCTTCGCATCCCATTCCCTGAACGCCCCGATTGGAAAGTGAAAGCCCGTGAATTTGGCTTTCACTTCCATACCATGCATGGCGAACCCTACTGGGACGAAAGTGCGTACTACCAGTTTTCGCTGCAACAGATCGAAAATGATCTGGAAGACCCCACCGCGGAAATCCACCAGATGTGCCTTGAAGTGGTGGATCGGGTTGTTCGTAGCGAAGAGTTGATGACCCGATTTTGCATTCCAGAACCGTTCTGGGATCAGATCGCGACATCATGGTACGAACGTGAACCCAGCCTCTATAGCCGCATTGATCTGGCTTACGATGGCCAGGGACCTGCAAAGTTTTACGAAAATAACGCTGACACGCCCACCAGCCTGTATGAAACCGGATTTTGGCAGTGGTTATGGTTAGAGGATCAGGTGAACAACGGTCATATCAGCCGAAGTGCGGATCAGTTCAACGCCTTACAGGAGCTGCTGATCAATCGCTTTGCCCAGCTCAAACCCACCATGCCCAACCACACTCTGCATCTGGCGTGCTGTAAAGATACCGATGAAGATCGTGGCACCGTACAATATTTACAAGACTGCGCAGAACAAGCCGGCATCCGCTGCGCATTTGTCTATGTAGAAGATATAGGCCTGAGCGACCGCAATCGGTTTACCGATCTCAAGGACAACAACATCAGCTGGCTGTTTAAGCTTTACCCCTGGGAGTTTATGCACCGGGAAGAATACGGCGCTCACATTTCGGGCAATCATTGCCGCTTCCTTGAACCCTTGTGGAAATCAGTGATCTCCAACAAAGCCCTGCTTCCCCAGCTGTGGAAACTGTTTCCAGGTCACCCGAACCTGCTACCAGCCTACTTCGAGGATGACCCTGGTGCCGCTAACCTGAGCAAATATGTTCGCAAGCCAATATTTTCCCGCGAAGGCGCCAACATCTCCGTCCACCAGAACGGCAATACACTCATCCAAGGTGACGGCCCTTATGGAGAAGAAGGTTATATCCTGCAAGCATGGCATACACTTCCCAAATTCGGCGATAACTATACGCTGATCGGTTCCTGGCTGGTGAACGATGCACCCGCAGGCATCTCAATACGGGAAGACACCGGTCCGATTACTCAGGACTTGTCACGCTTTTTACCCCATATCATTGTGTAATCCCTTATGAAATCACTACTTCCGATTCTTTTTACGCTCAGCTTATGTCTCAGCTCTGCAGTGCATGCCGAGACCCAGTACGAAGTCATTGATGGGACCTACAGCGCCTGCGAAACCGAAGTTCAGTACCGGCAACTACTGAGCTGGTCACTTTACGGTGTTGGTCAAAAACCGGAACAGGGATGTGCTAAAGCGCCCGCCAAGGCAAAAGCCATTATCATCGAATGCCCGGAAAGTGATATTATCCTCTGCCGATTTCGCCTGACCCCAGCTGACGGTTCACCGTCCTACGAGGTCTGGGCCAGCAAAGTGATGTTAAAAGAGATACCTTAGCCCCCATGTCAGACTTCATCGTTAACGAAGCCATCGAAGATTACGCATTCCTGAACACCACCCGTGAACCGGAATTGCTACAAGAACTGATCGACGAAACCAACAAAAACATGGGCTGGCCCCAGAAACTGTCTGGCCGCCTGGTCGGCCGTACGCTGAAGATGCTGGTACAGCTGGCACAGCCAAAGAACTGCCTGGAAATTGGCATGTTCACCGGTTACTCCGCCCTGTCTATCGCCGAAGGTATGCCCGATGACGGCAAACTGATCTGCTGCGAAACCAACCCGCGTGCGATCGAATTTGCCCAAACATTTTATGACCGCAGCCCGCACGGCCATAAAATCGACGTGATTTTTGGTCGCGCACTCGACACCATCGACGACCTGACGGCCAAAGGCGAACTGGCCCCACTGGATTTCAGCTTTATCGATGCGGATAAGCGCAACTACATGAACTACTACGAACGCGTGCTGGAGTTAACCCGTCCGGGCGGCATGATCGTGTTGGATAACGTACTCTGGTCTGGCAAAGTCCTGCAGCCTGAGTCCGAGATCGATGATGTACTGGTGGAGATGAACCGCCGTATTGCTGACGATCCAAACGTCGAAAACACCTTCCTCACCGTACGCGATGGCATGAACGTCGTCCGTAAACTGCGTTAAGGCTGACCCATGTTTATCCTGCGTAACTATCAATCAGATACTGCCTCTCTGCAGTCCTTTGAGAACCAGACTGAGATTGATAACCAGCCACAGAGTGATGACGACTATCGCATCACTCAGGCAGGCGATTTGCTGGAGTTGTACGTCAAGACCGATAACAACGCCCCATTGATGGTTGTGTTAAAACAGGTACGTGAGTTCTATCTGGATGACCTGGATCTGGTCAACAGCGCTGCGGAAGTGACTGGTCTGCTGGTCTGGCTGATGGATGATTATGGGCTGGACGGTCGAGGGGAAAGCCTTGAGCAAACCGCAGACCGGCTGAGCGATCTCGACATTGAAGACGATACCGATAAATACACAGATCTGATCTTCCATCTGAAAGACGCAGTCGAACGCCTGTACGATCTTGAAATGGATGAGTGGTGACTCATTCACCCTTATCCGCCCACGCCCTGCTTTTTTAACACACCTCCCTGATCGAAATCTTAATGTTCACCGCTTTGCTTCTTCAAAGCCTTTGATCCATACTCGCCTATCGATTGTTCCATTTTACGCTACAATCCTTGTGTAAATTCCAGTTACCGCCTCCATCTAAGTTGTCCGGGGTACCAGCGCTTTATGAATCTGAACGATGTACGTCTCTTCCTGCGTGTTGTCGAAACCAACAGCTTTACCGCGGCAGCCGAAACATTAGGCATTCAGAAATCAACCATTAGCCGTCGTATTGGACAGCTTGAGGACGATCTTGGTGTCAGACTGCTGCAACGGACAACCCGGAAGCTGAAGCTGACCGATGAAGGTCAGGAGCTGTTTGAGCGCTGCCGCCCACTGATTGACGAACTGGAACAACTGCCTGATCTGGTCTCCGCTCACCATTCGGAACCCCAAGGCCGCCTGCGTATTACGATGCCACCGGAGATGGGCATTTTCCTGATGAACGATGTCATCTCCGACTTCATGCGCACCTACCCAAAAATCCAGCTAGAACTGGAGCTGTCTACGCGGGTGGTTGACCTGATTGAAGAAGGAATAGATCTGGCACTGCGCGTGGGTCATCTGGACGACTCCAGTTTGATCGCGCGTAAAATTGCCTCCATCACGGGTGGACTTTACGCATCGCCGGAATACATCAAAATACACGGCACGCCCAATTCACCGGGAGAACTGTCCAAGCACAGCTGTCTGGGCCGTCTGTCTAACAGTCTGAACTGGGCCTTTGATAATTGGAATAATGGTGCACCCGTGACGATCAATGCACGCCTGAAAGCCAACAACCTGATGTTCATGCGCGATATGGCGGTACAAGGGCTTGGCATTGCCCGCCTGCCTCGAGCATTTTGTCGAGGCGAAGTGGAACGCGGTGATTTGATACAAGTACTGGAGGACTATCACTTACCTGGTACAGAGGTACATGCGCTTTATCCAAGCCGCCGTCACCTCAGCCCAAAAGTGCGACTGTTCATCGATCATTTGCTGAGTATGCTGGAAGACCACCCCTGGATGTCCGACATGCAGCCGGCAAGTCGTCCGCGCTAAGAAACAACCCACCTCAAGACACACCATGTCAGACCGTTAGAACGGATAATAGCGGTCTGCTGAATAACAGAACTTATCCCGCTTTTTCCGGAATGACTGGTTGTAAGGTCTTTTAGTTTTTTCATACTTTGCGGTGAAATGCCGACACTGCTGCACAAAATGCCTTTGTGCCTGAACCCGGCAACGACGGTAAGGGATACTGCCATCATCGTAGTTGTAGCACACAGATTCATGCAAAATTCGACCGGAACGTTCCTTCCATTTAACTTTATACACGGTTGAATCAGATTTTTTTGCTGCCAGCACAGGCATCGAAAGACTGGCCACTATGACCAGAGTAAAAACACACTTAAACATCCAGCATCCTTGCTAAAGCATCTATTGAAGACAAAACCTTCCGTAGCGATTTACGTCCTGCAACCACTACGGCACGCTCAACACTGTCGAACACTCACATTCGGGCGCAGCGTTAAATCATATTTCTGCGATCAGAAATCACGATCCAGTATCTTATCGATGACATCAATCAGCGCACGCCCCAAGGCAAAGTGCTGTTCCGCATCCAGATGCACACCATCCACCGCGCTGGTTTTTGTGACAGTTCCCGCATCAAAGAAATGACAACCTTCTGCTGCGGCCACTTTACGCATTTCCAGCGCCAATCCTGCAGCTTTCTCTTCTGCGCCTACAAACTTATCGGCGATAGGACCTTTAGGTGCCTGAATGACCGGCGGACACACCACCAGAATGGGTGGCGCTGGCATACCCGGCTCAATCGGTGCAGTTCTTACCTCGTTGATTAATGTCCCCACCCCTTGTGCCGCGTGCCATGCGGTATGAGGGTGCATTGACTGGAAATCATTGTTGCCCAGCATGATGATCACTAACGCCAACGGAGAGTGCATCTCAACGGCCTGGGCCAAGCCCTCGATACCATTACGGCCAGGCTTAAACGGGTCTTCCCACACCGTACGACGGCCGTTCAGACAGTCTTCCACCACTCGAACATGGTGCTCATCCAATATCAGACCATTTTCCAGCACACCCGGCCAGCGCTGATCAAAATCCAGTCGCTCTCGGGTTCCCGGTATGATCCCCCACGTTAATGAATCAGAATAAACCAATACCTGCTTTAACACTGCCTCTCCCTCCATGAATGGCTCAGCCAGATGATCTCTGGCGAAGACTGATTAGCGACTGATTCAGACCAGACACCACCCGCCGATCTCGTGCGATTCCACGCTTAACCTACACTGTATATGTACGCCTATCAGTTTAGGCCTTACCGAACATACCCGCAGCCAACGCCTTTTGTACGTTAGTAATGTTATCGCCACCTTTGAACTCTTTAACCATTGGCTCAGACATACCTGACAACCAAATCTTCAGCTCAGAATCCATATCAAAATGGCCGGATGTTTCGACTGAGAAACGAACAATCGACTTATACGGGATCGTCAGATATTCCCGTTTCTTACCCGTCATCCCCTGAATATCGATCAGGATCAGACGCGATTCTGTAAATATGTATTTATCGCGGATCACTTTAAAAGCCAAACGAATCTCTTCGCCCTCGTAAAGGACCGGTTCGAGTTCTTCTTTTAACTCATCAATATCAACATCGCTGGCATTACCCAGCAAACCATCTAATAGACCCATAACGCGTTACCTCCAAATTGTGCTGCCACACCCTGACGCCAGGCCGCTGAATGACACCTGAATTAACACCGTAACAGCTATAAATGACAGTACCAGCAAATTAAGTAAGGTTTTTATAGACCATCACTCTCTGTTTAGCGACTTAACCGCCCTCTTACTGTACGCCTTGATTGCCGGCACACGATAAACACAGCATAGAAAATCTCAAGATAACGGTATAAATTTCAAGATAACAGCTGAAACTCTAAGCTTGCTTTTTCCGCGCCATTCACCAAAATTGTCAGCCGATGTTCGCCCGGGTAGTGTTTACGGGTCGTCATCTGACGAAAGCTCTGGCGACGACTAAACGCTTTGCGTGTCTCATCAAACTCCCCCTCGGTGATTTTGAACACCTTACGGTTTTGCCGCCCATTGGCTTTCATATAGTCCACCGCGTATTCAATTCGCAGCCGACCCAAATCTCCCTGCAACACCCCCAGCTCAAAACTAAAAAGAAGCTCATCACCGATGTGCAGAGACTCACGTTCCAGCTGCAATTTAGCAACGGCGATATCTTCAGCCGGGTGATAACCAAACAGTGCCATCACATCCGGATGCGCTTGTTTCAGCAGCGTTCGGCTGCCGTGCTTGATAATCCAATCACTCAATGGACTTTGATCAAAATATTGCTGCGCCCAACGAATCATCACGTCTGGATTATCTTTCGCAATATCGTTCAGATTATTCGCCACACTGCGCCGCACGTAATCACTCTCATCATGCCGCAAGTTATCCAGAATAGGTAAGATCGGTGCAGGATCACGCTTAAACTCCGGCAACGCCTGCCCCCAGGGTAGTCTTGGACGACAACCTTCACTGGCAAGACGCCGTACATGATGATTCTCGTGTTCGCTCCAGCGCAGCATTTGCGCCATCATTTTCTCCGGCTCCGCCATAATAAACGGCCGCACAGCGAACTCTGCACTGGAAAATCGAGTCAACCATTGCATAGCCTCCATGGAAATATCCCAGTGCTGCTGGCCATATGCTTCCACATAGTCCGGAAAAAACAGCGCCTCATAACCGCTGAATGAGGGCGCAACATCCATCAGCACGGTAATCGCTTTTTCATAGGGTTGCTGCAACGCTGAATGCAGACAGTGACGAATGTGCTGGCTCCGCGCTTTAAGCTCACGTGATGCCCATTGCTCATCAAACACCGACTGCAAAAAACGCTCAGCCGGAAAAGCCGGATAGGCTTGTGAACAACAGTCAGCCAAACGCTGCAGGTAAACCTGATCGTAGGCATCTTTTAAGAGTTGAGACATGAAGCACTCCAACAAAAATGAGGAATTGTGGGTTTTATATGACGGATTATGTCCGATCTGCCTGCGCCAGATGGCGCAGTTCAAACGAGTGTGCAAGGACCCTGCCATTCACTGGTTTGATATCACCGGTCAGGAGGACTGGTTGCACCAACACAACATTCAACCCATCGACGCCATGCTAGAGCTTCATCTGATCAATCAGGATCGTCAGGTCATCAAAGGTTTGGACGCATTTATCCGCCTCTGGTCACACACAACGCTGTTTAAGCCCTTAGCGTGGCTACTCCAGCTGCCCATCATTTATCCGGCCGTGCAACGCTACTATCACGGAGCCACCCGGCGCCGCTTGCGTAAACAAGGTCGCCTCCCCAAACAACACTGCGACAAATGAGTCTATTTCAACTCAGATCTCTAGCCGACTGCTTACGTTTGCTCGATGTCGTTTTACGACTACGCGTACCTGTACCCGCGGCACGCTTACGTCGACGCTTAACCGGTTTTGATGGCAACCCCTGTAAACTGGAGGGGACAACCGTCACTGCCTGAGCGATCAGCTCATTCAAACGCCCCAACAACGGAGACATAAAACTCTGATAGCTTGCGTGTTTCTGGCTGATTGCATCCAACTGTGATTCCCAATGCGCGGTCATATCAGGCTTGGACGCACTGTCGGGCAATGCATCCACCAAACCGCCACCCGCTTCGGTCGCCCGAATCGCCTTACCTTCACGGCTCAGAAAACCACGCTTAAACAACAGTTCGATAATGCCTGCACGGGTTGCTTCCGTTCCCAGACCGTCCGTATCCTTCAGCACTTTTCGAATATCACTGTCGGTCACGTAACGGGAGATTCCGGTCATCGCGGCAAGCAATGTTGCATCCGTAAAGTATTTAGGTGGCTGGGTGATTTTTTCTATCACTTCACCACGCTCTGAATGCAAGTTCTGGCCCTGAGTCAGAGCTGGCAGGGTCTGTTGCTCTGCGTCATCTTTGTCAGGTGTCTGCTTACCCAGCAATATTTTCCAGCCCTGCTCTAAAGGTTGTCGGGCGGTCGTCGTAAAACGTCCGCCTTCAATCATCACCTCAACCTTGGTCTCAAAATAACGATAGGCGGGTAGAAACTGATAAAGATACTGACGGGCAACCAGTTCATAGATCTGCCGTTCCGTTTTCCCCAAACGCCCGAGATCACTGTTTTTTGCAGTGGGAATAATCGCGTGGTGCGCATCAACCTTTTTGTCGTTCCAGGCTTTGCTTTTTTGTACCGGATTCAGCATCCCCTGCGCTTTTTCAAACTCAGCACAGTTGCTGTTGATGGCAGATATAACCGATGGTGCCTGAGCATGTTGCTCCACCGGCAGGTAGCGGCTGTCAGAACGCGGATAGGTGATCAGTTTGTGCTTTTCATACAACGCCTGACAACCGTCCAGCACTTGCTGTGCACTCATGCCAAAACGTTTTGCCGCATCAATCTGCAATGAGGACAAGCTGTAAGGCAGCGGCGCGGCTTGTTGTTTCTCTTTCTGCTCTAGCTTGCTCAGCAACGCTGTTTTATCAGTGATCCGGTTAGCGACATTCTCAGCCAGTGGACGGGACAAGACACGGCCGTCTTCATCCTGATAGGGCCGACACGCCTCACTCGGCTGCCATTTGGCGGTAAAACGCGACCCGTCTGGCGTCACCAAGTGGGCAATCACTTCATAAAACGGCTTGGGCTGAAATGCTTCAATTTCCCGATCCCGCCTTACCACCAATCCCAACACGGGTGTTTGCACTCGCCCCACAGACAACACGCCGTTATATCCGGCTTTCTGACCCTGCAGCGTATAGGCACGGGTCATATTCATGCCGTAC
Source organism: Pontibacterium sinense (assembly GCF_015209595.1). Classification (GTDB taxonomy): domain Bacteria; phylum Pseudomonadota; class Gammaproteobacteria; order Pseudomonadales; family Balneatricaceae; genus Pontibacterium; species Pontibacterium sinense. The sequence goes on along the minus strand of NZ_JADEYS010000006.1, from coordinate 65,149 downwards.
AACCAGTCGGCCCTTGAACGCGCCAACGCCGACGTGGAAAGCGGAATGAAGTCGCGGTTTTCGCGTAAACGACTGAGCGCACGCTTCACGGCAGGCGGGTTGAGATCGCTAATCAGGCAGCGCTGAATGGTCGCTTTCTTAGCTGCGGGCAACCCGATAAACTCGATCACCTCATCCACCAGCAACTGCCCTTCGCGATCGGGATCACCCGCGTGGACCAGTTGATCGGCTTCCTTCATCAACTTACGGATGACGCTGAGCTGTTTGCGAGTTTTGGGTTTAGGTTTGAGTTGCCATTGATCAGGAACAATGGGCAGGCTTTCTAATGTCCACTTTTTATAGGCGGGATCGTAAGCATCCGGCTCAGCCTGCTCCAGCAAATGGCCGATACACCAGGTCACTACATCTCCATTCCCTGCCCGCACAAAGCCTTCTCCCTTTTTGTGTGGCTTCGGAAGCACATCAGCGATCGCTCGCCCGAGGCTGGGTTTTTCTGCAATGTAGAGGATCATGAGATTCGCCAGATACTTACTGTATATAAAAACAGTAATCTAGCGAACTTTAGGTATGATTGCCAGTATCAGTCTGATTGGCGGGACTCTTCCATCTTGACCATCAACCAATCACGAAAGGATTCCATACCGTATGTCGGCTGACGTTTATTGGAATACACCAGATAAAAATCCCGTGCAGACTTCAGTACCACATCAAAAGGCTGCACCAACTGACCATACTGAACCTCGCGCTCAATAAGCTGGCTGTCTGATAATGCCACCCCCAACCCTTCCATCGCAGCATTCAATGCAAGCGAGGTGTTGGAGAATGTCAGGCTTTTTTGATCACGCGACCATCCGACGCCTTCCTGACGCAACAGCTGATTCCACTCCTGACTGCGGCTGGATACATGGATCAGCGTGTGCTCCCTCAGATCCCGAAGGGTTTTCAGGCGCCCTTCCTCCAATAACAGCGGACTGCATACCGGCATAATGGCGGAATGACGCATAAAGTGTGCTTCCACCCCCTTCCAGCGGCCGTCACCAAAGTAGATCGCCATATCCGTATCGGAGTGCTCAAAATCGATCGCGCCCGACAATGTGCTCAAGCGCAGTTCTACATCAGGATATTGCTTCTGAAAATCGGCCAAACGAGGCACTAGCCAGCGTGTCAGAAATGCGGGGGCAACCGCGATATTTACAGCACCCGCGTTTGGGGACGCCATCAACCGTCGGGTAGCACTGTCCACCTCATCCAGCGCCAGCTGAATCGCAACCAGATACTTTTCCCCCGCCGTCGTGAGAAACACTTTGCGCTTTTCACGCCGAAACAGAGGCATTCCCAAAAACGCCTCCAACCCTTTCACCTGATGACTGACCGCTGAAGGCGTCACAAACAGCTCGTCAGCAGCCTGATTAAAGCTACCGAGACGAGCGGCAGCTTCAAAACTGCGCAACGCATTTAAAGGGGGTAAACGTCTGATAACTCTCTCCAGCGACCACGGATGTGAACCAAGGCCTGAATTGATGAATTTTTCTAATCAATAAGCTGAGAAACTGTCGTTTGTCTAGCAGCCACGTAGACTTTAGTATAAACCCCATCAACTGACTGATCTACGGTTAGAGCACAGATAACACGGGGCTTACCCAGCCAAATCTCTGTTTCGGGCCGTACTGACCGACGAATCTTATCCGAACGTCAGGTCACGTAAACTTAATACATCTGGTGAATAAAATGCAGAACGAAATTGTAATCCGTACTAACGAAGCTGGCGAACCTGATATGGATTTCTATCTGCGTGAAGCTCAAATGCTGCGTGAGCAGGCATTGGTCGATACATTCACCTCATTGATCAGTTCTATTGCGGCCGCAGTGCGTTTCGCTAAGCAAAAGCTGAACTTCAGCCGCCAACCTTCTTTCGGGACCCTCTTAGGACACTAAGAGCACACCTCTCTTTGGGGCCTTTTTAAGGCCCCTGTTTTATTCCAAGTCTCTCAACCCCCTCTCTCAAGCTCTCCGGTTTTCTTCCTGAGAAAATCAAAACGTCATCGTCACACACAACAATCCTTCTCGAATTCAAACAGGTGTTTTTCATTAATATATTGAAAAACAATATGATAGAAAAAAAATCATACTTCAAAAATTCTTGAGTGATCTATACTTAATTGAGTAACCCGTCCCAACGAGTGCAGCTGTATGGGTATTCAACGAAACCGTTCGAGCTTTTTCCCAATACTGGTAGGTGTTGTCACCTGCTGTATTGCAATGACGGTCACATTACTCATGACCTACGCTGAGTACCGTTGGCAGCGTTCAATGAGCGTCAGCCATGCGTCTGAACATGCTGGGCAATATAAAGCTATTCTTGGCAAAGCCCTCGCCGAAAACCTGATCGTCATAGATGCAGTTGAAGGCTTATTACGTCTGGCACCCAACCCAAGCTACAACGACTTTCAACAATTGGTGAAACCCTTACTGGATCAACGCCCGACAATTAAACAAGTTGAAGTCGCCCCTAATGCCGTAATCAAGCTGGTTTATCCACATTCTGAAGACAACGCCATTATTGGGCTTGATTTACGATCACTGCCTGGACAACGCAAAGTCGTAGAAGAAACGATCCGCAGTCAACGCTTCCGACTGGCAGGCCCCGTAAACCTGATCGAAGGCGGCTATGGAGCCATAGCACGTAAGCCTATTTTTATTTCTCCAGATGGCCAGCATGATGGAGAACAGTTCTGGGGGTTTATTACTTTAATCCTGGACGTCAATCGACTGCTGTCGGAGATCGTTTCGGAAGAAAGCGATACCATGACCCGCTACGCTATCCGTGGCACTGATGGCTTGGGCGCACAAGGAGGTGTCTTTTTCGGAAGCCCTGATGTGTTTAAACAGCCCGTAGTCACTCACACAATTCCCGTTCCCGGGGGATACTGGCAACTTGCAGCCTCAGTTGATCTTTCACGCATATCCCGTCGCTGGGAGATGCTGATGTTCAGCTTAGTCGGCATGGTCGGCTCTGTAGTGGTCGGAGTATTGGCGGGTATTCTTGTATTGCAATGGCAACACCTACATACCAAGGCCACACGGGACTCACTCACCCGGGTTTATAATCGTCAGCGCATTCAGGAAATGGGGGCACAAGAGGTACAACGCGCCCAACGCTATAACCATCCACTTTCGCTGATCATGATTGACCTGGATAGCTTCAAATTGATCAATGACCGCTACGGCCATTTGACCGGGGATCAAGTCCTTCAGGAATCAACCGACTTTATAGAACATGCGGTACGAGGCTGTGATTTGGTCGGTCGCTTTGGTGGGGAAGAATTTGTCGTTGTCCTGCCTGAATGCGATGTTTGTGAAGTTGCAGTTGTTGCAGAACGCATTCGGTTTGAGCTTTGTCGCACTCTATCTATTGATTATCAACAGGTGAATTTATCGGCCAGCCTTGGCACTGCGACACTTCAACGCAGCGAATGCTTTGAGGACATGTTAAATAACGCAGACATTGCACTTTATGAAGCGAAGAGAACAGGCAAGAATCGCGCTATAGCCTTTTCTCCTCATCTAATAAGCACGTGACTTTAACTGATAAAAACCTCTCTTTCTCTAACTGAGCACCCTCCTACGCACCAGAATTGAAACTCGCTTTCAATTCACCCATGTTTCCCATATGCGCATTCTAAGTGCCACACTGAGATCCATCCCAAAGCCTTATATCATCAAGCACTTATAAGCAGTGCATTACACAAATACATATAGAAGCAACCTCACTAGCACAACAACACCACAAAAGTTTCGTATTGAATCAATATTTTCATATACGACAACATAAAAGGTGCTATTCTCCGATTCGCTCCATAGATGAATGCTCATTCATTTAATGAAATACGGCTCATCGTTTGAAGCTATACACTGCTTCCCAGCTGCACCTGGAGGCCAGTACTAAATATAAAAAGACAGTGACGATAAATCAGGATTGAACATCATGGCTAACGTGTCCAAGAAACTTCTCCCTATTGCAATCGTGGCAGCGACTGCTGCAACTCAGGCACCAGCAGCGCTGGCTGACCTGAATGTTGATCTGCGCACCTTCTACTTCAATCGCGACTTCTCTGAAGGCTCCGCACCTAACCGCGTTGCGCTGACTCAGGCAATCCGCGTTGATTACACCAACGAGCTGACTGACCGCATCGCAATTGGCGCGTCCCTGTTCGCAAACGTGAAACTGGACGGCCACGGCGACGACCAGTCTACCGGTCTGCTGAGCTCTAACAGCAACAGCTACGCTAAACTGGGTCAGATATTTGCTGACGTAAAACTGGCTGAAAACGCGTCTGTACGTCTGGGCCGCTGGGTTGTTAACACCCCTCTGCTGAACGACTCCGATTCCCGCGCGACGCCATCGTCTACTCAGGCAGTTAAACTGTCTGGCAACTTAGCAGACGTTGATTTGTACGCGCTGTACAGTGATCGTGCATCTGCTAAAACCGATGCATCTTTCGAGAAATACGGTACTGATTCTGACGGCCTAGTACTGATTGGCGGTGGCACTAAGCTGGACAACGGCATCAGTCTGCACGCAGCATACGGTGAATCCGATGACTTCCTGTCTCAGGCTTACTTCAATGTGGCTTACACCACTGACCAGCTGCTGATTGATTTCCATCACTACGACAGCGAAGGCGAAGGTAGCAACACACAGGACGCTACGTTGACCAACCTGGCCGCTCAGTACTCTTTCGGTAATCTGGCGCTGACCGGCTCTTTCCAGACCGTCGGTGGAGACACCGCTTACGGCTACACTTGGGGCGGCAACGATGACAACGGCCTGGTGACCTGGAACGCTGTTCAGATCATGGACTTCAACAACAAAGATGAAGATTCCTTCCAGATCCGTGCTGACTACGCGTTTGCCGATATTCAGGGCCTGAAAGCCATGGTTCGCCACACATGGGGTGAGTACGACAACGGCGGCACCGACGTTGACGAAGCTGAAACCAACGCAGAGCTGAAATACACGCTGCAGTCTGGTGAATTGACCGGTCTGTCTCTGCGTATGCGCTTGTCTCACGTTGAAGCGGATGCTTACAACGACATCAACGAAGTGCGCTTGATCGCTAACTACAGCTTCTAATTTAGGCTAAAGTCAGCAGAAACCCGCTACGGCTCCCCTGCCTGTGGCGGGTTTCCTTTATGCCATCCAAACATCAGTACACAACACCATATTTCAAAATAGAATTAAAAGCACAAAACAATATAACCAAAAGAAATATTTAATAATAATTCCTTCTTAGCGCTATTCCACCTAATCCTTATAATCACCGCCTTCTGTAACGTCACACTAATGCCCGTTACAGCTCATTGAGTGCTGATGGCAATCCCATCGTTCGCGCTCCCTCGCGTCCGGCACCACAAGTCACCGGACTGACAGGAATACTGCCCGATCGGCATCTATATTCAGGAACCACTGATGAAAGCGTCACCCGTCGCTCTGTTACCACTGATACTGTTTCTCGCCATGTTTATTGGCAGTGGCATCTACTACCAGAATCAAGCTGTTGAGTTTGCCTTCTATCAGATCTCCGCTCCCGTCGCGATCCTGCCAGCCATTGTGCTGGCCATGCTGCTGGCAAAAGGTCCACTGAATGATCGGATCGAAACCTTTATTAAAGGAATTGGAGATAACACCATCATCACCATGGTGGTGATCTACCTGCTGGCAGGCGGCTTTGCCAGTGTCGCCAAAGCCATTGGTGGAGTCGACGCCACGGTCAGCCTGGGTCTGAGTCTGATCCCGGACCCACTGGTACTGCCAGGCCTGTTTATGATCAGTGCGTTTATTGCCACCGCGATGGGCACCTCTATGGGTACCATTGCTGCGATGGCCCCCATTGCCGTCGGTGTATCAGACGCCACAGGGATCGATGTAGCCCTGGCTGCCGGCACCGTTGTCGGAGGTGCGATGTTTGGTGACAACCTATCAATCATCTCCGATACCACTATCGCCGCAACCCGGACACAAGGTTGTGAGATGCGTGACAAATTCCGCCTCAACGCAAAAATTGCGATACCCGCCGCCCTACTGACACTGGGATTGCTCTTTTCCCTCGGGGGAAGCGGAAGTGTAGCCGCCAAAGAAGAGATCAACCTGCTGTTGGTATTGCCCTACGTAGCGGTATTAGTGATGGCACTGAGTGGACTGAATGTCATGCTGGTGCTATTGAGCGGCATTGTGATGGCTGGGGTGATTGGGATGAGTCAACTCCCGGATTACACGGTCGCTCAGCTGTCCAAAGACATCTATGCCGGTTATACGGGCATGCAGGAGATTATGATTCTCTCCATGTTGATTGGTGGCCTGGGTGCGTTGATGAAAGCACGCGGAGGTGTGGAATATATCGCAGGTATCATTGACCGTCTGACACGCCGCAAACACGACACCGAACCATCACCGCGTTCTGGAGAGATCAGCATTGGTGCCGCCGTTGCGCTGACCAATATGGCCACAGCGAACAATACCGTGGCGATTGTATTGAGTGGCTCATTGGCTAAAGATATTGCCAGCCGTTATGGCGTTGATCCTAAACGCAGTGCCAGCCTAATGGATATTTTCTCCTGTGTTGTACAGGGGTTCATTCCCTACGGCGCACAAGTTCTATTGGCAGCATCGATTGCCCAACTGTCGCCACTCGCTCTGGTCGGCTCAATCTATTACTGCGGATTACTGGGTATCGCGGCGATCATTTCCATTGTGATCGGCAAACCCAAAGGCTAACAACAAACGACCTTCAGAAAGCCCCGGGGCAACAGGCTCCGTGGGCTATGTTTTCCACCCACGCTAAGAAAACATCCACACGGCACATCAACACTTTCTCTTTTCCCCCATTCCACTGCTACAAACTCTTCTCAAACGGACATTGAAGACTAAGCCAAAGAGTAATCGTCCGCTTTGACTGATGTTCATAAAACTCTCGCCGATTGAATGCTACAGATACGCAAAATTCACGATTTCTGAGCGTAACTTTTAAGGCGAGAAAAGGAGTTCAAAATACACAAAACAACACCTAAAACTGATGACCAAATCCGCTCTCGATTTGGCTAATGTGAACCAATTTCAGGCGTAAGTGCTTATTTTGGCTTATATTTAAAGAGGTTGATGCGGTTTTTCCTCGCTACACAATCCCCTCATGTCCCGAGCAACTCCCACCGTTTCACCCCCGAACGTAACTCATATGAGAAACCCAACATGGAGATATCCACGACACTCTTTATCTTTCTAATTATCACTTCATTCTTTACCGGCATACTGAATGCGATTGCCGGTGGTGGCGGTATGTTAATGGTCCCTGTATTGCTCATGGCGGGCGTTCCACCGATCAATGCCATAGCAATCAACAAGCTCCAAAATACCGCTGGAACCTTAACGTCATCCCTGCACTATCTTCGCAACGGTTTTCTGGATCTGCGAAGCAACTGGCCCGCCCTGATCTTTGCATTGATCACAACCTGTCTCGGGGTGAGCTTTCTGCAGCATCTTTCGTCAACCGGGAAACTTGAGCAAGTTATCCCCTATCTGATGATCGGTATCGCCCTCTATATGGCGCTGTTGCCACGGGTAAAAAAAGGTCAAAATAACGGCAAAATCCCCGGCTGGTTATTCCACTCAACAATCGGCAGCAGCGCAGGATTTTACGGTGGGCTATTCGGACCCGGCACCGGCCCGATGGTTATCAGCGCGTTTACCGCGTTTCGTGGCTACAACCTGAAACAAGCGGTCACCAACAGTAAACCGATGATGGTCGTCATCAATACCACCGCGCTAACGATGCTGATCTTCGGTGGGTACGTCTGGTGGACGTTAGGGCTGTCGATGATGATCGGCAACATTCTCGGCGCATATCTCGGCGCCGGAATCATGCACCGCTCCAAGCATAAATATCTGAAGTTGCTAATGGTGGCTGTACCACTGATTAGCGCCATCAAACTGCTGTTTTTTATATAAATAGCTAAGATCGCTCGGCGAACAGACGTACATTTTGCAGTACCTTGAGACGATGGACGTTTTGTTCAGCCGGTAGCAAGCTACGCCAACGTACGATCTCCACTCGCGCCTGAAACGTCAGAATCCATATTTCAGTTGAAATAATGACAACGAATGCGGGTGTTCAGAGATAAAATTCGAATAAAAACAGACAGTAGGGAAACTTCAGAATGATGGAACGAGGAAGCAAGAGAGGAAAACTGGGGGTGACCCCACCAGCCACATCCCGGCACACGAATCCACCGCTGTGGCTGCTCCCTTCCGGGCCTGACCAGGTTCACGGTTTATCGTTGCGGGAGGTAGAGACCATGCGGGTTCCAGCGGTGTTAACCTAACGCACAAACGGTTCAAGTTGTGGTCTGATTATACACTCAGGGTCTCCCCTCCTGACAAGCCGTGTGTACTAAATTGTGTACTAAATTCGAGTGTCATACTCAGCGCGCAGAGCAATCGCCCACGCTTCAGGAAGTCCACGGAATGACTGCAACATCGCAGAGCCGTATAAACCTTTGCTCTGACAATACACCTGTCTTTTCCTACTTCTCTGTTTACGTGAACTCTGCCTCCTTATTGGCAAGACAACAGACAATGATTCAGCCATGCGTCAGCCTCCCTGCTTCTTAGCGTTAGACTTCGGGCGCACATCGTACAAGGGGCATTGAGTAGAAGCACAGTCAGCGACTTGTTGCCGCCAAGTGCCTTTAGACAATGGGCAGTAAATACACTCTTTACACTTATCATCAATGGCTTTGCGTAAGGACATAGGGTCATCCTCCTTTGGTGGTCAATTGGTGGGGCAAAATGAGGGCAAAACGCCACTGAGACGGGCGTTCTGTATTTAGGAAGGGTTTGGTAAGGGGCTGATGAAAAGCGGCTTAGCCTTCGTATATCAGGAGGTCACGCAGAGCTTTGACACCCTTCAACTGTCGGGCTTCATCAGTGGACATCAGGTCATCCATCAGCTTATCCCCTTGTCGTGACTGTGAGCGAGTGTCCGGGTCAGCAGTAATTTTATAGCCACCAGCAGCCGTAAGCTTACGTTTAAACTTTCCAGCATCATCGAACTCATAATTCAGCAATTTGGTAATGTCTGACAGGTAACGGCTTTTGGTAGCACTTTTCAGGACAATAGGCTCAGCACCTTTTAGTGCATCCAAGCGTTGCTTAATGCCACGGCAAGCCATGACCAAATCATTAGCGTTATCGACCAGATGAGCAACAGCACCTGATTTAACATACAGAGGCGCTGCGTTCCCAAGCTGCTGCACAGAACTCCCTACACGGGTTGAACCATAAGTCTGGTGTAGATTGTCCACGATAGCCTCAAGGGCCTGTCCCTTTGCTGGCATATCGACATCACTCAGGTACTGCTTTACTTCGTTTACATTCATTTGGTCATGCTCCTTATTCAGTTGGTAGAGGTAAGCCGAGGTCTGTGTAGACTTCAGCGATTGCTTTATTCAGTTGGGATTGATGCCTAACAGGGAGACGCTTAGCCTCATTGCGAGGCTTTGAGTCCGGGTCGATACCCAGTGAACGTAGCGCCTCCATACGCTCTTTCTCATAATCAATGACCATCTACTTACTCCATGTCAGCCGTGTGCATACCGAAGACATCAGAGGAGTAGACACCCGCGTCAACGGCTTGCTGTACGGTCATCTCAATGCCACCAATGGTCACTAGGGCATTAGGCTGCAATGCACCACCAACAACAGAGCTGCCATTAGATAAACGCTGGACCACATGGTCATTCATGCGCTCTGTTTGCTCCCAGCTTTGGATGAACTCTTGATCAGCATCATCCTGTATGGCTTGGCGTACAAGGACACCACATTCATCGTCAGTCATGTTGTTAATTGCTTCCATCTGCTGACGCTCTGTATGTGTCAGACCAAGGGAGTCGTAATATTCAGGGGTAGTTGGATTAATGGATAGGGTCATGGTTTCTCCTTAATGGGTTAGTGAGAGTCACGGTAAGACTCAAGGATGTTTAGAAGGGCTAAGGGTCTGGCTACACGCTTTACATTAAGCTCATCAGCAAGCTCAGCTTGACGCTTCTCAATGATGGCCCAGTAGCGAGCAGGTAGCCGGATAACAGCGGCACTGGTTGTAGGGTCGTGCCTTAGGTAGGACTTACAGTCAGACATTGGGCTGGCTCCTGAAAGTGGTATCAAATCTGTAAAACAAAAGGGTTTATGGTTTGCTGCTGCCTTTGCCGGGATGGGAGAGAGACACCAAAGCAAAGGTCTTACGCAGCGATAACCAAAGGAGTGCTGTAGGTCAGCAACCAGACCCTTGGTATAACCACGGGCGGGATTGGAAGGTATACCGGGAGTCTGGAGAAAGGAGACACAGGGAACGCTGAGTCTACTGAGGGAGGGACTAAGGAAAGTGATATTCTTTTCCCTATGGTGTGGGGTATCAATAGGGTGATGCCGAAGTCCAGCCACCATTGAGCAAGCTGAGCGTCAGACACTTCGTCTTCCTCAGGGGTGCTAATTTGGGCCACTGGCTCATTTTGGCAGGTAGCGATTCGATTCAGTTCATCAATGGTCTTGAGTCGTTTTGTCCCCAGGACACTTTGACTCAGTTGATCTTGCGTCATTTCAGCCACTGGCCTATTTGACGCACTTCGTCTTCCGGGCTGTCAGGTTGGGCGGCTCGCTCATCCTGACTGTTTACCCCGTTTAGACGGCTCGCTCATTTGGGGCGCTACCCATTGAGCAAGCTGAGCGTCAGACACTTCGTCTTCGCCTTGCGCCGTTTGGACGGCCCGTCCGTTTGGCGCACCTGCAATTCGGCTCAGTTCATCAATGGTCTTGTTGGCAACAGCTTGGTAAGCTGATCACTGTTGTAGAGTAGTGATTTTAAGGGACGCTATGAAGGTCATAACATGGAACTGTAACGGTGCGTTGAGGAAAAAGACCGCAGCCGCCGACTCATTTGGCGCTGATATTCTGGTCATTCAGGAATGTGAAGACCCTGCTCAATCGACCAAAGAGTATAGGGAATGGGCGGGTAGCTACCTTTGGAAAGGCAAGAATAAAAATAAGGGAATCGGTGTGTTTTCCCGCAATGGATATCAGCTTTCAGAACTGGGCTGGAATGGAGAATTTCAGATTAAGGGTCTTGTAAGCCAAAGCCCTTCATTGCGCTGGACTACTGCTGACTTAGAGTCTTTCCTACCTTGCAAGATAAACAATGAATTGACTCTACTTGCTGTCTGGACAAAAAGTGCATCTTCACCAAACTTCGGTTACATGGGGCAGTTCTGGAAGTTTCTTCAGATTCATAGGGAAGACCTCAGAAAAGACAAGACCATCATCTGTGGAGACTTCAACAGCAACGTAAAATGGGATGAGCCAGACCGTTGGTGGAGTCATAGCGACGTTGTCTCAGAACTCGCAGGCATCGGGGTACAAAGCCTTTACCACCATCAACACAAAGAGGCACAAGGTTCTGAAAGCAGCCCAACCTTTTTCCTCCACCGTAAAGAACAGAAACCATACCACATTGATTATGTGTTCTTGTCAGACGATCTAGTGAAAGACAGCAGCATTATTGTTGGTGACATAAATCACTGGTTGGAGTTCAGTGACCACATGCCACTTGAGGTAACACTGAAGGGACATTACTGAGCGTCAGACACTTCGTCCCATTTTGTCCTCAGGACATTTCGAGACACTTGTCCAGTTTTGTCCTAAGGACTTTTTTGGACATCGGAATTTGTAGCCTCTTCCGCTTGAGGAGTTCCGCTCACTGAGCAACTTTCCTCACTTGATCATTTTTGTCCTGAGGACATTTTTTATCAACAATTCGACTCAGTTCATCAATGGTCTTGCAGGTAGCAGCTTGAGCATTTTGAGCTGTAGGCTTATTTTGCCCAGACACCACTGATTCATTTGGACGGCTCGCTCATTTGAATCGCTTCGTCTTCGCTCTGTCCATTTTGGGCCACTGGCTCATTCTGGACACTTGCGATACCTGACAGTTCATTAATGATCTTGGGACATTTTGCAACAGCTTGGTAGATACATGACCATCATGGGTACGCTGGGTAATACCCACTGAGAAGCAGTGTTAGACGCTTAGCTCTACTCTGGTGTAGTAGTCATTAATGATTATTACTGTAGAGAGGAGCTTAGATTACCTCAGTGTATCTCTACTGCCGTAAGTGACACTGAGTGACTCTAAGTAGTACTGGTGTATCTAAGTGTTTTCCTTTGGAGTCTTCTGCTAGGGTGTGGGGTATAAAAACGGCAATTAACCCACGCCTTTTTGCAGGCATGAAGTGGACGGTTGGTAGTGGCTTTGGGTAGATGGTTAGGTGACTTTGGGTTGAACGCTTAGAGACATTGGGTAGACGCTGGCTTGAAAACAACAGGCCGACACCCAGACCAGTCCCAAATGATCTAAGCGCGACCGTTGTTATAACCATTTGACAGCTTCTCAGCTACGCATGGCACCGTTCTTACTCTAATGGTGTGGGGTATCAATTCAGTAGGCGATACACTGACGCTCGACCAATACCCAGCTCCTTAGCGATGGTTGTAGCTCCCATGCCCTTGGCCTTAAGCTCCTTAACCCGGTCAGCATCAATGACTCTCTGCTTCCCTTTGTACTTACCTTCAGCCTTAGCCTTAGCGATACCGGCAAGCTGACGCTCCTTCCTCAGATTGGTCTCGAACTCAGCGAAGACCCCAAGCATCTGTAGGAACGCTTTGCCTGACGCTGTGGCTGTATCAATCCGTTGATCAAGTATTTCCAGTGAAGCCCCTTTGTCTTCTAAGGTCTGCACCAGATTGGTTAGGTCATTCATGTTCCTTGCGAGACGGTCTAACTTCCAGACCACTAACTTGTCACCATCACTGATCATGTCCATTAACAGCTCAAGAACAGGTCTACCATCAGTAGTAGTTCCTGATGCCTTCTCTGTGCGTATCACTGCGTCAGGGTAAGCCTTTCTTAACGCCTCCTCCTGAATCACTGTGTCTTGGTCTAATGTTGATACACGGCAGTAGGCAAAGGTTGTCATGATGTGTCTCACTGTCTCACTTAAGTCTTAGATGTCTCGATAATATTGTCTTATTAGCTCGATAGTCAACCTTTATGAGACACTCTTGAGACGTATCGCTGAGGTATACCCCAACAAGACACTATTCTTAAACTGTAAGAGGCGTTTGGTTAAAGCCATGTGATGACATGAGAATACAGAGAACTCTGCTTAGAGAATGAAAAAGAGGGCAAAATGCCCCTTAATCAGCCACTACTCCTAACCATGTCTGGTCACGCCAAGTGGCGGTAAGCTGACCATTCCTTTGCGCTGCATCCCCTAATAGCCACTGGTAGTCCAAGACATCAACGTCAGGCGATGAGAGCTTGAAGCCAGACTGTAAGCTGATGATGTCATGCACTAACTGAGTCTGGTCGTATTGAGTATGGTTCATGGTGTGTCCTTTCTGTTCATTAAGTGATTTAAAGACACCTTACCAATAACAAATAACCCTTACAATACAACACGTTACGTTATCACAAGCGATAAGAAATGCTCTAGTGATAACGGGAGGGGCACGGGGGGAATCTCTCTAAGAGACATATTGAAAAGGGCTGACAAATTTTCCGATGTTTTCGATCAGACGATACTAAGTGAAACCGAAAGCTCTTCAAGTCCCTATCATCACCTGACCACTTCCCCGTGTCTGCCCTTAGCCAAACACAGGGAATTCCTTACTGAAACGCTGAGGTGCAGAGCTACCCAAGCAGTCCAGATACAGCACCACCCAATATTGCTGCAATCGTGGCATTGGAAAGAAGCCCTTTAATAAGTCCTTTGGCTTCCTCCTTCTCTTGAGGCGTCGCTCCTGAATGCTCAATCTTCGCTGCAAGCTCTTGAAAAGCATCCACAATGTTCTGGGTATTGCCATCCCCTACTTGTACGTTAGCCGCGTTGATGTTGTACGTCGTGTTCCCTGACACAGCTTTCTCCTTATTCTGTTTAGACTCTTTTACTATATGCACAGTGTAACAGGCAGGTATGGCCTCAACCCCTGAACTAAACTGGACATCTTGAACGACAAAGCGTACCTCTGAATTATTGGGCAAAGTTTGGATGGCAATATCACCTTCCTCAATTCTTGCTTGGTCGTTGAAAATTCTTAATGTATCTGTCCCAAACTTTGTTTTATATGGGCCAGACCTGTTCCCCCCTGAGTCCTCAAAAAATACATCATCTGTCATCATTTCCTTAAATGGCACGGTAGCCTCCTTGTGCAGTCAATAACAGTTAAACAAAACACAGTTCAGTATATTGCTATAGAAAGCGTCTAATGTCGCATTGATAATGACATCATCTGCATGTCAAAGGGATTAGATCGATCTGCTCGATAACTGGAACCAGTACGACAGGCTTGAAGTCTTTTCCATAGCGGCTAAAAGTTATCCCTCCGGTCTGATGCCCTAAGATTCCTCCAATCAGGCTCTCAGCCACTCCCTGTTGTTTCAGATGGTCAGCTACAGTATGACGGAAGCTGTGGAAGTCTTTCTTCTCATCACCACCTTTGAAGCCCAGCTTGTCACGATAGCGTGCGAACCACTTCGAAGGCGTTGCTGCGTAACCATGACGTGAGTGGCGCACCAAATCAAATAGGCGCTCATGCCCAAGCTGCCTCTGTTGCTCAACGTACTCCATGAACCCTAGAGCCTTTAGCTTGGAGTGGATCGGTATCAACCGTTCGGATGTCGGGTTCTTCAGCTTTTGGTCCGGCCTACTGGCTTGTATGTGGATACAGTCAATATCATCCACATGAATGATGTCATCAAGATAGAGCTGACAGAGTTCGTTAAGTCGAGCACCAGTATAGAGACCCATCAATGGAAGCCAGTATTGATAAGGCTTATCACCGTCTCTACGCGCATAGACTTCACTAGAGAACAGCCGCTTCAAGTCCTCCTCTGTGAACCGGCTACGCTGCTCACTGGCCTTCACACGCTGCTTAACCCTAAGTCCATCGAAGGGGTTATGGTCAATATGGCCTTCCTGAACGGCATAACTGAATACAGTTGTCAGATTCTTAACGTAGTTGTTGAAGGTGGTAATACTGATAGTGGTTTCAGCCTCCTCAATCAGCTTTTCAAGAGGCTTAGGAGACAACTGGTTCATACGAGGCGGAAGCTTTAAGGCCGTCTCTCGAAAACGCTGTGCCGCTTTCCGGCTTATCTGGTCTACCGGCTTATCACCGATGATTCTGACCAACAACTCAACCACTGACCGCTTATCAGCTACCGTCTTCTCACTGACACCTTCAAGACGCTGGGTCTTCAGATACTGGTCTGTAATTTCAGATAACTTAGGTCCAGATGAAAGGGCTACGGATGGCTCGACGGGTTGAGCAATCACAACGCTATTGGATACGACTTGTTTATCCCAAGACAAACTTTGCCAACAAACGTTAGCTCCCGTCACGGCTTGAGAGAACAAACGCTCAGCAGAAGCCAACAACTGACCGCCACGCACCATTGCTTCACGGCGGCATCGAGTCTTCAATGAGCGATGAATCTCACGCTTGCCAAGGATGGACCGTAGCGACTTAGGGACACGTAAACGGAAGTAAAAGACGTTGGATTTAGAGAGTTGAAGGTATGCAGGAGTTCGGGCCATGTGTACTACCTTGTGTACTAAAATTAATTAGCACGTCAGGAAACACCTAAAAACCCTTATAAATCAAAGAACTGGGGGTGACCCCACCAGCCACATCCCGGCACACGAATCCACCGCTGTGGCTGCTCCCTTCCGGGCCTGACCAGGTTCACGGTTTATCGTTGCGGGAGGACCAGCAGGGCCACCACAACACGGCTTAAATTTAAGCCCCATCAGGAGTTGAATAACTCAAGATAGGCGCGCAGTATACCAACATGATCTTGATTATCAAGGAGTTTCTGATGAGTGGATCGCGAAGCAATATGCTCCGTTTAATTCGATGTTTTACCCGCGTCGTTGATGCAGGAAGTTTCAGCGCTGCGGCTTATCAGCTGGGCATGAATAAAGGCGCCGTCAGTCAGGCGATCAGTACCCTGGAAGCCGAAACTAAACTGCGCCTGCTCAACCGCGATACCCGTCATGTGAGCCTGACAGAATCCGGCCGCCACTTTTATAACGGCTGTCAGGAAGTACTGCAAAGCGTGGAGCGCCTGGACGAACTGACCGACCATCTGACCGGCGAAAACAGCGGTACGCTGCGTGTCGCCTGTAGCAATCTGTTTGGCTCGCGTGTACTTGTGCCTGCGTTGAACCACTTTATGGAGTTCCATCCTCATCTGAAGATGGATCTGTGTGTACAGGATGACGTTGCCAGTATGGCCGACGGTGCTATTGATGTGACGGTGAGGATCGGATGGCCACAGGATTCATCACTGATCGCTCGCCGTTTATTTGAGACGCGACAACTGGTTGTCTCAACACCCGAGTACCTACATAAACACCGTGCACCACTTGCACCGGAAGAGCTGCGCGAAATGAACTGGCTGAGTCTGACCCGCCACCGTTTCCGCAATCTGATCACCCTGACAGATCGCGAAGATCACGAGTACAGCGTACCGCTTAATAGCCGGATGCTGACCGATAATTCGGCGATGTTGTTCAGCCTGCTGATGGCAAATAACGGGATTACCGCCCTGCCCGAATGCAATATCATCTCCGAACTGGAGCAAGGTGATCTGGTTGAGCTACTGCCTGATTTTAAACTGGAGCCACTTGGCGTGTATGTGATCTACCCATCTCGCGATAACCTGCCACAGAAGACACGTTTGTTTGTGGATTTTATGTTGGACTATTTTCGCAGCTATCCCTTCGTTCCCGACCTATAAGCGCCCTACCCGGAACAGATACTCAGCGCGCCATTTCACAAAGCGCGTTGATCCTTCCCTCTAAACATTGTTAACATGCTAATTAATAATTTATTAACATGTTAATTTATATGCTATCTCTCTTCCGCTCTTTGCCTCAACGCCCCGTAGAATGCTGGTCCGACACCCCTCTCTCAGGCATCTTGCTGTTTAGTATGTGGGGGTGGGGGCTGGTGCTGATCCATACCTATGGCCTGGTCAATACCAGCTATGTTGCCACCGTCTTGGCTTGGGTATTTGTCCTGATTGAACTGCCCCGTTTAAAGGCAAAACAACGCAAACAGATTCTGATACTCGCAGGCATCGGTATGGCCGGTGCAATCTGGGCATGGACTCAGGGATCTCAGGTCACGCTGATATCACTACTAGAAGAACATCTGAAGCTGGCCATGCTACTCACGGCGGTGAACTTTATCGTTTTGGCAACCCGATTGGAACGCAGTGACCGTCTGCGCGGGTTTCGTAGTTTCTCGCTTACCCTTGGCGGCATGCATCTGCTGGCCTCCATTGCTAACTTCTCGTCCGTCATTTTAGTGGGTGATCAGGTGCAACGGAAAGATCGGCTCGGCCTGCTGTCACGGATGATCCTGTCGCGGGGTTTTGGTCTTGCGGTGCTCTGGTCACCGTTCCTCAGCATCCTGCCACTGGTGCTGGAACAGGTTCCCTCCGCCGAGATCCATGAGATCTATCCGTATTCGATCAGCCTTGCGGTGCTGGGATTAGCGCTCACCTTGGTTGAGGCACGTTTTCGCTGCACGTCTAGTCTGACTCAATACGACGGTTACCCGCTAAAATCCTCAACGCTACGTTTGCCTGCATTGTTGATCAGCGGCGTGCTGATCATCGCGTGGATCTACCCGGAACTAACGACCATCGCGGTGGTATCCTCTCTGGCGGTACTGGTGCCTCTGATCGTAATTTCTCTGCAAAATGGCCTCGCATCTGGAGGGAAAAAACTGATCGGACATGTCACCGGAAAACTAGCTGACGCGCGCGCTGAAGTTTCACTGTTTCTCAGTGCGGGTCTGCTGGCAGGCGGTGTAAAAGCCTGCATTGGCGTGGGCCTGATTACCCTGCCGGTAACTAGTACTGATGCAACCGTCGCCGCCACAGTAATGTGGGCGATTGTGGTGTTAGCGATACTGGGAATTCATCAGTTGGCCTTGGTGGCGATTTTTGCCGGTCTGCTGGCCGATGTCACTACAACGCCCACTCTGATGGCGGTGTCGTATGTACTGGCTACCGCGCTGTCGATGTCCGGCAGCACCTTCAGCGGGCTGAGCTTTATTTTACAGGCGCGCTTTCACAGCAGTGCCCGTGAGATCCTGCAAGCTAACCTGCCGTACACAGTATTGATGCTACTGGCAGGTACGGCTGCACTCTATCTGATGGAATCACTGGGAGTGCGATAACGCACTCCCTTGCAGATGACTGGGGCACTCAATCGTCTTCGTCGTACCCTTTGAGCAGCTGGCGCACATACAGCCAGAGTACGCCTGCAATCAAAGGTACCGAGAAGCTAACACCCATCAATACGTCATTCAGCAACTCTTCACCTGGCACCGTGTTACGGATGGTGCGTTCAATCAGGTCAAAGGCATAGTAGGTCACCACGATAATGGTGAAACTCTCCAACTTGGCTTGTAACCGAAGTTGGCGACGCGCCCGGCCATTCAGCGCTTCCAGCAGATCACGGTTCTGTTGTTCGATGGACAGATCAACCTGCGACCGAATCAGCTCACTTACCCGTGCTATACGCTTCGATAGCTGCTCGATACGCCGCCCTGCTGCGTGACAGGTTCTTCGCGCCGGTTCCAGTCGTCGCTCCATAAACTGGGTGATCGTCTGTAAGCCTTCAATACGTTCCTGACGTAGCTCGGTCAACCGTGTATCCAGCAAGGCAAAGTAGGCTTCACTCGCAGAGAAGCGGTTTGCAGTATCCGCCGATAACTCTTCCACCTGTGCGGCCAGCGTCATCAGCTCTTGCAGTACTTCCGAAGGCTGCTCTTTGTTATCCGCAGTCATCCGGTGAGTAATATCTGCAAGCTGCTTATCCAACGTAGTGATCAGGGGCATCGCAGCATGAGCCGCGGGCAACGCCAACAAGGCAACGTGTCGATAGGTTTCAATTTCACAGATACGTTGTAACAGTCGACCCGCCTGAAACGGCTGTAGTGAACGATCTTCCACTAAAACCCGCACCAGCCCGTTCTCTTCACACGCAGCAAAATCAGTCCAGACGGTGGCGCCACCACTCATCACCTCAGAGGCCGCAAGCTGGCGATCACCAAACTCTTCAGCCGCAAAGTTACGCTGACCAAAGTATTTTCTGCACCACGCAAGCGGATCTTCACGGCGCTTACGAAAGATGATTTCAACACCAGCGAGCATTTTTCCGGGCAATCGGCCATCACACAACAGAGGTTTCCAGCGCTGAGGGAAAATATCCTCAGAATCAGCTCCGAAGTGATACAGCGTCAAACTATAAAACTCATTGTGCCGCTCGAAGCGCAGTGCAAACTCTTCCGAGCTTAAGAAAAAGAAGCCATCATCGTTAGCCTGTTCACCGATGCCCAACTCTGTGGCCAACTGTAAGGTCGCATGATGAGCGTCATCCATCTGCTCAGAGGGCAGAGAGATTGCCATATGCACTAGATAGAGCGGTGCCTGTACTTTCTGGAATGGACGAGCATGCACTTCATTGGTGATCTGGTCATAAAGTGCGTGGGTCTGCATCATCACTTCAGTTACAACTCCTCTTTCAAATTATTATGATCTGTTATCTGTATGACGGTGACGTGCTGCTGTTTTGCGTGAGCCAAGCTGCAAACTATCTGGTGATGCATATAGATGAATACACGCCCCGGACTTGAAAAGGGCTGTCCATCCCGAGACAATAGAACAGATAATATCTTAAGGATTACCCTGCCCCCATGCGTAAGTTCGAAGACTCTATCCCGCTGCAGCTTCTGAAAGCCCGCGAAGCCACCATGAGCTTTTTCCGACCGATCCTGCAGGAGTTCTCCCTGACCGAACAGCAATGGCGTGTTATTCGTGCGCTTAATGAATACACCGAGCTGGAATCCAAACAACTGGCTGAGCGTTGCTGCATTCTAAGCCCCAGCCTAACCGGTATTATCAACCGCCTGGAGCAGCAAGGTCTGATCCAGCGACGTAAATCCCCGGAAGATCAGCGTCGTGTATTGCTGAGCCTGACCGATCAGGCCAAGCAGATGTTCGAAGATATCAGCCCCCGTCTGGAAGCACGCTACAAGGCACTGGCTGAACAGATTTCCGAAGACAAACTGGAGCAGCTCAACGAACTGCTCGGAGAACTCTGTAAACTCAAGCCCTGAATCGTTCAGAGCAGCTTCACTATTACGTTGCACGCACTGGACAAAGATTCCTCCGGTGCGCTTCACACCCTTACAGAAATGCCCTTTCGTCCTGCGCTCTAAGACCCTATCACATCACACCACCTTAGACTAAAGGCTAAGTGTTACAAAATTAACAACACTGAGTTAGGTTTCATACGCTTGACTTTAGATAACATATTAATTAATTTACTTAACATCTTAATTAAAAGCACACCTAATGACTCTCAGAGCCGGGCAATCAGCCCCAGTCTGATCCATCATTCAAGTGCGCGATATAAAAACTGATGAGGTAAAGAGAGATGGGCGAAGTCGTACTGGCTGCAAAAATTACTCACGTACCAACCATGATATTGTCTGAAGCAGTAGAAGAAGGCCCACTGCGCGGTTGCCGCAAACAAGCAATCGATGGCTTGAAAGAGATCGGTCGTCGCGGACGTGAAGCCGGCGCTGATACTGTTGTCGTACTAGACACACACTGGTTGGTAAACGCCGGTTATCACGTGAACTCCAACACGCACTTTAAAGGTAACTACACCAGCCACGAATTTCCGCATTTCATCCAGGATCTGGAATATGACTTCGCGGGTAACCCGGCACTGGGCGATGCGATCGCTGAAAAAGCGATGGCAAAAGATGTCTTTACCCTCTCCCATCAGGTAGAAAGCCTTGATCTGGAATACGGCACCGTTGTGCCAATGCGCTTCATCATGCGTGAAGCCCCGGATCTCAAAATCGTTTCAGTTGCGGGCTGGTGTACCGTTCATAGCCTGGAATCATCCCGTAAGCTGGGTGAAGCCATCATGGAAGCGATTAAAGAAAGCGACAGCAAAGTGATGCTACTCGCATCCGGCTCCCTCTCCCATCAGATCTGGGCCAACGACGACTACGAAGCCAACAACGGCACCTTTACCATCTCCAGCGAGTTCAACCGCCAGATGGATCTGCGCGTACTGGAACTTTGGGAAAAAGGCGAAACAGCAACTTTCCTGAAGATGCTGCCTGAATATGCCAAACACTGCTCCGGCGAGGGCGGTATGCACGATACAGCCATGCTGTTTGGCGCGCTGGGCTGGGATAACTATGAAGGCAAAGGCGAGCTGATCGGAGAGTACTTCCCAAGCTCCGGTACCGGCCAGGCCAATGTAGTGTTCTCACTGTAAGACCACTGAGCACCGAGTTCAAAAGGCGACTGGGGGCTTCGGCCCCTTTTTTATCGATTATGCGGTACCTCCATGTCAGCACTCATCTCCCAATCCAGCATCACCACATCGATGGCAAATCAGTTGGCAACAGCAATCTATAACGATGCCATCCATCAGGGACTCAAGATCTGTGTCAGTGTGCTTGACCGTCACGGTTATCCACTGGCGTTTCAGCGCATGAATGGCGCGCCGCTGCATTCGATTCAAATCGCAGAAGACAAAGCTTTTACTGCCATCAGCTTCGGGCTTGCGACCCATACCTGGCAGGAACGATTAAAAGAGAACGGGCATCTGCGACAAACCCTGTCGCAGCAACCCCGGATGTTGATGATAGGCGGTGGCCTGCCCTTACACGTAAATGATGAGTTGGTTGGCGCCATTGGCGTCTCCGGCGCTTCAGAACAGCAGGACATCGACTGCGCACTTACCGGGCTTACTTTATTTTTTGCGGAGACCCAAGATGCTTAAAGCAACTTACCCTTACTTCATTGCCAACAAACCTGAAGCGCCCAATCAGGACTTAGCGGTCTATGACAAATTCAGTGGCGAACTGGCGACTCAAGTGGCAATGGCCGATGCGAGCGCCATTGATCGGGCGATTGCTGCAGCAGATGCGGCAGCAGAGCCGATGCGTAAAATGCCAGCATACAAGCGTCAGGACGTACTCAACCACTGCGTTAAACGCTTTGAAGAGCGTTTTGAGGAATTGGCCGAAGCCTTGTGTATTGAAGCGGGCAAACCCATCAAAGATGCCCGCGGCGAAGTCACCCGCCTCATCGATACGTTCCGAATTGCCGCAGAAGAAGCAGTCCGTATTAACGGTGAAGTGATTCCGATGGATATCACCGCCCGTGCGGAAGGTTACACCGGCATGTGGAAACGTGTGCCTATTGGCCCATGCTCCTTTATTTCGCCATTCAACTTCCCCCTCAATCTGGCAGCCCACAAAGTGGCACCAGCGATTGCGGCCGGTTGTCCGTTTGTCCTGAAACCTGCAAGCCTGACCCCAATCGGCGCGCTGATCATCGGCGAAGTACTGGCTGAAACTAATCTGCCGGAAGGTGCATTCTCGGTACTGCCGTGCCACCGTGGAGGCGCAGACCTGTTCACCACGGATGATCGCTTGAAACTGCTGAGTTTCACCGGTTCTCCCGACGTCGGCTGGCAGCTGAAAGCCAAAGCGGGTAAGAAACCGGTGGTACTGGAGTTGGGCGGCAATGCAGCCTGTGTAGTAGACGAAGGCACAGACCTGGACGATGCCACAGCACGTATTGTGTTTGGTGCATATTATCAGTCAGGTCAGAGCTGCATCAGCGTACAGCGAATTATGGTCCACGACAGTCTGTACGATGAGATGCGTGACAAGCTGACAGCTGCCGTGAAAGCTCTGCCAATGGGTGACCCGAAGGATGAAAACACCTTTATTGGACCAATGATCTCTGAGAAAGAAGCGACACGTTTGCACGACTGGGTCGTGGATGCCGTAGAAAAAGGGTCAACCCTGCTGTGTGGTGGTGAGCGTGACGGCGCGATGCTACAAGCGACATTGCTGGAAAACGTTGCACCGGATCTGGATGTAAACACTCAGGAGGCGTTCGGGCCAGTCGCTATCCTATCGCGTTTTACTGATTTTGATGACGCACTCAAAGAAGTGAATAACTCTGACTTTGGCTTGCAGGCCGGTATCTTCACTCGCGATATCTACAAAGCCCAGAAAGCCTGGGATGAGTTAGAAGTGGGGGGTGTTGTTATCGGTGACGTACCTTCCTGGCGTGTCGACCATATGCCGTACGGCGGTGTAAAAGACAGTGGTCTTGGTCGTGAGGGCATCCGTTATGCCATTGAAGACATGACAGAAATCCGTCTGATGGTTGTACGCGATCCTACCTGATTTTCAGCCTCCCTATCGAGCAGTGCACGTTCTGCACTGCTTTTCATTTCCCCGCGTTGTTCATCACTGCCAGCTCTATTTATGACCAAAACACTCAGTCATTCTCCTCATATATATCGAAAAGCAACCAACCTGTTTAAAAAGCATACAACCCAAATCAAATGATTGTTGATAAAGGCCAGGAAACCAGGAATTTGTCGCTATTCCCTTGTTTTAATAACTAAAAGACATGATTATGGAACACTAATTCAGGTTACGTGGTTCGAACATTTTTTAACCCGTGACACCGTGTGCCGGACATTCTTAAGAAACTAAATTGGACGAAGGCACGACATCGCCACACATTGAAATCCGGTTTCAGGGGATTGGAAGACAGTAACCATACGATCACTACATCCCTGAACAGAACTCATTTTCATTCGGCAATTAAGATAATAACAAGATGCCAGAGGTGAGAGAGCATGCAGTATCTCAAATGCTCCTTTAATACAACGTTTTTGGCGTGCGCCCTGTTCGCCATCCCCTATGAAGTCAACGCAGCATCGCTCGACGACAAAGATTTCGCTTCAATGTCGCTGAAAGATCTCGTCGCCCTGGATGTTTTTACGTCAGCATCCCTTGTTCCGACACAAACCAGCAAGGCACCAGGTACCTTATATACCTTCAGTCATGACGATTTCCAACGCTTTGGGGTGCGTCGGCTGGAAGATCTTTTGTCATTTGTTCCCGGTTTACAGCTCAACCAGTATCGCAAACGTCACCGCTCTGTCTGGGCACGGGGTTTACTGGATCGCTATAACGACAAAATGGTACTGATGGTAGACGGTGTACGAATACAACACCTCTATTACGGACACTTTGCCCTGGGTGACAATCTGCCACTGGAGTACATCGAAAAGGTTGAAGTGATCTTAGGACCGGCCTCCAGCCTGTATGGGGCCAACGCATTTGGCGGCATTATCTCCATCACCACCCGAGGCTTTACAGATCAGCCCTCTCTAGAGACTTCTGCTGAAGCCGCCAGCAACAATCGGGGGAAAGGGACTCTCTTTTACAACAGCGAGAACTTTCAGGCTTTTGGCAGCTATCTGGGCCAAGATGCACCGTTCGACGAAGACAGGAAAAGCTTTATCGGCAGTGATCTCCTTCAGCCGCTGGATGAGGATTACACCAACCTCCAGCTCAAAGCGACACCATTACCGGGGCTAACGCTGTCACTCGGGTACAACAATAACGAAACACCCTTTCTCTACATCCCACCTACACAGGATGCATTCATTAAAGAGCGCAACCTGACCCTGTCTGCCAGCTACGATTACGGTACGGTAGACACAGGACGCATAGAAAGCACTCTGTATTATCGTAACGACAAAGCCCGGGAATATGAGATAGAACAAAATACCCGTGCACTTGGATATGAGGAATACCAGAACTCAACCATGGCCGGCGCCTCAGTGACGGGGCTGAAACGCTGGAATGATCACGTCTTAGCCGCAGGAGCGAGCTGGCAATATGAAAAGGCGAAACGAACCGATTTTGAGCGTTCTTTTCATTTTCGCGATGGTTTCCTTAGCCCGACCCGCACAGGCAACTTGCTATCCGAACCGGGTATAAGCAACAACAATTTCGCAACGTTCGTACAAGACGTTTGGGAGCTTAATCCCGACCTGAGCCTGACCATTGGTGGCCGTTACGACCACTTTGAACAGTTCGGCGGTTACTTTAATTACAGGGCGGCAGCGGTGCTGACGCCAGATACGCAGCAAACGTGGAAAGTACAATACGGCACCGCCATTCGCACCCCTACATTCCGCGAATACCTTAAGGTGCTGGAGAATACCAGCTTTCAGCCTCCTGCCGTCGATGCAGAAGAGATACATCAGTTAGAACTGAGCTACCTTTATCAGTGGGATGAAGCGAACCTGAGTCTTAACCTGTTTCAAAGCCAGCTGCGTGACTTTATCCAGGAGGTACCCACGCCGGATGATGAAGATGAGTACTTTGCCAACAGTGACGATACCTATCGGATGCACGGGTTAGAGGCACTGTTCAATGCTCGCCCTACGGACAAACTAAACCTGCGTCTGGGCATCTCTTATCTCAAATCCAAGACACCAACGGGTGCGCTACCTTATCTGGCGTCCTGGAGCGGTAGTCTTAAAGTGGATTACCAGTATCACCCCGATCACACCCTTGGTTTTTCGGTAATCCACAATAACGGCCGACCAGATACTAATAGCTTTACCGCTGATGATGCCGAAGCATTCGTCGTTGCCAATTTGTTCGGCTTTGGCCAAATCACACCGGCGCTTAACTACGCCTTTGGTGTGGACAATCTGTTAGACGAAACGGTGTTTGATCCAGCGGCTGACTTTGGCTCTCAGCACAACAACGAAAGAAGCGAACGAGAGATCTGGATACGCCTACAGTGGGACAAAGACTTTTTATGATACGGTCTTTGTTTAAACGAACACCTGCACCAGACGTTGCGTTGTCGCGATTTATGCCGCTGAGCCTTATGTCTCTGGTTATTGCGCTGGTTCTGTCCATCGTACCGGTATCAGGTCAGGCCGCATCGCCAAACAAAAAGCTCAATCTGATCAAAGCGGCGTTTATCTTCAATATTGGCAAATTTGTCACCTGGCCTGACGACGTGCAGAAAGTGCGACCGACAACACTTAACATCTGCTTTTATCGCAAAGAGAGCCTGGGTCGTGGGTTCGCGTCAATCGACGGCAAACAGATCCAACAACGCAGGGTTCAAAAACACATTATCGAGAGCCTTTCCGACAGCAGTCACTGCGACATCCTGCTTATCCCGCCATCACAACTCTCCCGATTCACTGCGGAGTCAGAACAACGACCGTCTAAACCTGTATTGACCATTGCGGATATGACAGGCCAACAGCCCAAACAACGTACTTATCCCGCTGTTACGATGAATCTGGTACGTCAGGGCAAGACCATAGGCTTTGAGGTCAACCTGACAGAGGTCAGAGCACGACGACTCTCGATGAGTTCCGAGCTGCTCAAGCTGGCCAGAATAATTGATCCGGAACCCTGAGATATCATGAGTATTGGAAGAAAATCACTGCGAAAAAAGCTGATGATGCTACTCATGATCGTCAGCTGCACAGTCCTGTCCATGGTCACGCTGGGTTTTGCCATCAGCGACTGGGTTGACTCACGCAATGCAATATTCGACCGAATGCGTTCGCAGGCTGGCATTATCGGCAACAACAGTATTGGCGCATTGACCTTCCATGACGCGGATGCTGCAAAGCGAACACTGACCACGCTGGAAGCAACCGAAGACATCATTGGCGCCGTACTGTTTGACCGCCAAAAACAGCACTTTGCCGGTTACCAACGTGATAATACCGCCTTGCCTCTTACTCCTCCGACAAGTGAAGAGGGATCGCTTGGGGGCACATTGTATGTGCAACAACCTGTCACACTTGATAACGAGGTGATTGGCAGTATCGTGCTGCTTTCAGAACTGGGCAGCTGGCAACAACAGCAGATCCATCGTATGACAATTGTGATGGGGTTATTTCTTCTGTCGCTACTGGTTGCAGTACTGCTATCCAATGCCGCGCAGCGACTGGTCACCCGACCGATACTAAACCTGGCCCGCACCGCCCGTGAAGTGACAGACACCCGTAACTACGAGTTACGGGCAGAGAAAATATCAGAGGATGAGATTGGCAGCCTGGCCGATGATTTCAACGAAATGCTGAACCAGATTCAGCTGCGCGATAACGAGCTGCGGGACACGCACGCCCAGCTGGAAGACAAGGTTAAAGAGCGCACCTCAGAGCTATTGGAGCTCGCTCAACAACTCGAACACCAGGCATTTCACGATACCCTGACAGGGTTAGCGAACCGGGCAACCTTCGATAATAACCTGCAAACCGCTATTAACTTTGCTCAGCGCAACAAAAAACAGATTGCAGTTATGTTTCTCGATTTGGATCGTTTCAAAAGTATCAATGACAGTCTTGGGCATCACGTGGGCGATAAGTTACTCATTGAGATGTCCAAACGTCTCGCCGGGTGCCTGCGTAGCAGCGACACATTGTCTCGCCTCGGGGGGGATGAATTTGCAATCCTGCTACCAGACAGTTCACCAAATGCAGCAGCGGATACTGCTGCAAAGGTCATTGATACGGTCAAACAACCGATTCACATAGAGGGTTACAACCTACAGGTCACCACCAGCATCGGTATCAGTATCTATCCAAACAATGGAGATAGCGCCGCCACTATCCTCAAGAACGCCGATACTGCAATGTACAGTTCCAAGGATGCTGGTCGAAACCAGCTGAACTTCTTCAGTCAGGAGATGACCGCATGTGCAGAGCGACGTCTGCTGCTGGAAAACAAGCTTCGCCATGCGATCAGCGAAAACCTGTTTACCATCCAATTTCAGCCCAAATGGGATACCTGCAACAACCGTTTGGTCGGCGTTGAGGCATTGATACGCTGGCTTGATGACGACGAAGGTTATATATCCCCAGATGAGTTCATCCCCCTTGCTGAGGATTGTGGTCTGATCGGCACGATCGACGACTGGGTATGTAAAAACGCCTGCTTACAGATTCAATCGCTATTTGGCAGCAATCAACCGAACATCTCTCTGGCAGTCAATGTGTCCCCTGCACATGTGATATATAAGGATATCTACAAACGCGTCAGCACCATCCTGGATGAAACTGGATTTCCCGCCCAGAACCTGGAGCTGGAGATCACCGAAACAATGATCGCCTCTGAGGTAGAACGGCTTTACGAGGACCTGAATAAGATCCGTTCGTTAGGCGTAGAGATCTCGATTGACGATTTTGGCACCGGCTACTCTTCTCTCAGCCGGCTGAAACAACTGCCACTGAATACTCTAAAGATTGACCGCTCTTTTGTGCGTGACATTGGAGAGGATAGCGGTGACGAGGTGATTATCCGGACCATTATTGATATGGCGCACAACCTTAATTTAAAGGTTGTCGCAGAGGGTGTAGAAACAGATGAGCAATATACGTTCATCAAACAATACAACTGCGATCTGGTTCAGGGATATTTGTTCAGCAAGCCGGTTCCTCTGAACGAGCTAGCACTGATGCTAGATTCTCAGGTCGCCGATAGTTGTCGGCGCACGGGCTCTTGAAAATAGACACCCGACGGACCTAGCTTGATCAGCGTTCTTCACCGACCTGAGCTGAACGTTTAAAATGAGATTGTAGCGTCACGCTTCAATTGTTAAGGATAGACTCTCCCCATTGACCAGACATACAACTGTTAAAGCCCCCTCTTCACTGCTCTTGGCGGGTATTGCCATGGCCAGCCCGTTGGCGCTGAATGCCTTTATCCCGGCAATGCCAGACGTAGCGCAAAGCCTGGAACAGAACATCAGTACCATCCAGTTAACGTTTACCCTATTCCTGCTAACACTCGCTATAGGCCAACTGATTTGCGGCCCCTTGTCTGATTACTTCGGACGAAGACCGGTATTGATCGTCGGACTGGGATTACACCTGCTCGGCAGTTTGCTGGGGGCAACCGCAGAGGATATTAACCAGCTGGTCGGCGGGCGTATTTTGCAAGCATTGGGTGGCAGCGCAGGGATGGTGCTGGTACGCACAATACTGCTGGACATTCATGGGCGAGACGGTGCCGCCAACAAGATGGGATATGTGGTGATGGCCATCGCGATTGCTCAGGCAATTGCGCCCACCGTCGGTGGATACATCAATCTCTGGCTCGACTGGCACAGTATTTTCTATCTATCACTGATGATCAGCACCTTAATCTGGGTACTGACAATCCTACGGTTACCCGAGACCGGCACGGAAAAAACCACCTCATTGGGATTAATCCCCATTCTGAATCAATACAGAGAGGTCCTGCGCTCGTCCGCCTATCTGGGCTATACCTTATCGACTACGTTTATCGCCTGCGCATTTTATCTGTTTGTCGGCAGCATGCCCTATATCGTGGTCAACCAGTTAGGCGGTACATCCGCCGATTTCGGCAATTGGTTTCTGAGCGTATCGCTTGCCTTTATGGCAGGAAGTTTTCTCTCCACACGAATATCAGCCCGACTGCGCATTGATAATATGATCCGCCTTGGGAACGGCATGTCTTTGCTTGGAGCGGCTTTACTTCTTGCCTTTACCCTCACCGAACAGCTGCACTATGTGACGCTATTTCTACCGATGGCTATGCTCACCTTTGGCCGAGGTATGAGCCAACCCAGCGCGCAGCTCGCAGCGATTAGCTGCTCATCAGGCAAGGCAGGCACTGCCTCCGGTTTAATGGGTTTCATTCAACTGATTACAGGGGCCGCCGTCGCACAAAGCATTCCTTTCCTTATGCACACAAGTGTTGTGCTCTTAATCGCATTTATCTTTTTTGCCCCCCTTCTATCATGGGTAAGTCACCAATACGCGATCAATCATTCAAAATAAGCCACATCCCGAGGCACGCATCCCTGTGATAAAACGATCTGATCTGACGTTTCTGTTATTCACCTGCGCAATGCTGTCGCCCCTTGTCCTGATGGATGATCCAGCCGGGACATTAAAATCTGTCAGCCACGATTTCCCCCTGCTCGCGAGCTTTATCAAGTTTGCGATTCTGGCAACGTACGGTGAAGTTTTGGGGCTTAGAATTGTGACAGGACACTACCCGTTGGCTACATTTGGTGTACTGCCCAAAGCGGTCGTGTGGGGGGTGTTTGGTATCTGTATCAAACTCTGTTTTGTAATCTACGTATCAGGTGTCCCTGTCGCACTCAGCTTACTCGGCATGGATCACGCAGCAGAGGCATTAAACGGACCACTGTCATTGGATCGGTTTCTCGTCGCCTTTGCCATTAGCGTGGCGATGAATCTAACGTTTGGCGTCTGGCTGATGACCTTTCACAAAATCACTGATCTGCATATCAGTTCACATCAAGGCCGCCTGATATGTCTGGTTCGCCCCCTATACTTTGGGAAAATACTGACGGAAATCAACTGGCAACGCCTCTGGTCTTTTGTATTAAAAAAGACAATTCCGCTGTTCTGGATTCCCTGCCATACCCTGACGTTTTTGCTGCCAAGTGAGTATCGCGTGCTTTTTGCCGCATTGCTGGGCATCGTACTGGGATTAATACTGGCCTCTGGCAGTCGCAAGCCGATGACTGAAACGAATGCACCACCTGTATAAAACACCACCAACGCCCAGCTTAGATCAATTAATAAGACCACTTATTCCTGAATATCGAAATGAATTGTTGCCCCTTTTAAACAACGGTGCTTGAATTAAGAAAACATAAGGGCCTGAGTTACAACATGGAAGACACTTCCGCCGATATTCTGATGGCGCGCCAACCAATTTTTGACCGTGATCTACGAGTCGTGGCGCACGAACTTCTCTACCGTTCCTCTGCAAGTCGTACTGAAGCCAACGTTTTTGATGGCAATCAGGCAACCTGCGACGTACTGGTAAACAACTTCATCAGCATTTTCGACAAGGGCAATCAACGCCCTGTTCCTGTATTTATCAACCTCACCGAAGACCTCCTGAGCGGAAATACCTTACCCGCACTGGACAATAAACAGGTTGTTCTGGAAGTACTTGAAGATGTGGAAGTCACCGACGAAGTGATTAACGCTGTACGTCACCTGGCCTCAGCGGGCTATCGTATCGCCCTGGATGATTTCGAATATTCGCCCGCGCACGATCCGCTGCTGCACCTTGCACACATCGTGAAAATTGATTTAACGATCACCCGTGACAACGATCTGCTCAAAATGGTCGAGCAACTCAAACCGTTTAAAGTGGCGCTCTTGGCAGAGAAGATTGAAACGGAAGAAGAGTTTCAGCAGTGTGTAAATCTGGGATTTAGACTGTTTCAGGGTTATTTCCTGTCTCGCCCACAAGTGATTGAAGGCCGCAAAATTTCGGACAATGAGCTGGTATTAATTGAGCTCCTTGCCGCACTCGATGATCCACAAACATCCCCCGATCATCTTGAAAACATCATCATTCGTGACCCGAACCTGACACTCAAGCTATTGAGGATCGTCAACTCTTCGCGTTTTGCATTGGTACAGAAAATTGAAAGCCTGGCACAAGCCATCGTCCTGATCGGTTTTGGCGAAATTAAGAAATGGGCCACTCTGATCTCTCTGTCCAATAACTCAGATAAGCCGTCAGAACTGACGTTACAAACACTGACCACCAGCTACATGTGCGAGACAATTGCCGAACGCACTGCGGGTGTGAACTCAAGTTCTGCTTTTCTGGTCGGAATGCTGTCTACCGTACATGCGATGCTGGGTATCAGTAAGGAAGAACTGCTGGAACGTCTGCCAATGAGTGACGATATTACAGCAGCCCTTTCTGATCGTAGCGGAATGCTGGGCTATATACTGCGTAATACAGAGCACTATATGGCGGGCCAGTGGGATAACCTGGATTCTGATATTGATGTGTTTCTGTATCGCGAAGCCTATGAAACCAGTGCAATGTGGGCACACGAGAATATCGACGCCGTCGCCAACTAGCCATCAAGCACCCAGAAGACGCTCACGTTACAGAATAAGCACAGATACAAAGAACCCGGCCTATAGCCGGGTTCTTTGTATCTGTAGTAACCGTATTCGATGGGCAATTAAGACAATGTCACCACGCGTGCTGCCAGCCCCATAAAAATTCCACCGGTAATACGATCGATCCATTTAGTATGCTTCTGCAAGCCCGCAAGAATGCGGGATTGGGAAAACAGCAGCGCCACCAGCACATACCACAAGCCATCGATCCCCCCTGCCGTCGCCATCATGATCATCTGATCGCTTAACGACTGATCCGCAGATACAAACTGAGAGAAGAGCGCAATAAAGAACAACGCCAGCTTCGGATTCAGCAAAGAGATCATCAAGCCATCAACACCGGCTCGCCAGTAGGAGACCTGAGGAGCCTGACCAACATTCAGCACCCCTTGCCCTTTTGCGGTCAACGCTTTAAAACCCAGCCACGCCAGATACCCTGCGCCACCCCATGTGATCGCCTTGAAGAGCAAAGGTGATTCTGTCACCAAAATGGCAAGCCCCCAAACCGTCAACAATGCCCACAAGGCAACACCCGCAGCATGAAATATCGCAGCAGCGAAGCCGTGCTGGCGGGAGTTCGTCACTGTATGACGTAACACAACGGCCAAACTCGGGCCGGGTGTCATTGCGCCAAGAACACATATTGCAAGAATGGAAAGCCAGGTCGCTAATGTCACACTGATCCCTTTTTATTAAGATATTCACGATATAGGCACCATTATCTGGTATTGCCAGAGCGAGCAGGTAATACTTTATCGTTATAACCTGAACTGATACGCTGACCGCTATGGAACTCTCACAGATCAACCTCAACCTGCTACTGTCGCTTTACCACTTGTTACGCACACACAGCGTCACCCAAGCCGCCGATCTGGCCCATATCAGCCAGCCCGCAATGAGTCGTAACTTGTCACAACTACGCGAAATATTCGCAGATCCACTGATGGTCCGCGTTGGCAACGACATGCATCTCACCCCCAGAGGCGAATCGATCTGGCAGCAGCTGCCTCCAACGCTCAACCAACTCGAAGCACTGTTTACGCCCAACCAGTTCGAACCGGCCGGCTATCAGGGACAATTTAACGTTGCCTCAACCGACTATGTGACTCAGGAACTGGCACCTAGCTTCCTTGCGGAGTTGCAAAAGAACGCACCGGGTATCGGCATCCATTTTCATCTTTGGAAACCGTCTATGATGGATAGCTTACGGCAGGGCCGGTTAGATCTGGCGTGTTGCTATCTCGATCAGGTACCCGATGATATCTACGGTCGACAGGTAGGATCTGATGGTTTCTGCTGCCTGATGAGCATTGAGCATCCACTGGCACAGACCACCCATCTCACGCTGGATGACTACATGGCCGCCGAACACCTGGCCGTCACCGGCGGGGGTGACAAAATCCGCGCGGTTGATGGTGCCCTTGCACGACTTAATCTTCACCGCCAACTGAAAGTCACCGTACCTTTTATCCACTCGGCGCTGGCCATCACCGCACGGTCTGATTATCTGCTCACCCTACCACAGCATATCGCGAACGATCTTGGCTACCGTTATAACCTTCAGATTCGAGAACTGCCCCAGGAGCTGGAAATCGGAAACAGTGCCTATTACATGATTTGGCATCACCGTATGAAGGCCGATCCAGCGCACCGTTATCTGCGTGAAACCCTGTTCAATACCGTCCGCGAAGAAGCCCCCCACCTGCCTTAGTCCACCCTATAAAAAAGAGTGGGTATACCGGACGACAATTCAACACCCAATATCAAGAAAGCCATATCATTTTCGATATAACCTTCATCCTGTTTTCTGATTGGTGATGCGAACCGGCGCACCCTACACTGCCCGCATATTGGATCAGTATTGGATAGAGTAAACATGAACGAGTGGCTGTTGTTGGCGGGAATCTGTTTTGCGGGTGCGATGGTGCCGGGTGCGAATACCGCGCTGGTTTTACGTCGAACGCTGAATGGGGATCAGAAAGGCGCTTTTATCACCGTTGCCGGACTCTCAGTAGGACTGTCCGTTCATGTTGTTGCTTCGATGCTGGGTATCACCGCCCTGATAAGCGAAACCCCGGCACTCTACGATGCCATCCGCTGGTTTGGCAGCGCATACCTCTTGTACATGGGTGTCACTTACCTGCTCACTCGCAGCAGCGCTGACGATGTGGATGGTCAACACGACGCATTATCACTGCGTAATCCGTTTCTTAGCGGCCTGATGGTCAGCTTACTAAACCCTAAACTTCTGCTGATGTTTATCGCCCTGTTCAGCCAGATCATCAATGCGGCCCACGGCTGGAAGATGATGATGCTATATGGCGCAACACCGCTGGTGACAGAAGCGCTGTGGCTGTGTCTGATTATTTTGTTGCTATCTCGTCCGGGTATTCAGTCCCGCCTGAACCAAATTCGTCGTGGTCTGGAGCGCGTGATCGGTGCCGGACTGGTATTGTTGGGCATTAAAGTTGGTTTAGGCTGACACCCGGCCACTCAAACGCGGGGCGTTGACACATTATGTCTACACCGCCCCGCCTTCTGATCGCGTTGGTTCTGACGCTTAGTCCTGATGCTTTGTTTTTGCCCAGCGATACATCGCCCGCACATTTCCTGAAAACCAATCATCGTAGTTAGAAAAGTGGCGATATTGCGGCAGGTCTATACGCTCAGCGGCCTGATCTTCACTCAGTCCATCTTGATACGCCTTTTGACTGGCTTTGAACACCGACTCAAAGTAATCCAGCTGTCCCTGCACTGCTTTGAGTGAATCCGGCTGTCCGTGGCAGAACGATACGGTATCAACATCCAACTGAAGCGTTTTACGCTGCATGCTTAACATCTCGTCAATATCAATACCGGGTAAGTCAGTCCAACCAACCACATTATTACTCGCAAAATCACACACGTAGGCCATTCTTAATTCCGGTACCTCAGGCACTAATATGGAGGCTGTGTGAGCGTCACCGAGATAGTGCAGCCGTATCGTTCGATCACCAAAGGTAAATACGGCTCCTTGATCACTAACGGTTTTCGTCGGCAGATCAATAAACGGCACCTGATGCCGCTGAAAGAATTTCAGCACTCTTTCATGCGCAATAATGGGGACATCTTGACCAAAACGATGCCGCAGAACCCGCGCACCTGCGATATGGTCAGTATGGAGATGAGAGTATACGATCGCCAGCAATGGCTGGCCTGGCGCGTACTTTTCGATCAGATCCGCGTAAACCCAAGCGGCCGAATCAGATAGAGGATCAAAAGCGATTACACCTTCAGACGTCACCAGAAAGTTGGTGAAGTAGGACTCTTCTTCGTTCCTAAACTCCAGCGTGTATGCGCCTTCTCCTGTTGGAATGGTGCGCACAAATTCCATCGGGTTATACACAGCACCCCTATCATTAAACGGCTGCTCAGCTATCGCGGTTAAACTAATACCCCATAACAACGCCAGTAACGCACCATTGATATTTAACCTCATCACCCTCACTCTCTTCTTAAAGCCGAATAGACATCCATCATAGAGCAGGTCGATGAAACCGATCTGAAACTCGCCGACTGAGCTGATTCATACAGTCTATCGATAAGGCATACCCGGTCAGCTCCAATCCTCCAGTCCCTGATGCCATAACGCTGCTTCATCTTCACGGCGCTTACGCAGACCAGCACTATGCGGCCACAAACGACGCATCGATAGCAGCTCATCCGCGACCAAACCTAGAATTGACTCTTTCTCGGCATGACTGTCACTGCGGTCTGCCCGGATCAGGATATCGCGAATTTCACGCATCTCCTTGCGACGATCAGAATTTCCAAGCCGGGGCCCACGGTTATAGACCAGACTCACCAGTGTTGAACGGCACAGTGCCGGTAAACGGGGCATGGACGGATAGATCGCTTTTGTCTGAGCGTAATAATCAGGGATGGTGTGCTCGACAAAAACAGGCCATGCCGCTGAAAACGGAACATCAATGCCCATCTGCTGCAGCACTTCGACACGAGGCTGACTACCCTTTTTACCGATATCCTTTGCCAGCTCGTTGATCGCTTCCTCAGAAAGATGACGACTCCAGAGTGCTCTAAAACTGGCTTCGTTTTGCCAGCGCAGATCGTAACCAACACCAATAGTGATACCACTCTGTTCACCGGGAAAGTGTGGCAACCGTGTATGTTGATCGTAATAATTTAGTCCGCCAGTCTCTTTCATGGCGATAAACGCCAGACCGTTAGTATGCAACAACATAGACGGCTCAGGCTGCGCCTCCAGCCAATGCCAAAGCGACTCATTGACAACGCCAGTTTGCGGCTGTTGAGCCAATGCTTGTACGTAAATCACACCTCGCTGGCACCCACCACCAAAAATACCATCGGCTTCCAGCATGGCCCCTACCCGGTTCAAAAGCGTTTGCAAACGCTCTACATC
Organism: Pontibacterium sinense; assembly: GCF_015209595.1. Lineage (GTDB taxonomy): Bacteria > Pseudomonadota > Gammaproteobacteria > Pseudomonadales > Balneatricaceae > Pontibacterium > Pontibacterium sinense. Next base: position 28,725 of record NZ_JADEYS010000006.1, on the reverse strand, counting down.
AGCCCCGCGATCACCACGACTCAATTTTGGATAGCTCATAATACGCTCCTTCAGATCGTTCAATTCCTATTCTGCTTTCCTACGCGTACCGCCTTAGGGTCACTGTATTTATACATCAAAGTCCCCCCACTGAAAGACGTTTCCTTACAAATCAGTCACATCAGGAATCATCGATTCAGCCAATTTCAGGCAATAAAAAACCCACCTCGATAGCCGTCCAGCTAGGACAGCCACCGAGGTGGGTTTTCAGAATAGTCGCGTCTGATGCTTATTCAGCGATCTCAGCGTTGTGGTAAACCTGCTGCACATCTTCACAGTCGTTCAGCATTTCAAGGAAACGCTCGAAGACTGGAACATCATCACCGCTCAGCGGCGTTGAAGTCTGAGGGATGAAAGAGATTTCATCGATTTCAAACTCAACATCGGCGAATGCATTAATAACTGCTGTTTTTGCCTTGAAGAACTCAGTGTGTGGAGCGAAAACGGTGATCATGCCATCTTCACATTCGATATCGGTTACATCGACATCTTCCATCATCAGTGCTTCCAGCACTGCATCTTCGTCATCACCTTTAAAGACCAGAACGGCCTGATGATCGAACATGTGGGAAACAGACCCAGGCGTACCCATCTTCGCTTTAGCTTTGTTAAAGCAGATACGTACATCACCGATGGTACGGTTGTTGTTATCCGTCAGGCAATCCACGATCACCATGCAACCGCCCGGACCAAAACCTTCATAACGTGCCGGATGGTAGTCTTCGCCGCCGCCACCCTGTGCTTTTTCAAGCGCACGATCGATAACGTGGGTAGGGACCTGCTCTTTCTTCGCTTTCTCCATCAAACGGCGCAGTGTCAGGTTGCCGTTCGGATCTATGCCACCATTTTTGGCGCACATATAGATCTCTTTACCAAACTTGGAGTTAATCTTTACGCGGGCACCCTGGGTTTTAGCCATGCTGGCCTTACGGACTTCAAAACTTCTTCCCATTCGGAATTACTCTTACCAGATGTTGAGTTGAATGCCATAGATTCTAATCGGAACAGAAAAAAATTTCAGGCGAGAAGCCCAATTAGATGGGGCTAATCCACAGATAACCGATAGATAGTGCTTAGATAACACCGGAATTAGGCGAAGAGACTTAAAAGCTGTATAAAAAAAGACCACCTCAGATGTTGAGGTGGTCAATTGCCAACAGCGCATGTCGACAGACGATATCCGGGGTGACAGAAAGCGGGTAGCAACAAGACATGACCTGTCCGAAAACTGAAACGACCCTTTTCACCAGATACCAGAGCACACTTCAACCTCCGCCTTAAACGCAGAGGCTCACACCTGAAACGTTATTTAAACAACGTATGAATGTTGTTTTTGTTGAACTTCAGCACCGGATCAAGTTCGGTCATCTCAAAGGAGATCTGGCAGTAACCGTTATCCGTAACCGGTTTCATCCAGTCACACAGGATGGCGAATACTTTCTCTGCCACCTCTTTTTTCAACGCCATATCCCGCCCGTGGCCAATCTTCAGATTGAGATTAAGAAAAGCAAACTCCTCCCGACCATCTGCCACCCGATAATCTTCACAACGGATCGCCCGACTGCGCACACCACCCAGCGGAAAAGCGCCGGTAGACACCACATATTCATGCAACTCTTTAAACAGCGCCTGAAACTCCAGCTGTTCATGCAGATTGGCAGAATACTCAACGATAAAATGGGGCATTAAACCTCTCCATTTTCTAAACAATACGCCTGTGACAACAATCCCTGACGCGACTCACGCCAAATCGTACCCTCGTTCCCACGCTCCTGCGTGGGAATGCAGACCACTCTCTGATTGCAACTCGTTCTGAAACGCCTTAACGACAGACGGTGACAACGCTGTCAAACCGCCTCCGTTCCCACGCTCAGAGTACGCTCCTACAGAACGACCGAATCAAACACCCCATTTAGGGATGTGATGATCACCCATGCTGATGCAGACATTTTTCAGCTCAGAGAACACTTCAAAGCTGTAGGTCCCGCCTTCTCGGCCCGTACCGGATGCTTTAATGCCACCAAATGGCTGACGCAAGTCGCGTACATTCTGGCTGTTCACAAACAACATACCCGCTTCAATCTGACGACCGATACGGTGTACGCGGCCGTTGTCAGAGGTCCACAGGTAAGACGCCAGACCGTACTCGTTGTCGTTCGCCATGCGCAGTACGTCCGCTTCGTCTTTAAATGGAATCAGCACGGCAACCGGACCAAAGATCTCTTCCTGTGCGATACGCATGTCGTTGGTGACATCACGGAATACGGTTGGACGTACGAAGTGACCGTTTTGCATATCCGCAGACAGATCGGTTGGTTTTTCACCACCGGCGATCAGGTTCGCACCCTCTTCTACACCGATGTTGATGTAGCCGGTCACTTTGTCCCAGTGTGGCTTGGAGATCAGAGAACCCACTTTGGTGTCCATATCCATCGGATCGCCCACGGAGATTTTATCTGCGCGTGCGGCAAAGTCCGCAGCAAACTTGTCGTAGATGCTTTCCTGAACAAAGATACGAGAACCCGCGGTGCAACGCTCGCCATTGATCGAGAAGATGCCAAACAACGCGGCATCCAGCGCACGCTCGTAATCACAGTCATCAAAGATCATCACCGGTGACTTGCCACCCAGCTCCATAGAGAACTTCTTCAGTCCGGCATTGGCGATAATATGTTTGCCCGTAGACGTGCCACCTGTGAAGGAGATCACACTCACATCATCATTGCGGATCAGCGCATCACCGGTGGTCGCACCGTAACCGTGTACGATGTTGAAAACACCGGCAGGGATACCCGCTTCCAGCGCCAGTTTGCCTAAGAAATCCGTGGTCAGTGGTGACAGTTCAGACTGTTTCATCACCGCCGTATTGCCCAGCGCCAGACACGGCGCCGTTTTCCAAGTGCCGGTCATAAATGGTACGTTCCACGGCGAGATCAACGCACACACGCCCACCGGCTGGTGCAGCGTGTAGTTCAGCATCTGATCATCCACCGGATAGGTGTGACCATTCATCTGCTTCGCCATCTCAGCGAAGAAGTAGAAGTTGTTGGCCGCACGTGGCACCAGTGCTTTCTGCGTCTGGTAGATTGGCAGACCGGTATCTTTGGTTTCCAGAATCGACAGCTCTTCAACGTTCTCTGCAATCAGGTCGCCCAGACGTTCGATGATTTTTGAGCGCTTCGCCACCGGCATGTTCGCCCACGCAGGGAATGCATCTTTAGCCGCCGCAACCGCAGCAGCCACCTGTTCAGGGGATGCATGTGCAACTTCTGCCAACACTTCACCGGTTGCCGGGTTTACAGTTTCGAAGGTCTCTTTACTCTCGACCCACTGACCGTTGATGAGGTTCTTAATCATCTCTGCGCTCCAATTCTCTTTACCATTGTTCTGTTTATAGTTGGGCTCGGGACTCACCGTTGAGCTGTATCAGCTGATAACCGGCACTCATAAAGAGCTAAACACGAGCAACTAATTAATATGTTAATTAATTTAGTTATGATCTTAACCGTTGTCAATGCTTTGCACCTGAGAAACAGACAGTTTCTTAAGATATTAATCAGTTGACAAAACAGGAACTGCGCATAGAATAATTAACATATTAAATAATATTCAGTGCACGCGCTTACTGCATATATAGACATATATCCGCGCCCTGCCCTGAAACGTTCATGCTGCACGTACAACGCGATAAAGAGGAACTACTATGAGGCACAGCCGAATACTTAAAGCAGGTATAGCCTGTAATCAGACGGAAGATCACGGCACTGATCTGATTGCCAGCCAGGATCAACAATGGCTACCGGCTATCAACGGCACTGTGCTGGGTATCGCCCTCAACCACAGCGATCTGCGTGATCAGATGGACGCAGCGTTCAATGAAAAGCCGCATGTAAATCCACCGAAAACCCCGGTGCTGCATATTAAAACCGACAACACCCACATCGGTAACGGCGTAGCCATCCCAGCTCCGGCGGATGGTGAAACGATCTATGCAGGCCCGTCTCTGGGCGTCGTCATCGGTCAGCAGGCCACCCGCGTATCGGCGGCTGATGCACTGGACTACGTGAAAGGTTACACCGTGGTCAACGAAGTGAGCCTAGCGGAAAACTCGTTCTACCGTCCGGCGGTGAAAGCGAAATGCCGTGACGGTTTTTGCCCCATCGGCCCGTGGGTTGTGGATGCTGCAGACGTGAAAGCACCGGAATCTCTGCAGGTTGCCACCTATATCAACGGCGAAATGCAGCACTGCACCACGACCGCCAAACTGCATTACGGTATCGCAGAGATCGTCGAATATGTGAGTAGCTTTATCACCCTACAGCCGGGTGACCTGCTGATTGCCGGTACCCCGCCACGCACTGACAAGCTGGCGCTAAAAGCCGGTGACACTGTCGCTATCGAAATTGAACAGATTGGCCGCCTGGAAAACCCTGTTGTGGCTGAACAGGAGATCGCATCATGAAACGCGCACGAATTCTGCACAACGGCCAGCCAACCGACGTTACCGTCAACAACGACCATCAGGCCGTGCTGGCGGATGGCACCACGCTGAATGAAAACGACGCTCACTGGTTGCCACCTTGCGACGGGAAAATCTTCGTACTGGGGCTGAACTACGCCGATCATGCATCTGAGCTGGCATTCAGCGCACCGGAAGAACCGTTGGTATTTCTGAAAGGCCCGAACACCTTGATCGGTCACAATCAGAAAACCTGCCGCCCCGATAATGTCGATTACATGCATTACGAGGCAGAACTGGTAGCGATCATCGGCAAAACAGCGAAAAACGTCAGCCGCGAAGATGCCATGGATTACATCGGTGGCTACACGGTGGGTAACGATTACGCGATCCGCGACTACCTGGAAAACTACTACCGCCCTAACCTGCGTGTGAAAAGCCGCGATACCTGCACACCGGTCGGCCCGTTCATCATCGATGCTGATGAAGTCGGTGATCCGTCTAACCTTGAGCTGAAGGCATACATCAACGGTGAGCTGAAACAGCACGGCAATACCAAGGATATGATCTTTGATATTCCTTTTCTGGTGGAATATCTGAGTGCCATCATGACCCTGTCACCGGGCGACATGATTTTCACGGGCACCCCCGAAGGTCTGGCCGACGTGAAACCGGGTGATGAAGTGGTGATTGAGGTCGAAAAAGTTGGTCGCCTGACCAACCACATCATCAGCGAAGATGAATACGTCAGCAGCCTGAAGGCCTAAGGAGACAACCATGTTATCTCAAGAGATCATCAACGACTGCGCGAACCAGCTGCATCAGGCGGAGAAAACCCGTGAACAGGTGCGTCAGCTCTCGCTGCAGCACCCGGAGATCACCATCGAAGACGCATACGCGATTCAGCGTAAATGGGTTGAGATGAAGCTGGCCGAAGGCCGCAGTGTGATCGGCCATAAGATCGGTCTGACCTCCCGCGCGATGCAGCAGTCATCCCAGATTGATGAGCCAGACTACGGCACCTTGCTGAACGACATGCTGTTTCAGGACGGCGGGGATATCCCAACCGATCAGTTTATCGTCCCCCGTATTGAGGTAGAGCTGGCCTTCATTCTGGCTAAACCGCTAAAAGGCCCGAACTGCACGATATTCGACGTGTATAACGCCACCGATTACGTGGTGCCTGCACTGGAACTGATCGATGCGCGCAGTCAGTCAATTGATCCTGACTCTGGCCGTCCGCGTAAGGTATTCGACACCATCTCTGACAATGCCGCCAACGCGGGCATTATTCTCGGCGGCCGTCCAATCAAGCCAACCGAGCTGGATCTGCGCTGGGTCTCCGCGATGATGTACCGCAACGGTGTGATCGAAGAAACTGGTGTCGCTGCGGGTGTGCTGAACCACCCTGCGAACGGCGTGGCATGGCTGGCAAACAAACTGGCACCTTACGATGTAACACTCGAACCGGGTCAGATCATTCTCGGTGGCTCCTTCACGCGTCCGGTACCGGCACGCAAGGGTGATACCTTCCATGTCGATTACGGCAAGCTGGGTTCTATCAGCGTTAACTTTGCTTAAGGAGGTCGGTCATGGCGGCACCCAAAAACCAGTTTAAAGAACAGATCAAAAACGGACCGGCCCAGATTGGTCTCTGGCTGGGATTAGCCAACTCGTACACCGCTGAGCTGCTGGCGGGCGCAGGCTTCGACTGGTTCTTGATCGATGCAGAACACGCCCCGAATGATCTTCAAACGATCCTTGGTCAGCTGCAAGCGATGGCTCCGTACTCGGTAGCACCGATTGTGCGTCCGCCATGGCCGGACCACGTGCGCATCAAGCAACTGCTGGATCTGGGTGTGCAGACGATTCTGGCACCGATGGTTGAAACCGGTGAACAGGCCGCCCAAGTGGTCGCTGCCACCCGCTACCCACCCCAAGGGATTCGCGGCATTGGCAGTGCACTGGCGCGGGCATCAGCCTTTAACCGCACGCCGGAATACCTGCAAACCGCCAATGATGAGATCTGTGTCTTAGTGCAGGTAGAAACCCCTAAAGGGGTCGAAAATCTGGATGAGATTATCAATACCGACGGTGTTGACGGTGTTTTTATCGGTCCGTCCGATCTGTCCGCCTCCATGGGGCACATCGGCAACCCTGCCCATCCCGACGTGCAGGCGACCATTGAAGACGCGATCAACCGTATCGTTGCTGCCGACAAAGCGGCCGGTATTCTGATCGCCGACCGCACACTGGCGCGCCGTTATTTGGAACTGGGTGCGAAATTTGTGGCCGTTGGTTCAGATACGGCCTTGCTGATGAAAGCCTCTGACGAGTTGGCGCGCAGCTTTAAGGATGACCTGCCGGAAGTCGCTAAACCAAGCGGCCCAAGCGTTTACTAAGCCAGTACAAACTGCCTTCAGTAGCAGAGGCGACCAACCCTCCGTTCCTGTAGGGCAGGTTTCAACCTGCCGGCAGCCTAATCACCTACGATGACGATGAGGCTGCCCTACAAAAACACCTACACTGTTCTCGCTTCGGCGTTCTGCCAAAAAACTTCTCTCAGGGACTACGGCTACAACCCCCTCCTGTAGGGCAGGTTTCAACCTGCCGGCAGCCTAAAAGGCTGCCCTACAAAAACACCTACGCGGCCCTCGCTTCGGCGTTCTGCCAAACAACTTCTCTCAGGGACTACGGCTACAACCCTCTCCTGTAGGGCAGGTTTCAACCTGCCGGCAGCCTAAAGGGCTGCCCTACAAAAATACCTACACGGCCTTCGCTTCGGCGCTCTACCAAACAACTTCTCTCAGGGACTACGGCTACAACCCCATACATCAACCCCATCGTAAAAGCAGACCTCCTTAGATCTCTGTCGCTAATATCCGCCCAGCCTTCTTCTGCTTCCGCTGCGAACGCTCAATCGCACACTGATCAGCATTATTCAGAATCACAATGCACTCCAGACATTGAACACACTCATCGTAATCAACAGAACCATCCCGATTGATCGAATCGATCTCACACCGCACTTTGCACAACTGACAAGGTGCACCGCACTCCTTACGACGTTTCAGCCATTTGAAGACACTGAAACGCCCCAGAATCGCCAGACCTGCACCCAATGGGCAGAGGTAACGGCAGAAGAACTTGTGGATATATAACCCCGCCGCCAGCAGCAACACCGCGTAGAGTACAAACGGCCAGCTGCGGACAAAAACCAGCGTCACGGCTGTTTTGAACGGTTCAATCTCCGCCATCTTTTCAGCCAGACTGAGCGAGAAGAACGCGCTGCCAACCAGTACCAGCAGAATCACGTACTTAACTTTTTGCAACCGCTGATGACGCTGGTCCGATATTTTGAACTGTTTGATCTTCAGCAACTTGGCCAGCTTTGAGGTCAGCTCCTGCATCACCCCAAACGGACACAACCAGCCACAGAACAGCCCCCGCCCCCACAGGAACAGGCTGATAAACACATAAGTCCAGAGCACAAAGATAATCGGATCAAGCAGGAACACCCTAATATCAAAGCCGTCCACCAGCGCTAAGAGCAAGGTATAGATATTGACCACGGACAGCTGCGCCTGGGTATAAAAACCAACAAACCCCAACGTAAACAGCAAGAATCCCCAGCGGAAACGGTGGAACCACACACTGTGCTGAGTCATCCGATGCTGCCAGATAAACAGCCCCGTCAGAACCACCAGCGCAAGCAACATCACAACGGTATCACCGATCCGGTCTTTCCAAATGCGTAACCACAGAGGATCCTGCACAAACTCTTCGATCTCGACCTTCTCGAAGAGATGCTCAGGCAATCCGTACTGGTCACTAAAACTCGCCTGATCACGAATCAGATGGTTACGTTTCACGTCCAGATTAAATTGCATCTGCAACGGCTGTGCCGGATCAAACCCCGCCTGAGCTTTGATGCGGAAGATATGCGCCCGCTCTAGATAGGGCCCATCACCCGACTGGAATCCGGTGTCGTCGAGAAAATCGATATCCCGAATATCCACCGGCAGATCGTTCTGGCTCATACCAATGCGCGTGGGTACGGTGCCTGGCCGGAAGCCCTCTTCTACAAACGGGAACGGCCCGTTAGAAGCGACCAATAATAAGTGCTCACCCGGTTTTCGAATACTCATCAGGCGCGCATATTCTTCCACGCCCAGCAGGTTTTGCCCCACTGAGGGTGGATTCAGATAGGCGTAGTACAGATCACTGAACAGGGCCGAGCCGTCCTCGCTCATTGATTCATCGATATCGATCTCAGGATATATGGCGATGCTGTCACCGAGCCCGCCCTCCACTTCATCGACCGATAGCTGCCAGCGTTTAACCCACCCTTTCTCCGTCATTTGCGACCAGTTCAGTGGCTCAAATACGTCTTCACGCACCCGTGACGGCGCTGCCTGTTCAAAACCCTCCAGCTTTGCCCGCGCCACTTTCAGTGCAGCCGACAACATAATGTCATTGATCACCAGCACAGAGACGGTGGCTTTGGTTACACCGTCGAAGTACACCGTGCCATTCTCACTGCCATCAGACTGCGATGCACGGCGGCTATCGATGATGATTCGATCTCTAACTGAGCGCCCAACATATTGGTGGATAAAGTTAAACATCGGCCCTTCACCCAAACCGTGCATAAAGATCGGCTCGTGATGACTGAGCACCTGCACACCCACAAACTTTCCACGAGTATCAATCCCGATCAGCAGATTGATCGGGTCGCCGGAAAAGCCCGGAAGGTCGCTCAGGTCAGTACTCTTAAAGGCGTATCCCAGCAACTCGTTCAGCTGATACACCGGCACGACCGGCGGGTTCTGTTCTGGCTCTCCAAAGCGAGTGGCCTTGGGGAAAATAGCTTTGATCGACGTATTCAGCGGGATCGCTTCAGTGCCGTCAGCAGCCAGCGCGGGGCGATATGACACCAGCATCAGCAGTAAAAACAGCAGGTAAAAAACAGACTGCCGCAGCGTCCGGGATGAACTGAACATCGGTGAAACCCTTATTCCTAAAACCTAATCCTCTATTAGGTTCCAGAATAAGAGTGGCCTGTATGGGTCTGATCGGGGATTCAGGCGGTACTTTGGTACACCTTCAAAAGGTGCGGACCGGCTTCAATCTGGCTGGAATACTTCACTGATCTTCTGCCGCACCCAAACACACATCGGATCGTGATGGTGACGTTCATGCCAATACACGTAGAACCGGATATCCTCTCGGGTAAGCTCGGGAGGCAAGGGTCGCATCACCAAATGACGGTCTTTAGTGATATGCTCAGCAAGCCGTTGTGGCAGCGCAAATACCAGCTCCGTCCCCTCGCAAAACTCAGCCACCGACATAAAACTTGAGAGTCTCATAGACAGCTCACGGCTGCGCCCAATCGTTTGCAGTTTCCGATCCATTGAGCCCGGCCCCACTCCCGTAATGGACACCATGCCGTGCCGACAGCTGACATACTGATCTAACGTCATCTCCTGCACCAACGGGTTATCTTTGTCCATCACGCAGATTGATCCCATATGATCGATCAAGACCCGGTGAAACTGATCTGTCGCAAAGTCAGGTTCCAACCCAGTCAAACTGAAGTGCACCGTACCCTCATCAAGTTTTTTGAAGTGATCGGATGTTTGAGGCACCAGCTCAATCTTGAGATTCGGCGCCTCGCTGTGTAGCAACTTCGTCAGCTTCGGAAGATAAAGTGCCGCCTCTAAATCCAGACCGGTCATGCGCACAGTATCGGTTGCAGTCAACGGATCAAACTGAACAGGCTGGATTAAACTGCTCGCCCCCTGCAATAAAGCATTCAGGCACGGCAATATCTCTTGAGCACGGGCACTCAGGTCATACCCACTGCGGGTACGCACCAGTAAGGGATCATCCAACATATCCCGCAAACGTTGTAATGCGCGACTTACCGCGGGTTGGCTCATATGCAGTTCCTGCGCCGCACGAGACACATGTTTCTCACGCAACAACGCCTGCAGTACAACCAATAAATTCAGATCTATTGAACGAAGATTCACTTCACGCATAACGAACATATAACCCATGCATTAGACTGATTCAGTCTGAGTGATTAAAGTTAATTTCACAATGTTATTGCATCGCTGAATTTCAGAAACCTTTATAAAACAAAGCTATAACGATATTTCAATATTGATAATCAATCGTATTTAGGTGAATTTCTGCAACACAGCGTTCGCAAGTTTGACCGGCACCTTTCGCGATAGGCTTTGTCATACTGCGAAGCATTCAATCCAAACACCGATTTCATGTTAGGAAATACGCCTCTATGGCCCTGAACAAACGCATTTTAAATGACACGCACAACTACGGTTGGGGGTTCATCGCAATCCACTGGCTGATGGCGCTGGCGATCATCGGGCTCTATGCCTTGGGCCTGTATATCGACAGCCTCAGCTATTACGACCCGGAATATCGCACCGTACCGCATATCCACAAAAGTATCGGCATTCTGGTGATGCTCGTGTTAGCGCTGCGTTTAGTCTGGCGCACCAGCAACCGCACACCGGAAGAACTGCCACAGCCAAAACCACTGGCGCTGGCGACAAAAGCGGTGCACATGCTGCTGTATGTATTGATGCTGGTCTCACTGATCTCCGGTTACATGATCTCGACAGCCGACGGTCGCCCGATAGACGTATTTGGCTGGTTTAGCGTCCCTGCGTTTGCAACCGGTATGGAAAATCAGGAAGACATGGCCGGTGCAGTGCACTGGTACTCAACTACTCTATTAGTTGTGCTGGCAGGGCTACACGCGCTGGCAGCACTGAAACATCATTTCGTAAACAAAGACGCCACCCTTACGCGTATTTTTGGAATTAAACAGGAAACCCCATGAAAAAATCACTGATCTCTGGCCTGGCTTTCGCTGGCCTGCTGGCAACTACGGCCCCTGTTCAGGCGGCGGATTACGCAATCGATACCAAAGGCGCGCACGCATTTGTCAGTTTCCGCGTGAGCCACCTCGGCACCAGCTGGTTGCTGGGTCGTTTCAACAAATTTGACGGCGACTTCAGCTACGATTCTGCTAACCCAGACGCGTCTGTTGTGAACGTAGAAATCGACACGACTTCCGTAGACTCCAACCACGCTGAACGTGACAAGCACATCCGTGGTGCTGACTTCCTGGACGTGAGCAAATACCCGACAGCAACGTTCAACAGCACCAGCTTCAAATCCAACGGCAACGGCACCGCTAAAATGACCGGTGACCTGACCCTGCACGGTGTGACGAAAACCATCACCATCGACGTGAGCAAAGTGGGTGAAGGCGAAGACCCTTGGGGCGGCTACCGCGCAGGTTTCTCCGGCACCACAGAGATCAAGATGAAAGATTTCGGCATCAACTACAACCTGGGCCCACTGTCTGAGACTGTGTACATGGACCTGCAGGTTGAAGGTATCCGTAAGTAAGATTTCCTTGTACGACCCTCGTTCTCCCGAGAACGCAAAAAGCCGCCCTCCCAGAGGCGGCTTTTTATTATCTGACGGCTCCGTTACAAGTTCTTCAGCGCTTCATCAATGGACTCAGAAACCTGATTCGCATCACCCACCTGATTCGCCAGTAACAACGCCAGCTTGGTTAGAAACAGCGCTTCTTTCTCCGCCCCTGCTTGCGTAATCCCTTCTGCCAGCTGATCGTAAACCTGCTCCAGTGCAGTGGTGCTCAGTGTGTTGTGACTCATTGTTGTGTGACCTATTGTTTCTTGGTTCATGGCTCAGCCTCCTTAAGACAGGTTAATCAGGCGTTTCATAGCGGTGAGCAGGTCACCGTTATCAAACTGCTTCCAACGGGCTGATACGTGTTGGTCAGGGCGCACCAGATAGCTGGTTCCCTCTGAGGCATCGTAACGTTGATGCATATGTCCAATGGGATCATGGATCACCTGATGGCTCTGTGACGCCAGTGGCTTACGACTGATCTGCACCACCTCAAATGGCACACCGCTGCGGGTTACCGCATCCTTTAACAGGGTCAATGCCATGGGCAGCTCTGCCTGATCGCTGAAATAGAGCAGGTAGATAGATGCCCCCAAACGATCAAACAGGTAGTCATCATCACCCAGGCGAATATTCTGCAACGGCGCGCCTTTAACCGGTCCGGCACTGAACTCGGCGTTATCATCCCGCATACAGTTCAACACGCTATCCAGATAGTCATGGGCACGGGAGGTACGCCAGTGGAACAGCGGTCGTACAAACGGCTGCGTTAAAGACAGTGACAGCGTTGCATCCCGCAACAAACGGAAGCCCCGATCCGGCGGCGTCATAAAGCGGGTACTTTTACTCGCTTCATCGATGATCTCGCGGGCAGCGGTCACTCGTTCCTGAGAATAGCTCGCCAACAGGTGTTCCGGCGCCCAGCCCTTGATCGCAAAGGCCAGCTTCCATGCCATGTTGTGGCAATCCTGCCAACCGGTATTCGCACCACGCACACCAAAGATCGGCAGCATATGAGCGGCATCTCCAGTAAACAGTACACGATCATGCAAATAATCCGGCAGTGTCATCGCACGGGCGGAATACACAGAACACCAGTCCATCTCCCAGGGTGCATCCACGCCGATCATATCGAGCTGAGCCTGAATACGTTTATTCAGGGATTCCGGTGCCAAGGCTTCCTCTGCGGTTTCACCCTCCGGCAACTGGTAATCCAGACGCCAGATCCCTTCGGGCTCCCGATGCATCAGGATGGTATTTCCCGGATTCCACTCAGGGTCAAAATACGCCAGCCGCTCGGTCGGCAGATCAATATTGATCTTAATATCCGCAATCACGAAGTTACCGGTGTAGGAATCCCCCTCCATACGCGGCCCCAGCATGCCGCGAATAGTCGATTTCGCACCGTCTGCGGCAACTAGCCAGTCACTGTGTAATTGATACTCCCCTTCCGGGGTATCCAGCGTCAGTTGCACGCCATCCGGCTGATTGTCGATCGCAATGACCTTGGTGCCCCAGCGCAGATCGATTAACGGTTCGGCCAATACCTGATCGACCAGATACTCCTCCAGATACTGTTGTTGCAGGTTGTTCATCGGCTGGAAACGATCATCTTCGTCATAGGGCGCTTCCATGCGGAACACCCGCTCCCCCCGATAGAAGGAGTTACCACAGCGCCACGGCAGCACCTTCTCCAGCATCCGGTCCGTCACCCCAACCTGCTGCAATATCTCCATCGAGCGGCGGGTAAATACAATGGCGCGGCTGCCCTGTGATACCTGCACATCGGCTTCAATCAATACAGACGGGATACCATAACGGGCAAGATCCAGCGCAGTGACCAACCCCACCGGACCGGCACCAATAATCACCACCTTATGCTGGAGGGTGTCACCGTTCAGCTCCGGCGGGCGACGAAACGGATAGATCTGATAATCGTAATACAGTGATGCTCGTGGCGAGCTATCGGGGAAATGCATGAGCAGGACTCCTCACATGGGCAGACTAAAGCCACCCGCCGTTGATGCAGTTGTTATTGTCCTATTCAGCCTATGCCTCTGAGCGAAAGCACTTGTCCCCCTAAAAATGTGACAAAAAGTCAGCTAGATTAAGGGATACTGATTCCGTCGTTGATACCCGCACAAAACGGATATTGGATAGCGGATAACAGATAATCGATAACGGATAACCCTATGACGGCTGACACGCTCTTCGACCAGATCAACCTGCCTATGGCTGCGACCATCGAAGCGATCGGCTATGAACGCTTCTATCCGCGCTTCTTCAGCTTGATGAGTAAGATCGCCCGCATTGATCAGTACATGGTGTTTGAGTTCTGTGATAGCTGGGACAGCCCCCGCTGCCGACTCGCCCATAATATCCAACGTCCGGAACTTGGCTTGCAACTCGCCTCACTCTATCTGGAAGGCAATTATCTGAACGACCCCTTGCTGGCCAAGCTAGCGGCCGAAGCCGCAGAGCACCCCACCCAACCGGCCTGTGAACTGCTGCTGCGAAAAACCCTCTCCCCGGTGTATCGACGCCGTTTTTATAACGTGCCGGATATTCAGGAAAAGTTCGCCATCGCCGCCAACGATGAGGAAAGCGGACGTCTCTACTACATCAACTTCTACCGCTCCGCTGAAGCAGGATTTAGTGAGCAGGAGATCACGTTTCTGGAACAGAGCAGCGCATTGATCAGCTCGCTGCTACTGCGTCATTTTCGGGAAGAACGTCAGGGACGCGGGGTACAAAAGCATCTTCTGGCAGCAGGCCTCTCAGAACGCGAAGCCCAGATATGTGAACTGATTGTGGCGGGTCATACGGCCAAAACCATCGCCCGCAAACTCAATCTCGCTGAATCGAGTATCGTGACCTACCGGAAACGGGCGTATCAGAAGCTAGGGGTGCACCGTAAGCCGGATCTGTTGGAGGTCTTTCAAGGGTGAGAAGCAGGGGCGAGAAAACACTCTCTACCCCCATTGATGATTACTTAAAGATACTGAGCAATAACTCCAACGTGCCCGGCTTGGCTTTTTTATGGTATTCCTTGCGCAGTTCGTCAATGCTGCTGAGCTGTTGCTGAAGCTCGGCTAGATTATCATCTGTGGCCAGCGGAATATCATTGATGAAGCGCTCTACCTTGCCCAAACCTTCCAGTGATACCACTTTGCGATCCGGTGAAAAGTCATAGCCTTGTGCACTGCTGAGGTGCGTTTTGAACGCTTCAATACGTTGATTAAAACTCTCAGCTGAACGGCTCTCCATCGCTTCTTTATACTGCAACCGCATCTGTTTCATGGTTTGCTTCAAATTAAGGCTTTCACCTGCGCTGGCATAGCTACCCGAGGTTAACAGCACGGTGAGCAGCAAAGAGCTAAGTACTGATTTTTTAGCTGAGAGTTTCATATACAGAGTCGGCCTACATTGTGATCAGGGAACTATCCTAGCGGGGGAATATATCAGATCGCTGTAGGAGTCGCATCGCAGGATTCAAGGAACAAGTGCGACACGCTCTCCGGTATAGTCCTCAAACGGCGTGACCCCGTCGAGAACCACTCTGGGTGTCGCATTCAATATGCGTATACCAACAAGCCCGCCGTATCAGGATAACAGTCCTACCTGGAGTCCTCTTTCCAGCACGGAGACTTGATCGCTTAGTGCAGATTGGGCGATAAATAGACCCCGGGCAGCAGCTGAGCCGCTAACCCACTCGGCGAGTCTGAGAAAACAGGCTCAACAGTTTGATGTTTCATCTTCGCTTTCCCAAAACGGCACAAAAGCCCAAGCCATAACCATTTGATATGGACAAACATACTTATTATGTATTTTTTTTAATACGCAATCATGATTACAGTGATTTGAATCGCATCTGGCGTGATGCGGCCCTGTTGGTTGAGTCACCATCCGTTGAAGACAGCGTCAAATAATAACAATCTGGCTTTTTAGAGGAATAGATCATGAGCGTCATTCTTAAAGAGAAAATTGAAGGTCCATCAGCATGGAAAGGAAAGGATATTAAGGATGACGGTTCATGGATTTATCATTGGTCTGATGAGTCCATTGGTGTACTCGATAAGGCCTTAGAAAACGTCAAGCAAAAAGGGCTAACAGTCCCCGACTTTACCAAAGAAGATTTCCCGATTACCGCACTCACAGAAGAGATCAATTACTTCAACGAGGAGCTGGAAAACGGTAAAGGCTTCATAGTCATTCGTGGCTTGCCCATTGAACGATATACGGATGATGAAGCAGCTATTATTTACTACGGTCTAGGCCTTCATATGGGCACCCCAGTTTCTCAGAATATGAAAGGCGATATGCTAGGGCATGTGAAAAATATTGGGGCGATAGATCCAAAGCAAGTTCGTGTATATGAGACGAATGAGTATCTACCTTATCACGCCGATCTGTCGGATGTTGTTGGTTTACTGTGTCTACGGAAAGCCAAATCCGGCGGTATGAGCAGCCTTTCAAGTGCGATGACACTCTATAATGAAATTCTGGAAAAACATCCGGAGTACCTTGGGCTTCTTCACCGCCTCTTCCTGTTAGAGCACCTTAATGACGGTGACGTTGGCTTAACACCCATCTTTAGTCATCACAAAGGTAAGTTAAGCGCTCGATACTTACGCCAATATATAGAGATCGCTCAGGAAAATGCTGGCTTGCCGTTATCGGATGTCGAAGTTGAAGCCTTAGACCTTATTGATGCGATCTTAGTAGACCCGGATATTCGCTTAGATATGTTGATGGAGCCCGGTGATATCCAGTTCGCAAATAACTATACCATCTTCCATTCCCGCTCAAGCTTCGAAGATTACGACGAACCGGAACGCAGACGGCATCTGTATAGATTATGGCTGAAAATGCCTAATGCCAGAGAGCTGGCTCCAGATTTCCCTGGGCGTAATGGTATTTCCAAGCGTTAAAAACAGGTAACCCCTATTATTTTAACGATTAACCTGGTGGCTAAATGCCTTTGCTAGCATGGGCTGTAAGCCGCGTGACCACTAGAGACAGTGGCCACCGAAACAGCCGCCGGGTTAATAGTTCAGACTTCATCTGACACCTGATCTCGACTAGATTGAGGTATCCACTAAACTGGGGGAAGTCTCCAGCGCAACTTGTTGCGCATTTGTGCTTGGCCTTGTTAAGTGTTCTTATTTGCATAACTTTTTAAGTGTGGCAATGCAGCTAATTCTGGTTCTAAGCCTCGTAATTCGGTTGTGCGTATTTCGCCGTTTGGCAAATAGACTGACAATGTATCACCTATTACGGAATACCCAGCAGTAACCGTGATGCCATTATGCTCAATTGTGATTTCTTCATCCATATCATTCGCCTTCTGATATGAGGGTATACATATACATTCCGGTCTCTTTCCAAGATCGCATTGGTTGGCCGCATGAGCACCGAAAATCATCTTTGTCTTTTAAGGGTAAAGACTTGTAAGTGACCGAATAGACAGCCCCACAATTTGAGCAAGTTTCATCTCCAAGCTCTGTTTCATCCCATGTAGCCATAAATAACTCCTTGATTTGTTTGACTCTTAATGCCGCGAACACGGACAAGCGAAGCAAGTCCTGCCCGAAGGGCATTTTTGATTAGCTTTGTTACGTTTTTGGCGTTACAAGCATATATATCCATATAATCTCCAAACCTAAAAGGAATAAATACGGAAGGAACTGAACGCAATATAAGAACCTAATATAGATAGGAAAGTACCAAGGATTTTGGTAATAATTACTCATATGATTTTTAGTAAATAAGTAATCGATTGGAGAATGATTTTCATATCGCTGCAATACATCGTCATATTCTTTTACTAAGTCATCATAGACGTCTGAATTCGACTTATCATTTATGTGACGATGAACCCTCCTAGAGAAAGCATTTAATATCATCCCACATTGATGTATGCGATCTGCTCTGACAGAAAAATTTGTCATGTTCAAAATAACTGAAATGACCAATATGACTATAGCTAACACAACTTGTATGAAGCTTGAGTATGAAGGTTCGAATCGAGACTCAAGACCAAAGGTGTGAATAAGAGGAATGAATATTAGCCCCATTGAGAAACAGGTAATTGTCCAAAGGGAAGCATTATGATGCGTTTTCAGACGATCATGGGCGTAAAATCGACTGGTCGCAGTTTTTTGCACACGATCATAAAGTTCTTCGAAATGGTTATCTTTTTGCACAATGCTTCCTTTGCAACTTAACGCCGCAATAAAGGGCCGGAGCGTAGCGACGGTCCAGACCACGTTTTTTCGTGGGCGATCTTTGATTGTCTTGTTAAAATATTTTCATTGTTCATCCTAATTCTTTCTAAATACCATTTTTCAACATTTCTACTATGGCCGGCATGGATTCAGAAAACCCGTTTCCTATATCACGAACATTTTTGGTAGGAAACCTAGTGTTTAATTGCAGAACCTCATTTTTATCAGGATTAATAACTGCCAATTCGCATTCAGAAGCCTCTATACAATCCCAAACTTGGGTATCTTCGCTAATGTACCTTACACCTACAAGTACGACTAGTTTTACCTGAGCAATAGTGTTTACCCAAAATTCTTGGACTTGCGCCACCACCTCAGGATTAACCATGCAATTTTTGCCTTCTGCATAGTTGCACATTATAGGTGCCAATGACGAAAAGCGTTCTTCCTCATGCCACTTTTCTATAGCTTCAGTACTCGATGCATAACATGCTTTTGTGACTCCACTCACTAAAGCCATTTCGGGATTTGAAACAACCACATTCGACAAAGCTAAATTTTCAGGTATGACTGGAAGCCAATTTGATGAACCGTGCAATTTTAGTAAGCTGGGACCAACATCGTCTGTGCAAAAGGGTTTTAATGAGAAATCAATATTTAAAATACTCAATGCTTGCTCTAGCAAACAGTCATAGTTGAGCGTAGCTAAACATACTTCATTTAGATAAGGTTGAATCTCTTTAATAAACTCACAATACGTATTACCTGACCTTACCTCAATACTTCCAAGATACTTACCAATTTGCCTTAAAAGCGGTATTGCAAGAGCACCTTCGTTACTCGCAATTTCCCGCATTCCGGCTTCAAAATCTTTTCTGAAGGTTTCGCCATATTTATCATTTAATTCCGATGCTGGGCTACCAATTTTGACAAGGCGGTCAAACAACTCATTCCCTAAAGGGGGAGGCTCTCGGGAACATTCTCCTGAAAATGCACTCGCCCCCGCTCCAAATAGAAATACTATACTCATAGCGAGCTATGCCTCCCTGCTTTTGAATTTTAACGCCCACTTCAACGGACGCCGTAGGCGGTCCGGTGCAAGTGTTTGTTATAATGTCGGCTCAAACCAAAATTAGAGGTTGAATGAAATGACTGCACTGGAGTGGTTTAAAGCTATTAGATTTGCATTCATAGTTACTTTAATCATTACTGTGATTATTTGATTTATTCGGTATAAACATCAGCAATGTAAATGAAAGCACAATGATAGCGCCAAATAATATTAGAATTTCTGCATTATATTTCAAATAATCTATTGATTGAACAACCACTTCTTTGTCGTGACTATTAATTAGTTCTGCGAAATGCATAGAGTGGTAATAAGCCGATGCAATCCATGCCATTAAAGAAATTGTGATGAGCATTCCAAATGGGTAAAGGCTATCAATATAAAACTTTTTATGATTGTACGCTATAAATGCAGCACCGGTAAGCAAAAGCGCCCCTATGGTTAAAAGGCCATCAACTATATCAGAAGTCATTTTTGATTATTCCGTATAGCACTAAATCCATTGCGTCTTTGATTACGCTCATCCTATAACCCCCTGTATTGATGTGTGATTGATTTATAACGCCGCTATTCACCGGCTTATTGCGAGCCTTGGCGAGTAATATGTCCGGTGCAATGCACTTGTTAGGTTTTACTGCGTGCCGCTGTTTGTTCTTCCCAAAACTTATCCATTTCTATCATCAAATCAGTGGCCTCGGATAATCTGCTATTGAGGTTATATTTCGTTGTAGTGGGGTCAAACATTATTTCTGATACTTTATGCATATGTAGCACATAGGAACTCATTGGAGGAATAGTGGTGGCACCTTTTATTTTTGCTATCTCTACGTGAGTTTTCCAGAACTCCACTCCTGCATTTATCATAGACTGGGTTTTTATTTTTTCTAATTCTGCTTTCTTGTTCAGGCTGCTAATAGCTATAGTTATTAGCCCTGTAATGATGCTGCTACTTAGCGCTGCTATAATAGGAATCCATATTGAAATTGTATTGTCCATAATGTGTCCTTGAGGTGAATTATGAGTGCCGGGTTAATTATTTTAATATCTTGCGTTATAGGCCAAATTATTGGCGGGTTTGCCGCCGTTGTTTGGATTCATAAATACGGTTAATGAAACCTAACATTTTAATTCTGCGCCGACGCGTTTTTGTCCCTCACCGCATACAGAGGAACAATCGTATCTATTTGAAGAGAAAGAACTTTGAGGATCGTATGCTTCTTCTCTTCCGATGAAAACGAGCATGCGCGTTTTGCTGGTATTGATAGCCTGTATCCCTGCTATCCGTTATCGCTAAGCAACTGATATTGAAGTATTTTGATCTAAACTTCCAGACATAAACGCGCGGGTATATGATGAAATACACGCGCTTTTTGGGTGTGGTATCAAATTCACTGTTGATACACACAGAAACAGAATGGTTGCTCCATTATTTCTGATCAGACAACAGCGATATTACTTATCGAGATGTAAGTTCAGAAAGCTCATCAGCTCAGACCAATATTTTGTGTGGTCATAAAACAGCTCATGACCGCCACTCGGATAGTAATGAACTTTGAGCTCTTTACCTGAATCGTTAGCTGCGCTTTTGAGTGAAAATACATTTTTTAGAAAATCCGATTCATCATCTTTGGCGATCATCGCAAGCATGGGTGCCTTGATTCCACCGATACGGGATAAGGCTTTATGGAAGGGTTTTGTCATGCCCGGTGCGAGCATAAAAGCAGCGGCAACATCAACGCCTTGAGTGGCCGTTGTTAAGGTTAAAAAGCCACCCCGTGAAAAACCGCCTAAGGCTACACGTTCAGGGTCTACATCTGGCCTTGCTTTTGCGGCGGCCAAACCGTGACGGGCTTCCGGAATGATCTTACGAATGTACTTTTTGCCTTTGCCGTCGCCATGCTGGCGAAGCAGGATAAACGCCAGATATCCCTCTTGGGCAAATGCGTCACAGAGTTCACGCAGGTCATACCCCTTACGTGCAGCACCTTCAAGACCTGCAGAATCGATAAGATGACCGTGATTGTAAACAACGGCGGGATAAGGAGGTGCGGTATCGGGTTTGCATACCATCGCCTTTCCGCTCGCTCCGCCGTGCGTCCAGCTCTCTGCGAGTGCAGGATTGATAAAGAATAGGCACACCAATAGGGCCAGACAGGCTTTAGGCGATTTCGCAGTTTTCCATTGGGTACGTTTAGACACACGCCCTGATTCACTTCCCTGCCAACATTCCATATCCACACCCAATCGTTTCAGTTGTCTGCTGGATACAGGTTAACCGCCTTGAGAAGGCTATATCAAGCACCACCCTCTCCATGTTGAGAGATGGCAAATAAGATTCGCCAGATATTCTCAATTGCATGGGCAAATCCCGCGCATTATGGAACGCGGGAGCAGCGCTTGATATTGCCCTCCGTATGGCGCATAACAGAGGCTTAGCCTAAGAAGGAATTGCTATGAAAACCGAACGCCTCGAATTCACCGGCCACGATGGTTCAACACTGGCTGCACGTCTTGATCTACCGGTCGGAAAACCCGCGGCTTACGCGCTGTTTGCACACTGCTTTACCTGTTCGAAGGACATTCCTGCGGCACGGCGTATTGCGCAGCGATTGGCCTCGCTGGGGATTGCGGTGCTGCGCTTTGATTTCACGGGGCTGGGGCACTCGGAGGGTGAGTTTGCCAATACCGGCTTCAGTTCTAACGTAAATGACCTGTTGCTGGCGGTGGATTTTCTGCGGGATCAGTATGCTGCTCCTCAATTGTTGATCGGCCACTCGTTGGGCGGTGCGGCCATTCTGTCGGCGGCGGGTCGGATACCGGAGGCGAAAGCGGTGGTCACAATTGGTTCACCGGCAGAGCCTGAACATGTACTGCATAACCTGTCGGAACATATCAGTGAGATCTGCGCGGAAGGTGAGGCGGAGGTGGTACTGGCGGGTCGGCCGTTCACGATTAAGAAGCAGTTTATCGATGATATCTCTGCCACCTCATTGGAGCACTCAGTCAGCCAGCTGAAGAAAGCACTGTTGGTGATGCACGCACCGCTGGATGAAACCGTCTCACTAGATAACGCCGCGAAGCTGTTCCAGATGGCAAAACACCCCAAGAGCTTTGTGACCTTAGATTCAGCCGATCACCTGTTGAGTCGGGTTGAAGATGCCGAGTACGCCGCTGAGATGATCTCCGCCTGGGTACAACGTTATATCGATGTGGGTCTGTTGCCGAAGTTGATGAATGCACCTGAAGGTATCACCCGTGTGAGTGAGGCGGATGCCAACAGTTTTACTCAGGATATCAGCGCTGACGGTCATCATCTGATTGCTGATGAGCCGGCCAACTATGGCGGTAACTATTTAGGCCCCACACCCTATCAGCTGGTCGCTGCTGGTTTGGGGGCCTGTACATCGATGACCATCCGCATGTACGCCCGTCAGAAAAAGATCCCGCTGGAGCATGTTCAGGTGGATGTAAGCCATGCCAAGGTGCATGCTCAGGACTGTGAAAGCTGCGGGCAAAATGGCGGCAAGATCGACCGCTTTGAGCGCCGTATTAGCCTCTCAGGTGATCTCACGGATGCCCAGCGTCAGCGCCTGTTGGAGATCGCCGACCGTTGTCCGGTCCATCGGACACTGGAAGGTGAGATCGATATTCAGACCGAGCTGGTTTAACCGCAACCTTTCTAAAACGGGGCCTGTCACCCAGCTGTCAGGTGGCTGTCGTGTTCGACAGGCACCGTTTTCATCTACATTCAGTCACCAGAAACAGAGATAAGGACGCACCATGATTGTCAGGAAACTTCGCCTTCAGCGCGGCTGGTCACAGGAACAACTCGCAGAGATGAGCGGTTTAAGTACCCGCACTATTCAGCGTATCGAACGAGGCCAGACTGCGGGACTGGAGTCCCTGAAATCCTTAGCGGCTGTTTTTGAAGTTCAGGTTTCTGATCTTAAACAGGAGGACAGGATTGTGACTGAAGAACAGGTAGTGGGAAGCCACCCCACCGAAGAGCAGGATAAAGAGCAGCAGGCGATGGAATACGTACGTGACCTCAAAGGGTTTTACGCACATCTGACCAGTTATGTGGTGGTGATGATCGGTTTGATCGTGATTAACCTCTTAACCTCCCCCGACAATTTCTGGGCCAAGTGGCCACTGATGGGCTGGGGTATTGGGGTTATTTCACACGGGTTGAGTGTCTTTGAGGTGATCAATCTGTTCGGCGCGGACTGGGAACGCAAGCAAGTGGAGAAGCGACTGGGCAGGAAACTCTGATTTCAGCCCAGCCCAGTCCGCTTCATTTGAATCAGGTCACGCTCATCAGGTGATCGGGTTCAAAGGCGACGCAGAAATTACCCCACTGACGGCCCGATACGTTGATCGGCACCGAGACCGAGTTCAGGATCTCACCCGTATCGCGAATAAAGGTCTGCAACAGGAACGGAGCCGTTTGTGATGCCCGACGTACTTCAGCACGGTTAGCATTGTAGAAACGACGGTTCCGGCTGCGGGCGTTATCGACCGCAAAGTCACCCGTGAGCGGATGAGACACTTTAGAATTATGGGCCGGACAGTAGCCTTTCAGATCAAAGGCGGAGGCGATCAGAAACTCAGGGCGTTCTTCGATAAAACGGTCGAACATTGGCCGCAAACGCGCATCATAGGTATCGGTATAGCTGGTATCGAATTTCTCAGGCAGCTGGCCTTCGTTCGTGCGTACATAGTTCACATCAAAGACATTGGCGCCCTGCTGATTGATGCGTTGCAGCTCCCCTTCCACCTCTTTCGCCCACCCCTGGGCGGTACGGATAATCTCTTCAAACCCGCCGTATCCGATGGTGAAGCGGGACAGCAACTCCTGCATCTCCTCGGTAGCCCCTTCCAGCTCCAGCGCATGTTCTGACGACTGCTCCATCTGAGCCTTGATCATGTCTGACAGATCGGTGATCTCAGACACGTGGGTGTGCGTATTTTTGTTGGTGCTCGAAAGCTCCTCGATCGCCGCGCTGATATCGGTCAACTGGCTGTTCAGGCTTTCAAAATCCCCCACCATGCCAGTGAACTTGTTGTTGGTCTGACAGATAAACTGATCCGTATCGGATACGTAATCCAAAATGCTCGCCGCGCCCTTACGGGTGCTGTCCACCAGCGTCACCATCTCGTTCACGTTGCCATCAATCTCTTTTGTCGCAACGCTCACCTTTTGCGACAGAGAACGTACTTCGTCCGCCACCACAGAGAATCCACGCCCGGCTTCACCTGCGCGGGCCGCTTCAATCGACGCATTCAGCGCGAGCAAATTGGTCTGGTCGGAAAAGTCCTGTACCAGCGATAACACTTTGATGATGTTCTCTGAGTTATTAGAGAGCTGCTGGACCACGGTCTGAAAATCATGCACCTGCGCATCAATCGCCCGTACTTTTTCCTGAATATGGCTTAATTCGGCGCTGGAGTTGCGGATCTCATCCAGATTGCTGTTGTTACTGGCGGAGATCACCTGTGTTGTTTCTGCGATACCTTCAATCGCCTGTGTGGCTTCCTGACTGGCCTGAAACACCATCTGGGCGGTGGACTCTTGCGAACTGGCGGATTGCGTTGATGCCTGAACCACTTTCTGTAACTGGTTGGCACTGAGCGAGACCCGTACGCTACGTTGGCGCGTATCGGCGATCATCTGTTTCAGGCTGGTTGAGAATCCGTTGTAACTCTCGGCCATCGTCGAAATTTCATCGAAGGTTTCATCGGGCAAGGTCGCGGAGATATCGCCATCTTTATCTTTTACCGCCCGTAAGACATCAGTCATATTGCGGATCGGTGTCAGAAACAGATGCCGCATAAACACGACGCTGAACAGCGCTGCCAACAGGGTAAACCCGAGTATCCACCACGATGCCTGAAATAACGTTTCAGCCGTTTCCACAACCTGGGCACTGACCGCGTGCTCTGCACCCAGCGTATTCTGCAATGCCAACAGGTTTTCATATAACCAGTAAGCAATCCCTATCACCACCAGATTTGGCAGCAATAAAAATGATACATTTCCCACAATCTTTTTCGTAAGACTGTTAAATAACGTTTTCTCTATCGCTCTGTAAAGACTCATCAAAGGTCCTTTTATTATTATATGCTCAAGGTGCAAGCCTTCTTTAGTCGCAATACAACATCTCAAAAACGAATTGAACATTCAACTAAAAAATGTGTGATATACAACTCGTTTCCTGCAACCACAAACGGTTACAACAACCAGCCATTTGGACGAAACCCAATAAGATGAGAATAAAAGTAGCAGAAACCTGCCAGAGAGAAGTGACTAAAAGCAGAGGAAAATTAACTCAATCGATCAGTATACGGCGGGAAAATCTGAAGCCCCTTAAGTCACTGCGGACTAAGAGGCCGAGAAGGCATCAAGCGATACAAAAAAATATAACCAATATCACTTTATGACTGACAAACCAGAATCAAGACAACTTATCCAGCCTCGATCCAACCACGTAAACAGTGTATTTACCATGTGCTCAGACGGATCAGAGTGACTGATCTCCAGCAGCAACTCCGCCACCTCTTCCAGATTGTCACCGGATAAGAAGGCCTGATACATCGTGAACTCAAAATTATCCAAACTGGCAAACTCTGTCAGGCGTTCGCGGTTACGCCAGAGTAGCCAGGTCTCGTCCTGTTGCAACGGATCAGGCGGTGTACGTTCCGCTTTGATGTGCTGCCAGATATCCACCACATTGTAATCCGTCGTAAACACCACAAGGCTCGGATGGAAGACCAGCTTTAAGCTTGGCCACTTATCAGGGGCCAGATCCACCAGCTGCTGACGTTCGGCACACTCGGTATCCGGCGCATCAAAGGCATTGAGCAGCTCTCGCTCAAAACGCGCCAGCTCTGCAATATGCGGATAGACCTTTAGGGTTTCATCTTCGGTTAAAAACTGTGGCAAGCGGTCAGCGAAATGCCGCAGCGATTTGAAATGTGACGGGTAGGCGTTGATGTAATCACGCACCATGTTGTTGAACAGATCATCACCGAGATAGACGCCCAGAATGGGATGGTCAGTATCGATCACTTCCCAAAAACGTACCTGATAGGCGTTGCGATAGATGTTCAGGCGGGTATCGACGGTGATCGCTCCATGATCACGGATGTGCCCTGCGATCTCAGAATCCTGCCCCATCATAAAGGCCAGTAATTGCTGCTGTCGTTCGTGCAAACTCATACGGCGTCCTTGTAACGTGGTGTCAGCTGATCTTCGGTCAGGGTATCGGCCGCAATACGACGGGCAATATCCAGCTCAGCCATCAGGGCCTCCAGCGACGGGATGTTATCGTCGCGCTCGATCATCGTACTTACCGGACCAAAGTGCAGCAGCGCCTCCTTGTAGAGCTTCCAGACCGGATCAGGAATATCATGATCGTGGGTATCGATCACGTAATCACCATAATCGGTATGTCCAGCCAGATGAAACTGGCGCACCCGCTCTGCGTTGGTGCCTTTGATGTAATCCAGCGGATCAAAATCGTGATTGCGGGCGCTGACATAGATGTTGTTCACGTCGAACAGGATGTGACAATCGGCCCGATCCGTTACTTCGCGCAAGAATTCCCATTCAGTCATGCCTGATTCGGCATAGCTGATGTAACTGGAGACGTTCTCAATCAGCATCTGACGTCCCATGTAATCCTGAATACGCTGAATGCGTTCAACACAATGGCTGATCGCCTCTTCCGTATACGGCATGGGCAACAGATCATGGGCGTTCACACCCTCCAGACCGGTCCAGCACAGATGATCAGAGAACCATTCGGGTTGCAGCTCATCATGTAGCTGCTTCAATCGCTTGAGGTAATCCATGTCCAGTGGATCGGTTGATCCCAGCGACATAGATACTCCGTGCATCACCATTGGATAGTGCTCACGGATACTGTGAAGGTAATATTTGGGCTTGCCGCCATCAACCATGAAGTTCTCTGAGATCACTTCAAACCAATCAAGATCCGGCTTTTGTTCAAGCACGTCATGAAAATGATCGGTCCGCAGACCCAGTCCAAATCCCAGAAAATGTTGCGACATAAAAGAAACCCTTCAATAACTGTTTATCCGCGCCTTACCCACTGCAACTATGTAGTTATAGTTCAGTTAAATCAGTAAGTGCACGTAACTTCGAACAATGCTTCCCTGCGATCCGGCACAGAGTTCGGTATTCAATAGATGCAGATATCCAACAGGGGTGAATCCATCAGATATCCGCATCAACCTGAGTAATTCAGGTCATCGACGAAATCTTATGATTTGCCGCCGATATCGCCACAGGCTTTAGCGCCCATTTTGACAAAACCAGTACCTTTACAAGATGCCTGGCCTGCACAAGAGTTGTCAGCACCTGAACAATCGTTATGGCCTTTACACACGTTCACACCAGTACACTGAACCAGCTCAGCTTTGGAAACTTCGCCACGCCAGTCATCCTGAACTTTACCGCCAACATCACCACACGCCTTGGAAGGCATCACGACAAAGCCGGAACCTTTACAGGAACCCTGACCAGCACAAGCGTTGCTCGCACCGCCACAGTCATTGTGACCTTTACAGACGTTTACACCGGCACAATGCACCAGATCAGTCGTATTGGCCGCAGCCGCAGTTGTGTTGGTATTGGCTGTAGCCGAACAACCGGCAATAGCGGCTGCTGCAAACGCAACGGCCAGTCCGCTCATTACATTTTTAGTATTTTTATTCATCTAGTTTCTCCCTAGGGTTTTGAGTATTCACTCAAG
The DNA here is from genome assembly GCF_015209595.1 of Pontibacterium sinense. Taxonomy (GTDB): domain Bacteria; phylum Pseudomonadota; class Gammaproteobacteria; order Pseudomonadales; family Balneatricaceae; genus Pontibacterium; species Pontibacterium sinense. Next base: position 678 of record NZ_JADEYS010000006.1, on the reverse strand, counting down.
GCGGAGCGCAATAATTGAATGCACGTTCGTGCAGGGGCAAGTTAGCCGCTTTACCTGAAACTAAGCTGAAAGAAATTCTTTTAAAGCCAGCGTTGTATTACAACGAATCAATACATACCCCTAGGACAGCATGGCGCATATGATCAAAATTCACCCAGAATTTGATGAAAAAATATCAGTTATGGGGGTAAATCCCGTTGAATACGGATATTTAAGATGAAAAAGACAAGATGAATATACGGGCAAAAATAATTTATGTTTTTTTGTGTAGATTGGGTTGAGCAGTGCGATACCCAACATCGGTATGGGAAAAATGACGCGGAATGTGTTGGGAATCGCTACGCTCGCCCCAACCTACGGAATTTTTCGAGAGCGTGTAGCTTGGGTCGAGCAACGCGATACCCAACATCGGTATGAGCAAAGTGAAACGGATATGTGTTGGGAATCGCTACGCTCGTCCCAACCTACGGTATTTTTCGAGTGTGTGTAGGTTAGGTGGTCGAGCAACGCAATACCCAACATCGGTATGGGTAAAGTGACACGGATATGTGTTGGGAATCGCTACGCTCGTCCCAACCTACGGAGTTTTTCGAGGGTGTGTGTAGATACCATCTCTCCATATGTGCCTCAAGTGATTGATTAGGTCATTTGAGGTACATATTCAGTTTGCTGTTTCAG
>NZ_JADEYS010000053.1 GCF_015209595.1 Pontibacterium sinense | reverse complement strand
AGCGGTAGTTCAGTTGGTTAGAATACCTGCCTGTCACGCAGGGGGTCGCGGGTTCGAGTCCCGTCCGTTCCGCCACTCTTAACCTTAGGGTTAAGAACTTCTTCACAATGTGTCGTGAAGATTTTAATATGATCAACCTTAGTGGGCGTATAGCTCAGTTGGGAGAGCGTCTGCCTTACAAGCAGAATGTCGGCAGTTCGAGCCTGTCTACGCCC
>NZ_JADEYS010000052.1 GCF_015209595.1 Pontibacterium sinense | reverse complement strand
GCTATAGCTCAGCTGGGAGAGCGCCTGCTTTGCACGCAGGAGGTCTGCGGTTCGATCCCGCATAGCTCCACCATTCTTTAACTTCGGTTAAGAATGACCCATTGGAAAGCTCTAAAACATAATCACTGCTGAATGTGACATTCAGGTGAAGTGCTTATCTTTTAAAGCTTTTTTGCTTTAAACGCTCTTTAACAACTTAGATTTGATTCAAATTTTATTGATATG
>NZ_JADEYS010000051.1 GCF_015209595.1 Pontibacterium sinense | reverse complement strand
GCTATAGCTCAGCTGGGAGAGCGCCTGCTTTGCACGCAGGAGGTCTGCGGTTCGATCCCGCATAGCTCCACCATTCTCTAACTTCGGTTAAGAATGACCCATTGGAAAGCTCTAAAACATAATCACTGCTGAATGTGACATTCAGATAAAAGTGCTTATCTTTTAAAGCTTTTTTGCTTTAAACGCTCTTTAACAACTTAGATTTGATTCAAATTTTATTGATATG
>NZ_JADEYS010000050.1 GCF_015209595.1 Pontibacterium sinense | reverse complement strand
CATTAATCCACGTAGCCTTTGTAGGTTGGGACGAGCGAAGCAGATTCCCAACACTACCTATCTCGATAAACGTCTGATGTTGGGTTTCGCAAGGTTCAACCCAACCTACGGACTTTCAGCCGATCGCCATTAATCCACGTAGCCTTTGTAGGTTGGGACGAGCGAAGCGATTCCCAACACCACCTATTTCGATAAACGTCTGATGTTGGGTTTCGCAAGGCTCTACCCAACCTTGTATCTCTCCATCTGCTCTGTTTGATTAGATAGAGCTCCCCGGTCAGGTGAGGCTGTACCCAACCTA
>NZ_JADEYS010000005.1 GCF_015209595.1 Pontibacterium sinense | reverse complement strand
TTAAACAGTCTCGCGATCCGTTTGCTGTCCGAAGAAGCTGTTGTCTCAAGCGAGGAGGCGCATTCTACAGACCTCAGAATCAGGGTCAACAGCCTTTGTTAAAAAACTTCAAAAAAACGTAAAAAAACCTTAAACCGCTCAACAAACAACCAATTCCGATTAAATAACAATCAAACCAAAGCACCAGACACAAAAAAGGCGCCTGACGGCGCCCTTTCTTTACGGTAAAACCGTTAACTAAGAGGTGTAACTCAGCGGAACAAAGGTCCCCCAGAGTACAACCGTTGTCGCAATCAATCCGACCAGGACACATAAACCCACAGTCAGAATTGAGGTAGAGAAGAAGAAACCACGCTCTTCCGGGATCTGCATAATGATTGGTACACCGGTATACAACAGATAAACGGTGTAACAAAGGGCGATCATGCCCACAATCACGTTAAACCACAGCATCGGATACAAACCTGCCAGCCCGGAGAGGAATAACGGGGTTGCAGTGAACGTTGTGAGCACCAAACACTCATCAAACGACACGTTACCGCCGTAGGTTTTTTCCATCCAGTGAATAGCATATGCAATTACGCCCACCGCAAACCACATGGCGAAATAGAATGCGACTCCCGCCATGAAGGCGCTCATCGTCTCCAGCCGGACATATTCGGAGCCTGCGATACTCCACCCGATCTGGGTAGTACCGATAAACAGCGACACGGCCGGTATTGCAGCAAGAATGCTGATTTGTGCCAAAAACACGTGAAAAGTCGAATAGTGCTCCTTGCGTATCATTCCCCATTCATCTTTAGGGTGATACAAGATTCCCATCATATGTTGTAAGAACATGAGGCTACCCCCTCAGGTGCCGCACCTCCCTTTCGCGAGTACACCTTTTAAAGTTGAGTGATCTTCATCGTTTCGGTATTACTCCATTTCCTTGAGGTTTCAGGAACTTTCAAATTCAAAGTGTTAGCCAGCGGGGATCACAACCGTGAAGTGATCCACCAGCAATACCACAAAAAATAGCATGATGTAGTTGATGCTGTGACGAAACATTTTCATAGGCTCCCCAACTATCCGCTTGCTGTACAAACGATACGCCCAATACATGAAGCGCAGATTGAGCAACATAACGCCCAGCAGATAGATCCCTCCAGACATTCCCGTTACGTACGGAAAGAGGGAACAGAGCACCAACAATATTGAATACAGCATAATTTGTAGCCGCGTATAGTCTTCACCATGGGTAACAGGCAACATTGGAATTCCCGCTTTGGCATAGTCATTTTTACGCGCAATGCACAGTGCCCAGAAGTGAGGTGGTGTCCATGCAAAAATGATAAGCACAAGCAACAGCGCATTGGGGTCTAATGTACCAGTCACCGATGTCCAACCCAGAAGCGGTGGCGCAGCACCGGCTATTCCCCCGATGACAATGTTTTGAGGCGTGGCGCGCTTCAGATAAACGGTGTAGATCAATGCATATCCGATCAACGATGCCAAAGTCAGCCACGCAGTCAATGGATTGACCATCACCACCAGCAAACCAATACCCAATGTGCCAGTTAACGCCGCAAACATGAGCGCACTTGCAGGTGAGAGCTTACCTTGCGGCAATGGACGGCGTTGAGTTCGGGCCATCTGCTCATCAATACGACGATCCATCACATGATTGACTGCGGCAGCACTGCCCGCCGCCAAACCGATACCTATAGTTCCAAACACAACGGCATCCCATGCAGGCAAGCCCGGCATCGCAACAAACATACCCACCACAGCAGTCAACAACATCACCGCCACGACTTTCGGTTTACACAGCTCGAGATAATCTCTCCATCCCGCATGTTCAACCGCGACCACCAGCATCTTTTCATTACGCATGACGAACTCCCTCCCGTAGCAACCCAATCCGGCTGTATAGCCAAACAAGACTGACTAACAATGCCACTGCACCACCGTGATGAGCGATCGCCATATAACGCGGCAACCCCCAAGCAACATTTAACATCCCCAGTACGTTTTGCCCGATCAGGATTATTGCTATCGCACTCAGGGGAAACAGCAACGCTCGCTGCTTTTTCAAGATAAGACAAAGAGCCAATAAGTAGAGGCTGACCATCACGGCCCCGAATCGATGCACCACCTGAATGGCTGCACGGGATTCACGATCTTTCAGCCCACCTTCATGACTCTGCCCTGTATACGCAGGTAGCGAAAACCCTCCGCTGTAATCAAAATTCACCTGTTCATTGCGCTCACAAAGCAGCCAATCCGTGCATGCCCACCCTGCATAGTTGGAGCTGGTCCACCCTCCCAGCATAATCTGAGCAAACAACAGCATCGCACCAACAGCCACCAGCCTCTGACGATTGGAAGACGACAACCGATGTCTCGCTTTCACTCGAATCAATCGATATCTCAGTACCAGTAACAATGTGAGCGTCAGCAACCCACCCAGCAGATGCAACGTAACGACCTGCGGCAATAATTTCAGGGTGACCGTCCACATCCCAAATGCCGCCTGGACAATGACCAAGCCCAACAACGCAATAGATAGTTTCAAAGGAGATTCTGGGCGGTGACGTTGCTGCCATGCCAACCAGGCGATGGCCGCAATCAAAAGACCCAGCATTCCAGCCGCATAACGGTGAACCATTTCCAGCCAACCTTTCGCGGCAACGATGGGCTGTTCGGGATAAAGCTCCTGCGCAGATGCCAGCTGCTGCGTGTCAGATGGCAAGATCCATTCACCATAACAACCCGGCCAGTCAGGGCATCCCAATCCGGCGTCATTGATACGTGTCCAAGCCCCCAACAGCACAACCACTAGCGCCAGGAGAATTGCCAGATGACAGAGTCGCAACACACGTTCCATCGCAGCTTACCTTTAGCCGACTTTTGACAGTTTCAGCATGCGTTTCAAATCCAACAACAGATCACGCGGGTCTTGATCTAATGGATAACGCATTACCAGATTCCCCAACGGATCGGCTACCCAAACAGCGCTGCCAATTTCACCGATCCGGTCACTCACCAACATCGTTTTGGTTTCTGCCGGATGACCACTCAACAGATGCCATTGAACTCTATCTCGCTCACGCCCCAATGCTTGGTGCAAATTGGGCAACGTTGTTTTCCAGGTCACACATGAGCGATCACATTCGTTATAGGTCAGCAACAGATGCCAGTCCCCGCTATGCACCCATTGTTCGCCCGCTGCATCCTCTATCTCCCACTCCTCCAGCTCTGCACCGGGAGGCAGAAGATCACCGTGATTCATGCGCCCGTCAGGCACACCCACCTGACCAAAATACATACCCATTGCTAACAACATCGGCAGGACTCCGACGCCCCACACTAACCAAAACATTCCTTTATTCATGTGCCCGCCTCCTCTCTTCGCATCCGCAAGAGATTCCAGCCAATCAACAACATCAGCACCCCAGCCATGGCAAACCACTGCACAGCGTAGGCTTGATGTTTTTCCGGCAACATCACCGCCGGTGACCAGCTCAGGTCAGCTTCCGGTAATACAGGCTCATTAGGCCGAATCACCCAGGGCATCAGAGTGAGACCCAACCGTTGTTCCAGCCCGTCCAGTTCAATTCGTTGTATCCGCTGTGGCCATGTTGGTCGCCACAGGCTTTCACCCAGGACCAATGGCTGCGAGACTTCTGTCAGCCGCCCACGAACAGTTACAACCCCTTTTGGCAATTCAATCTTCGGTAGTATGCCCCGGTCCTGATCAGCACTTACCCAACCCAAATTAACCAGTATGTGACGCTCACTCTCTTGCGGCAGGAACAATGCCACAATCTCGTAACCCACTTTTCCCTGACGGGTCCGATTGTCGAGCAAGAACCAACGCTCCCGATCAAATACACCTTCATGACGAATCAGGCTAAACTGCTGCAATGAACGGTGATCCAATCTTTTAGCCACTTCATCTGAATCCTGCCATTGCTGCATCAACACCTGCTTTTCTTCTGCTCGCCCTAGCTGCCAGATCCCCAACGCCAACAAACCGGGTAACACAAAAATTCCCATGATGATCAGCATCCACTTGAAGCCCCGGGTACTCTGAACTTTACTCACTGTGTCTCCCCTGCAACTTTGATCGAGGGAACCGACCATGTTCAAAGCTCTCCTTGTTGTAGTCTTCCTTGCCGCAGTCATCAGCCTTTTCTCTGGCCTGTTCTATATCCTGCGGGACCGGGGGCAATCCAGTCGTACAGTCCATGCTCTGACGTTGCGTGTTTTTTTCTGCATGCTCCTGCTCCTTCTGCTTGTTTACGGCATCTACAGCGGTCAGCTGATGCCAAACCATCCTTGGCCGGTCTAACGCCTCACAGGATGTACACGAATAAAAACAAGCCAACCCACACCACATCGACGAAATGCCAATACCAGGACACTGCTTCAAACGCGAAATGCTGTTTAGGTGAAAAATGTCCACGCATTACCCGAAACCAAATCACCAGCAACATGAAGGTCCCAAGTGTGACGTGTAAACCATGAAAGCCCGTCAGGATAAAAAACGTCGCGCCATAGATCCCCGCATTCAGAGTCAATCCCAACTCCTGATAGGCCAGCACATACTCTTCCGCCTGATAATAGATAAAGACCACACCCAACAAGACCGTGGCGGCCAGCCAGATCACAATCCAGTCGCGGTTATTCTGTTTCAGGGCACGATGCGCCAGTGTGACAGTAACGCTGGAACTCAACAGCAACACCGTGTTCAACAAGGGGATATGCCACGGATCAATCACCGCCTTCGGCCCGGGAAACGCCTCCATGTCCGGTGTCGTCATTAACGGCCACTGGGCTTCAAACCCTTGCCACAGCATATTCGTTACACCCTTATCACCTTCCCCGCCAAGCCATGGAACCGCAAGCGTACGGACGTAAAAAAGCGCACCAAAAAACGCCGCAAAGAACATGATTTCCGAAAAGATGAACCAGCTCATACCCCAGCGATACGACGCATCCATCTGGTCGCTATACATACCGGCCCGACTTTCGTTAATCACGTTGCGAAACCACCCGATCAGAATGACAGCGAGCAGCCCTGCACCTACGAGCAAGATAATTCCGCTGAAGCCTGCGCCATCCTGAGCACTAAGGTTATTGATAAATCCCCCTGCCCCCATCGCCATCAGAAACAGCGCAATAGAGGCCAGAATCGGCCAACGGCTTTGATGGGGAACGTAATAACTTTCGGTGCTCATAACATGAACCTCCCCGTCTGCGGCTGCTCGGCATAATGACTCGCCTGCAGTTGCGGCGTGATATCAAACAAGGTGTACGACAGTGTGATCTTAGAGATGTGATCCGGCAGATCAGGATCAATGACAAACAACAACGGCATCTCTTGTTGCTGACCGGCTTCCAGCGATTGGCGCTCAAAACAGAAACAGTTGATCTTCTGCACATATGCGGCCGCTTCCGCCGGAGCCACAGACGGTACAGCCTGCGCAATCATGGTCTTGCCGGTTGGGTTCCTGGCGATAAAGGCGGTCTGTCCCGTCATGCCCGGATGAATATTCATTTCCGCCGTCATCGGCTCAAATAGCCATGGCATCGCTTCATTATTCACAGCCGTCAGCTGCAAACTCACAGTGCGGGATCGGTCCACCAGCATGGGCTCAGCAGGACCGGTTCGGGTCACTTTTCCGTTCAATCCGGTGATGTCACAAAACACGTCATATAACGGCACCAGCGCAAAGCCGAAGCCAAACATCAGTACACTACTCAGCAACAAGTTACGGACGACCTTAGTGTGTTTTCTCTGGAGTTGTGCCATACAGCACCTCCATCATCTCGTTATAGTTATTTCACCAGCGGCGGTTGCGCGAAGGTGTGATAAGGCGCGGGGGACGGCACTGTCCATTCCAGACCTTCTGCCCCCTCCCACACTTCAGCTGTCGCCGGACGTTTCACGCGAATACACTGAACCACGTTGTACACCAGTAACAGCTGAGATAGACCAAACATAAAAGCGCCCACTGACGCGACAGCGTTAAAGTCCGCGAATTGCAGCGCGTAATCCGGGATGCGCCGTGGCATACCCGCCAGCCCGACAAAATGCATTGGGAAGAACGTGACATTCACGCCGATAAAACTGAGCCAGAAATGCCAGCGCCCCATCGTTTCGTTGTACATATTGCCGGTCCATTTCGGTAACCAGTAATAGACCGCAGCCACAATGGAAAAGATTGCTCCCGGCACCAGCACATAGTGAAAGTGAGCCACCACAAAATAGGTATCGTGATACTGGAAGTCAGCGGGCGCGATCGCCAGCATCAGTCCGGAGAAACCACCAATGGTGAACAACACCACAAAGGCCAGCGCAAACAGCATGGGGGTTTCAAACGTCATCGACCCACGGAACATGGTGGCAACCCAATTGAATACTTTCACCCCGGTCGGCACTGCGATCAGCATCGTGGCGTACATGAAGAACAACTCACCGGCCAGCGGCATACCAACCGTAAACATATGGTGCGCCCAGACAATAAAGGCCAAGAAAGCGATCGAGGCCGTGGCATACACCATCGAGGCGTAACCAAACAGCTTCTTACGGGCAAAAGTCGGAATGATCTGGCTGACGATACCAAACGCCGGCAGGATCATGATGTACACCTCGGGATGACCAAAGAACCAGAACACATGCTGGAACAGCACCGGATCACCGCCACCCGCGGCATTAAAGAAACTGGTGCCAAAGTGGATATCCATCAACATCATCGTTACCACACCAGCCAGCACCGGCATCACAGCAATCAGCAGGAACGCGGTGATCAGCCAGGTCCAGACGAATAGCGGCAGCTTCATCATGGTCATACCTGGCGCACGCAGATTAAGAATCGTGGCGATGATGTTGATCGCGCCCATAATCGAGCTGATCCCCATCATATGTACTGCGAAGATAAAGAAAGTCACGCTGGGTGGCGCATATGTGGTTGAGAGCGGTGCGTAGAAGGTCCAGCCAAAGTTAGGTGCGCCACCTTCCATGAACAAGGTCGCCACCATCATGCAGAACGCAAACGGCAGTATCCAGAAACTCCAGTTGTTCATGCGTGGTAGCGCCATATCCGGCGCTCCAATCATCATCGGCACCATCCAGTTCGCCAACCCTACAAATGCAGGCATGACTGCACCAAATACCATGATCAGGCCATGCATGGTGGTCATCTGGTTAAAGAAATTAGGTTCCATCAACTGCAAGCCGGGCTGAAAGAGTTCAGCACGGATAGTCAGAGCCATGCAGCCCCCGAGCAGGAACATCAGCAAACTGAACCAGAGGTACATACTGCCGATATCTTTGTGGTTGGTGGTGTATAACCAGCGGGTGATACCGCGGGCAGGACCGTGATGAACCTCGGTCTCAACAGTTTGCTCCAGTGTACCCATCTGCACTCTCCTGATGCTTTACTGCTTCAACGTGTTGATCTGGGCCGGACTCACCAGATCACCCGTGGTATTGCCCCAAGCATTTCGCTCGTAGGTAATAACCGCCGCCAGTTCGACAGCGCTGAGCTGATCGCGGAAGGCCTGCATCGCCGTACCGCTCTTACCATTGAGCACGACATCGATGTGTGCTGCCGGATCACCCACCATCATCGGACTGCCTTTTAACGCAGGAAACGCCCCTGGGATCCCCTCACCATTCGGTTGGTGACACGCAGCACAGGCTCGGTTGTAGACCTCTTCGCCTTTCGCCATCAACTCCGCCAGCGTCCAGTTTTTCGTAGCCGCATCACTCGCCTGAGCTTTAGCCTGCTTCATCTCCACTAGCCACTGGTTGAAGTCTTCTTCACTGCGCACATCCACCACAATCGGCATAAAGCCATGATCTTTACCGCAGAGTTCCGCGCACTGCCCCCGATAGATGCCGGGTTCAGGAGCGATGGTCCAGGCCTCATTGATAAAACCGGGAATCGCATCCTTTTTCACGGCCAGATCAGGTACCCACCAGGAATGAATCACATCATTGGCGGTGAGGAGTAAGCGCACCTTTTTCCCGGCAGGAATCACCATGGCGTTATCCACTTCCAGCAGATAATGCTCACCTTTGGTTTCATCATTTGAAATTTGTTCGCGGGGGGTCGAAAGGGAAGAGAAGAAATCGATATCTTCGCCCAGATACTGGTAGCGCCATTTCCACTGGTAACCGGTAACCTGAATATCCAGCTCAGCTTCACTCTGGTCGTACATTTTGATGAGCGTAGCCGTTGCCGGCACCGCCATACCAACAAGGATCACAAAAGGCACGACCGTCCAGATAATCTCAACTAACGTGTTTTCATGAAAATTGTGCGCTTTGGCACCGCGGGATTTGCGGTGATGAACGATTGAATAGAGCATGACGCCGAAGACGACGGCGCCAATGGCCACACAGACCCAGAAAATGGTCATATGCAGATCGTAGACCGCACGACTGATTTCAGTCACGCCCGGTCCTAAATTAACTTGCCACTCAGCTGCTGCTGACAGGGGAAAGATCAGCCCTAATGCACCAAACAGTGCGGGCAATCCCCATCCTATGATCTTCATCTCCAGGCCCCCTCGCATCCACGCAAAAAGCCTGTCGAATCCTATAAATACACACTATGGCGCTGTACAACAATTTCAACGTCGGTAGCGGTAGGATTACGGCAGGCCTTTATCGTCGCCTGAGTTCCGTCCCAAATTCCTACCAGTCCGCTTGGTTTTGTGAAGTATAGCAGTCCTGAATTTTTCGCAAGTTCAATTTAACCAATCAGGCACCCGCAAGGGATAGCGCCCAGCTCACAAGAGCAATCACGAACACAACAAATAACCCCATGACAACAAGGCCTAGCAGCATCCAGGCCCAGGTATGACCGGCAGCAAAATCGCGTTCCCGATTATGTGAAGATTGCACACCAAAACAGGCAGCTAACACACTGAGAAACATCTGAAGAAGGTTGGGTTTGTCCGACATAACGCCTCCCGGCAGCAAGCTCTGGCTGCCACACGGAGGGCCAAGTTTAGGTGGTAATCCAGATTACATGGATGAGCAGAATAGAACCGTCAGCAAGATAATCACGGCGCCTCCTTTTTCAGTCTGGCACAAAATATCTGAAAGGGAATCAGGCTGCTCGGGCAGCCCTCATAACCCGCGTTTTCCTCTGCAGATAGAAATACATACGGCTACCTAGCAGGAAGCCTAAGATCAGGCCGTACACAAGCTGCTCACCAAAGTCGGAACGGATCTGCCAGATAATATGCACCATCACCAATAGGGAGATCGGATAGACTAGCTTATGTAACTTCAGCCAGTTACGTCCCAACCTACGCTGCATGCCACGCGTCGAAGTCACACCCAGCGGGATCAGCAACAGTAATCCCAATGCACCCACGATAATGTAGGGGCGTTCACTCAGTTCCTTGAGGAGCAAGTCCCAGCGCCATCCAAGAATAAAGGTGGCAAACGCAAGCAGATGCACTGCAGCATAGAACAAACTGTACAGACCCATCATGCGGCGGTAGCGCAGGGGCCAGTTCAATTTAAATACCCGACGCAACGGCGTAATCGCCAACGTTATCCACAACAGATTAATCGCCCACACCCCGGTTTCCAGCACAATCTCCTGAGCCGGATCAGCGCCCAGATTGAAGATCCAGGCGTTGTACGTCAGCCAGCCAAGCGGTGCTAATGGCAGCAGGAAAACCACCCACCACTCCAGATAACCCAGCGCTTTAGATTTTGCTTTAGCCATAACGGTCTACCTGATCAGAACCATTTCTTCAGGTCCATACCTCTGTACAGCTCAGCCACTTCGTCGGCGTAACCGTTAAACGGCAAGGTATCAACCCGATTAGGATTAAACAGTGATGACGGCAAGCGACGCTCCGATGCCTGACTCCAGCGCGGATGATCCACCGCTGGATTCACATTGGAATAGAAACCGTATTCTTGCGGTGCCATCAGGTTCCATGTGGTGTTAGGCATTTTGTCGGTCAGGCGGATTTTTACAATCGACTTAATACTCTTAAAACCGTACTTCCACGGCACCACCAAACGCAGTGGTGCTCCGTTCTGTGGTGGCATTGCATTTCCGTATACGCCCACCGCCAACATGGTCAAAGGATGCATCGCCTCATCGATACGCAAGCCCTCCACATACGGCCACTCCAACGTACTGAAACGGGAACGCTGTCCGGGCATCTGATCCGGATCATGCAAGGTGGTGAACTCCACATATTTCGCTTTAGAGGTTGGATCAAATTTCTTCAGCAGATCACCCAGAGATAATCCCATCCACGGCACAACCATCGACCAGGCTTCAACACACCGTAAACGATAAATACGCTCTTCTAACAGATGGGGTTTAATCAGATCTTCCAGGTTATACACCCCCGGTTTACCCACCTCACCACTGATCTCGACCTTCCACGGATCCGTCTGAAAGTTTTGTGCATGGCGCGCAGGGTCTTTTTTGCCGGTGCCAAATTCATAGAAGTTGTTGTAACTCATCACATGAAAATAAGGCGTCAGTTTGTCGTCCGTGGACAATGCTGTATTACGCACACTTTCACGGATTTTCTGCTGCATCCAATCCGGACCACGATAAATCGGCAGATCTTTTTCAAACTCGTACTCAGGCACGGCATTCGCTGAACCGGTGGCCAGCAGTGCCGTTGTTCCCAACAGACCTCGCATAAAGTGCCGGCGGTTGAGATACACCGATTCAGAGGTAATTTCAGAAGACTTAATTGAATCTGGCTTTTTAATCAGCATATCGGCATCCGTTGTCGTTGGGATAACAGGAGAATGATTGCAGATTACCCTGCCAAGCTGAAAATAGCCTGAAAAACCAGTCAACTCTAAAAATGAGACAGCGGAACGTGGAAAATAAAAAGCGTTAAGAATAGGCGAATTCAACAAACTCTACGCTCTGAAGCGAGAGATTTCAGACACAAAAAAACCGGCACAGAGGCCGGTTTTTTAATAGGCGTTTGATCAGGCTTTTTTGCGCTTTCGCACCACCCATAAGACCGGGCCGGATAACGTATACACCAGCAGCAGCAACCAAAGGAATGTTGGTGGGCTAATTGAGATAATACCAAGCCCCAGCACGATCGCCGCCAGAATGATAAAAGGCACTTTGCCTTTAAAGTCCACATCCTTAAAGCTGTAGTACAGCACATTACTGACCATCAGCAAGCCAACCGCGGCCACATAGAAAGCAATGGCATACGCATACGGGCTGCCATCCACACCGTATTCGACCGCAGCCCATACCAGACCTGCAACAGCGGCTGCCGCTGCCGGGCTTGGCAAGCCAATAAAGTAGCGCTTATCAACGGAACCAATCTGGGTATTAAAGCGCGCCAGACGTAACGCTGCGCCTGCCACATAAATAAAGGCGGCAAACCAACCCAACTTACCAATATCCGCCAGCACCCAGTTAAAGGCGACCAACGACGGGGCCACACCAAAGGAGACCATATCGGAGAGAGAGTCATACTCAGCGCCAAACGCACTGGACGTATTCGTCATACGGGCCACACGACCGTCCAGACCATCCAGCACCATCGCGACAAAAATCGCAATCGCAGCGCTTTCGAACTGACCGTTCATGCTGGCAATAACCGCATAGAAGCCGGAAAACAGGGCACCTGTGGTAAACAGGTTTGGTAGCAGATAAATACCACGGCTACGTGGCTTTGGAGATTCCGCGTCTTGTTCGGACGTTGGCTTTTCCGGTTGCTCAGTCATTCTGTTTTCAGTTCCTGTATACACAAAGAGCGACCATTCTACTGTGCCCGCCCCCGTTATCTCAAATTAGTCTCAGCCGAGCAGCACGCGCTCAACAAATTTTTTCACCAACTGATTGGAATCCGGCGTCTCAACGGCAGAGTTCAGCACGCGATCCAGATGCCCGTCACCATCGGTATAGTGGGCTTTGTAATGCGTCAAACGTTCAACCAGCGTTCGCTTATCCACCTCAGGATGGAACTGGAACGCCCAAAACGGCTTACCTTTTACCCGCAACACATGGATACACTGACTGGTATAAGCGATCACTTCGCAACTGTCCGGCAAGTCCGCAGCATACTGACGATGAACCGAAACCGCCGGAAAACCATTCGGTACATCCCTGAACAGAGGATCATCCAACGAACGATCTGTCAGCAAGATAGGCAACGTACCCATTTCAAAGTCGTCATCCTTATGCAGGATTTCACCGCCCAACGCCAAGACCACCAGCTGAAAACCAAAGCAGGATGCAAACACCGGCTTGCCCGTTTCAGCGCAATGACTCAACAGGGCCTTACAGTTATCCACAAATGGAAACGCGTCCGGCTTCAGTACATTGGCTTCACTGGCACCGCCCACAAAGAGCGCATCATAGTCATCCGCCACAGTCTCTGGAAACTCAGGGGTGTCAAAGACATTCAGTACTTCAATCTGTTGAGGTGCCAAACCACTATACGCGGCAAAACTGGCGTGTTCTTCTTCCCTGACCTTTCCGCCTTCACGGATCTGCAACAGCAGGACTTTCAGGCTTTGGCGTGACTTATCCATGATCGCTCCCTTGGTTCTTTGTCATTATGTTATACAAAGGCTCCGCAGAATGGCAGTGCCGGGTCAGTCAGTATCACGATAGGCGTTCGCCAGATTATCAAACAATCGACGGCTCATCCCGGTGATCGCCAGAAAACGCTCCAGCTCTTCAGCCAGCAAAGAGGTCTGATAAGACTCTTGCATGATAATAAGCGCAAATCCGGTCACCGCATTGACCGCACGCATCATACGCCCCATTGTTGGCACATCGTCCGCATAGACTTCCGCCAGCACCGGGCTCATATGATTGTTAATCAACACAATGCCACTGGACATGAATTCCACCGGCAGTTTAACCCGGACGTGGACTTCACCCACGTGATGCATCAGTGCGGCAAATTTCTCATCATAAGGACCGGTAAAAATACCTTCCAACCACGCCTGATGCGTTTTCTTCAGGCTTTCCAAACGGCCTTCAAGAAATTGGGTCGCCTCTGGAATACTCTGTAGATCAGCGTAGAAGCCATCGGTCACTTGTGCCATATATGGCAGCAGCTTGGTACCTTCAGCCAACAACAGCGCTTCATCTTCAGCCGTGAAGCCTGCATAGCTTTTTCCGTGCACCGCGAGGGCGGCAAAATCGATCTCACTCATCGGGTATTCCCTATCGCTGCGTTCTAATGCGGCGCAGTTTAAAGCATCCCCATCACAACTTACAGGCCAGTCATACCGAGATATTGAATACTGTGTATGACACCCTGTCGGATGGGATTACTCATCGATAAAACCTGAATGTAGATTGCGAATATTGATATATACGAGCACTGGCATGCCGGTTCATGCAATACTTCCAGCTATGGATACTCGATTGCTCAAACTCTTTCTCAGCCTCACTGACACCCTGCACTTTGGTCGTGCCAGCGAACTCAACCATATCAGCCCTTCGGCACTCTCTCGCAGCATTAAACAGCTGGAAGATGAAGTCGGCGTGGCGCTGTTTGAGCGTAACAATCGCACAGTCATTCTGACCCACGAAGGCGAGCTGTTTCGTGAGTACGCTCGTGAAGCCTTATTGCAGTGGGATGTGATTCGCGACTCGTTGATGGAAGAAGCTGAAGAGTTACACGGCGAGATCAGCGTATATTGCTCCGTCACCGCCAGTTACAGCTTTCTATATGACATCCTCAGTCAATTCCGCCTCAATCACCCCGGCGTCGAAATCAAACTGCACACCGGCGATCCGGAACACGCCATTGGACACATTCTCTCCGGCACTGAAGATATCACCATCGCCGCGCGCCCTGCCCCGCTGCCAACCGGGGTCGCATTTAAACCCATCGCGATCTCACCACTTCTCTTTATTGCTCCTGCCGAACAAGGCGCGCTTGAGCCCCTACTGCAAACTCCGATTAGCGACGAATCCTGGGCGCAGATCCCTATGATTCTGCCCGAAAGCGGTATCGGACGTCAGCGGGTCGATGAATGGTTTGAGCAGATGCATCAGAAACCAACGATCTATGCACAAGTCGCGGGTAACGAAGCCATTGTCTCGATGGTCAGTCTGGGATTTGGTGTAGGTGTGGTGCCCCGTATCGTATTGGACAACAGCCCTTTGGCCGATCGGGTACAGATATTAGACGTGCAACCAGAACTGGAAGCGTACGATGTGGGCCTGTTTGCATTGGAGAAGAAACTTAAAAGCCCGCTGATACGGGCTTTCTGGGAGCAGTTGAAGGGTTAGAACTTACACTTCAAACAGCGATTCAATTGCAGGTGACAGATACGGGCGACCGCGTTCGTTCAGTGCTGTCCCGATCACTAAACCTTCCACGCACACTTTCTCATCAGACAGACGAATGACGCGCTGACGGAAGCCAAACTTCACTTTACTCAAACGCTCCGCTTCAACCTCAATAACAAAACGATCACCACTTTTCAAAGAGGCTTTGTAATCCAGCTCAGAGCGAATCACCACTAGGTGAATACCCTGCTCGGCCAATGCGGCGAAATCTACGCCTTTGTCTAACAGGAACTCATGGCGGGCATGTTCCAGATAATTGAAATACACACCGTTGTTCACAATACCCTGCATATCCAGTTCGTAATCACGGACTTTCAGTTCCAGTCGAAACGGGGTACTCATGGTTGGAAATTCCTCTGTTTGGTCATTGGATAAGGCGGCCTATTCTAACGCAGCTTTAACACCGCTGCTGAGACCATCCATATTCACAAGACACAAAAAACCGCTCGGATGAGCGGCTCTTTTGAATGACCGGAAATTGAGATACGTTAAGTAAACGCGCTCGACTAAGGTCAGTGAGTCGCGCGAATCGGCTTGATCTGATCGGGCGACAGATCTTCAATCAGTTTCAGCAACGCATCTACACCATCCTGAAGCTCAGAATTATTATCGATCCGCTGAATGTTGTCCGGCATGCTATCGACAATCTGCTGATGACGTTGCAACCGTCGACGGATTTCGTCCTCGCTCTCTCGACCGCGCTGCTTCAGACGCTCGTACAGCAAGTCCGGATCAACATCGACCAGTACCGGAATCAGGTTGGGATAACTCGCCATGGCAATCTGCAGGTATTCACGCGAGCCGTTGATGACCACATTGATGCCCTTCGACAGCCAGTCATCCACTTCGGAACCGATCCCGTAACTGTAACCGTGGGAATACCACTGCATGGCAAACATGCCCATGCTGGCGCGCATATCAAACTCTTCGGGTGACAGGTGGATGTGGTTTTCACCGCCGATATTAGCGGCACGAGTGATGTAGCGGTGGGCCACAAAGCAGCCGTGGTGAGACTGAAGACGTTTACGACAACCATCCAGCAAACTGTCTTTACCACTGCCGGATGCGCCTACCAGGTAGAGTAGCTTTCCATTCATGTAACAGGTTCTCTGTGCAATCAGATCGCTTTTTAAGCAATTTTGGTAAGTCCAAGAGTAATCCGAGAATCTCGTAAAGACCAGTGACTTTAACGACTTACCGACACCCAAGCCGCCCACGATCAAATGACAGGCATAAAAAAAGCCGCTCAATGAGCGGCTTTTCTGGTACTGATCAGCCTTTTTACAGGCTCAGCACTTTCTCACCACGGGCGATACCGGACACACCGGAACGCACCACTTCAAGAATGCTGGCACCGGACAACGCTTCGATAAACGCATCCAGTTTGCTGCTAGAACCGATCAGCTGCACGGTGAAAGTGTTCTGTGTTGCATCGATCACCTGACCACGGAAGATATCCGCAGTACGTTTGATCTCTGCACGCACAGTACCGTTGTTGGCCTTCAGTTTGATCATCATCAGCTCACGCTCGATGTGTTCACCCTCGGTCAGGTCAACCACTTTCACCACGTCGATCAGCTTGTTCAGCTGCTTCGTGATCTGCTCAACAACACGGTCATCACCCTGCGTAGTGACGGTCAGACGGGATAACGTCTCGTCGTCAGTTGGCGCAACGGTCAAAGACTCGATGTTGAAGTTACGCTGAGAGAACAGCCCAACAACTCGGGACAATGCACCCGGTTCGTTTTCCAGCAGTACCGAAATAATATGGCGCATGATTAAGTTCTCTCCGTCTTGCTCAACCACATATCACGCATAGAGCCACGCGGTACCTGCATTGGGTATACGTGCTCATACGGATCAACCGCAACATCCATAAATACCAGACGATCTTTCAGTGCAAATGCTTCACGCATCGCCGCTTCCAGATCCGAGAATTTATCAACCTTCATCCCAACATGACCGTAGGACTCAACCAGCTTCACGAAGTCCGGCAGGGAGTTCATGTAAGACTGAGAGTGACGAGACTCATAGTTCATGTCCTGCCACTGGCGAACCATACCCAGAGACTGGTTGTTCAGACAGATAACCTTGACCGGGATATCGTACTGGTTGCAGGTCGACAGCTCCTGAATGTTCATCTGAATACTGCCTTCACCGGTTACACAGGCAACATCGGCTTCAGGGAAATTCAGTTTCACACCCATTGCTGCTGGCAGACCAAAGCCCATCGTGCCCAGACCGCCGGAGTTGATCCAACGATTCGGGTGATTGAACTTGTAGTACTGTGCCGCGTACATCTGGTGCTGACCTACGTCAGAACATACATACGCATCACCGCCAGTCACCATGTCCAGCGTTTCAATAACCTGCTGTGGCTTCATCAGCTCAGAGTCATCGGTACGGTAGCGACCGCCGTGACGACCACGCCACTCTTCGATCTGCTCCCACCAGGACTTCAGCGCTTCCGCATCCAACTGCTTGTTAGACGCTTTAACGATGGCCAGCATCTCATCCAGAACGTTCTTCGCAGGACCTACAATCGGAATGTCCGCACGAATGGTTTTGGAGATAGACGCCGGATCGATATCCACGTGGATAATCTTCGCGGTCGGACAGAACTTGTCTGTGCCGTTAGTTACACGGTCATCAAAGCGCGCGCCGATGTTCAGGATCACGTCTGCATGGTGCATCACCATGTTCGCTTCGTAAGAACCGTGCATGCCCAGCATGCCAACGTTGTTCTGATCCCGACCCGCCAGCGCACCCAACGCCATCAGCGTATTCGTGCACGGTACGTTAGTCAGATGGATCAGTTCACGCAGCTCTTCAGACGCATGACCAATAACAACACCACCACCGGCCAGAATAACCGGGCGTTTCGCCGTCAGGAACAGATCCATTGCTTTCTTGATCTGACCTGCGTGACCGCGGTTAACCGGGTTGTAAGAACGCAGTTTCACGTTCTTCGGATATTCGTATGGGTAGCGGTCGGTTGGGTTCGTCATATCCTTAGGGATATCGACAACCACCGGACCCGGACGACCCGTCTGAGCAATATGGAATGCTTTCTTGATGATCGACGGGATCTCTTCCGGATGCTGAACACTGAAGTTGTGTTTCACCACCGGACGGGAAATACCGATCATGTCGGTTTCCTGGAACGCGTCTTCACCAATCAGATGGCTCATTACCTGACCGGTAATAACAACCATCGGAATAGAATCCATGTAGGCAGTTGCAATACCGGTGACGGCATTGGTTGCACCTGGGCCAGACGTTACCAGCGCAACGCCCGCTTTACCGGTCGCACGTGCGTAAGCATCGGCCATATGAGTAGCCGCCTGCTCGTGGCGCACCAGTATGTGTTTGACATCTTCCTGCTGGAAAAGAGCATCGTACAGGTGCAGTACTGAGCCACCCGGATACCCGTAGATGTTTTCAACACCCTCGTCTTTAAGGGCGCGCACAACCATTTCGGCGCCTGAAAGTAATTCCACTGTTTCACCCTCTCACTGCGTCGGACTCAATTCCGACATTTTGACAGTTTATTTCTGCAACGAATGAACGTAGTCGCCCATCAAGCGTGGATGACGCCCGGGATGGGAAAACTTACAAATACCGTTCCTGATAAACGAGATACAAGCGACTCACGTTCGGGTGCTCGCCAAGATTGAGGATCGCTCAACTGGCAGACCTTTCAGGAAGTTAAGCGGCAATACTTAACTCCGCCGGACATTCGGGGTGGCCTAATAGTCCAAGGTCGGAAGAAATTTGGCGCTAATTCTCGCATTTAGTCAGCCATTGATCAACCTACAACCAACGAAAAACGGGGAATGCAGAGAATCCATCTTCGGGTTATAGTGAGGAAAAACCCACGGCGTTTTTGTAATTGCTATACGACGATGGGCCTGTACAACAGATTACCTAAGGAGCGCCTGAATGAGCGTTGCAGAAATTAAAAATAAAGACCGTGTAATCAACGAATTGATGTTGTTTATCCGCAAAGTCCTGGCGGAACCGGAAATCAGCGAAAAAGCGATCGAAATCGCCCGCAAACATATCAACGAACCGAACGCGGATATGCTGATCGCGGATGAGCTGTCCTCCACCACCAACGTTAAAATTCCGATTGAACACAGCGATGCAGACACCCTGTTTCTGCAAGTGCTCAAAGACGTCGTACGGGACGAAACTGCGCTTTATTAAGCCAGCGTAGTTCAGCGTCATCGTTCCCAGCAGAGGCGACATCTGGCCTCTGCTGATACCCCTCTTTATCCTTTTCTACGAAACGGCACCCATAACATTCCCGGTAGCCACTGAGTCTCTTTCGGGTTATCAAACCCTTTTACCCCAATCTGCATACCCTCTTGCCCGGCATCCGGCTGCGCTTTATAAGTTCCGAACAGGCGATCCCACCACGGCAGGTTAAAGCCAAAGTTGCTGTTGGTTTCATCCATCTGAATGGAGTGATGCACCCGATGCATATCCGGTGTCACTAATACCAACCTCAGATAACGATCCAGAGCGTTTGGCAGACGGATATTACCGTGGTTAAACATCGCCGCACCGTTCAATATCAGCTCAAACAGAATGACCGTTAACGGTACTACTCCTAATACGCAGATCAGTGCGAACTTGATCAACATGGAAAGAATTATTTCGATGGGATGAAAGCGTGCGCCCGTTGTAACGTCATAATCCAGATCCACATGATGCACTCGGTGTAAGCGCCAAAGGACAGGTATATGATGGAAGAGAACATGTTGGGCGTAGATCGCCAGATCCATCAATAGCAGGCCGAGTATCAGACTGGCAGCGAACGGCAGCTCTAGCAGGTTGAACAGCCCCCAGCCATTGTCTTGCGCCCAAACAGCAACCCCAACGGCTGCCGCAGGAAAGAGCTGGCGTAACATAATGCTATTCAGAAAGACCAATCCCAGATTATTGGCCCAACGCACAGCTTTGGAGATACGTAACGTACGACGAGGGGCAACCAGCTCCCATAGTGCCACCAGCAATAGGATGCCTAAAAAGCAACTTAGGCGGATAGTGGTTTCGTGAGTGGTAATGAAAGTGGCGAGGTCCATGGAGGTATTCCGGCATCTAGAGTCTGATTACCTCTAAGACTGTAACGCGGAAACCCACGGATGAGAACCAAGACAAAAAAGCCCCGGTTGCATGGCCTGCAACCGGGGCTTTTTGGGCGTAGTGATCAGGTGCATTGCCCCAACCGCCACATTAAGCGATAGCTAACCCTATGCTTTAGCGCGTTCGCCACGGGCATGGAACACATAACCGATCAGGTTCATCAACACTTGAGCGGCCAAAATGCTGGTGGAACCGGTCTGGTCGTAATCGGGCGCAACTTCACACAGGTCGATACCAATCACTTCCCCCTGATTCGCTACTCCCTGCAGAACCTCCATCACTTCGTAATAAGTGAAGCCACCGTGACTTGGCGTGCCGGTACCCGGAGCAATAGACGGATCGAAACCGTCGATATCGATAGTAATGTAGTAGTTCACCCCTTTCGGAATCAACGCCAGCACACCTTCAGGCCCCAAGCGGCGCACATCGCGTACGGACAGCACAGTCGAACCTGCATCTTCCGCCGCCTGGTGATCGGTACGGTTGGAGGAAGAAACATTACGGATACCCAACTGGGTCATACCCGTTACAAACTCTTTCTCAGAGGCACGACGAATAGGATTACCATGACCAAAACGCACACCATGACGCTCATCGACGAAATCCAGGTGGGCATCGATCTGGATAATATGTACCGGCCCCTTGCCCTCAAAAGCGCGGATAATCGGCGCATTAACCGAATGATCACCACCGACAACAACTGGTAGCGCGCCAGCTTCAAGAATTTTACGTACACCGTATTCAATGTTGGCGTGGCTCTTTTCCGTGTTGGTGTGCACCATATCGGCATCACCAATATCCACGATATCCACACCATCCAGATACATCACATCATCTTCATGATCGTAAGCACCGCTGTGGCCAAAGGAAAATAAAGTGGAAGCCTCACGTATCGCACGCGGTCCCATTCGGGCACCGGAACGCCACTGGGTGCCGCAATCAAAGGGTGCGCCCATAAAGGCAACGTCGGCTTTGATATTGTCCCAATCTTCGCAGGTACGGCTTTTAGCAAATGTACAAAAGCCAACAAATGGCAGGTTCAAGCGGCCTTTTTCGTAAGTGTTATTACTCATTATTCTGCAACCTTACTGTGTCGCCCGGCGCAGGAGCACCGGGGGGATGTTATCGGAACGCTCGTGTGCCAACGTTGAGACGGCTATCGGTTTTGGCTCACAGCCCGATCAGTATTGCAAAAGCACTTACTTCCAAAAATATAAAACTTATGATGTTCACATTATAAAATTCTATATATAACCACATACGCAGCTCGACACCTTGAAGATAAAACCACATAAAAACAAAGGGATATAAGCCACTTACAGGTACGCTGGCAGACATGAAAAATCAGCTACTAGAAAGGGTGTTGATCGAGGCCTCTATATCTTCAACAAACACCCGCGCGATATTCTTGGGGGCGGGAGAGGAGCGCACGGCCAACTGGAAATCGGAACTCCAGTTCAGCCCCAGATGCTCCAGCGCACGCATTTCACCCCGCTTTACCCATTGTTGAGCATAATGCACCGGCAGAAATCCCATGAAGCTACCACTGGTTATCAGGATTGCTTGCGCCTCCATATTAGACACAGAGGCGGTATTGTGATTTTTACGGAAATACTGCAAGTCAGCCTGCTGCAGATAGGTGCGGGACGAGATCGGATGCTTGCGCAGGGTTTCCAGCGTAATCTCATCATCCGGCAGATCAAACAGCGGATGTCCCTTGCCACAATAGAACTTGTGCGCTTCGGTATAGAGGTGTCGGTAGCGGACTGCACTGTGACGGTTGCTGAAGATACCGATGGCTAAATGAATATTGCCACTGAGCAACTCCCGCTCCAAATCCTCAGGCGATAGTACTGTCAGCGACAGTGACACATCGTTATCCCGGCTATAGAAGCGGTTGATCGCATCCGGGATTGGAAACTCCCGATTCGTCACGGTGTTATCAATCAGCCCAACACGCAGTACCCCGGTCAGCTTATTCCGCAACTCACCTAGATCCGCATCAAAGTCGGCGATCATGTTTAACATCTCACGACACTTGCGGTAGGTGATCTCTCCTTTTTCGGTCAGCCTGAAACCGCTACGACCACGGTGACACAAGCGAAATCCTAAGCGGATCTCGAAGTCCCGAATATGGGTGCTGATCGCTGGCTGACTCATCCCCAGCGAGGCTTGAGCGCCGACAAAGCCCCCATACTCCACCACGGTACAAAAGGTTCTCATATGTTTGATGGAATGCATAAGCCGCTACCGTCATCCTTTGCCGTTGCTGATCCCCCGTCCAATCCAGTTTCGCTGAATAGCTGAATCGCACACGGCCGTTACTGTTTAAACTTTAACCAGGCAATTACATTACATTACACAATATAAACATATCAACTTTTATATTTTTTAATGAAATACCCTTTGCAATACTCAAATCAGTCCCGAACGACTTGAACTAAAATAACTACAAAAGGTGATTCACCATGCCAACAATAAAAAAAGTACTTAAAGGCGTAGCTTTAACCACCGCTCTGGTCATGAGCAGCGGCGCGGCGCTGGCAGAAGAGTGGAAGTTTGCGATTGAAGAGATTCCTGGCTCGATCATGGATACCTATGCGCAGGAATTTAAGAAGCTGATTGAGAACAAAACGAACGGTGATGTAACGGTCAAGATCTATCCCCTCGGTTCTCTGGGCACTCCGACTGAGCTGGTCGAACATGTCGCGGATGGCGTTGTGCAGTTCACCAACGTATCGGTGGGCAACCTGGGCACCATCGTGCCGGAATCCCAGCTGTTTATGCTGCCCTACACCCTGCCGGCCGATAACAAAGCCACCTCAAAATTCCTCAGCAGCAGTAACACCATCTACAATCAGCTCAGCCAGGATTTCGAATCCAAAGGCCTGAAGCTGCACACGATGTATTCGGAAGGCGAGCAGGTCTGGACCACAAACCGTCCTGTCCGTAATCCGGACGAATTCGATAACTTCAAGATGCGGGTGATGGTGTCACCGATTCTGTTACGCGCTTATGAAGATCTGGGCGCAAGCCCAACCCCATTACCGTTTGGTGAAGTATACGGTGCTCTGCAGCTGAAACAGGTGGATGGTCAGGTTAATCCGGCTGCCACCATCGAAGAGATGAAGTTTTACGAAGTCACCGATTATCTGATCTGGGCGGGTGAGCAACAGCATCTCACCACCGTCATGTCCGGTACCTACTGGTACGATAACCAATCCGCCGAACGCCAAAAGCTGATTCGCGACACCCTGGCTGAGCTGGATGGATATATCTACGAAGTAGTAGAGCGCTTCAACAAGGAAAAACTGGAGAAGATCAAGGCAGCCAAGCCAGAGATCAACCTGATTCACCTGACTGCCGCAGAACGTGAAGTATTTCAGCAGCGGAGTATCGCAACCCGCAGCGCCTACACCAAGATTGCCGGTGAGCGCGGTGAAGAACTGCTGACCTCTCTGTTGAACGAACTGGGTATCAAGTAAAACCCGGCACCCCATCGCTGTGCAGGTAGTGAGCGCCTGCACAGCCTTCTCCCGGCTACACCTACCGGAATAGTACCGATCTGACGTGTCTGCATCACCTCAGAACATAATCCACTCCGATCCACCGGGATTCAACTAGCTTTAATTATAAAAACAAAAGGTGGAAGCAATGATCTCACAAGGTAATGCGCCACACCGTCTCTTATCGGGTCTGGACAACTTTATCGACCGCACCGAAGCGTTCATTCTGGGTTGGGGCGTCATCATTATGGCGACTAATACCATCGCGAACGTCTTCGGCCGTTATGTCTTTTCTCAAAGTATCTACTTTACCGAGGAGCTCAATGAGTTCCTGATTATTATCATCACCTTTATGGGGCTCGGTTATGTGACCCGTAAAGGCCGCCATATCCGTATGTCCGCCTTTTACGATTTGCTGCCCGCACGCAGCAAAAAGCTGATGATGATTCTTATCGCCAGCACGACCGCTGTGGCGATGTTTATCCTCGCCTGGTATGCCTTCGAATACGTGGCTAAGATTGCCCGTCGTGGCCGGGTAACCCCTGCCCTGCAGGCTCCACTGTACATGACCTACGTCTGGGTGGTGGTCGGCTTCGCCCTCACCGGTATTCAGTATGTCCTGACGGTAGTGAAGAACCTGAATCTGGCGGACCCGGATGTCTACATCTCGTACACCACGATTGATCAGTACGAAGATCCTGAAATCAGCGAAGTGATGCACCTGTATCAACAGGATCACGAACTGGAGACAGTACCTGAATCCGCTCAGCACACCCTTGCCGATACACAGGAGAGCAAATCATGACTCTGATGATGTTAGCTGTAATGATCCTGCTGCTCGCGGCGGGATTCCCGATGATGATGCCGCTGTTGGCCGCTACCCTGCTGGCCTTCTTTATCTACCTGCCGGACCTGAACCTGCAGTTAGTTGCACAACAGATGATCGGTGGTGTCAAACCCGCTGCGCTGATCGCTATCCCAATGTTTATCCTGGCGGCCGATATCATCACACGCGGTCATTCCGCAGACCGACTGGTTGATCTGGTGATGCGCTTTATGGGGCATATCCGGGGCGGCATGGCAGTCTCTGTGACGGCAGCCTGTGCATTATTTGGGGCAGTGTGTGGCTCCACGCAGGCCACGGTTGTTGCAGTAGGCGGCGCGATGCGTCCACGCATGCTGAAGGCCGGGTATAACGACTCCTTCGCCATGGGGCTGATCATCAACGCGGCGGATCTGGCGTACCTGATTCCACCGTCCATCGGCATGATCATCTACGGTGTGATCTCCGGCACGTCGATTTCCGAGCTGTTTATCGCCGGTCTTGGTCCCGGCTTACTGATCATCGTGCTGTTCTCGCTTTACTGCATGTACTACGCGAAGAAACACAATATTCCGGTGGAACCACGCGCCAGCTGGAAAGAACGTTTCGTCGCGCTGCGCCGCGCCCTCTGGCCTCTGGGTTTTCCAGCGATTATTGTCGGCGGTATCTATGGCGGCGTATTCAGCCCTACCGAAGCAGCGGCTATCTGTGTGCTCTATGCATTGGTCTTGGAAGCGCTGGTCTTTCGTTCCATCAAATTCCGTGATGTATTCGACATCGCACTCTCGACTGGTGCCATCACCTCTGTGGTGTTCATCCTGATCGCAGCGGGTGCAGCCTTCTCCTGGGTGTTGTCGTTCGCACAGATTCCGCAGCAGATCATCGCGGCAATTGGATTGGAAGGCGCAGGTCCGATCATGACGCTGATCGCCATCAACATCGCCTTCTTTGTGGGCTGTATGTTTGTGGATTCGATTGTGGTGATTCTGATTCTGGTGCCAATCTTCGCACCGCTGGTGAAAGCAGCGGGCCTCGATCCAGTATTGGTTGGTGTGCTGATTACATTACAGGTAGCGATTGGGGCGGCCACACCGCCATTCGGTTGCAACATATTCACAGCGGTTGCGGTATTCCGGCGTCCATTTATCGACGTAATCCGCGGCGTATCCGCGTTTCTGCTGATCCTGATGTTTGCCACCATACTGCTGGTGTTGTTCCCAGAGATCTCTCTCGGCTTGCGCGATCTGGCCTTCCGTTAACACAGCGTAAGGCACAACGAATCTGACATTGATACCTCCCTAATTGTCATGTCAGCCCGGGGGCATGCTCCCAAACACTTACGGCCCGTTTCCGGGCCGTTTTTTTTGTTCAGCGGAACGTGAATTCTCCGGTTTCCACATCCACAGCAATCTCATCCCCCTTCGCAAAATCGCCTGCCAGCAGCTTCTGCGCTAATGGGTTTTCAATGTACTGCTGAATCGCCCGTTTTAGCGGACGTGCACCGTAGATCGGTTCAAAGCCTCTCTCCACCAGTTTATCCATCGCCGTTGAGGTCATACTCAGCGTCAGTTCACGCTCGGCTAAGCGTGCCCGCAAACGGTTGAGCTGAATTTCGGCGATACCCGCCACCTGCTCTTTCTTCAGGCTGTGGAACACGACAACTTCATCGATACGGTTGATCACCTCTGGACGGAAGTGACCACCCACGGCCTCCATCACCGCCGCATGCATTAGCTCGTAATCATCATCGTCGCTGAAGTTCTGTATCAGATCCGACCCCAGATTGGAGGTCATTACGATGATGGTGTTACGGAAGTCGACGGTACGCCCCTGCCCATCGGTAAGGCGGCCATCTTCTAGCACCTGCAGCAGGATGTTAAACACATCCGGGTGGGCTTTTTCCACCTCATCCAGCAGCAGCACAGAGTATGGTTTACGGCGTACCGCTTCGGTCAGATAACCACCCTCTTCGTACCCCACGTAACCCGGAGGTGCACCAATCAGGCGAGCAACAGAGTGTTTCTCCATAAACTCGGACATATCGATGCGTACCATCGCTTCTTCCGTATCAAACAGGAAACCGGCCAGCGCCTTACAGAGTTCGGTTTTACCCACCCCGGTTGGACCAAGGAACAGGAAAGAACCGTGCGGACGATTAGGATCGGACAAACCGGCACGCGAACGACGAACGGCATTCGACACCGCCACGACCGCTTCTTCCTGACCCATAACACGCTTGTGCAGCTCGGCTTCCATACGCAACAGTTTCTCGCGCTCACCTTCCAGCATTTTGCTGATCGGGATCCCGGTCCAGCGGGAGACCACTTCGGCCACCTCTTCTTCAGTGACTTTATTGCGCAGCAGGGTATTTTTACTTTCGCCTTCATGCTGCTCGGCTTCACGGGCCTGTTCGAGCTGGCGTTCCAACTCGGGGATACGTCCGTATTGCAGCTCAGACATGCGGGAGAGATCACCTTCGCGGCGTGCTTTTTCCATCTCCACGCGCACCTGATCCAGCTCCTCTTTCACTTTTTGGGAGCCTTGCAGGGCAATTTTCTCTGCTTTCCAGATCTCATCCAGATCGGCAAACTCTTTTTCCAATGTACCGATGGTGCTGATCAGCTCGGCCAGACGTTTCTGGGCCGCACTGTCTTTCTCTTTCTTCAGCGCTTCACGTTCCATTTTTAGCTGGATCAGGCGACGTTCCAGGCGGTCCATATCTTCCGGCTTGGAGTCCATCTCCATGCGGATTCGGCTGGCTGCTTCATCGATCAGGTCGATCGCTTTATCCGGTAGCTGACGGTCGGTGATATAACGCTGTGACAACTTCGCGGCCGCAATAATGGCCGAGTCGGTGATATCAACACCATGATGCACTTCATAGCGCTCTTTCAAGCCACGCAGGATCGCCACGGTATCTTCTTCGTTGGGTTCATCCACCAGCACCTTCTGGAAACGGCGTTCCAGTGCGGCATCTTTCTCTACATACTGACGGTACTCGTCCAGTGTCGTGGCACCCACGCAGTGCAGTTCACCACGTGCCAGCGCAGGCTTGAGCATATTACCCGCATCCATGGCGCCGTCTGCTTTGCCGGCACCGACCATGGTGTGCAGTTCGTCAATAAACAGAATGATCTGGCCTTCCTGTTTCGACAGTTCGTTCAGCACCGCTTTCAGGCGCTCTTCGAACTCACCGCGGAACTTCGCCCCGGCGATCAAGGCGCCCATATCCAGCGACAGTACCCGTTTGCGCTTCAGCCCTTCAGGTACTTCACCGTTGATAATGCGCTGCGCCAGGCCTTCCACGATGGCGGTTTTACCCACACCCGGTTCACCAATTAATACCGGGTTGTTTTTGGTACGGCGCTGCAACACCTGAATTGCCCGGCGAATTTCATCGTCACGGCCAATCACCGGATCCAGCTTGCCGCTTTCGGCACGTTCGGTCAGATCTACACAGTATTTGTCCAATGCCTGACGGCTCTCTTCCGCATTCGGATCGTTTACGTTTTCACCACCGCGCATCTGACTGACCACTCCTTCCAGACGTTGTTTATTCACACCCATTTCACGCAACAATTTTCCGACGGGGGATTTATCATCCACCATCGCCAGCAACACCAGTTCACTGGCGATATATTGATCGCCACGTTGTTGTGCCAGCTTATCGGTTAAATTGAAGATACGGCCGGTATCAGGCGAGATACGGATCTCACCGTCGGCATTCGGTACACGGGGCAGGTCGGTCAGCGCCTGCGACAATTTCTGTCGCAATACATTAATATCAGCGCCCGCCTGCGCCAGCAGTTGTGGGGTGGAACCTTGCTGCTGATCCATCAATGCACTGAGCAAGTGCAGCGGTTCGATGTAATTGTGGTCACGGCCTACGGCAAGCGACTGCGCGTCAGCCAGGGCTTCCTGAAGCTTGGCAGTAAATTTATCGGGTCTCATAGTTTCTCCTTTCACAGCCTGTCGGCCTGTGTGGCTTAGACGACGACAGATCTGGCATCAGGCCAGCCACTGTCCTCCTCCTGCACTCCCTAATCAGGCAAGTGCGGTTTACACCTCTGGCGCGCTGCCAGAAATATAAGGTTCTCTGTTACTCTCCTAATGTATGGGGCCTCTATCAGCGCCTTTCAAGCCGACACATCATCAGCCTGATTATTTTTTGATCAGGCGCATGTTTTGTGCAAAACGATGGAACCCAAGACGTCAGAAAAGAGTTCAGAAACAAAAGTTCAATAATTTGGTCACCCCATTGTCATACCCATCCACTAAAACATGGACCCAATGAAAATACGTCAACAGGACTCGTGAGATGCTTAAGAATCAACTTCAGGGTGACGCAGATCGCCTGCAGGATAACGCTTCTGATCTGGAAACGATTGTAGATAAGGCCGTCAGCCGTCGTGGTTTCCTCCGGGGTGGTGCTGCGGCGATGGGGCTGTTTCTGGCAGCAAACCCTCTGGCACAGGCTGTCGCGGCAGCCACTAAACCGGCGACAAGCAAGCTGATCGGTTTCTCTGCAGTACGCGCCAGCACAGCCGATACGTTTATCGTTCCGGAAGGTTACAGCGCGCAGCCGTTGATCTCCTGGGGTGATCCGATCCTACGCGGGGCACCAGCCTTTGATCAGTCCGGCACTCAGAACGCGGCAGCGCAGGCTGCTCAGTTTGGTGACAACACCGACGGCATGAGTCTGTTCCCGCTATCTGAAGACCGTGCGCTATTGGCCGTGAACAACGAATACACCAACTACCAACTGCTATTCGCGCACAAAGGCGACGTGATGACAGCGGATGATGTCCGTAAATCTCAGGCAGCACACGGTGTATCCGTATTCGAAGTGAAGCAGAACGCTGACGGCACTTGGGATTACCTGAACGATTCCGCGTATAACCGTCGTATCACAGCGTACACCGAGATGGAACTGACCGGCCCAGCGGCAGGTCACGATCTGGTGAAAACCAAAGCGGACCCAACCGGGACTAAGGTACTGGGCACATTCAACAACTGTGCAAATGGCCAGACCCCTTGGGGCACGTACCTGACCTGTGAAGAGAACTTTAACGGTTACTTCTCCTCTTCCGATGCCGATATCAAACTGACCGCTCAGCAGAAACGTTACGGGATCAAAGCAAAAGATCGCGGTTACCAGTGGGCGAAGTTCGACGAGCGTTTTGATCTGGCGAAAGAATCTCAGGAAGCAAACCGCCACGGTTGGGTGGTCGAGATCGATCCATTTGATCCCACTTCAACGCCGAAGAAACGTTCTGCATTGGGCCGCTTTAAGCACGAGAACGCAGCACTGACCATCAACAAAGACGGTCAGGTTGTGGTCTATCTGGGTGACGACGAGCGTGGCGAACACTTGTACAAGTTCGTCTCTAAAGACCGTTACAACGCGAACGATATGAAAGCGAACCGCAACCTGCTGGAAGAAGGCACTCTATACGTGGCGCGCTTCAACGCAGCAGAAGGCGAGCTAAAAGGTAAAGGCGAGTGGGTTGAACTGACGCACGGCAAAAACGGCCTGACCAAAGAAAACGGCTTCGACGATCAGGCAGCGGTGATGATCTTTGCCCGTGAAGCAGCCACTCAGGTGGGCGCAACCACTATGGATCGCCCTGAATGGGTGGCCGTACACCCGAACAACAAGACTGTGTTCTGCACCCTGACCAACAACAAACACCGTGGCAAGAAAGACGGCCAGCCGGTGGGCGGTCCTAACCCACGCATCAACAACAAGTACGGTCAGATCGTACGTTGGTGGCCTGCCAATGAAGATCACGCCGCCGCGGAATTTGACTGGGACCTGATGGTGATCGCCGGTAACCCGGACGTTCACTCCGGCAACCTGTACGCGGGTTCCAGCAACATCAGCAACGAAAACATGTTCAACAGCCCTGATGGCTTGGGCTTCGACGATGCCGGTCGCCTGTGGATTCTGACTGACGGCAAGTACTCCAATAAGGATGACTTCGCCGGTATGGGGAACAACCAGATGTTGTGTGCGGACCCGGAATCGGGCGAAATTCGCCGCTTTGCAACCGGCCCTATCGCCTGTGAAATTACCGGCCTGACCTTCTCACCTGATCAGCGCACCATGTTCGTTGGTGTGCAGCATCCGGGTGAAAAAGGCAAACCGTCTCACTTCCCGGCAGGCGGCGATAGCAAACCACGTTCCACCATCATGGTGGTGCGCCGTAACGACGGTGGCATCATCGGCGCGTAAAACTCTGCTAATACCGTATTAAAAAAGGCGCCTTCGGGCGCCTTTTTTCGGACTGATTAACCGGGCCTGCCGCCATCCCAGTTGGGAATCACGACGCTCATCATCAACCTACGTGTTAGCGATGCCACTCACGCATAATCATATGGGTCTTAATCCGGGCGCCACTGGGTTTAAGGGCATCAACCGCTTCCAGCAGATCATGCAGGCGCTGCATAGTAGGTGCTTCCACATACACCAGAACATCGACTTCACCACTGATACCGTGGCAGCTCTGTACTTCGGGAAACTTCATCAATTCCTGCACAAAGGGTGCACATTCAAACCCGCCGTGGCTGACTTCAAAGTACGCTTTTAAGGCATTTCCGCTCTCGTTGTGTGATGCGGTCAGCACCTGATAACCCAGAATCTCACCCTGCGCTTCCATCCGCTTCATGCGTTCTGAAACCGCCGTTCGGGAAAGATTCACCTGCTCTGCGATGCTGGACACACTCTGACGGGCATTGTCCTTCAGCGCCGCGATTATTTTCTGATCAAAGCTGTCCATCTGACTACCTTCCCCCGCATAACGTCGGGAAATCGTATAAATACCTGCAAATCGAAACGTCATAACGACGCCTTGTTTTGGCCATCATCCGTACACTGTTGTTTTCGATTCGGAGCGTTGGGATGACAAGGCTAAATCAAACAATTACACGCTGGCAAGGGATGGGATTGATTGCGACCACACTGCTAGGCACCGGCGTATTTATTGTTCCCCAACTCACCATTGCTCAAGCAGGCGACAAAGCGATCTGGGCATGGCTCATCCTGTTGCTGTCGATCTTGCCGTTGGCCTACGTATTCGCTGAGCTGGGCCGTAAGTTTACCCATGCGGCAGGCCCTGCGTACTTTGTCAGCAAAGCCTTTGGCGTCACTGCCGGTCGGGTGGTCGGATTGGTGTTCTTGTTTGCCGTACCACCGGGGGCCGCCGCAGCGCTGATCATGACCTTTGAATTCTTTAATCCGCTGGTCACGCTGTCCCCTCGGGAAGCCTTTTGTGGTGAGCTGCTGGTGTTCGGCCTGCTGTTTTTTATCAACCGACGTGGATTACAGTTATCCGGCAAGCTTCAACTGGGACTGGCACTCGCCATCCTCGCGGTTGTAGGAATTATGCTCATAACCTTGCTGATAACATCGCCGGAAACCGCACCGGTCAAAGCAGGGACATCCAGCGACATACTGTCTGCCATTGGTCTGGCAATCTGGTGTTTTCTGGGGGTTGAAGCGATCACCCATCTGGCGACCGAATTCAAAGATGTAAAAAGAGATTTTATTCCAGCAACGGTCGGAGGTATCACGCTAGTGGGGATCATCTTTATCGGCTGTACATATCTATCCCTCTTAGCACCACAAGACAATCTCGCGATGGTTGGGGCCTTTAAGGTCTTACTGGGTGATGGCGGGCGCTGGATTATCGGCGCATTAGGACTGATTAGTGGCATTGCGACGATTAATATCTACTTTGCCAGCCTGTCACGACTGGCGTGGAGCTTCAGTAATGAAGGCATATTACCCGCTCAGCTGAAACCCCTGAATCAACACCAGGTGCCTGCGGTGGCACTGCTGATGTTCATCCTGATCTCCGCTGCCATGCTGATCCTGAGCTATCTGGCAGAACTGGACTTCCCCGCGTTAGCTCACTGGGTGAATGGTGCCTTTATCCTGATCTACACCACCTCCCTGCTGGCTGCATGGAAGCTTTTGTCACGCCGCCACCGTCCTGCCATTGCCATCGGTTTATGCGCCTGCGGTTTGTTTGTCTACTGTCTGGGCGATGCCATGTTATATGCATTGGGGCTGGCGCTATTCATCACGCTGGTCTTACTCGGCCAGCAATGGTGGAAACGGAAAAGGCCCATCCCTCCTGTTGAGAATCGCGCGGCTCGTCCCAACCTGCCGGTTAATTAGCAGGATCGGGTGGAAAACACCGTTTCCAGTGCATCATCAGCCAGCTGACTGGCAGGAGTTAAGGTACGGCGCTGCCATGGGATCAATCCAAAATACCATGCGCGCCAAAAGCCGACCGAGGCCTGAGGATTCTGCTCCAGCAAGACCTCCAGTGTTTCGACTTTACCCAGCTTAATATCCAGTGCATCACGGAAACATTCGTGGACAAACTTGGAACAGAACTGGCGTTTGGAATCGTACTTAAACCCCAGATGGTAGAAGGTGCCTAAGCGCTTTTCAGCTTCAGCTTTCAGGCGATCAATCTGGTCGCTACTGACTCCGGATTTGAGACGACGGATCGCGACCTGATCCTCACAGGTTTTACTCAGAAATGAGCGTAGAGGACTGCGTTTTACCACCGGTACGGCGCTCTCCATGACAAACCACTCACCCTGCTCCCGCACCACAAAACCCACGTGGGAACACCAGCTACCGGTGCCGCGGGCGACCTGCTTATACAAAAAGCTGTTGATGGAGATAAACAGGATATCGCCTTCCTGCAAAGTGTCGCGAACTTGTGCTTCCAGCTGATCCAATTGCGCCTGACGTGTCATACCGCTGCCTCCCGTTAAGTTGATGGCTGCAGTATTGGTTAGAGTCTCAATGGAAGGAATTTTCTCCGTTCAGGTAGCACTATTCGCTACCTACAGTTGCACTACCGTATCAGGAAGAAGATGAGGGCTCGCGAGGTGGTTCTGGCTGATCACAGCCCTTACACCCCTCGCACCCTGACGACTGACTGCATCCGGGTTTAAGGCTGCGACGGATAAAGCGACTAAACCAGATCAGGATGACGCCAATCACGGCCAGTAATACCAACCAGTCGAGCAGACCTAAATCTTGCATATCAACGTCCTCAAAAAAACAGGCTACCCACCCGATAGGTAATAAACGCTCCGCCCCACGCTAATACTAATCCCATCAGAATCGAGATTAATGCCCAGCGCCAGCTACCCGTTTCACGCCGGATCACCGCAATGGTGGCCAGACACGGCATATAAAGCAGGGTAAATACCATCAGAGCCAACCCCGCAGCCGGTGCCATACCGGCCAACATGGCCGCCTGTAAGCCCACCATATCGTGTTCGCCCATCTGATAGACCACCGCCAACGTGGCAACAATCACCTCTTTCGCGATAAAACCCGAAAGCAACGCGACCGTTTCCTGCCAGCCAAACCCTAACGGGGCAAACAGCGGCGCCAGAAAATGTCCCAACTGCTCCAGGAAAGATTGGTCTGCACCTTGCGGGAAAGTCTGCAACAGCCAGATCAGCAACGATCCCACCAGAATCACCCCACCGATTTTGGACAGAAAATCGCCTGCTTTATCCCAAACATGCAGACACAAAGAGCGTAGGGACGGGAAACGCCACGGCGGCAGCTCCATAATGAAGGACTCATCGTGCTGAGTCGGGATCGTACGGGACAAAATCAACGCCACAGTAAACGCCATCAAGATGCCCAGTATGTAGATACCAAACATCACGGTACCAGCACGGTCCGCAAAGAAGACACCCGCCAGCAACACATAGACGGGAAGCCGTGCAGAACAACTCATAAACGGATTGATCAGAATCGTGATCAGGCGGGCACGGGGTTCTTCAATCGTTCGGGTCGCCATAATCGCAGGGACGTTACAGCCAAACCCCATCACCAAAGGCACAAACGCCTTGCCGTGCAAGCCAACCCGGCTCATCAGGCGGTCAGTGAGGAAAGCGGCCCGCGCCATATAACCGGACTGCTCCATGATGGCGATAAAGGTGAACAGCAACACCACATTGGGCAGGAACACCAACACCCCGCCAACTCCAGCAATCAATCCATCCACCAGCACATCACGCAATAAACCGTCAGGTAACCCTGACGCCAGCCACTGGCCCAAAGCACTCACAGTCGCGTCGATCCAATCCGCCGGATACGCACCTAAGGTAAAGGTAGCCTCAAACATCAACCACAACAGACCCACAAAGACAGGAAAACCCAACCAACGGTTCAGCGCGATAGAATCCAGCCAGTGCTCAGCGAAGGTCAGCTCTTCATGATCGCTACCGCTGTTATGCATCAGTCCGTGAATAAAGCCGTAACGGCCCTCGGCGATCAATTGAGCAGCGCTGTCATCGTGATAGTTTTCTAACTGTTTAATCTGTTTTTTGACCAACGCTTGCTGGTCATCATGCAGAACAAACGCAACATCACCACCCGACTCCAGCGCCTGCACCGCTTGCCAGCGATTAAGGCCTGTTGCCATCAACTGAGTCAGCGACTGCTCGACGTGTTTTTCGTAATCGATGGCCAGATCAGGTTGCTGGGATGGGATGCGTAGCTGCCCAACTAAAGTGTCTAGCAGCAGATCAAGGAAACGAGGACGGCGACCGTCACTGGGCAGCACCGGTAAACCCAACAGCTGTCCGAGTTCATCGCAGTCTGGAGCGATCCCTTGTGCTTCTGCTTCATCCAGCATATTAACGGCTATGACGCTGGGTAACTGCTGCTCCAACAACTGAGTGGTTAACGCCAGATTGCGGGACAGGTTGCCTGCATCCAAGACGTTCAGGATCAAATCGGGTGGCGTCTCAAACAGGTAATCCCGTGCGACCCGCTCTTCAACGCGGTTGTGGCTCAGCGAATAGATACCTGGCAGATCGACAAATTTCAGCGTGACACCCTGATGTTCGCGCTCACCTTCCCGTCCAGTCACGGTCACACCCGCCATATTGCCGGTACGTTGCCGGGAACCGGTCAGCAGATTGAACAGAG
Organism: Pontibacterium sinense; assembly: GCF_015209595.1. Taxonomy (GTDB): domain Bacteria; phylum Pseudomonadota; class Gammaproteobacteria; order Pseudomonadales; family Balneatricaceae; genus Pontibacterium; species Pontibacterium sinense. Next base: position 215,348 of record NZ_JADEYS010000005.1, on the reverse strand, counting down.
AGGTTTTACCGCAATTGGGATTACCAAGCAGGGCGACGGTAAACACACGTTCAGTCATTGCACAGCTCCACTTCCACCATCACCGCATCTTCATTGCGCAGGCAGATCTGCTGGCGTCCAATCGCGTAGGTACGTGGATTACCCCACAGGGTATTGGCACTGAGTCGCACCCGCTGGCCTCGTAATACCCCCAAAGCGGTTAATCGTTGGCGCAGATTATCGGGGCCTTTGATCGCTAGAATACGACAGGTTTGTTTTTTTGCGACGTCAGTTAATGTCATGGGCCAACCACCGTATAAGAGAATGCGAATGATTATCCGACACCCTTACACTACGACACATGATTAATATCAAGGTTTACTAATATATGGAAAAATCAGCTGTCACTGCTAAGCAATAGGAAAATCAAAGCAGATATTTGGATACGGCTCATCCTGCAGGGTGAAGTGCCACCATTCATGATGAAACGGTACAAAACCATGCTGCACCATCACATGCTGAAGTAGCATCCGGTTGCCGCGGGCTTGGGCGCTGATGCTCTGACAGTCAATCCAGCTTTCCTCTCCAAAGAAATCAAAGCGGGTGCCCATCTCCAGTTCATCACCGGTCTCCAGATCAATCACGGTCAGATCCACCGTACTGCCACGGGAGTGACTGGAGTGCTGCACCAGATAGCCTTTAGAGAACAGCTCGGGTTTGGCAAGCTCGGGATAATAATCTGCTTTATGCCGGATATCCTGGTGATCCTCTGACCAGCGCAGGAAATGATCCACTGAACGTTGCGGCCGGTAAGCGTCAAACACTTTTAATCCCAACCCGAACTCAGCTAATGCCAGCTGTACCCGCTGTAACGCACTCGCGGCCGGACGGCTGATCAGGCACAGTTCTGCGTCATACCCCTCTATACGGTCACCGACAAAGTTATCGCCGGTCAGGTATTTCAGGTCCAACTGAATGTTCGGAGCAATGGAGAGCAGATCAACAATCAGATCAGGGCGTTGCTTGGGATTCACGGTGGTTTCCTTAGAGAGATGGCATGCATCTACCAGAGTAACGGCGGCCTCTGCTTTTCGCTACTGCAAAATGAGAGAAACACACTGAAAGTGTACGGTCAGCGGAAATCCCGTGACTTCACCTTCAGCGCATCCCACTGGAAGCTAATATCCTGCAACCGCCCGGCGACCACATGAATCACCTCCCCTTCCCGCTCCAGCACCCCGGAGACCTGTAGGATATTGGCCGCCAGCAGCGCACGTCGCTGAGCCTTCGCCGTTGCCTGCCAGACCACCAGATTGATCTGCCCGCTTTCATCTTCCAGTGTGACAAAGGTCACCCCGCTGGCGGTGCCTGGTCGTTGTCGGTTGGTCACCAGACCCGCCACATGCACCAGCTGACCGTGACGACACTCGGTTAACTGCTCAGCCTTCAGACAACGGGGTAAAACACCCTGTTCACGCATCAGGGCCAGTGGATGACGCCCCAGACTGACCCCCGTATTACGAAAGTCCTCTTCCAGATCCGATTGTTCATCGGGGGCAGCCAGGCGGATCGGATCATCGTGAATCGCTGCAACCGGGTCAGAATCGAGTTCCAGCCACGGGGTATCGGCCAGCAACTCCCAACGCGCCTGATAACGGTGTTCCGAGATGCTGTTCATGGCACCCGCTGCAGCCAGTGCGTCCCAATCTGAACGGGATAAGCGGCAACGCTGCCGGGCTTGGGAAACAGATTGATAGCCTGTTGCGGGGCGGGCTTCGATCAGCGCTTCCGCACCACGCTTGGAGAGACCTTTGATTAATCTTAATCCCAACCGCAGGGAGCGATACTGATCTTCAGGGAGCGTGTCGACGGGAGATCGCGGTTCAAGGGAATGATCCCAACCACTGGCATTCAGGTCGACCGGCAACACCGTCACCCCATGTCGCTGTGCATCCTGTATTAACTGTGCGGGGGTATAGAATCCCATCGGCTGACTGTTCAGCAACGAACAACAGAATGCCGCCGGATGATGGCATTTGAGCCAGGCAGATATATACACCAACAGTGCAAAACTGGCCGCATGGGATTCGGGGAAGCCGTACTCCCCAAATCCTTCAATCTGGCGACAGATCCGCTGCGCGAAGTCCAGCTCATAACCCCGTTCCAGCATCCCATCCACCAGCTTCTGCTGATATTGGCGGATATACCCTGTGCGGCGCCACGCTGCCATCGCACGGCGCAACTGATCCGCTTCACCACCAGTGAACCCTGCGGCGACCATCGCCAGTTTAATCACCTGCTCCTGAAAAATCGGCACGCCCAAGGTGCGTTCCAATACCTCTTTCACCGCCTCACTGGGATAATCCACCGCTTCAATACCATCCCGTCGGCGCAGGTAAGGGTGCACCATATCGCCCTGAATCGGGCCGGGACGCACAATCGCCACCTCGATCACCAAGTCATAATATCTCTGTGGTTTCAGGCGCGGCAGCATACTCATCTGGGCGCGGGATTCGACCTGAAATACGCCAATGCTATCTGCCTGACTGAGCATGGCGTACACTGCCGGATCTTCACGGGGAATATCCTGCAGCCGCACCGGCTTACCGGTCTGTTCGCTGAGCAGGTCCAGCGTTTTGCGAATTGCGGTAAGCATGCCCAGTGACAACACATCCACCTTCAGCAGACCAAGGGCTTCCAGATCATCCTTATTCCACTGAATCACCGTGCGGTCTTTCATCGCGGCATTCTCCACTGGCACCAGCTCCGACAGAGGCCCGGCAGAGATCACGAAACCACCCACGTGTTGGGACAGATGGCGCGGGAAATCGAGTATCTCCGCCACTAGCGCAACAAACTGCTGATAGATAGGAGCCGGTTCATCGCCGCCCATGGTAGCCAGCTGCGCTAACCAGGGGTTTTCGTGGTCACGGCGATCCAAACGGCTGAGCAACCATGTCAGATAACTTTCATCCATTCCCAACGCTTTGCCCACATCCCGCACCGCACTTTTCGCCCGATAGCTGATCACCGTCGCGGCCAGCCCTGCCCGCTCCCGACCGTATTGGCGGTAGATATACTGAATCACCTCCTCGCGCCGTTCGTGCTCAAAATCCACATCGATATCGGGTGGTTCGTTGCGCTCTTTGGAGATAAAACGTTCGAACAGCAGGTTGACCTTCAACGGGTCCACTTCGGTGATATGTAAGCAGTAACAGACCACCGAGTTCGCCGCTGATCCGCGACCCTGACACAGAATTTGCTGAGCACGGGCAAAACGGACGATGTCGTGAATGGTGAGGAAGTAGTGCTCGTACTGCATCTCCCCAATCACTTTCAGCTCATAATCAATCTGCCGCTGTACCTGTTCGGGCGTGCCGTCTGGATAACGTACCTTTTGTCCGGCCATCACCAGACCCAGCAAATGCTGTTTCGCACTGGATCCCTCTGGTACCAGCTCGGCGGGATATTCGTAGCGCAGTTCGGACAGGTCAAAGTGACAGCGCTCCGCTATCGCGGCGGTCTCTTGCAGTAACTCATCAGGATACAAGTGCTGCAATTTACGAAAGGAACGCAGATGACGCTCCGCATTCGCGGCCAGCGCAAAACCAGCCCGCTGCACACTGGTGCGTAATCGAATGGCCGTGAGTACATCCTGCAAACGTTGCCGGTCAGGGTGGTGCATATGCACATCATTGCCACAGACCGGCGGAATCCCCAGCATCCGGGATTGCCGTATCTGTTGCTGGAAGCGGCCATCGTCGCCATTCTCTAGCAGACGTTCTAACAACCACCAGCAACGCTGGGGAAACCATGCCTTCAGCCGCTTCCCGCACGCCAAGGCGTTCTCTGTATCCGATGCGGGGCTATTTGCTGGACGGAACAGCAGCAGACAGCCTCCCACGCCTTCCGCCAAATCATCCCAGCGCAGTTCATATTGACCCTTTTCGCATCGGCGTCGGCAGGTGGAGATCAAGGCACACAGTGCGGCATATGCCTGACGATCCGGGGCTAACAGCACCAAACAGTGGTCGTCCAGATAGAACTCAGCCCCCACGATCAGTTTCAGCGGCAGATCTCGGCGGGCCTCCCATGCCCTCACCACCCCGGCCACGGAACACTCGTCGGTGATGGCCAGCGCCTGATAGCCCAGTTCATGGGCGCGCTTCACCAGTTCATCCGGGTGGGACGCACCCCGTAGGAAACTGAAATTACTGATACAGTGCAGTTCAGCGTATTGCATCGCCCCACCTCTCAACCAAACCAGCCATGCAGATACCAGCCTCCCTGCGCATCACGAAATAACCAGCCGTGGCGCCCATCGGCCCAGCGGGCGATGTAATAGTCGCGGCGTACCTGCTGAGCATCCCACCAGCCACTACTGATCCGCTCCGGACCGGTTTTGAGTTCAATATGCGGAGGTAATTGGTGCTGAGATATCCGCTGCGGACTTTTCAGCAACCAGCCGGGGCGGCCTTTAGGTAGGGGCATCGTAGCGTTATCCACTGCCTTCTGCGGGTGTTGTTTGAGCTGCCAGCTCTGTTCAGGGCGATGATCAGCACAGAGCGTCACCGGCTGCACCGCCGCCTCTCCGAGCCGCACCTGCAAACGGCTGAGCAGATCCATTGGATCTTCGGCATGGCGCTGAGAGTCAAACAGGTCATAACTCTGCTGCTGACTGGTTTTAAACCGTTCCACCTCCACCTGTAACGCCAAGATCGGTTGCTGCAGTTTCACCTGCTCCAGTCGTAACTTGCACAGCTCTAACCAGGTCTCATCATCCGCTGAACCACTGGCATGGCCAATATCATGCTGTTGATGACCACCATCGCGTTCAACCAGCGTCAGAATCAATTGCTGTGCCAGCAGTTCGCGACGTTGCAGATAACCGGCTAACGCTTCCAGAATACGCCGCAGAGGAAATAACAGCGCCAGACTGTGTTCAATTTCGCGGGAGAATTCATGAAATTGCTGGAAGATCGGTGGGGGTTCAAATAGCACTTGAGGATCGGGACGACGCCCCTCAAGGCGATCCAGATAATCGAGTAACTTCACACCAAAGCGACTACTAATGGCATCCCGGGGCAAGGCGTGTAACTGCTCCAGGCGTAACAACCCCATTCCCCGGAGCTGATCCTGTTGTTTAGCAGGCAGTTCCAATTGGCTCAGAGGCAGCATCTGCAATACTTGCCGGTGAGATGCCCGCCCTTCAATAACCAATGAACGCCCCGCCCGGGCCAGTAAGCGTGCTGCCAACGGAGTATGCCCGGTGGCATAACGTACCTGAAACCCCAAACGCTTAAGCCGCTGTTCCATCTGTTGCCAGAGATTGTTGAGGCCACCGAAATAATCCAGCATCGATGCCACTTCCAGCAACAGACCTTCCGGCGGATACAGCACCACCTGCGCACTGAAGCTGCCCGCCCATAACGCCAGCGCTTCCAACTGCTGCTGGACTCGTTCCGGGTTGGGATGAAAGAGCTCTACCTCCGGGCAGATACTAAACGCAGTGGCGATGGCCATGCCCGGTTCCAGTCCGGCCTGCACCGCATCGTAACTGCACAATTCCAGCTTCTGTCCCCGTGTGTCCAGCAACCCGGCAATCCCTGCTTCCAGCTGCTGAGCTTCTAACGCCAGCTGTGAAAAATGCAGGTAGAGCCAAAGGGACTCCCGTTCGGTGGCTAAACGGTTCATCGGCTTTTAAGTGGATGTGCCAACCAGAGTCAGGCGCGCTGGCCCGGCATCAGGTTCAGCGGTTTGAGAAACCACGGGAGAGACCGGAATCAGACGTGGCGGTAATGGCCAGCCTCCACGCCGTTTCAGGGCACTCACCGTGACACCTTCAGGATGAGGTTCCAGCAACAAACGACAAGGCGCAGCAGAGTGCTGTGACTGACAACGGCTATGGCGAAACAGGAATCCCCGACAATCCCCCTCAACTGCCGCCACCTGTAAACGCCGGATCGCTTTCTCTTGCCCGGCGGGCAACCACCCCAGAACCGCACTGCAACACCCACTTTTTAAGCTTTGCTCCAGACACCAGAGTCGATCTCGACGGCTATTACTCCGCACGACCTGCACCCGATCCAGATTCACCCCTGCACCCAGTAAAGCCGGCGCATAAGGAATATGTGGCGGATCCACCCACAACACCCAACGCTCCTGCTGGGACAGCTCTGCCAGCAGCGGCAACAGCACACCCAGTTCACCACTGCCCTCATCGCTGTAGAGCAGCTCCACCAGCTGTGATGCCTGCCAGCCCTGGCCGGGTAACAGGGCATCCAACTGTGGAAAGCCACTGCTCAAACATCGGTGACGCAGCTGCTCAGCGGCCTGTCGCCCGCGCCAAACCTCGCCTTTGTGAAGCAATTTATGCAGTGAACCAGTTTCTGTAGCCATAGGAAAACACAACAATACTGTATTTATATACAGTATATTATGACGCAAAAATCCCGTGTGGCAATACTCGAATATAGAGGGAAACGTTCTCAGGATGATAAAAAGGCGAATGACAGGGCTGTATCGCTGTGATGATAACTACCTGTATAGGGCAGGCTCAGCGTCACCGTAGGTGATGAGTCTGCCGGTCAGCTGAAGCCGACCCTACAAAGGGTTCAGACTTACTACAACGCGCTTGTAGGGCAGCCTTCAGGCTGCCTGACAGGCTAAAAGCCTGCCCTACAACATGACTATAAGATCAATCGAGCCAGATGACGCTGGCCATACGACCGGTCACGCCATCACGGCGGTAGGAGTAGAACAGGTCAGAGTCGGTATAAGTGCAGTGTTCCCCACCGCTGATAGCCGTCACACCCGCAGCGCTCAATCGTAAACGTGCCAATTGATAGATATCTGCCAGCCACTTATCTTCAGCCTCTTTCCCCGCTACCGGCTGAAAGGCCTGTTCGGAAGCCGGCAGCAGATCACAGAATTGTGTACGGACTTCACCACCCACCTCAAACGCCTGCGGACCAATCGCCGGACCCAGCCAGCACGTCATCTGTGCAGGGTCATCAAAGCAGTTCAGGGTCGCTTCCAATACACCATCCGCCAGCCCGCGCCAGCCTGCGTGTGCAACAGCCACCTTCCGTCCCTTTTGATCCGCAAAGAAGACCGGCAAACAATCGGCGGTCATCACAATACACGCCTGTCCGGGTTGATCGCTCCAGCAGGCATCAGCTTCAGGCACAATGCCATCGGCACGGGCTTCCACCACCTGAATACCGTGCACCTGCTGCAACCATTGTGGTGGCTGCTTCAAGCCCAGTTCACGTATCAGTTGACTGCGATTGGCGGCAACTGCGGCCGGATCATCATCAACATGATCACCCAGATTCAAACCCGCATAAGGCATGATACTGACACCGCCCAACCGGGTTGTCGTCAGTGCATGAACATTCGTCGGGGCAGCCCAGTCTGCGATGATCCGTTGCATGTTGATACTCTCTTCTTATTCGGCGATCTTAGAAATCATTATCCTGAACAACCGCATCCTGCTTCAGTGCTTCCAGCAGCTGCTGGATATCATCAGGCAGATCCACTTCCCAAGACATCAGCTCACCGGTTTTCGGATGCCAGAGTTCCAGCTTCTTCGCATGCAGCGCCTGACGCTTAAAGCCACGCAGTAACTGTTGCAGCTCTTCAGTGGTGCCTTTCGGCAGACGGAAACGACCACCGTATAGCGGGTCGCCAATCAGCGGATAGTTAATGTAAGACATATGCACACGAATCTGGTGGGTACGGCCCGTTTCCAGCTTCAGGCGAATATGCGTATGGGCGCTGAACTTCTCCAGTATCCGGTAATGGGTTGTTGCTTCTTTACCCAATCCGACAACCGCCATTTTCTGGCGGTGTTTGGAGTGACGGGCCATCGGCTCGTCTACCGTACCACCCCCCGTCATGACGCGGTTCACCACCGCTTCATATTCACGACCCATGGTGCGTTCCTGCAACTGAACCACCAGCTCAGTTTGCGCCTGAATCGTTTTCGCAATCACCATCAAACCGGTGGTATCCATATCAAGGCGGTGCACAATCCCTGCACGTGGCACCTGATTGATCTCCGGGAAATGATGCAGCAAGGCATTCAGCAAGGTGCCATCAGGATGGCCCGGAGCCGGATGTACCACCAGCCCAGCCGGTTTGTTGATCACCATAATATCGTCATCTTCATAGACAATATTCAATGGAATATCCTGTGGCTGATGGGCTTCGATCACTTCGAGCTGCGCATCCAGCTGTACCGATTCGCCACCCATCAACTTATCCCGTGGACGTTTTGCCTGACCGTCTACGGTGATAGATCCGTCTTTAATCCATTCCTGAAGACGGGAACGGGAATAATCCGGGAACAATTGCGCAACGGCCTGATCCAACCGTTTCCCTACCAAGTCATCGGAGACCTGTGCGTGCAAGCTTATCTGTTCTGACATTGAAACCTTAATCTGCTATGCCGCCTATCTGCCGGGAAATTGCCTTTAAATGCCTTAGAGACTTTGGCTTAGATAGGGGTTGTGTTTAAATAGGCTGTTATTCAACCGCAAGCGGCCTGATGGACCAAGCCATGTCCGCTGCGTTTTTCAATCATATCCGCCCAGTATAACTGGTTACGGCTTAGGACTACATCGAGATTCAACAGGATGCGTATCACCAAGATTATCGCAGTCGCAGCCCTCTGTGTTCTGGTTTCTGCCTGCTCCTCCAATGATGAACTAGAGATTCCGGATCTACCTGAGCAAGAGATCTACGAAGATGCACTGGAAGCACTCGAGCTGGACAACTATGTTCTGGCGATTGAAAAGCTGCAGCTGCTGGAAGCCCGCTACCCCTTCGGTCGTTATTCTGAACAGGCACAGCTTGAGCTGACATATGCCTACTTCAAGAACTTCGAACCGGAAGCTGCCCGCGCCTCGGCCGACCGCTTTATCCGTCTGCATCCTAACCATGAAAACATCGATTACGCGTATTACCTGAAAGGTCTGACCGCGTTTGAGCAGGATCGCACCTTCTTCATCAAGTACCTGCCACTGGATGAGACAAAACGTGATCCGGGTGCGGCACTGGATGGATTCGACAGCTTCCGATCTCTGGTACGTCTGTATCCGGACAGCGAATACGCACCGGACGCGCGTAAACGTATGGTCCACCTGAAAAACCGTCTGGCAACCTACGAAGTTCACGTAGCACACTACTACATCCAGCGTGGCGCTTATCTGGCAGCCGCTAACCGTGGTCGTTATGTAATCGAGAATCTGCAGAAAACCCCGGCGATTCCGGCTGCACTGGCCGTAATGGTTGAAGCCTACACTCTACTGGGACAGGTTGAACTCGCCGACGATGCAATGGCCGTGCTGAATGCGAACTATCCGAACTACGTATACCGTCCGGTTAAAGAGTCTGAAAAGACCCTGCTGGATGCCGCCACTTTCGATCTGTTCCGTGGCGCACCTGAGGCACCTGCACCCGTTATCAACACACTGTCTGACGAAGAAGCGGAAGAGAAGCGCTCCTGGCTGAACCGTCTCTCCTTTGGCCTGTTCGGTGACGACGGCGAAGAAGACGCCAAAGAGACTCAGGACAAATAAGAGCCACAGTCACAAGCAATAAATAGTTACAAACGATAAAAAGCCCGGTGATAACCGGGCTTTTTTGTATCTGCACTCAGGCGATTGGATCAGCCAGATGTGACCCGTCCACTCAGCGCATACGCAGCCGGATCGATAATCGGTGTACGTCCCAGTAACTGATCGGCCAGCAAGCGGGTTGATGCCGGCGCCAGCACCAATCCATTACGGAAATGCCCAGCATTCATATACAGATTTTCGTATCCCGGCACCGCACCAATAAACGGTACACCTTCCGGTGATCCCGGACGTAAGCCCGCCCAATGGTGCTCAATCGGATGGTCCGCCAGCGCCGGCACTATATTAATGGCCGTCTCATAGAGTGAGGCACGTGCGTCTTCGGTAGTCTCTTTTACAAAGCCGGTATGTTCCATAGTACTGCCGATCAACACACGACCGTCATTACGTGGAATCACATAACGTCCGTCCATCAACACCACACGATTCACCAACCCTTGCGGTGCTTTAAAGATCATCATCTGACCACGTACCGGTTCAACGGGCACATTCAACCCCAGTGGTTTCACCAGCTCACCACTCCATGAACCCGCTGCGATAATCGTCTTGTCTGCACGGATCTCACCTTTATGGGTCTTGATCCCTTTTACCTGCTCACCTTCAATGATCAGGCTTTCCAGCGGTTGATGCTCAAGCACCGTCACGTTATCACGCCCAACCAGACTCTGACGCAACGAGCGACCCAAACGAGGGTTGCGGATACTGGCCACTTCCGGCATCCATAACGCTTCTCCAAGGTTTTCTTTCAGGTGCGGTTCTTTCTGGTAGAGGAAATCTGCATCTACAGTTGTCAGAGGACGGTGATGCTTCGCTGCCCAGCGACGCGCGTCGTCCGCGTCTTCCACCGACACCATAAACATACCTTTTTGGCGCAGCTCCGGATCGTAACCGGTCTCTTCCAGCAGCTCCTGTGCAAGCAGGACATAACTGCTTTGGGACCAGGTCGCCAGAGCAGTAATTGGATCTTTGTAGCGCCACGGGTACAGCGGAGAAACAATACCGCCCCCCGCCCAGGAGGATTCTTCCGCACAGCCGCGACGATCAACCAAGGTAACATCGGCACCGGCTGTAGACAGCTCACGCGCCATCATCATCCCGATAACACCACCACCAACGATCAGATAATCAGACATGCATCCTCCAGTATTCTCAACAACTTAGACCGAATGCCGAGAGTATGACACAACACCTACCCTCTCAAGGGCCAATTTACGCTTTAATGACCCAGATACTGGTCTACATAAGCAATGTCTTGATTAGAGAAATCCGCTTGCCGTAGCCGACCGGTCAACTGCAGCAACATCCTCACCCCTTTGCTCATCTCCGCTTCATCGAAGATGTAAAACGAGCCATTCACACTGCCCGACAAACTGCCATCACTCGCATAGATCGTGGACTGCCCTCGGTTCCATAACACCTGACCTCCACCGCTCAGATCAACCACACGAATTAACTCATCCTGATCGGCAGTGAAGAACATCCGATCGGCATTATTGTCTTTGAATAACAGCAGTTGCGACCAGAGATACTTACCCTGCTTGGCCCTCCCTTCACAACTTTGGCTATCGACTGACGCACACATCGTCACCGTAATACCCCGTCGAATCGCTTCTGAACGTGCCAACGCCAGCGCAGCACGCACACGATGACGAGTTTCAGCGACACGAGAGTCCGCGACTACATCGCTCATACTGGGAACAGCAACAAACATCAGAATAGAAAGAACAGAGAGGGTGACCAACAGCTCAATCAGGGTAAAACCCCTTGCCTCAGCCACAAAGTGCCCTGCCGGGCGACGACACACATCCTTGTACATAAGGTACTCCCTACAATCCGTTGCAGGTTAAGTGAATTCCAGACCTGATAGACCTTTACCAGTATCAGAACTGATCAATAAGCGATACAACCCCTCAGCAAACTGGCCCTGAACATCATCCTGATATAGCAGAGCCAACAAAAATCATAATATGAAAACACCACGCATTGATTAGGATATTCAGTCCCAACAACCGTCTATCGCAGTACCATCAGATTCTTTGGCGGATTTTACACCCACGCTGGTCACAGACAATATCTTGCAATCATCACTGGCCTGAGCGCCTGTTGGGGTCCCTTGGATCGTGTAAGTACTTGTTGTAGAGCCTGAAACCACGATGCTATAAAAGTCTGTGTCATAAGGCTTTATTGCATTACCGTCACCATCAACGGAATTGAAGTCCGAATTGTAATTTCCATTTACTGTAAACTGTCGCTCCATCCACTGCGCCGCTTGCAACATAGCGCCCTGCCCATCGGCTCGACGGGCCTGCTGTACATAGTCGGTGTAAGACGGATACGCAATCGCGGCAATAATGCCGATAATCGCCACTGTGATCATCAGCTCAATCAGACTGAAACCTTTCTGCTTCACGTTGTTCGCCTTCTCTGATTATCTAAATTATCGAACCTGAATCCAGGACTGACGCCCCAGTGGCGGCCCCTCCTGACGCGCACGCTCAACCAGCCCACCACCGGATGAATCACCACGCAGACGGGTAGTCTCACCATTGGAGGCAAAATCGGGGGTTTTCACCAAACCTTCCGCTTTAAACCCGGACACAGGGACTTGCTCAGTGCCTGCGCTAGTCTCCAGCGTTTCCAGATCATCCGCATCTACCCGCCCATCGCCATTCACATCAAAGGTAGATGAATCTGCCCGGGCACCAGTGTTGAAGTCCAGTTCCATAAACCAGCTATCGCCGCCATTACGGCTGCAAACGCCACCTTCTACAGTGAAGGTAAAGAACCGCACTGTATCGCGCCTTACCACAGGGTCGGTGATCATACGTTCACCGATGAAACGAGATGAATTGAAATCGATATACCAACCTCTCGAACTGCTGTAATCCACACTATTTTTAGAGGTAACACGATGTTCCCCGGTGGTTTGCACAGTGAACTCTTTTACGATTTCCTGCTGCTGCAAACTAGATCGGCCAGGAACTGCATTGTCGGTGTCATCACGCACACCATAAAAGCTCTGTACCTGGGTGCTATCTACATCATCCGCCGTGCGATAACTACCGGTACCAAACAAGACCAATTGCCCCCCACCGGCACCACTATATTTGACCACTTCAGGGCGCATGGTAATCGGCTGGGGATTGCTACAATCGTCGTTAGTGCAGGAGCGGAATAGTGGTTCGGGGGATGAACCCTGTTTATATGCCACTTTCCAATCGTCGCTATTATCTGCACTCAGATCAAACACCCACATATTCCCCTGCAGATCACCGGCATAGATGCGATCCGCTCTTTTATCACCGTCGGTATCCGTTGCCAAAGCCGCCGACAAACCATTCGGACTGTCTGACGTCCCGTCGGACTCAGTATTAATAAAGATTGCGTCTTTCGGGCTTTCCAGCGGTACGATGTAAAGGCCTGCTTTATGATTGGCGCTGTCGTAACCATTGCCAAACACCGCGGCCCAAGAATCGTTCTGTAGTTTCACCACAGAGATACGGCCGGATAAGGAACCTAAGTCCGGCAGATCAGTGGCATCTAAGTCCCAAAGCACATCGTTACTGCCAAAGCTGTCTGGCTTTGAGACATCCAGTGCAAACACACCAGCGCCGCCGACACCCAGTGAGCCAAGCAGCACCGAGCCCCAACGTTTCGCACTACTGCCCTCATCACTGAAATTGATATAGGCATCCGCCACAATCGCCGGTCCATCAACAAAATAATTGTGTGAATAGTCCGGATCGGTCAGGTTACTCAGTTTTCCGTAAACACTCTTGGGAATGTAGGCAAAGGCCTCCTCACCGGCACATTTAGCACTGGTTTCTTTACAGGTCGCAGCATCAACGTCATCAGCCAGATCACTATCCGCTGTCGCGTAAAAACCATGCAACATTCCATCATTCGCGCCCACATAGACCATAGGGCGTTTCGAACGCTTTTTATTTTTGAGGTAATAGTAGTAACTGCCCGTCGTATCACTTTCTGCCGTTTCTAAACCATGATAGCGGTGGTTTTCATCATAGGTATAAAAGGCATCGGAGTTCACGATATCGCCCAACAGTCCACTACGAGAACGGAAGGGGTTCCCTTCATCTGTTTGATCCCCCCGCAGATAAGCAACACGCTTCTGCGCCAGGCTATCTGTCACATCATTCAGTGCATTCAGATTAGCCAGCTGCGTATCGGAAAAGCCATTGCTATTAGTCAGTGCAGCGGTCGTAAACTCGAAACCGGCATCACCATTGTGACTAAATATGTTCCTGCGTGTATGGGTCGGGATCAAATCAGCAGCATTCCACGCCTGATCTTCCAAAGCCAACGTAGTTTGATTGATCGGAAATGCCAGCAAATGCCCCGTCCAGATACTCGGCTCAAACCTAGTCACAAAAGCAGTGGTTGCACTGCTGGCGCGCAACGAAGTCACTGACAGCATGTTCGAGCCCACGGCATTAGCCTCATTTTCAGAGGCGAGCTCGACGTTGAATAGAATATCCTTAAGCGCGTCGACTAGTTCTTCACCATCACTTGGATCATGAAACCGCCCCCGGCCATTCCAGGCAGCATGACGCATATCGTCGATAGTTTCTTTATGGCTATTCACACGATCAGTCCAAGTAAAGGGCTCCGTCGCTGAACTTGGTCCTGCACTTAATGTCCCCTCCAATCCAAGCGCCACCATATGGGTAGACATACGCTGGATAATATTAGGGTTATCTTCATCCGGGTAGAGATCACGTTCATAAAAGAACATCGCCGCATCGGCTAGAGTATCGAAATAATCATCGGCATAAGAATCTTTTGGCGAGATCCCAGCAACCCACTCGCCGTCGTAGTCAGAACTATTGTCACCATCTATATGTTTATGAAGGATTCGGCGCGAATAGTTACTACTGTCTGAACCATTTTCATACCGACCTGCAATAACAACAGTAGCGTTATTCTGACAAACGCCTCGTGCATCACTGATTACGATAGGGGATTCTGGCTCGGCCTCATCACTATCATATCCAAACAGCTCCCTCACACCTGAGGTATCACCCGATTCATACACCTCTTCACGCTCAAAGTAGTTACCAGCAGCTTCATAGGTACGGCGGACTTGAGAAATATCTTTTCCTACTGCTTTCGTATCAAACGCAAAAACCCGGGTTAACAATTCCTCTTTGTTTGCCTTAGCCTGCGGGTCAATCGGAAAAGAAATATCATCTACATCTTTAATTTCAGCTCCGCGGCTAACCGTATTATGGAATTTCTCGGTACTGGAAAATCCGATTCCGATACGTGCTTGAGATTTATTGATGACTTCGGCTAAGGCGTATTTAATGACATATTCACGCTTACGGTGATACGCGTACCAATTGGCAAAATTAATCTGCTCTGCGGATGACATATCAGCGACAGAGACGCATATGCTACTGGCAAGCTTCTCGTTACCTTCCCCTTCTTTGCAGTCGGAATGTAATTGAGTCGGAACCGAACATTCCCCTTCATCATGCTCACCATTATCATTGCCATCCGTCCAAACAAGATAAAATGCCTGAGACAGATCTGTGTGATTGTCTTGGTTTCTAGCAATCTCATCGGCATCTGCTATTCCCACATCTTTCGGTAAATAAGGATCGAAGGGTACAGAACTGATATTGGTCTGATCTTGAAATATATTACCTTCTGAGTCTGTTCCCCACCAAGGGCGATACGTTTTAGACGGGTCATACGCCAGCTTATTGTAGCGGGTACAATGTGGCGCTATATCATTAAATTTATTGAGACTTTTATACTTAAAGTAAAAGCGATAGTCATCAATCCCTAAACGTTCCTCCTCCTCCCTATCCATGAGTTTCTCAAAATCCAAGCTCAACGCATCATCAATCAAAAACAGGATATTTGCCTGTGGTACATCCTTTAGATGCAACGTTGAATCAGCCTGTAAAGGCTGACTCAAGACCAACAAGGTAGATACAGCTATTAATAAATTAAAGGCAACCGGGAAGCCGTCCTGAAACATTCGACGCATGTTCTTCCACTCTATTTTCCCCATCATCCCGTGACCTTTTCCCTTATCCGACGGTTATTTTCGATAAACCTTATACACAGTTTGAACACGCACTTCCGAGGAACCGGTCAGCCCTTGTGCACTCGTGGTTACCCGGTAGTAGATATAACGATCACTGACTTCACCGACCTTCAGCGAAGGCGACAGTTCATCGACCAAAAGCTCTTCCACAATAAAGTTGGGCGCTTGCTTCGTAAATGCATCTGGCTGAAGACTGCTGAACTCTATACGGCAACCCACGTCCCAATCTTTTTTAGCTAGCGCTATGCTGTCAACGGTTTCACTGCTTTCACTATCGTCCTCGTTGTTGCTGTTTCCGCTGTTTCCGCTGTTTCCGCTGTTTCCGCTGTTTCCAGGACTATCATCTTCGTCTGAATCTGACGACGGTGAATCATTGCAAGAATCAGACTGCTCGACGGAGTAAAGACCACCACTACCACCTTCAAACTGAATAATTGAGGTGTCTCCTGTATCCAGCTGCAAATATTCCTCTGCGCTCAACAATGCAGCTTCAGCTGCTTCAAACGCAACCTGTCGATCACGCAGATTAAACACCATCTTTTCTTCGAGACTGGTAACCTCTATGCCTGCCATACCAATCAAAGTCATAACGAGTAAGAGCACCATAGATACAATCAGTACCGAGCCTCTCTGTAGCCGCTGTTTCATCCTTAAAGCGTCCTGTTGCGAAGCGTAACTGTTGAGGTGAAAACCTTGCGCAGATAGTTATCCGTAGGGGTTATTGTCACACCGTTTAATACATAACTTTGGGGAGTAGACGTAACATTATTTGCGATACTACGTATTACTAAACTGACCCTTATCGCGACAATGTTATCTTCCGTCACAGTAACAGAACCACTGCTTACACACCGACTCACAGAACTCTTAAAGCAGTCTGCGGTACCGTCATCATCGGTATCCAAACCAAGCAAAACCTGCATATTCTCGACGCCCTCTACCAGTTCTTGCTGATTCAACGTAGCATTTTTGTCTGTCACCCCAATGCTAGTCCGATACAACGCAGGCACTCCAAAGGCGTTCTGATCGATATAATAGGTGTAATTACGCAGCAACATGACTGTCCCACCGGTGAAGTCTTCTGCTGTTCCCAGCGTGCTGCAAACTATTGGCAGACCAAGCCCCTTGGTACAATTTCCCGGTGTAACAGAGTTTCCTGTGTTGTGAACAATTTTATTGGGGTTTCCACCTGTATGCTGAACAATCGCGGCCTTCTTACAGTCAGAAACCAATAAAACCTGTCCCGTCACAAACTCATGTCCGGTGCATGTCATCACAGCGGAGCTCGTATTATGATCCGTAACCGAACAAGCCCCCTCGGTGTCGGAAAACTTAATACTGACGATATCAGTACCATCACTCGGAGATGCGTTTGATGGAAGATCGATACTTGTACCTGACGCAGACACATAGTTATCTTCTATTGCTATAGGTACAGATAGATCATATTCACCATGGGCAGCATCCCCATTTGCAGTATCACGCAATGTATTCGCAATAGTAAGGTGTTTGGTACAGCCGATATATCCCGCCATACGCAAGTCCCGGCTAATGAAATTCATCGCAAAACGGGCATTTTCCTGAACTTTGGCCAGCTCGTTTTGCATGCTATATGTGACACGACTGCCCACAAACATCTGGACGGTAGCAGCCACCAGCAACAAACCAATCACCAGAGCGATCATTAGCTCTATCAGAGACAGACCTTTCTGATATTTCATATGAATTCCATGTCGCTTCATCATATTTCCACACTCAAAGCGATGACTTGAATATCCTTGTCACTGCTCTTCGCTTCTTCCTTATTTTTATACCGAGAGTCGTTCCACCAAACATACATAACCACCGGCTTACTTTGGTCATTACTGTCGGTGCAAAGCTTAGTCAGATCGCTAACCGCTTCTTCTTGATAACTATTACTTGTCTCTATAGCACGCGTCATACAACCGCCACCACCGGCCTCTTGCTGCAAATGGTATTTCCAATTATTCAGGTCGTAGATCGCCAGCTCTGCACTGGTGCAGGCAGTGCTTTCACAGGACGTATCAATATTTTTGATCTGTTCATCGGACGCCGCTTCGAAATAATCGCCGTTTAACACACCCGTTTTATTTGCCCGCATCCGCCCGACAATGTCTTGAGTAGCAACCAAAACTTGACTACGTATATAAGCATTCTGGTTCTGTTTAAGCCCTGTCACCTGAAGGCTCGCCATCCCCAGCAGGCCCAGAGAGATAACTAACAGAGCCACCAGCACCTCAATCAGGGTGTAACCGCGTTCAGCTTCCACTACCACATACCGTATCATCGGTTTCTCCATCCCAGGCCCGGGCACGGCCAACCGCATTCAGCTGCACATATCGCACATCTGTTGCGCTATCTCCATCATCCACGACAAAACAGACGTCACTCGCCGAACTTAGTTCACCATCTCTCGTAAAGACTACGGTATTCTGAGCGGCAGACAGAGTCAGTGATACGTTGGCATCAGACCCGGATTCCTGACGAATCGAATCACCACCTTCATCTGTCGACAGCCACTGGGTGACGCGCCCACCGGAAACGGTAAAGGCCACCGTGACATCTTCACCCCGACGAATCGCTTCAGACCTCGCTTGTGCCAAGCTGGCCACCAACCGGTTTTGAATCGTGTCCATTCGCCCCGTCTGTACAAACAAACCAAAATTCGGCACCGCAACAGTCATCAATATTGCGAGGATCGCCAACGTGATCATTAATTCAACCAGCGTAAATCCCCTGTCTTTAACCTTTTTAAAAACCACTCTGCTTTCCATATTCAGGGATAATCGCTCTATCAGGCTCTTCTGATTCATTTGTAATGCCACGCATGCTAATCACCACTCATTATCGGCATCGGAAGAATCTATGTGTATTAACAATTAATGAAACAGCCATTCAGTCAATATGCCGCGGCAACGCGATAAAACTGATCAATATTAATACAGTTTTATAGGTCGTTAATAGCATTAAACTGGCTTAAACATCGCGACAAGATGACGCAAGTCGGTGTTACACGACGATCGTAGAAGGGAGCTGGTATAAAGATGAGTATAAAGCCCACAAGCATGCCCGTGGGCCTTCTTAACAGATCCCTCTAACAATGGTAAAAGCCAACATCCTT
The DNA here is from genome assembly GCF_015209595.1 of Pontibacterium sinense. GTDB lineage: Bacteria > Pseudomonadota > Gammaproteobacteria > Pseudomonadales > Balneatricaceae > Pontibacterium > Pontibacterium sinense. The sequence goes on along the minus strand of NZ_JADEYS010000005.1, from coordinate 196,510 downwards.
GTTACGGCCAACTACTGCGGTAAGGCTATCAGTTTAACTGAATCCAGGACTGGCGCCCCAATTTATCTCCACTGGATTCACGTACGGTTTCAACCGCACCGCTTGAGCCGGAGAAATACTTCAGCTCTTTAGTGCCGGTAGAGATAACAGCAGGTGTTTTTACAATACCCACCGTAGATTTTCGTCCGGATACAGGCACAGTGACTTCTGAAGCCTGACCTCCATTTTCAGAGATAGTGACGGTCACAAAATCAGATGAATTGATTACCGTATCATCGTTCACATCAAATGGAGAGACCGTAAGACGCGATCCATTTTCATAATCCAGTTCCATTAACCAGCTACTGCCGCCAAATTCACAGGGCTCAGTATCCGGCGACAACGTGGTGAAGATAATACGCCCTCCACGCACAATGGGGTTGGCAACCACACGTTCTCCGACATAACTGCTGGAGTCCATATCCAGATACCAGCCATCATTTGCAGTGTAATCAACCTGGGTATTGCTGGTCACCCGATAATCGGTATCACTGGCAGCCACATAAAATTCGGTGAGAATATCCTGTACCTGTAATGCACTGCGATTAGTGACGGCGGAACCGTTATCGCGAATACCATAAAAGGTCTGCATCTGAGTAGTTGATGGATCACTGGTTGAAATATAACGGCCCGTACCAAAGAGCACCATCAGCCCGCCCTGGGTATGATCGGCCACTTCCGGTCGCGATGTAATTGGTTGCGGGCTGCTGCAGTCGTCGCTGGTACACGCCCGATACAGTGGTTTTGGGGTACTGCCCTGCTTAAACGCCACGTCCCATCCATTACGGTTGCTACTGCTCAGATCGAACTTCCAGAGATTACCGTAGAGATCTCCCGCGTATACAGCATCGGCTATTTTGTCGTTATTGGTATCCACTGGCAGTGGAGAGGACAAGCCGTTTGGCGAACCGGCGGTACCATCTGCTTCTGTGTCGATAAAGACGACGTCGCTGGGATCTTCCATATTAACGATATAGAGACCGGCTTTATGGTTTGCGCTCTCATAGCCGTTTCCAAAGATCGCCGCCCAAGTACCATCCGGTAGTTTCACCACTGAAGCGTTACCAAAGGTGTATCCCAACTCCGCCAGATCGGTACTGTCCAGATCCCACAACACATCTTTGGCTGAAAAACTAAACGGGGCGGATACGTCCAGCGCGTAAACACCCTGACCACCACCGGCCAGCAACCCGACCAATACTGTCCCCCAGCGCGTCGTATCCGACACACCATCATCGTTATAATCAAAATAGGCATCAGCAATACGGACTGAACCATCTACATAATAGGTATGACTGTAATTGGTATCCGACAGATTACTCAGTTTGGAATACAGCGCCTTAGGAACATAGGCAAACATCTCCTCCCCTTCGCAATCCGCAGTCGCAACGTTACAGGGGGTTTCAATAGTCCCCACCGCTCCTTCGGCACGCATAGCATGCAACATCCCATCATTGGCCCCCACATACAGCATCGAGTCTCGTGCCGCTTTATTAGTATCCGTGCTGTCGTCAGTCAGGTAGACGTAGTAACTATCTGTCGCCACCCCACCAACGCTGACCGTAGGGGCTACACCGTAGTAATCAAAACTCTCATTGAAAGCAAATACCGGGTCCGAGTGCACAATGTCGCCTAACCGTCCGGCACGCGTCCGAAAGTCAGTGCCTTCGTAGGCAGTATCACCGCGCAGGTAATTAACCCGATCCCGTCCTCGGTTATCAGTGGTACCACCTAATGCATTCAGTGCGCTCATCTGCGAAGTACTAAAGAGTCCGCCATCCCATGATGTGGTATCAAACGAGAAACCCGTATTGCTATGGCTGCTATAGACTTTACGCGCACTGGCTGACGGAATCAGGTCTGCCGCATCCCACTGCAAGGTTCCCACATCTCCGGTGGTGGAGTTCAGAGCATAAGCACGGAACTGACCGCTCCATTCACCACTGTTAAATCGTGCCTGATAAATTTTGGAGTTCGCATCCAGCCGAGTTGAGTTAGTCGCAACGGTTGCCGCACTGGAGGTGCGGGACTCAATACTGGCAATGGCGGTCGTGAAAGCGTTAATCAATGTCTGCGGATCATCCGCACTAAGGAATTCTCCCCGTCCGTTCCACGCCGCGTGGCGCATATCATCGATGGTGGTACTCTGATCACTGACCGGTGTAGGCCAATCAAAACTGGTGGCGTTGGCATCCGGATTACTGCTCAGCGTGCCATTCACACCAAACGCAACGGTATAGGTCACTAAGTGTTGCCGGGTGTTGCTGTCATCGGGCGTGCCCGGTACTTTATTATCCAGTGTGCTGAGATCCGTTTCGTAGTAATGCATCGCAACATCAGCCAGCGTATTGGATACACCGTTATATTGATCGCGGTACACACCGCCATCGTATTCCGAATCATTTGCATCCCCGTCACTGGTCGAACCCCGGTCAGCATTACCCACACTGGGTGCGCTGCCGTTCCAGTAACCATCCGACATCACTACCGAAAAGTTTTGCTGACAGGCCCCGCCAGACGCTTCAGAAAGAATTGGCGTTGCCTGAGCTGAGCCAAACAGTGAAGTTGATGTAGTCCCCTTAAAGTATTCACCGACTTGCGCAAGCTTTGAGCGTAGTGGCGTGTTCCCACTGGATCCAATACTTGAGATCTGGGTCATCAGATCGGTTTTATTGCTACCCGTAGCCAGGTCAGCGACAGGAAAGTCGACACTGTTATTACGATGCAAAGTCGCCAATCCCAAACGCTGTTCAGAGTTATTCGTAATGCTCAGCAGCGCCGCCTTGATCACATATTCACGCTTACGATAGTAGGTGTACCAATTGGCAAAATTTGTTTGCTGGGCGGCGGTCATGACGGTATTCACGCCAAAACCGGATGTGGTAGCCACAAACTGGTTAACGTAGTCATATCCGGAGCGTCCGGGGTCAGGACACTCATCCAATTCGAAAACGCCGTCTCCGTCGTCCGCCCAGATCATATAACCTGGCGGATCACCGTATCCCTCATCGTCGGTAAGGTCTTTGGTTGAACCGTTAGCATCATAAGGATCCATACGGGCAGCGGTAATCAACTGATCAGCATAAGCGTTACCGTCTTCGTCCACCCCTTCCCAAGGTATATAGGTCTTGCTTGGATCGTAATACAAGACGTTATAGCCTGCGCAGGATTCCAAAATCTCATCGCGATCTTCGCGGGTCGGCGTAATATCAACATTGCCGCTATTAGGGTAACTGTCGTAGATAGAGATGGCGTTGGCATCGGTTGATTTCAGCACCTCCCAATCCATGCTGCCGGAATCATCCACCAGAAAAAAAATGTTCGGTTTAACCGATGTCGTCAGATAAAGCGGGGTCTGTGAAAGCTCAGCCGCCGAGAACGAGGGAAGAAACATGACGATGGGCAGCGACAGATACCCCAATCGCATCCGGAAGATCCTGTTCATAGTTTCAGTTCCTGCGGTTAACGTTTATAGACTGACTGTAATTTCACTTCGGATGACGAACTCAGCCCGACTGCGCGGGCGGTAATACGGTAATAACGGCGTTTTTCGATCGCTTTTCCCGCTTCCTTACTGTCGTCTGGTGCCGACGCCGCTAACTCCTCGATGATATAGGTCGAAAATGCTGATAATTGCGCAAAGCCTTTTTTATCCGCATCCGTTACTTGGGAACGCATGGTCCGGACACTGGTCCCCAACGCAGACCAGTCATCCCAATTGTTGGTGCCATCGGTTTTCGGGCTGTACAGACCGTTACTACCATTGAACGCAGGCATGGTCACAACTGACTCCAAATACGCTTCGCCGTCATGTAACGCCGCTTCTGCAGCCTCAAACGCCATCTGCCGGTCGCGTGACTGCGCCGCCATCTTCTCTTCCAATCCGGTCACTTCAAGACCTGCCATCCCTATCAGCGTCATGATCACCAGAAAAATCATCGACACAATCAGCACTGCGCCTTGCTGCTTTTTTATCTCACTCATCTAGATCACCCGGTTACGCAGGGTAATGGTTGCCGTAAACACTTTGCGTAAGCGTCTGTCCGTTGCGGTAACCGTTGCCCCGTTATAACTGTATGTCTGCGCACTCGAGAGCACATTGTTCTCAATACTGCGCATCAGCAGGCTGACACGGATGGCAACGACCTCAGTCACGTCCAGATCTTCAACACCATCGCCGTTGGTATCTGCCGCCACGTAATAATCTGCATCGCCATCATCATCATTATCGATGCCGTAGGTGATCTGCATATCTTCTACACCTTCAACCAATTCCTGCTCAGCCAGTGCTGCGGTACCACTGGTTAAGCTGATGGCAGAACGGTGCAGGGCTGGCGAGCCGAAGTCATTGTCATCAATGTAGTAGGTGTAGTTTTTATATAGTTGCACCGTAGCCCCAGTGGGAAAGGTGTATGCAGTTCCCAGGGTAGTCGAACAATCCACTGGCAATCCCAGCCCTTTCGTACAATTTCCCGGCACTGCCTGACCGGTATTGTGATTGACCTGCTTGGTCTGGCTGTTCGTGTTGACCGTATTGCTCTGCTGGAAAATCGCTGAATGAGAACAGTCCGAGATCAACAGTACCTGGCCTTTCTGGTAATCGTGATTGGCGTAGCAATGAATGGTAGCCGAAGCCGCTACATGGCTTTCCACCGTGCAGCTACCTTCACCATCAGCAAACTTCACACTCACAATATCGGTACCAGCGGTAGGTGAAGCGGATGTGGGTAACGGTATACTGGTACCCGCAGCAACGCTGTAGTTATCCTCAAGCGAGACAGGTGCAGACATGTCGTACTGGGCGTAGATTTCGTCACTGTTACTGCTGTCACGCAGCGTATTGGCAATTGTTGTATTCGTGGAACACCCGGTATACCCCGCCTTGCGCAGATCCCGCGACAGGAACTCAACCGCGAAGCGGGCATTCTCCTGCATCGTCGCCAGTGCACTTTGCATAGCGTATGTCGTACGGCTGCCAAGAAACATCTGCAGAACGGCCGCCGTCAACAACGTACCGATCAGCAAGGCAACCATCAGCTCAATCATCGACAGCCCCTGCTGCCGCTTACGGTTTAATCTACCTAACAGTTTCATAAGCTCGCGCTGACCGCCAAACGTGTTGAAACGGCATTGCTGGCACGTTCATCATTCCACCAGACATACACCACAATGGGCAGATCAGTGTCGGTACTGGTACCACATGCCGGGGTTGTTATATCACCATCGGTACTGTCATCAGGGTCAGTATCACGACACACTAAACCACTCCCTAAAGGTAGCTCTTCCGCCAACCGTGCCTGCCAACGAAATACATCATGCGCCGCCATCTCCGCATCAGTGCAGCCCGCGGTCGTTTCACAGTCACTGTCTTCCGTACCAGAGGCGAGAAAATAGTTACCATTCTCGACCGCAGCAACGTTGGCGCGCATTCTATCGATAATGTCATACGCCAGAATTGTCGCCTGGCTGCGCATATAAGCGCTCTGATTCTGTTTTAGGGAAACCACCTGCAACCCTGCCATTCCCATCAACCCCAGAGATGTGAGTAACAATGCGACCAACACTTCGATCAGGGTGTAACCACGTTCACCCATCGGACCCACAGACACCATCATTCTGCGCTCCATCCCAGGCCCGGATTCTGCCGAACTGATTGACCTGCAGATACCGTACATCAGTATCTCCATTGCCATCATCGGCAGAAAAGCAGACATCATTACCGCTACTGAGAAGCCCTGAGCTCTTAAACGTAATATTACTTCCACTGACCGCAATGGCATTTGCAGGTGCATCTTCAACCCGCACCGCCGAACTACCCGCAATAACTGCCCAACCGTTGGCCCAGTTACTGCCACAGGTGTAGTTCGCCATATTTTCGGTGTTGTTACGCGCACACACGGTTACTTGCACGTCCTGGCGTATCGCCTCTGCTCTTGCCAGTGAAACACTGGCGAGTAACCGGTTTTGAATCGAATCCATTCGGCTCTGCTGAACAAACGGTCCGAAATTGGGCATTACGATTGTGGAGAGAATCACGATAATCGACAGTACGATCAGTAACTCTATCAACGTAAAACCATCAAATTTCTTCATTTTTGAACAAGGCCTAAACTAATACTTTCTTCGTAGTGAAATAGTCTAGTCGCTGCCTTCAAGTCCCGCCATACGACGACGTAAAAAATAGACGGAATCTGCTCCTGATCAAAAAACACTCGATTAAAAAAGGGGCTTAAGAAAGGCGGGAAGTACGTGAAGGCAGGCGAAAGAAGGTAAAACAAAGGGGCAAATTGATATATCAGACATAAAAAAACCGATGCAACGGCATCGGTTTTTTTATGCCCCGGAAGGCTTAGCTCGCGTCAGCTACCGACAGGATCGCCACCTCAAAGCTCAGCTCACGGCCAGCCAGCGGGTGGTTAAAATCAACATGCACCGATTGCTCATCAAAACGATCGATCACACCTGGCAGCTCACCCTGCTTGGCGTCCTGAAAAGTGATCACCAGACCTTTCTCCAGTTTCATATCTTCAAACTGGGTACGCGGAAAGCGCTGGACATTGCTTGGGTTTGGCATCCCAAAGGCATGCTCCGGTGAGATCTGCAGGGAATCTTTTGCCCCTTCTACCAAACCAAATAAAGCCTGCTCGAACCCTTCTGGCAGGTTGCCATCGCCCACGGTAAATGTTGCTGGCTGTCCTTCAAAGTTAGAATCAACAACCTGACCATCTTCCAGTTTGATCGCAAAGTGCAGAGTCACGGTTTTACCCGGACCAATGATCTGTTCGCTCATGCTTCACCTTCTGTTTCGTTTCTGTCCCGGAACTTACCTTCCAGAAACAGCATATCAATGATCAATAATGTCGCGCCGACAGAGATGGCCACATCGGCCAGATTAAACACGGCAAAATAGTACTCGCCGTAGTGCAGTGAGATAAAGTCGATGACATACCCCTGCACCACCCGGTCGTAAAGATTGCCTAACGCCCCACCCAGAACCAGAGCCTGAGCAATACCAACCCACCACTGCCAGCGGGGTGTACGCTTCATCCACACCACCAGCATGGCGCTGACACCCACGGCAACGGCCACAAAGAACCAGCGCTGCAAGCCACCGGCATCCGCCAGAAAGCTGAATGCAGCGCCCGTATTGTAGGAAAGACGCAGATCAAAGACCGGCAGAATCTCCACCGGTACACCGTAATCCAGCGAGGTATTGGTCACAAACTTGGACCACAGGTCCAGGACGACAATAACCACCGCCAACCATAGCCAGATCAGCGAACTCTTTTGCGAAGCGGCAGACATCAACCGAAGTCCTTATGCAAAGCTGCGGCTTTCACCTTCACCGGTGATATTCTCTACGCAACGACCACACAATGCTTCGTGTTCAGCGTTCGCACCCACATCTTCACGGTGGTGCCAGCAGCGATCACATTTTTCGTGTGCGGTTTTCGCTACACTCACCTGCAAACCGTCTACGTCAGTCGCCTGTGCGTCGGCCGCTTCAGTAGAAGTCGCAACCGCCGCTTTAGAGGTCAGCAAGACAAAGCGCAGCTCATCACCCAACAGATCCAGCGTCGCTTTCAGCTCTTCACTGCAGTACAACGTCACTTCTGCTTCCAGACTGGAGCCAATCAGACCTTCTGTACGACGGGTTTCCAGCTCTTTGTTGACCGCTGTTTTCACAGCCATCACCTGATTCCAGAAGTCACGCCCCATCTGCGCATCATCAGACAATTCGGCCAGATTCTCATACCAGGTACCCAGCAGCACAGATTCGTCATGCTCGCCTGGGATCTGTTCCAGAATCTCATCAGCCGTGAAGCTGAGGATCGGTGCAATCCAGCGGGTCAGTGCTTCAACGATATGGTACAGCGCGGTCTGACAAGAACGACGTGCTACGCCATCGGTCGCTGCGGTGTACTGACGGTCCTTGATGATATCCAGATAGAAACCACCCAGCTCCTGCGAACAGAAGTGAGAGATTTTCTGATATACGTTCAGGAATTCATACCGGTCGTAATGACCTTCCAGCTCTTTCTGCAGGCGTGCCGCACGATCAACCGCCCAGCGATCCAGTGCAACCATCTCTTCTGCTGCAACCAGATCCGTTTCCGGATTGAAACCACTCAGGTTCGACAGCAGGAAACGCGCCGTGTTACGGATACGACGATAGGCATCCGCTGCACGATTCAGGATCTCATCAGAACAGGTCATTTCACCGCTGTAATCGGTGGATGCAACCCACAAGCGCAGGATATCTGCACCGTATTTGTTCATCACTTCCTGCGGCGCAACAACGTTACCGATGGACTTGGACATCTTGCGACCCTGACCATCCACGGTGAAGCCGTGTGTCAGAACCTGTTTGTAAGGCGCTTCACCTTTGATTGCGATACCGGTTTTCAGGGAAGACTGGAACCAGCCACGGTGCTGATCAGATCCTTCCAGATACAGATCGGCAGGTGAATGCAGACCTTCACGGGTATCCAGTACAGAGCAGTGCGTCACACCGGAGTCAAACCACACATCCAGCGTATCGGTCACTTTAGAGTACTGCTCAGCTTCATCACCCAGCAGCTCAGCCGCATCCAGATCAAACCACGCATCAATCCCTTCTTTTTCCACACGCAGGGCAACCTGCTCAATCAGCTCAGCCGTTTTTGGATGCAGCTGCTGAGTTTCTTTGTGGATAAACAGAGTGATTGGCACACCCCAGGTACGCTGACGGGAGACACACCAGTCCGGGCTCTGCTCAACCATCGCTTCGATGCGGTTCTGACCCCAGGCCGGGAACCACTCCACACCTTTGATCGCAGTCAGCGCATCGGCCTTCAGACCTTTCTCTTCCATGCTGATAAACCACTGCGGTGTCGCACGGTAGATCAGCGGTGTTTTAGTACGCCAGCAGTGTGGGTAGCTGTGCTGGAACTTATGTTCCAGAATCAGCGCGTGATTCTCTTTCAGAACCTCAACAACAGCGTCATCCACTTTGTATACATGCTGTCCGGCAAACTGCCCGGCACCTTCAACAAAGACACCGTTATCGCTGACCAGATTCAGTGTACCGATACCGTAACGACGACCTGCCTCAAAGTCTTCCACGCCGTGATCCGGTGCGGTATGTACTGCGCCCGTACCGGCATCCAGTGTTACGTGGTCACCCAGAATTACCGGCGTTGTGCGCTCAGCGACAAACGGGTGCTGCAGCGGGCTGTTTTCCAGCGCCTGACCTTTACAGCGGGCAACAATGCTGTAGCTGTCCACACCGTAACGCTGCATCGCAGACTCAACCAGACCTTCTGCCAGCAAAACGCGTTCCTGACCCAGACCCAGATCCGCCTGTACCAGCACGTAATCCAGCTCGGCATTCAGAGATACGGCCTGACTCGATGGCAAGGTCCATGGCGTAGTGGTCCAGATAACCACAGAGACGTTACCTTCACCGCCACCGTTTTCCTGCTCAAAACGCCCCAGGAAATCAGCCGCATCAACCGGTGCATAACGCACGTCGATCGCGGTGGAGGTTTTGTCCTGATATTCAACTTCCGCTTCCGCCAGTGCAGAACCACCAACAACACTCCAGTAAACCGGCTTGTAACCCTTCACCAGATGACCGTTTTCAGCAATACGACCCAGTGCACGGATGATGTTCGCTTCAGTATCGAAGTTCATCGTCAGGTATGGATTGTCCCAGTCACCCAGAACACCCAGACGTACGAAATCCGCTTTCTGACCATCAACCTGCCTGCTGGCATAAGCACGGCACTTCTGACGAAACTCTTTATGGCTCAGTTTGGCGCCGGCTTTACCGAATTTGGTTTCAACTTTGTGTTCGATGGGCAACCCGTGGCAATCCCAGCCCGGCACGTATGGCGCATCAAAGCCCGCCAGAGTACGGGACTTGATAATCATATCCTTGAGGATTTTGTTCACGGCGTGACCGATGTGAATATCGCCGTTTGCGTACGGAGGGCCATCGTGCAGAATGAAGCTCTTACGACCTTTGCTAACCTCACGAATCTTCTGATACAGGTCCATCTCCTGCCAGCGCTTCAGCATTTTTGGTTCGCGCTGGGCCAGATTGCCTCGCATCGGGAATGCCGTTTTAGGCAAGTTCAGTGTCGCTTTGTAATCGGTCATGATCTGTCGCTTCCGGATTGATGTTCAGGTGCATCACGCAAAGTAAGCGCGCGCCTGATCGATATCTGCAAAAATCTGTTTTTTAAGCTGTTCCAGTCCGTCGAACTTCTGTTCGGCGCGGATAAATTCTAAAAATTCTACGCTGAGTAGCTGTCCGTAGAGATGGCCCTGATAATCCAGCAAGTGCACTTCCAGTACGGGCTGAATACCGTTAACGGTAGGACGCGGGCCTACGTTGCAAACACCCCGCTCGTAGCTACCATCGGGCATCGCCACCCGCACCGCATAAACGCCCTTCATCGGACACGGGAAGCGGTGCATACGAATGTTTGCGGTGGGGACACCCAATTGACGTCCCAGTTTTTGTCCATGCAACACTCGGCCTGTGACGGTGTAACGGCGCCCCAGCAAGCTTTCCGCCAATGCGAAATCGTTCTGCGCTAGTGCTGTACGTATACGTGTACTGCTGACCCGCTCCCCATCCATCAGGAAAGTCGCGGTATTCACCACAGAAAAGCCGTGCTGATCGCCGGTGTTACGCAGCATTTTATAGTCGCCCGCGCGATCACAACCAAAACGGAAGTCATCACCAACGACAAAGTGCTTCACCTCAAGCCCTTTGAGCAGCAGCTGGTTGATGAACGCATCCGCCGACATCGACTGCAGCCGTTTGTTAAACGTCAGGCATAACACGCGGTCGATATTCTCTGCCTGCAGCAAGCGGACCTTCTCGTCGAAACGCGTCAGCCGTGGAGGCGCTTTATCTCCGGCAAAAAATTCTCGCGGCTGCGGCTCAAACGTAATCGCAACCGAGGGCAATCCCAGCTCTTTGGCTTTGGCCTTAACCTGCTCGAGTACCCGGCGATGACCTAAATGCACACCATCAAAATTGCCGATAGTGGCCACACAGCCCCGGTGTTTGTCGCGCAGATTATGTAATCCTCGAATGAGTTCCATCAGTACAACAGCCAAGCCCCAAAAACAAACGGCGAATTATAGCCTAATTGTGCGCCTGCGAGTACCTCTACAATCAGAGAGTTACGTGACTTGCAAGCGTATCAACCGGAATTTTTCAGATGCGAAGGCCGCATCCCCATTAACACCAACACCAATACATAGATGCCTGCACCACTCACTACCAGCACCCCCATATTCCAGGCACGGTCCATAACACCCCACTCCAGCCACTGCTGCAGATCACCTGCTAGCCAGAGCAATACCGCCCCCATCGCGGCATTCGCCAGCACCAAGCGAAACAAAATAATGCTCCAGCCCGGCTGCCACTGAAACACACCTGCCCGTAACAACCCGTGCAGCAACAGGCCCGCATTAAGGAATGCCGACATCGACGTAGCCGCCGCCAACCCCACATGCTGCAACGGTCCGATCAGAATCAGGTTAAGCACCATATTGGCAATGGCGGCCTGAATACCAATTTTAACGGGCGTCTTCGTATCCTGACGGGAGAAATAGCCAGTCGCTAATACCTTGATCAGCATAAAGGCCATCACGCCGCAGGCGTAAGCCTGCAAACTCATGGAGGCCATATGCACATCACGGTCAGTCAAAGCGCCATAGTGAAACAAGGTCACTATCATTGGCCCGGCCAGAATAAACAGGGCAACCGCGGCAGGCATTCCGATCAAGAGCACCATGCGCATCGCCCAATCAAGGGTGTTCGAAAAATGTTCCGCTGATTTTGTCGCGTGCTTGCGTGACAGACTTGGCAGAATGACGGTTGCAATGGCGATACCAAAAACACCCAACGGCAGTTCAGCCAAACGATCAGAGTAGTAAAGCCAGGACACACTGCCGGTTTGCAGGAAGGACGCCAGCACCGTATCCAGCAGCAGGTTTATCTGCGTCACCGAAACCCCAAACAACGCGGGCAACATCAGCTTAAGAATGCGACGCACGCCTTCATCGGTCCGGTCCACCACCGGGCAGGGCAGTAACCGCAAGCGCGCTAGAAACGGCAACTGGAACACCAGCTGTACCACACCCGCAATCATGACCCCCCAGGCCAGCGCCAGAATCGGCGGATCAAACAGCGGCGAAAGAAAGACAGCAGAACTGATCAGCGTTACGTTGAGCAGCACCGGGGTAAACGCAGGCACCGCAAAACGCTCATAGCTGTTCAGAATTGCGCCCGCAAAGGCCGTCAGCGAAATCAGCAGCAGATAAGGGAACGTAATCCGCAGCATCGATGCTGCTAGCTCAAATTTTTCACCACCCGCTATATAAAATCCGGGGGCAAACAATGCGGTCAGTAGCGGTGCACCCAACATCGCGATCAGCGTCACGGTAATCAGCGTAGCGCCCAATGTGCCCGCTACCCGATCGATCAGTGCCTTGACCGCCAGATGATCACGCTGCGTGCGGTATTCAGACAACACCGGGACAAACGCCTGCGAAAAAGCCCCTTCGGCAAACAATCGACGTAGAAAATTGGGAATTTTGAACGCTACAAAGAAGGCGTCAGCACTGCCGGACGCGCCAAAATAGTTCGCCACCACCACATCACGCACCAGCCCTAAAATACGGGATAGCATGGTCATAATACCCACCACACCACTGGACCTTAACAAACTGGATGGCTTAGGTGCTTTAGGGTCCGCCGGGGTTGGCTTTTCCTTCTGTGTATCCAAAAATCTATCCTCAGAGGGCTTAACTGCGGCAATAATACCTTTGCCCCCTTAAAAATGCTCATCCTTTTGTTGACACCACTTCCACAAATGTGAATAATCTCGCCTCTCGTTTTTTGGTATCTGCTCTTGCGATATCAACGAACATTTTTTATTAGATAACGTTTAAGGAGTCGGACTGTGGCAAATTCCGCAGGATCTCGTAAACGCGCTCGCCAGGCGGAAAAGCGTCGCCAGCACAACGCTAGCCTGCGCTCCATGGTGCGTACTTACATCAAGAAAGTAGTTACTGCTATCGATAGTGGTGATCAGGCTGCAGCTAATGCAGCGCTGAAAGTCGCTCAGCCAATCATGGATGCTTCCGTGAACAAAGGCATCTTCAGCAAGTCTAAAGTTGCTCGCACCAAGAGCCGCTTGAACGCGCGTATTAAAGCACTGGTTTAATTACCAAACTGCTTTCTAAAAAAACCGGCTTCTGCCGGTTTTTTTGTGCCTGCCATTTACGCAAAACCCGCCAAAGCAACTACACCCAAACTGCGCAACAAACCCACCAAGAGCGCAGAGCATAAGAAGTAGAGAAGTAGAGAAGTAGAGAAGTAGAGAAGTAGAGACATATTGAAGGACAGCATTGGCAGGACAAGCGCCCTGCCAGAAATTACCGGACGTTAAGCTTGAGACTCAGGAAGACACACGACTGCTGAGCGCCAGATTATCACGATGCACCAACTCCTCTTCCCCGATGAATCCAAGGATAGTTTCGATCTGTGAACTTGGCTTACCAATAATTTTACGCGCGGCATCAATACCGTAATTCACCAACCCACGGGCGACGATGTAGTCATTCTCATCGACCATCAGCACCATCTCACCGCGAGAGAAATTACCTTTAACGCTTTTTACACCCGCAGGCAGCAAACTCTTACCACGTTCTTTTAGCGCCTTAACAGCACCCGGATCCAGGACCAGCGTTCCTTTTGCCTGCAAATGACCCGCAATCCACTGCTTACGTGCCGCCTCAGGCTGCTGATCAGGCACCAGCAAGGTCCCTACACTCTCACCACCGCGCAAGCGCGTCAGCAGATTGTCCTCGCGACCACTGGCAATGACCGTCACAGCACCTGAGCGGGCCGCCAGCTTCGCCGCACGCACCTTAGTCGCCATACCACCACGACCCAGCTTGCCACCACCGCCAGCCATTGCCTCAAGCGCCTCATCCCCGGCACGCCCCTCAGAGACAAATTCCGCGTTCGGATTATTGCGCGGATCCTCTTTATACAGACCACGCTGATCCGTCAGGATTACCAAGCCATCCGCTTCGACCAGATTGGCCACCAATGCTCCCAGGGTATCGTTATCCCCAAAGCGAATCTCATTGGTCACCACGGTATCGTTTTCGTTAACAACCGGCACGACACCCAGATCAAGCAGAGTACGCAATGTCGCACGCGCATTCAGATAACGCTTACGATCAGAGTGATCCTCATGGGTCAGGAGAATCTGCGCAGTATGCATACCATGACGCTGGAAGTTAGCCTCATATGCCTGCACCAGACCCATCTGACCTACCGCCGCAGCCGCCTGAAGCTTAAACACCTCATTCGGGCGATCAGACCAACCCAGACGCGTCATACCTTCTGCAACCGACCCTGAGGAGACCAATACGATCTCCATGCCCTGCGCACGCAAAGCAGCCAGCTGCTCCACCCAATGCGCAATCGCCTCATGATCCAACCCCTGACCATCATTGGTCAGCAAGGCGCTACCAATTTTGACGACCCAGCGCTTTCCTTTGACTAACTGTTGGCGTTCAGATGTCACAAACGTACCTCAATCCTATTCCCGCACCCATTCGACTTCGATATCGTAATCATCGTCGTCGTAGTCATCCACATCATCTGCTGCTTCCGCCCGACCACGAGACAAGCGCAACTCTTCAATACGCGAACGCGCCTCGACATCAATCTGCTCGCGAATCGCATGCTCCTGATCCAGTATGCTCGGATCTTCTTCAATCGCATACAACCGATCGTCCAGAAAGGTCTGAATCTCACGCGCCAGCAGATCAGTACCTTCTTTACTGATCGCAGAAATACGATACACAGGACCTTCCCAGTTCAGCGCATCAATCACCGACTGACAGCGCTCTTCGCGCTCAGCCTCTGGCACCATATCCAGCTTATTCAAGACCAGCCAACGCGGCTGCTCAGCCAGCGTACCACTGAACTTCTCCAGCTCACCTACGGCAACCTCGGCCGCTTCCGCCGGAGAAACCCCATCCCACGGAGCCATATCAACAATATGCAGCAATAGACGGTTACGCGCCAAATGCTTGAGGAAGCGAATACCCAGACCCGCCCCTTCGGCCGCGCCTTCGATGATGCCCGGAATATCCGCAATCACAAAGCTACGATGCTTCTCGATACGCACCACACCCAGATTCGGCACCAACGTGGTAAACGGATAGTTAGCCACTTTTGGCTTAGCCGCAGACACCGCACGAATAAAGGTCGACTTACCTGCATTGGGCAGCCCCAGCAAACCCACATCCGCCAGAATCTTAAGCTCCAGTTTCAGGTTACGCGTCTCACCAATCGACCCTTTCGTCGTCTGACGTGGTGCGCGGTTTACACTGCTTTTAAAGCGCGTATTACCTAAGCCATGAAAACCACCTTGGGCAATCTTTTCGCGCTGACCAATCTCAGTCAGATCGATCAACACTTCATCTGTATCTGTATCGATAATGGTCGTACCCACCGGCACCTCCAATACCAGGTCTTCACCTTTTGCCCCGGTACAATCCCGACTCATACCGCCCTGCCCATTATCCGCTTTAAAGCGACGGGTGAAGCGAAAATCGACCAACGTATTCAGGGACTCACTGGCTTCAAAATACACAGAGCCACCGTCACCGCCGTCACCGCCGTCAGGACCACCTTTCGGGATATATTTTTCACGCCGAAAGCTCATACAGCCATTGCCTCCCTTACCGGCTTCTACTGTAATCATCACTTCATCGACAAATTTCATTTGGGACCCCCGAAAGGTTTTGTTCTCCAGTTCATTATATAAGCTGGAGCAAGGTAAAACGCACAAACAAAAAAGCTCCGCCTGAGCGGAGCTTTTTGCAAGGAAAAGGCCTTATCACGCAGTTTCGATAGTGATGTACTTACGCTTATGAGGACCTTTAACTTCAAACTTCACTACGCCGTCTGCTTTAGCAAACAGAGTGTGATCTTTGCCGCAACCTACGTTTGTACCAGCGTGGAACTTAGTACCGCGCTGACGAACCAGGATGCTGCCTGCAGTCACAACCTGACCACCGAAACGCTTAACACCAAGACGTTTCGACTCGGAGTCGCGACCGTTGCGAGTAGAACCCGCGGCCTTCTTATGAGCCATTATCTATTCTCCAGTCAGATTAAAATTAGGCGTTAATGCCAGTAATTTTAACTTCAGTGAACCACTGACGGTGGCCCTGACGTTTCATGTGATGCTTACGGCGCTTGAACTTCAGAATATGAACTTTCTTACCGCGACCGTGCTCAACAACCTCAGCGGTTACCTTAGCACCTTCAACAACTGGCGCACCGACTTTAATGTCGTCACCGTTGCCAACCAGCAAAACGCGATCGAATTCAACATTCGCGCCCTGCTCAACTGCCAGCTTTTCCAGTTTCAGGGTTTGACCTTCCTGAACTCGGTACTGCTTGCCGCCGCTAACAATTACTGCGTACATGATTTTCTCCGTATATTCAGCTCATCCGGCTACTGTTTAAAAAACGACCTACTTCTAATGGCCAACCCATATGGTAGGGAGCTTAATTTGGATGAACTAGGGCGCGCGATTATATAGCAGTTAACAACATTGAGCAACTCTTGACCTCTATCCTTGACACCGCCCGCCACTGTCCCTAGCATGCGGCCATACTCCTATATGTATATATATACGCCATGCAGCCACATCAGCTAAATCCACAAGTCGAACCACAGTTCGAAGCCGTCAACGATTACATCGTCAACCACCTGGGCTCCAACGTCCCGCTGGTTGAGAAAATCGGCCACTACATCGTAGAAAGTGGCGGTAAGCGCCTCCGCCCACTGCTGGTACTGCTGAGTGCAAATGCCTGCGGTTACAATGGCGACAAGCACATCCCACTTGCCGCAATCATTGAATTCATTCACACCGCCACGCTGTTGCATGACGATGTTGTTGATAATTCAGATTTACGCCGCGGCAAAGACACCGCCAATGCGCGCTGGGGCAACGCTCCTAGCGTACTGGTAGGCGACTTTCTTTATTCCCGCGCATTTCAGGTGATGGTTGAGATTGGCAGCATGGATATCATGCAGGTCATCTCAAATGCCACCAACGTGATCGCCGAAGGCGAAGTCCTGCAGCTACTGAACGCAAAAAACCCGGACACCACAGAAGACTCTTACATGCAGGTCATTCTGGGCAAAACTGCGATGCTGTTCGAAGCCGCCACCGAATCAGGCGCAATTCTAGCGGACTGCTCCGCCGAACAGCGCGAAGCCTTGCGACTGTATGGCCGACACCTGGGCATTGCGTTCCAGCTGATCGATGATGTAATGGACTATCTATCCACCGCAGAAGAGATGGGCAAAAACGTCGGTGACGATCTGGCCGAAGGCAAACCAACATTGCCACTGATTCATGCCATGCGTGAAGGCAATGACGAAGAACGCCAGCTGATTCGTCAGGCAATCCGCAAGGGTGGACTGGAAGATCTGGAACCCATCATGGCGATCGTACGCCAGACAGGCGCCATTACCTACACCCAGACCCGCGCACAAGAAGAAGCCGACAAAGCCATCGCCGCACTCGACGTATTGGCCGACAGCTCCTTTAAAGACACACTGAAGCAACTGGCTGACATTGCAGTTAAGCGCAAAGCCTGACCCCCCCAACGCCGGACGATCACTCCGGCGTTTTTACCCCAGCCCTTACCTCAGCTTTTATCCGTTAATCGATAAGCTATATCCTGCCGCCCAGCACTATCATCCCGCTCACTCAAACGCTCAACCTGAAAGCGCGACGAAAATAGCGCCCCTACTTCAGACTCCACCACACTAAACGGCGGCCCCTGCTCACCTTCGAACTCCATTGTGATCAACAATACGGACACCCCCGCCGGCAAACGCTCGATCAACATCCGCGCATATTGTTTACGCATTTCCGGCGGCAGCGCTACCAATGCAGCACGATCATAGACCGCCCTCGCATCTTTCAGCTGAGCCGCCGATAAAGAGAAAACATCTCCGCACAGCAATTCAACACCATCACACCCGTAATGTAGATAAGTCGCGCCCTGCCGAACCACTGGCTCCGCGTTACGCTCAGCGAAAAATGCTTCACATGCACTTTGACTAAGCTCAACACCCATGACCGGATGCCCCTGCTCACGTAACCAGAGCATATCGCTACTCTTGCCACACAAAGGCACGAGCACCTGCCCTTCCGAGCCCACATCCAGGCCGGACCAATACGCCTGCAACTGAGAATTAAACTCATCCTGGTGGAAGCCGATACGACCTTCCGCCCAACGTGCATGCCAAAAAGCGTGCTCCATAACGACCTCTACACCTTAAGTTTTAAACTTTTTACAGATTTTAACTGACACAAGCCGTGCCACACAGAGCCCAAAACGGTATAATCACGCGATATTTTAAGAAAAATCTGGGTAAACAGTTTCCAATGACAAGACCTTCCTCTTTTAATCGCGATGAGCTGCTGTCATGTGGCCACGGTGAAATGTTCGGTCCGGGCAACGCCCGTCTTCCAATCGGCAACATGCTGATGATGGATCGAATCCTGACAATCACTGAAGACGGTGGCGAATTCGGCAAAGGCGAAATCATTGCCGAGCTGGACATCAATCCTGACCTCTGGTTCTTCGGCTGCCATTTCGAGGAAGACCCTGTTATGCCAGGCTGTCTGGGCCTGGATGCTATGTGGCAGATCGTTGGCTTTTACCTGGGCTGGCGCGGCAACAAAGGCCGCGGACGCGCACTGGGCTCTGGCGAAGTAAAATTCTTCGGCCAGGTACTGCCTACCGCCAAAAAAGTTACCTATCACGTACAGCTGAAACGCGTCATCGAACGCAAGCTGGTTATGGGCATCGCAGACGCTTCCATGTCTGTTGATGGCCGCGAAATCTACACCGCAAAAGATCTGCGCGTTGGTCTGTTCACTTCGACTGACGACTTCTGATCAATTTGGCGGTCTTACAATAAAGACCGCCATAACCCCTATTGCTGATAATTCTTATCATTGACGATTTGCCAAACGATACAGATTATCGGGAAATACTGGGTTATTTGCTGTGCATAAAATAAACGAGTGGAATAAGAGAGGCATCACATGCGACGGGTAGTAGTTACCGGTATGGGAATCGTGTCCTGCCTGGGCACAGATAAGGAATCTGTCCTGGAGTCTTTGCAACAGGGCCGCTCCGGCATCAAGTTCCAGGAAGATTACAAAGAGCGCGGTTTCCGCAGCCACGTAGCAGGCAGTATTGATATCGACTTCTCCGAGAAGATCGATCGCAAACTGTTGCGCTTCATGGGTGATGCCGCAGCATACACTTACATTGCAATGAACGAAGCCATTGCAGATTCTGGCCTTAGCGAAGACCAGGTATCCAACGAGCGCACAGGCCTGGTTGTAGGCTCTGGCGGCGCATCTGCAGCTAACATCGTAGAAAGCGCAGACATCACCCGCGAGAAGGGCGTTAAGCGCGTTGGCCCTTACCGCGTAACCCGCACCATGGGCTCAACTGTTTCCGCTTGCCTGGCAACACCATTCAAGATCAAAGGCGTGAACTACTCCATCACCTCTGCATGCGCAACCAGCGCTCACTGCATCGGCAACGCTATGGAGCAAATTCAGCTGGGTAAACAGGACGTAGTATTCGCCGGCGGCGGCGAAGAACTGCACTGGGCACAGACAGCGATGTTTGACGCCATGGGCGCACTGTCCAGCAAGTACAACGAAACACCAGAAGAAGCTTCCCGCGCATACGACGCAAACCGCGACGGTTTCGTTATTGCAGGCGGCGCAGGTGTACTGGTTATCGAAGAGCTGGAACACGCCAAAGCACGCGGCGCTAAAATCTACGCTGAACTGGTAGGCTATGGTGCAACGTCTGATGGTTACGACATGGTCGCACCTTCCGGCGAAGGCGCTGTTCGCTGCATGAAGCAGGCAATGGCAACAGTCGATGGCCCGGTTGATTACATCAACGCACACGGCACATCCACACCTGCAGGCGACATGCAGGAACTGAAGGCAATGAAAGAAACCTTCGGCGACGACATGCCAAAAGTCAGCTCAACTAAATCCCTGTCCGGCCACTCTCTTGGAGCAGCTGGCGTTCAGGAAGCGGTTTACTGCCTGCTGATGCAAGAGAACGACTTCATCTGCGCTTCCGCTAATATCAGCGAAATCGACCCAGCAGCTGAAGGCCTGCCAATCGTAACCAAGCGCGAAGACAACGTGACGCTAAACCGCGTAATGTCTAACAGCTTCGGCTTCGGCGGCACCAACGCTACTCTGGTATTCGAAAAACTGCAGAGCTAAGCGGCACGAAAACCAAAAAAACCGCCCTATGGCGGTTTTTTTATGCCTGCAATTTAGCCTTAAACAAACCACTCACTTTTTACAGGCAAAATAAAACCCCGATGATTTACATCACCGGGGTTTCTTAGCAGCGTAGCTTATACCAAATTACTTGGCAGCTTTACGCGCTTTCTCTTCCGCGATTACAGTTTCAGCAACTGAGTTCGGGCAAGGCATGTAGTGGGAGAACTCCATGGAGAACTGACCACGACCAGAAGTGATAGTACGCAGGTGACCGATGTAACCAAACATCTCGGACAGAGGAACGTCTGCCTTGATACGAACACCAGTAGTACCCGCTTCCTGATCCTTGATCATGCCGCGACGACGGTTCAGGTCACCGATAACATCACCAACGTGATCGTCTGGAGTGAACACATCAACCTTCATGATAGGCTCGATCAGCTGTGGGCCCGCCTTAGGCATAGACTGACGGAACGCACCTTTTGCTGCGATCTCAAACGCTACAGCAGAGGAGTCAACGGCGTGGAAACCACCATCGTACAGCTCAATCTCAACGTCCAGTACAGGGAAGCCAGCCAATGGACCTTCATCCATCATGCCTTTGAAGCCTTTCTCTACAGCTGGGAAGAATTCCTTAGGAACGTTACCACCAACAACAGTAGAGGAGAACTTGAAGCCAGTACCTGGCTCACCTGGTTTGATACGGTAATCAACTTTACCGAACTGACCAGAACCACCGGACTGTTTCTTGTGCGTGTAGCTATCATCGATTGGCTGAGTGATAGTCTCACGGTAAGCAACCTGCGGCTGACCTACTTCCAGCTCAACGCCGTAAGTACGCTTCAGGATGTCTACTTTGATATCCAGGTGCAGCTCACCCATACCTTTCAGGATGGTTTCACCGGAATCTTCGTCAGTCTCAACGACAAACGTTGGATCTTCTGCAACCATCTTACCGATCGCAACACCCATCTTCTCAGTAGACGCCTTATCTTTAGGCGATACTGCGATAGAGATTACCGGCTCAGGGAAGATCATTGGCTCCAGAGTACATTCGTTCTTCGGATCACACAGAGTGTGACCAGTCTGAACGTTCTTCATACCAACAACAGCCAGGATGTCGCCCGCCTGAGCAGTGCTCAGCTCGGTACGCTCATCGGCGTGCATCTCAACCATACGGCCGATACGCTCAGTTTTGCCAGTGAAGGAGTTCAGGATGGTATCACCCTTGTTCAGCACACCAGAGTAAATACGGATAAAGGTCAGGGCGCCGAAACGGTCATCCATGATCTTAAATGCCAGCGCACGGAAAGGCTCATCGGTAGATACAGTTGCAACTTCACCTGTTGGCTCACCAACTTCGTCAGTCAGAGGCTGTGCTTCAACTTCTGTTGGGCTTGGCAGGTAATCAACAACCGCATCCAGCACCAGCTGAACACCTTTGTTCTTAAATGCAGAACCACAGTAAGTCGGGAAGAAGTCCAGCGCGATAGTACCCTTACGGATGCAACGCTTGATGTCTTCGATAGAAGGCTCTTCACCATCCATGTAAGCCATCATCAGATCATCGTCCTGCTCAACAGCAGTTTCAATCATCTTCTCACGGTACATCTCTACGTCATCAACCATGTCCGCAGGGATATCAACGATTTCGAAGTTTTCTGGCTTACCAGAATCATCCCAAACAAACGCAGTACGAGACAGCAGGTCAACCAGACCAACGAAGTTCTCTTCGATGCCGATTGGCAGAGTCATAACCAGTGGGTTAGCACCCAGTACGTTTTCAACCTGGTCTACAACGCGCAGGAAGTCTGCACCCATGCGGTCCAGTTTGTTAACGAAAATGATACGTGCAACTTCAGATTCGTTCGCGTAACGCCAGTTAGTCTCAGACTGAGGCTCAACACCACCGGAACCACAGAATACACCAACACCACCATCCAGTACTTTCAGGGAACGGTATACTTCAACAGTGAAGTCTACGTGCCCCGGAGTATCGATGATGTTGAAACGGTGATCTTTCCAGTAACAAGTCGTCGCAGCAGACTGGATGGTAATACCACGCTCAGCTTCCTGCTCCATGAAGTCGGTAGTTGATTCACCATCGTGAACCTCACCGGTCTTATGGATTTTACCGGTCAGTTTCAGGATACGTTCGGTTGTGGTCGTTTTACCCGCGTCAACGTGGGCGAAAATACCAATATTACGGTAATGGGATAAATCTGCCATTTCATCTCTCGATATTTGGGGGCGTATATTGCGCGAAAGGATACAGGAAATCGCCCCACAAGTGGAGCCATTCGCCGCGAAAAGCCGGTTTTTTTAACACGAACGGGTTAAGTTCTTGTCATTTAAGGATATTCACTAATGGTCATATTTATTCAGATGGACTAAAGAAGCCGGTGATTCGTAAAGTTCACGTTCACAACACCTGAAACGGAAGCCTTTGGCTCCCGTATCGACACAGCATAACTCAGATAAAGGCATGATACGCGATTAGAGCAACCGCCAGAACCACCATCACTGGATGGATATCTCTAACCTTACCTGTAAAGGTGTGGATCAGCACGTAGGAGATCACCCCCAGCGTAATACCGTGCGCAATAGAATAGGTAAATGGCATAGCGATAATGGTCAGGAAAGCCGGCACACCATCTTCCAGCTTATTCCAATCCATCTCTTTGGCCGCAGACATCATCATCGCACCCACCACAATCAGCGCCGGAGCGGTTGCCAATGCAGGCACTGCTACAAACAATGGTGTAAAAAACAGGGCCAGCAGGAACAGCGCGGCCACCACGACAGCCGTCAGGCCGGTACGCCCACCCTCTTCAATACCTGTCGCCGATTCAATATACGTAGTCACTGTACTGGTACCCAACAAGGAACCCGCTGTGGTGCCGGTGGCATCGGCCATAAACGCCTTGTCTGCACCCGGTAGTTCACCCTTTTTGTTCAGGAAGCCGCCGAGACGACCCACACCCAGCAAGGTCCCTGCCGTATCGAAGATATCAACAAACAAAAAGGCGATGACGACAGTGATCAACGTCGCATTAAAGATTTGACTGAAGTCCAGCGCCATAAAGGTTTCTTCAGGCAGGCTCGGCATGGCAACGATCGATTCAGGCATTGGTGACAGTCCGGAGAACCAGGCAATCAGCGTCAGGCTGACAATACCAATCAGAATCGCACCTTTAACCTGCTTCACCACCAGCGCGGCCGTCAACACGATCCCCGCCAACGCCAACAGCACCGCCGGATCATGCAGATCGCCTAAGGTCACCAATGTCGCCGGATGATCAACCGTCAGCTTCGCACCCTGAAAACCGATAATCGCCAGAAACAGACCAATACCGGTCATCGTGGCGATCTTAATACAATGCGGGATCGCGTTAATCAGCTTGGTACGCACCCCCGTCATCGCCAGCGCCATAAAGAGCAGGCCTTCAATAAACACCGCAACCAACGCAATCTGCCAATCAACCCCCATACCTTTGACGACACCAAAGGTGAAATAGGCGTTCAACCCCATTCCCGGCGCTAGTGCAAACGGGTAGTTGGCAAATACACCCATGATCAAGGTTGCAACAGCCGCCGCCAGCGCGGTTGCAATGGCCACATCGTTTGCAGGCATCCCCGCCAGACTCAGGATCTGAGGGTTCACAAACAGGATGTAGGACATGGTCAAAAACGTGGTAATACCCGCCCGGATTTCGGTTTTGATATCACTGCCACGTTCGGAAATTTTGAAATACTGATTCAGTGCATTCATTCAGTCTTTACCGTTCTTGAGACTAAGATGGATCATTAAGGCGGCAAGATTATCAGGCTTCAGATTTAAGGACACGAATTTATGTCAATTAAGCCTTCGTCTTAAGTTGCACCTTATAAAAAGACTGCATACAGTAGCGGCCTTTCCACCCGATCCACAGATAGAAGAAGGCACCACTATGGTTGATAAGGTATATGTAAGCGCGCAGGAACTGCTGGAAGACTCTTTCCGTCTGGCGCTTGAAGTGCTCAAAAGCGATTTCCGTCCCGACTTTATCGTTGGCGTTTGGCGCGGGGGTACTCCGGTAGGCATCGCTGTACAAGAGCTGCTGGATAACATGGGTGTCAAAACCGACCATATTGCCATCCGCACATCCTCATACGCAGGCATTGGCACACGTAATAAGGAAGTCCGCGTCCATGGCCTGGATTATCTGGTCCGCAATATCAACCAGCCTGATTCACTGCTGATTGTGGATGACGTCTTTGACACAGGCCTGAGTATTGAAGCGGTGATCAAGACATTAAAAGATAAAGCGCGTCTGAATACACCACACGATATTCGTATCGCCACCCCTTATTACAAACCGTCAAACAACAAAACGGATCTGGAACCGGATTACTATATCCACAAGTCAGAAGACTGGCTGGTATTCCCGCACGAACTGCAGGGACTGGATCGGGAAGAGATGATGGCGAATAAGCCGGGGCTGAAAGAGATCTTTGAAGAGTATGGCGTTTAAAAACGCCGTGTAATTTGGCGAGGAGACAGGCTGGGTTTTCACCCAACCTGTTGAATCGTGCGCTAACAGTAAGGAAGCCGATCAGGCGACGTTCATCCTCTTCATCTCTTCCAGCAACCAACCGGCAGAGTCTTCGTGCACTTCGTCGACCGTGCGCTCATGGGTATCCACAACCGGCCCCACTTTGACCGTCACTGTACCGGGATATTTCACAAAACTTTTTCCCGGCCAGAAGATGCCCGCGTCATGTACGATAGGAATAATGGGCACACCGGCACTGGCTGCTAGCATCGCACCACCTTTGTTAAACTTACCCGTTTTCCCCACCGGTACGCGCGTACCTTGCGGAAAGATCAGCACCGGAATGTCCTCTTCCAGCCGTTCTTTTCCTTGTTTCAGCAACTGCTTCAACGCACCACGACGCTTACTGCGATCCAGCGCAATCGGCTTCAGCAAACCTAACGCCCAGCCAAAGAAAGGAATTTTCAATAACTCCTGCTTTAACACCGCACTCTGCGGACGCACCATCGTTTGGAAGAACAAGGTTTCCCATTCGCTGGAATGGTTCGATACCACCACGTAACTGCTATCTTTGGGCAACTTCTCTGCGCCCTGAATATCAACTTTTAAACCGCAGCAGACCCGCAGCCAGAACATATAGAAAAAGTTGATGCCGGTGATCAACTTAAAACGCGCGCGAAACGGCATCATCGGAGCAATCAACAGACACATCGAGGAATACACGATCGTGACCAGATAGAAGCCGATGTAATAGATTACCGCCCGCACATAAAGTAACGGGGAGTCTTTCTGAGCCATTCCTTAACCTCCTGTTACTGGCGGAAAGAACGCCACCTCGTCACCATCAGCGACCGGGTGATCTTCCTCTACCATCTCCTGATTCACCGCCACCAGCACATTGGCGGCCTGTAACGTCTGTTGCCAGACCGCATCACGATCACTGACAATATGCCCAATCAGATCCGCTACATTTGATACCGTCGCAGGCAGATCCATCTGTTCACGGTCCTGCCCCAGCTTTTCGCGAAAGCTGGCAAAGTACACCAGAGTAACCATTATTTATCTCCCGCCTGCCAGTGACCGCTCTTACCGCCTTTCTTCTCCAGCAGTTTCACTTCACTGATCACCATACCTTTATCAACCGCTTTGCACATGTCGTAGATCGTCAGTGCAGCAACCGACGCAGCCGTCAGCGCTTCCATCTCTACGCCGGTCTGGCCCGCCAACTTGCAGGTGGCACTAATTTCAACACTGTTACGCTCAGCGTTTGGTTCAAGATCAACAGTGACTTTGCTCAGCATCAGCGGATGGCACAACGGTATCAGGTCACTGGTGCGTTTCGCAGCCTGAATACCTGCAATACGTGCCACGGCCAGCACATCACCTTTTTTATGGCCACCTTCGGTGATCAACTGTAAGGTTTCCGGCGTCATCAATACTTCTGCACACGCGGTTGCTTCGCGAGTGGTCACTGCTTTTTCGGACACATCCACCATATTGGCGTTGCCCTGTTCATCCAGATGGGTCAGACGGCTCATGAGTTCTCCTGGGCCTTAGCCTTGCGCTGGTTCATCACGGGGTTCGCATACATTTCACGCAAAATTTCGCGTGCACCCGGCGCGACGGACTCCAGCCTAGCATTAAATTCAGCCTGCTCTTCAGCACTGGTTTCATCACCACATCCAGCAGCGATCAGGTTAGAGCTATGCAGGTGGTAGTTTCCGCGGATCTGGCGATCAATCTCTTCTGCCATCGCTTCCGGCGTTTCGAAATCGCCCCGCACCACTTCACCAAAGGCCACATGTACACGTCCTTTGTTACCGGTGATGCCTTTGACGATACTTTCAATATCCTCAAACTGCCCTTTTTCGTACTCGCCATCCTTTTGCAGCGCATACAGCTCGTTTGCTTTCAGCGCATCGCAAGGATCATACTCATATGAGATGGAAACCGGCACAATGTTCAACCGTCCCATCGCCTCACTGAAGCTACGCTTCGCTTTGCGGTGAGACATATAAAACATCTTCAGGATGGTTGGATCAGTCTGGTCGTTACCGTCTTTTGCGCGGCCTTCCTGTTGCGCGATCCAGATGGACTGACCATCGTGCACAATGCTGTGATCGATATAGGTCGATAACTGAGTCAGGGCTTTCATCACTTCACGCGGTGCGGTCGCAGAGCGATTGACAATAAAGCTCTTATTCAGGCGCATCAGATCAGACACATAGGGCTTGCGCAGCAGGTTGTCACCAATCGCGATACGCAGCGTATCCATGCCGTACTGGAAACGTACCCAGTTAACAAACGCCGGATCCATGGCGATATCACGGTGGTTGGAGATAAACAGATAGGACTCACCCGGATCCAACTGATCGATGCCCGAGCAGCTGAGCTTGGTCGTGCTGCGGGCAACCATCTTCTCCATGTACTTCGCCACCAACACCTGGAAGTCACGGACGTTATTCACATCACCCATCTCGCGCGCCAGAGCGATCCTGACAACAGGTTTCAACAACCAGCTGAGATACTTCGAGGCGTTCGGAAACTGATAACCAGTAATTGCCGAGATCAGTTCATCGTTGTACAGCAGTCGGTTGAGCACCTCAGCTACTTCCTGATCCTTATATGGACGAATCTCGCGAAACGGATCCTGCTGCTCTGCCATTAGCCCCTCAGTTTTATTACCAGATGTTGAAAAAAGTCGCCCATTTTACCGTTTTAAGCGGCAACTTACAGCGTAAGAATACACAGCAGCGACACGGATCAATAATCCGCCCGCTGCTGCACAGATCATGAAAGAAGTTCAGAGAAGGGAATAAAGCCGACAAGATCACCTTCAGCGACCTGAATATCCGGTGCGATCACCGCCAGACCGTTCGCCCAGCTGGCTGATGACAACATCCCGGAACTTTGATTCGCAAACGGTACGATACGCCCGTTTTCAAAACGCGCCCGCAGATATTCCTGCCGCACGATCGCTCGATTACGGGTAAAACCTGCCGGCGCTTGTAACATCAGCGGCGCTTCAACCTCTGCGCCTTGCTGTTTCAGCAGGCAGGGACGCGCCAACAGACAGAAGGTAATCAGGCTAGATGCGGGGTTGCCCGGCAAACCAAAAAATGGAACGCCTTGCACCTGACCATACGCCAGCGGCTTACCCGGTTTGATTTTGATACGCCACAGGTCGAGGCGGCCGAGCTTTTCGACCACCCCTTTTACATGATCTTCTTCACCCACCGATACACCGCCAGTGCTGATAATCACATCCGCCTGCTGCGCGGCTTCACGCAAAGCGCGTTCGGTATCTTCTGCAGTATCATGCACCCGCCCGAGATCGACCAGCTGCATGCCTAGCTTTTCAACCAAACCGGCCAGCAGAAAACGATTGGAGTTATAGATCTGCCCCGCAGCCAACGGCTGCCCCGGTTCCACCAGCTCATCGCCGGTGCACAGCAGCGCGACTTTGAGAGGGCGATAGGCCTGCACTTCGGCCAACCCCGTCGAGGCCAGCACACCCAGATCGGCGGGCTGCAATCGGGTCCCTTTGGCCAGCGTGGCGGCCCCTTGTTGAATATCCTGACCTTGCGGACGGATATTTTGCATCGACTTTACAGCTGCCGGGAACACCACACGCTCACCCTCAATGCGGGTTTGCTCCTGCATCACCACCGCATCGGCCCCCGCAGGAATCTCTGCACCGGTAAAGATCCGTGCACAGGTCCCTGACTGCAGCGTACCCGGTGCCTGACCTGCAGGGATCCGGGCACTGACTGTGAGGGCAGTTTCCTGCTCCGCATGCAGATCGGCAATGTTCACCACGTAACCGTCCATGCTGCTATTGTCTGCGGGTGGTACATCCACCGCAGCAACCGGCGAATCAGCCAAAACGCGGCCCACAGCATCGGCGACGGCAATCGTCTCAATATCAGTAGTCGCCACCGTATTACCCAGCAGACGAGACAACGCTTCGTCGATTGGCATCAGACCCGGATTATCACAGCTGCTCATTGCTCTCTCCTTATTCCTACCAAGACACGGCCCAAGGCCGCCTTAGTTCGCGCCCTGAGCGCTGTGTTTCAGGATCATTTCTACAAAGTTGCATGGACGGAAACGATTATCTAGCTGATCTTTGATCACCTTCTCCCAGCCGGTACGGCAAGCACCGGTGGAACCTGGCAAACAGAAGATCACGGTGCCATTCGCCAAACCACCAATCGCCCGGGACTGAATAGTGGAGGTGCCGATCTCTTCGAAAGAAACTTGACGGAACAACTCACCAAACCCTTCAATCTCCTTGTCGAAGAGCGGTTTCATCGCTTCTGGCGTAGAGTCACGATTCGCGAATCCGGTACCGCCGGTAGAAACAATCACCTGTACCTGAGGGTCTGCGATCCACTGGGAGGTCACCGCACGCATCTGATAGACATCGTCCTTAACAATCTTTTTCTCAACCAGTGTGTGACCCGCAGCCTGAAGGCATTCAACCAGTGTCAGACCGGATTTATCGGTCACCTCATCACGGGTATCAGAAACAGTCAGAACAGCGATATTCAGCGGAATAAACTCAGCCTTGGCGGATGCGTGGCCCATTGTTGGAAACTCCTGAAACTATGGCAAATAAGTGCGTGCGCAGACCTATAACAGGTGCGCAAAATCGAAGAAAGGCACCACTGTATCACAACAGCGGTGAGGGAAAAGGCTGACGCTAATCAGCCCCCAGTCATATTCATAAAGCGGATAATCTGCGGCTCATCGTCTTCCAGATCAAACCAATGACGTTCAGGTTTGAGATGCATGGAATCAATGATCGCCTGCTGCAGCAATGCGCGGTCACCCGGATTAGCACGCATCACCTTGCGCAGATCCACCGAGTGCTCATTACCCAGGCAGAGTAACAGACGGCCTTCAACGGTCACCCGCACACGGTTACATTCGCTACAGAAGTTGTGGCTGTGAGGTGAGATAAAACCCACCCGACTATCACTGTCGTTCATACGGAAATAACGAGACGGTCCGGCGGTGCGCTCGGTGGTCGCCAGCAAGGGATAACGTTGCTCGATAATCTGCTGCACTTCATCACTGGAACAATACGCTTCAGCTCGGTCATGCTCCGTAATACCGCCGAGGGGCATCTCTTCGATAAAGCTGACATCAATCTGCTTATCACGGGCGAAATCGACCAGATCCAACACTTCGTCATCATTACGACCGCGCATCACCACAGCATTCAGTTTGATACGCTCAAACCCGGCTTCACGTGCGGCATCAATACCTGCCAGCACCTGATCAAGTTTGTCGCTGCGGGTCATACGCTGAAAACGATCACGCTGCAGACTGTCGAGGCTGATATTGAGGCGGGATACACCTGCGTCTTTCAGATCACCGGCCATATGCCCCAACTGGGAACCGTTGGTAGTAATCACCAGATCCACCGGCAACTTGCCGATCTCGCGAATCAGGTCCATCACGCCACGGCGTACCAGCGGCTCACCGCCAGTCAGTCGGATTTTTTTAACACCCAGATCAGAAAACGATGCGGCAACGTTGTAGATCTCTTCGAGCGTCAGCACTTGCTGCTTGGGCAGAAACTCCATCTTCTCGCTCATGCAATACACACAGCGGAAGTCGCAGCGATCGGTCACCGATAAACGGACATAATCAACGCGGCGGCCGAAGTCATCAATCAGTGCTTGTTTTTGTTGTTCAGATTGAGAGTTCATAACTAACCAATATCAATGCACAGTGCTTTATATAGATCTAATATACGACACTGTATAAAAAACATACGCCCATCTTAGCACGGAAATTTTGGCTATATCCTTATACCCATTAGATATTCAAAAATGAGCTATCTGGCAATAAAACATATTCATGTCACGGCGGTTATTCTCAGCCTGACATTTTTCCTCTTTCGTGGCTGGTGCATGATGCAGAAACCACGCCTACTCAGTAAACGCTGGATGCGGATCGGACCTGACATCGTCGATACCGTTCTGCTGGTCAGCGCCGGAACTCTGGCCTTCAAACTACAGCAGTATCCTTTTGTGGACAGCTGGCTGACAGCAAAAGTTCTGGGATTGCTGGTTTATATTGTGTTGGGCAGTATCGCGCTGCGTCGTGGACGGACCCGAGCAATACGCATTGCGGCCTTAACGGGCGCGATCTGTACAGCCGGTTATATCGTTGCGGTGGCGCTGACTCACCACCCTGAACCCTGGCTGATACTCTGACGGCCCCGCCGGGGATTAGTCTTGCAGTGCCTGTTTGCGGCTCTGATAGTGAAAGCGGATAACTTCTGACAGATCACTACGCCAAGGCCGCTGATGGATACCAAAGGTATTGAGCAGTTTTTTACACTCCAGCACAGATGAGCTGGGGCGCTGCGCTTCTTTAGGGTAATGACTGGCGCTGACTGACGTCAGTTTTTCCATCGCCAACTCTTCATATCCCATCGCCAGAGAAATAATTTCTTTGCAGAAACTGTAGCGGTTCGTCACTTCCGCACCACAGTAGTGATACGTACCCCAGGCTTCAGCGCCATTGTGTATCTGCTTCAGCATCGCCAGCACCACACGGGCCAGGTCGGAGGCAGCGGTTGGGTTACCGATACGATCATTCACGGCTTTGATTTCCAACTGCGAACGCGCACGCTCCAACGTTCGTGTCACAAAGTTATTACCGCTTTCGCTAAATATCCAGCTAGCGCGCAGAATCAGGTGTTGCGGCAAAACACGGCGCAACGCTTCTTCACCCTGCCATTTACTGTCGCCATATACCCCCAGCGGGGACACTTCATCGTCTTCACGATAACCACTGTCATAGTGACCGTCGAAGACAAAATCACTGGAAAGATGTACTACCGGGATAGAGAGATCTCCACAGGCCGCGGCCAGCTTCTCTACACCTTCGGCGTTTACGGCATAACAGCGCTCATGCTCATGCTGAGCCGCATCAACACCGTTAAAACCCGCACAGTTTATGACGTAATCGGGCAGATACAGATCCAGCTTCTCGCGAATCTGCTCTTGCGACGTGATATCCAGTTCCTTCGGTCCCAAACCGACGACCGAGAAAAAAGGCTCATCGTCAGCCCCCTGCACAATGGCAGAACCGACCTGTCCGGTGGCGCCTGTCACCAGAATTTTTACAGGCTGTGTGTAATCTTCGAACGTCATATTCGGCGTAAAACCTATCCTTCAGAACAACATCAATACTGTGGCGTCAGACCACTGAATAAATCTGCTAATTCTTTCGATAATAGAGTTTTATCCTTTGCTGTAAAGCAAAAGCGTTGTGCACTGGCGAAAATACAACCAGCACACTTGGTTAAAGTTGTGCAATAGCCACCCGAGCAGCCGGATTCAATTCTTCTCCCCCGGCCTCTAAGTACGCCTGTATCTGCTGTTTCATTGAACGCGCCCAGAAGCGACTCAGGTGACCCGAAACCACATGAGCAACTGCGGCATCATCCCCCACATGACGATTATTCTCGGCGATCTGATTGGCCATCCGGATCAGGCTGGCTAGCTGATGACTCCCCATCGTTTGGTATTCCTCTTTATTCTTCAGTAGCGCGGTGATACACCACGTGACGGCCGGGACGGGCAAACCCAATTAAGTTTAACCCCGCTTCCTGCGCCATTTTTAGAGCCAGTGCGGTGGGCGCTGATACAGCCACCAGCGTTGCAACACCACAACGGCTGCTTTTATAAACCATTTCGTAACTGGCCCGACTGGATACCAGGACAAAACCTGTGTTCAACTCGATCTCACTACGGCGCAGATACCCCAGCAGCTTATCCAGCGCATTATGGCGTCCAATATCTTCCCGTAGCTGCAGGATATTGCCCTGCCCGTCACACCATGCCGCACCATGAAACGCTCCGGTCATCGCTTGCAAAGGCTGGTGTTTTGCCAACGCGGCAACCGCCGCTTCAACAGCCTGACCCTCAACCAACGGTTGCGCTTCGACATGGCCTACCGGACGCATCACCTCCTGCAGAGACTCAGCCCCACACAGACCACACCCGGTGCGCCCTGTCAGATTACGCCGCCGTTTCTTCAGTTCCATCTGACGTTGCGCAGCAATACTCAGGTGTACTTCCACACCGGCCAGCAGATTTTCCGGATCATACTGAACAACGATGTCGTAGACCTCAGCAACCTGTTCGATAATTCCTTCACTCAGGCTAAAGCCCACTGCAAAGTCTTCCAGGTCACTGGGGGACGCCATCATCACCACATGGGAGATGCCGTTGTAGATCAATGCAACCGGCACTTCCTGCGCGATCAGATCATCTGCCTGCGTATTGCCATCTTGCTGGAAACGCTCCACCGAGACGGACACATAACAGCGATCCTGTTCGGTGGGCGGTTGCTCCCGCTTAGCGTGCTGTACAGGTCGGGCGGCCATCATCTATACCCTGCTGCGGGACTTACGACCACGCCCTTCGGCGCGTGCCTTGGCCAGCAATGCCTGCTGTTGTTCATCAAAGTTGCGATAACGCTCCTGCCATTCCGATGGCTGGTTCACCTTAACCACTTGCACCGCGGTAACCTTGTACTCAGGACAGTTGGTCGCCCAATCCGAGTTATCGGTCGTGACAACGTTGGCACCACTGCCTGGATGATGGAACGTCGTATAGACCACACCTGGCTGCATACGATCGCTGATACGCGCACGCATCACAGTCTCACCGGCACGGCTGGCAACACCCAACCAATCACCCTCGTTCACACCCCGCTCCTCGGCATC
Source organism: Pontibacterium sinense (assembly GCF_015209595.1). Taxonomy (GTDB): domain Bacteria; phylum Pseudomonadota; class Gammaproteobacteria; order Pseudomonadales; family Balneatricaceae; genus Pontibacterium; species Pontibacterium sinense. The sequence continues at coordinate 162,790 of NZ_JADEYS010000005.1, read as the reverse complement.
GTGCGGATGCAGTTCCAGCACATCTTCATCATGCCACACCTGATTATCGGTACGACGTGTCTGAGCACCGACATTGTATTGGGACAGAATACGCCCCGTTGTCAGCAACAGCGGGAAGCGGCGACTGGAACGTTCTTCCGTTGCCACGTATTCGGTAATGGCGAAGTGCGCCTTACCAATCGGGAAGCTCTCCAGGTGCATCGTCGGTGTTCCGTCCGGTGCAGACTCATTACAGGGCCACTGAATACTGCCCAGCTCTTCCAGACGGTCGTAACTCACGCCGGTAAACGTTGGCGTCAGAGCTGCGATCTCGTCCATGATCTCGGACGGATCCTGATAATCCATCGGATAACCCAAGGCATTGGACAGCAACATCGTCACTTCCCAGTCCGCTTTTCCTGCCAAAGGTGGCATCACCTTACGCACGCGGTTAATGCGGCGCTCGGCATTGGTAAAGGTACCGTCTTTTTCCAGGAAAGATGAACCCGGCAGGAAAACATGGGCAAACTTCGCGGTTTCGTTAAGGAAAATATCCTGCACGATCAAACAGTCCAGTGCCTTCAGCGCCGCCTCTACATGGCTGGTATTCGGATCGGACTGGGCGATATCTTCACCCTGGCAGTAAAGGCCACGGAAGGTACCATCCAGCGCCGCATCAAACATGTTCGGAATACGCAGGCCCGGTTCGTTATCCAGTTCCACATTCCAGCGTGCTTCAAAGCGACTGCGTACTGCATCATCTGCTACATGCTGGTATCCCGGCAACTCATGCGGGAAGGAGCCCATATCACAGGACCCCTGCACATTGTTCTGACCGCGCAGCGGGTTTACACCCACACCTTCACGACCGATATTGCCGGTCGCCAGCGCGAGATTGGCAATACCCATTACCATGCTGGAACCCTGACTGTGCTCAGTCACACCCAAGCCGTAATAGATCGCCGCGTTACCCGCTTGTGCGTACAGACGGGCTGCACTGCGCAGTTCATCAGCAGGGATGCCGGTGATCGCTTCAGTCTGCTCCGGTGCATGCTGCGGCTCGGAGATAAAGGTACGCCATGCCTGATACGCCTGTTCTTCACAACGCTCTGCGATAAACGCACTATCTTCCAGACCTTCGGTCACGATCACATGGGCCATGGCATTCACAAACGCCACGTTGCTACCCGGACGCAGCTTCAGGTGATGCTGGGTTTCAACGTGCGGGCTTTTCACCAGATCGATACGGCGCGGATCCACGACGATCAACTTAGCGCCTTCACGTAGACGGCGTTTCAACAGGGACCCAAACACTGGATGGGCATCGGTTGGGTTCGCCCCAATCACCATCACCAGATCAGCGTGCATCACTGAATCAAATGTCTGCGTGCCAGCGGATTCACCCAGCGTGGTTTTCAGGCCGTAACCGGTGGGCGAGTGGCACACACGGGCACAGGTATCGGTATTGTTGTTACCAAACGCCGCACGGATCAGTTTCTGTACCAGATAAGTTTCTTCATTGGTGCAACGTGATGAGGTAATCCCCCCGATGCTTTCACGGCCGTGCTCAGCCTGAATAGCGCGCATACGTTCAGCGGCAAAACTGATTGCCTCGTCCCAGGACACTTCCTGCCACGGCTGATCGATAGAGTCACGAATCATCGGCTGGGTAATACGATCTTCATGGGTCGCGTAACCAAACGCAAAACGGCCTTTAACGCAGGAGTGGCCGTGGTTTGCCTGTCCGTCTTTATACGGCACCATGCGGATCACTTCGCTGCCTTTCATGTCAGCCTTAAAGGAACAACCCACACCACAATACGCACAGGTGGTCACCACCGAGTGCTCCGGCTGACCCGCATCAATCACCGATTTTTCCATCAGTGTCGAGGTCGGGCAGCTCTGCACGCAGGCGCCACAGGAGACACACTCTGAATCCAGAAACGGCTGATCCTGACCCGGCGAGACGGTGGAATCAAAACCACGTCCGGAGATCGTCAGCGCAAAGGTGCCCTGCACCTCTTCACAGGCCCGCACACAGCGGGAGCAGACAATACATTTGCTCGGATCGAAGGTGAAATACGGGTTAGATTCATCCTTCTGGGCATCCAGATGGTTGTCACCCTTAAAGCCGTAACGCACTTCGCGCAAACCCACCGCTCCGGCCATATCCTGTAGTTCACAATCACCGTTGCTCGGACAGGTCAAACAGTCCAGCGGGTGGTCGGAGATATACAGTTCCATGATATTGCGGCGCAAGCGGGCCAATTTGTCGGTCTGGGTATTCACCTGCATACCCGCTTCCACCGGGGTGGTGCAGGATGCGGGCGTACCGCGACGACCTTCGATCTCAACGGCACAGATACGGCAGGAACCAAAGGCTTCCAGATTATCGGAGGCACAGAGTTTCGGAATATTGATATCGGCTTCCGCCGCGGCACGCAGCACTGAAGTACCTTCCGGTACCGTCACCGCTACGCCATCAATCTGCAGGGTAATCAGGTTTTCTGACAATCGCGCCGGAGTGCCGTAATCTTTGTTTGGATCAAAATGCTGCAACATGATCAGACACCTCCGTCAGCTGTCTTAGGTTCGAAATCTTCTGGGAAATACTTCACCGCGCTCTGGACCGGGAACGGGGTCATTCCCCCCATCGCACACAACGAGCCATCAATCATGGTGTCACAAAGATCACCCAGCAGTTCCAGATTGGCTTCACGGTTTTCGTTGTTGCGGATACGGTCGATCACCTCCACCCCACGGGTAGAGCCGATACGACACGGCGTACATTTACCGCAGGATTCAGCCACGCAGAACTCCATGGAGAATCGTGCCTGCTCGGACATATCCACCGTATCATCAAAAACCACCACACCGCCGTGGCCCAGGACCGCGCCGATCGCAGAAAAGGCTTCATAATCCAGTGGTGTATCCCACTGGCTTTCCGGCATATACGCGCCCAGCGGACCGCCCACCTGTACTGCACGGGCCGGACGACCAGAGAACGTACCTTCACCGAAGTCTTCGATCAGTTCACGTAGGGTGAGACCAAATGCCAGCTCAATCAGTCCGCCGCGTTTAATATTGCCAGCCAGCTGAAACGGCAACGTGCCCAGTGAACGTCCCATGCCAAAATCGGCATACGCCTGCGCACCTTTGTCCATAATGAACGGGATGGCAGCCAGTGAAAGTACGTTGTTAACCACCGTGGGCTGACCAAACAAACCTTCGATTGCGGGCAGTGGCGGCTTAGCGCGCACCAGACCTCTCTTACCTTCCAGGCTCTCCAGCAAAGAGGTCTCTTCACCACAGATATAGGCCTCGGCACCTAAACGCACCTCCAGCTGGAAAGCGTGGCCGCTGCCGCAGATGTTATGACCCAGGAACCCTGCCGCTTCGGCCTTAGCAATGGCTTCATTCAGAATCTGATGCGCCACCGGATACTCTGAGCGCAGGTAGATGTAACCCTGAGTGGCACCCACAGCCAGACCGGCAATCGTCATGCCTTCGATCAGCATGTAAGGGTCCGCTTCCATCACCATACGATCGGCAAAGGTACCGGAATCACCTTCATCAGCGTTGCAGACAATGTATTTCTGACCAGACAGGTCCGTAGGCACCGCATCCAGCACCGTCTGCCACTTGATACCCGTTGGGAAGGCCGCACCGCCACGGCCGCGCAGGCCAGACGCTTTCACCGCGTCAACAATATCCTGCGCACTCATCGCCAGCGCATTACGCAGGCCGGCAAAGCCATCATGTTGCTGGTAATCGTCCAGCGACACCGGATCGGTAATCCCGGCACGGGCGAAGGTCAGACGCTGTTGTTTTTTCAGGTAAGGGATCTCTTCGGCCAGACCCAGGCTCAAAGGATGTGCCTGCTCCCCCTTAAGCATGCCCTGTTCCAGCAAACTGTCGATATCCGCACAAGTCACCGGACCGTATCCGACGCGCCCCGCAGGTGTTTCCACCTCAACCATCGGCTCAAGCCAGAACAAACCACGCGAACCGTTGCGTACAATCTGAACATGATCATTACGCTGTTCTGCGGCAGCCGTAAATTCAGCCGCCAGCTGCTCAGCGCCCAATGCCAGCGATGTGGTGTCCCGCGGGATAAATACTTTAACGCTCGTACCGGTCATCACTTCACCTCCAGGGACTGGGTGGTGAGTTCGTTCACCAGTTGATCAAAACGCTCATTGCTGACACGCGCAACGATCTCGTCATCCACTCGCACAGAGGGGCCGCAGGCGCAGTTGCCCAGACAGAACACCTTCTCCAGCGTGATCTCACGGTCAGCGGTGGTCTGGTGATACTCCACGCCCAGGCGTTCCTGTGCGTAAGCCTCTAACTGCCGGGCACCACGTGCCTGACAAGCCTCTGCGGCACAGATCTGGACGATATGACGACCCGGTGGCGTGGTCCGGAAGTGGTGATAGAAACTGATGACGCCGTGTACTTCAGCCCGTGACAGGTTAAGTTCTGCGGCAATCATAACGACCGAGCTTTCAGGAACGTAGCCTTCACTGTCCTGAATACCGTGGAGAATTGGCAAAAGCGCACCGGGCTTATGTTTAAGCCCTTCAATAATGCCTGCCACACGTTGCTCGCGCTGCTCATCGAAAGCGATTGTAGTCATGTGATGTAGTACTCGGCTCTTGTTTTTATATATGCACTAAAATACATATTTGATCATTATCTAGACGTGATAATGTCTGTTTTATGATTTTAAAGTAGCATTGACGCTAATAATTAAAAATATGAAATGTTGTTCATATGAAGAGAATACAAGTTGTACCGACCTGGTCTTTCCGTGATAGCAGCGGTAACCAGTTGAATCCCCAGTTATTTTCCCTGCTACGAGCGATTCACGAAGAAGGCAAGCTCACTGCGGCAACTAAAAAAGCGGGCATCTCCTACCGTCACGGCTGGAACCTGCTCAACACCTGGGCGGCATTTTTTGGTGTCCCTTTGGTTGAATTACAAAAGGGCCGGGGTGCCCATCTGACTGCACTGGGTGAGAAACTGATCTGGGCTGAGCAACGCGTGGTCGCCCGTCTGGAGCCGCAACTGGAAAGCCTGACATCGGATCTGAATATGGAGATACACCGGGCACTGGAAGGAGTCAGCCCGCTCTTACGGGTGCACGCCAGCCACGGTTACGCAGTGGCGTTATTACCGGATTATGCCGACGGCATCCAACTGGATCTGCAATATAAAAGTGCCGAGGAAGCGCTGGCATCGCTTAGCAGGGGCAACTGCGAAGTTGCGGGGTTCCACCTACCTACCAGTGTGATCAGCCCCCAATTAATTGAAAGCTACAGCCGATATTTGAAACCCCGTGTGCATAAAGTGATCCGCTTTATTACCCGCCGTCAGGGGCTGATCATCAAAGCGGACAACCCCCATGAGATCCATGGCCTGCAGGATCTGATCAAACCGGAAGTACGCTTTATCAATCGCCAGAAAGACTCTGGTACACGTGTACTACTGGACGAGATGCTGTATCAGCAAGATATCGACAGCCAGCATATCACGGGGTTTGAAAATGAGGAGTTCACCCACTCTGCGGTGGCGGCCTACGTCGCATCGGGGATGGCCGATGTAGGCATGGGGGTGGAAGCCGCTGCACGGCAATTTGGCTTAGGCTTTATTCCGCTGGAAGACGAATACTATCTATTGGTCTGCCATCATCGTAATTTGGAGCAAGCCGCCATGGAGCGACTGCTTCAGAACATTCGCAGCCCGTTGTTCCAGCAAGCTGTAATGCAGCTGCCCGGCTATACGCCGGACCGCTGTGGTGAAGTGGTGTCGGTGGACAGCGTACTACCCAAATAGCCCCTTACAGGCAATGCCGTAGTGACGCTCTTCCTTTCACACAGGCATCCATTCGCTGGATCAGACACAGAACCGCTTCAACGCGATGCGTTTACAGATCGACGCATACAAAAAAGGCCCCGCGCAATGCGGAGCCTTTTTAAATCGTAACAAACGGCGATTTAGAACGGGATATCGTCGTCGAAATCGTCGAAGCCTTGTGCTGGCTGCTGAGGCGCCGGCTGAGACTGAGGAGCCGCTTGCTGAGGCGCCTGCTGCTGATAATTCTGCTGTGGCTGCTGTTGCTGGTAGTTCTGCTGTGGCGCCTGCTGCTGGTAACCCTGCTGCTGAGACTGCTGTGGCTGCTGCTGTTGATAGCCACCGCCGCCCTGACCCTGCTGTTGGAAACCACCGCCATCACCACCACGGCCGCCCAGCATCTGCATTTCGCTGGCAACGATCTCGGTCGTGTATTTATCCTGACCATTGTTGTCCTGCCACTTACGTGTGCGCAGGGAGCCTTCAATATAGATCTGAGAACCTTTACGCAGATACTCACCTGCGATCTCAGCAAGACGATTGAAGAAGACTACACGGTGCCACTCAGTACGTTCCTGCTGCTGACCGCTCTGCTTGTCTTTCCAGCTTTCGCTGGTCGCAATAGTAACGTTAGTTACTGCACCGCCAGAGGGCATGTAACGAACCTCAGGATCGCCACCCAGATTACCCACAAGAATTACTTTGTTAACGCCACGAGCCATGAAAATCTCCAGTTAAAATTCGTTGCTTAACGTCGTCCCTGACCACCCTGAAAAGGGGTGTTCACTATGGGTGTAGAATACCACAGCATGAGATGAAGGCACGGGGGATTTACTCATAAATTTTTCATCCATTATCTCGCCTTATGACCTTCAAAACACAACGTACATTTATTACCCGCCGTTAAGTCTTTATAATTTGCTCTTTTGTTTGTTCCTTGCGGAGAGAACATGGACAAGATACTGGTTCGCGGTGCACGTACCCACAACCTCAAGAACATCGATCTGGAGATCCCTCGCGATCAGTTGATTGTCATTACCGGCCTGTCCGGTTCGGGTAAGTCATCGTTGGCGTTTGATACGCTCTATGCCGAAGGTCAGCGTCGTTATGTGGAATCCCTTTCCACCTATGCCCGCCAGTTCCTGTCGATGATGGAAAAGCCGGACGTGGACCATATCGAAGGTCTTTCCCCTGCTATTTCCATTGAGCAAAAGTCCACATCGCACAACCCGCGTTCTACCGTTGGCACGATCACGGAGATCTACGATTACCTGCGCCTGTTGTTCGCCCGAGCGGGTGAGCCCCGCTGTCCCGATCATGACCTTCCACTCGCCGCACAAACCGTCAGTCAGATGGTGGACCAGGTGTTAGAACTGCCTGAGGGAAGCAAGCTGATGCTGCTTGCGCCAGTGGTTCAAGGTCGCAAAGGTGAGCATTTACACACTTTGAGTGAATTGCGTACCAGCGGTTTTGTGCGTGCACGGATCAACGGTATCGTCGTCGACCTGGACAGCGCACCTGAGCTGGATAAGAACAAAAAACACAACATCGAAGCCGTCGTTGATCGCTTTAAAGTACGCGATGACCTGCAGATACGTTTGGCCGAGTCCTTTGAGACCGCACTCAACCTAACGGATGGTATCGCTAAAGTGGCCTGGATGGATGGTGATGCAGACGATCTGATCTTCTCTGCTCGCTTTGCCTGCCCACACTGTGGTCACAGCATCCAGGAACTTGAACCCCGTATGTTCTCGTTCAACAATCCACACGGCGCTTGTTCTTCGTGTGACGGCTTAGGGGTCAAACAGTTTTTTGATCCGAACAAGGTCGTTCACGATAACAGCCTGACCTTATCAGAGGGGGCCATCCGCGGTTGGGACCGTCGCAGCCTGTATTACTTCCAGCAGCTTAAGGCCGTGGCGGAACACTTCGGTTTCGATCTGGATACTGCATTCTGTAATCTCTCTAAGAAACACCAGCAGATCATCCTCCAGGGCAGTGGCAAGGAAAGCGTTCCGTTCCGATACCTTAATGACCGTGGCGACATGATCAGCAAGTCACACCCGTTTGAAGGTGTGCTGAACAATCTCGACCGCCGTTATCGCGAGACTGAGTCAGAGATGGTTCGCGAAGATCTCTCTAAATACCTGAATATCCAGCCATGCCCTTCTTGTGAAGGCAGCCGCTTACGCCGCGATGCACGCCACGTCTTTATTGATGGCGAAACCCTGCCAAAAATTGTACAGCTTCCGATTGGCAACTGTTACCAGTACTTCGAGCAGCTAAAACTCGAAGGCAAACAAGGCGAAATTGCGGAAAAAATCCTCAAAGAGATCCGCCAACGCCTCAGTTTCTTGGTTAATGTGGGTCTGGATTACCTATCACTGGAACGTAACGCAGAAACACTCTCCGGCGGCGAGGCTCAGCGTATCCGTCTTGCCAGCCAGATTGGTGCGGGGCTGGTCGGGGTCATGTATATCCTCGATGAACCTTCGATAGGTCTTCATCAACGTGACAATGAACGGCTTCTTGGGACGCTGGAACACCTGCGCGACCTCGGTAATACCGTCATTGTTGTTGAACACGATGAAGACGCTATCAGAATGGCTGATTATCTGGTCGATATCGGTCCCGGCGCAGGCGTACACGGTGGTGAAATTGTTGCACACGGTAAAGCTCAGGATGTGATGGAGTGCGAGCACTCTCTCACCGGACAGTATCTGTCGGGCGCCCGTAAAATTGAAGTGCCTGCACAACGTCATCCGGTTGATCCGGAGAAGATGCTGACATTGGCCGGAGCCACCGGGAACAACCTGAAAAACGTCACCCTTGAAGTGCCGGTTGGGCTCTTCACCTGTATCACTGGCGTGTCTGGGTCCGGCAAATCCACCCTGATCAACTCAACCCTATACCCGATAGCCGCGACCGAACTGAACCATGCGACGACTCTGGATGCCTCCGCACATGACAGCGTTGCAGGCATGAAACACTTCGACAAAGTCATCGATATTGATCAAAGCCCTATTGGCCGTACTCCACGCTCCAACCCGGCAACCTACACCGGCATCTTCACGCCCGTACGTGAACTCTTTGCTGGCACCCAGGAAGCCCGCTCCCGAGGCTACAAGCCGGGCCGCTTCAGCTTTAACGTTAAAGGGGGTCGCTGTGAAGCGTGTCAGGGCGATGGGGTCATTAAGGTAGAGATGCACTTCTTACCCGATGTCTATGTGCCTTGCGACGTCTGTAAAGGCAAACGCTATAACCGTGAGACACTGGAGATTAAATACAAGGGCAAGAGCATCGACGAAGTCCTGCAGATGACAATCGAGGACGGGCGCGAATTTTTTGATGCGATTCCTGCGCTTGCGCGCCGCTTACAAACACTGATGGATGTGGGTTTGAGCTACATCCGACTCGGTCAGGCCGCGACCACCCTGTCAGGCGGTGAAGCGCAGCGCGTGAAACTGGCGAAAGAACTGTCTAAGAGAGATACCGGCAAGACACTGTATATTCTCGACGAGCCCACCACAGGCTTACACTTCTACGACATTCAGCAGCTGCTGACCGTGCTCAACCGCCTGCGTGACCACGGCAATACCATTGTGGTTATCGAGCACAACCTCGACGTCATCAAAACCGCAGACTGGATTGTAGATCTGGGACCGGAAGGAGGTATCAACGGGGGCGAAATTATCGCAACAGGTACACCTGAAGAGGTGGCCGAATGCGGGCATTCTCATACCGGTCGCTTCCTAAAGCCAATGCTCGGATAACCTATTCCAAAAACACTAAAGGAGAGCGCAGCTCTCCTTTTTTATGTCTGAAATGTGGGATCGTCCTTCGCGCTTTAGCAAGACAGAAGCCCATCAACGGCAAATTTCAGGCAATAAAAAACCCGGCATAAGCCGGGTTTTTTGACGGTATTAGCAATTAATCTTCAGAAGTCTCTTCGACTGCTTCAGTTGCTACCGGACGGTCTACCAGTTCAACGTAAGCCATTGGCGCATTATCGCCAGGGCGGAAGCCACATTTCAGAATACGAATGTAGCCACCTGGACGCTGCGCGTAACGCGGGCCCAGATCGTTGAACAGTTTACCAACAGCTACTTTGTTGTTGGTACGTGCAAATGCCAGACGGCGGTTTGCTACGGTGTCGTTTTTAGCCAGTGTAATCAGTGGCTCGGCATAGCGACGCAGTTCCTTAGCTTTAGGCAGAGTTGTTCTAATCAACTCATGCTCAAACAGGGACACTGCCATGTTTTTGAACATCGCTTTGCGGTGCGCACTGGTACGGCTGAATTTACGACCAGTTTTACGATGACGCATGATTAAATCCTTACCAAACTAGTCAGTTCGAATCGCTGTATCAAGACGCGACTTTGTCGTCATTTTTCAAACTAGCCGGTGGCCAGTTCTCTAGACGCATACCAAGGGACAGACCTTTAGAGGCCAGCACGTCCTTGATCTCAGTCAGCGACTTCTTACCCAAGTTCGGGGTCTTCAGCAGCTCAACCTCGGTACGCTGAATCAGGTCACCGATGTAGTAGATCTGCTCTGCCTTGAGGCAGTTAGCAGAACGTACAGTCAGTTCCAGGTCGTCTACCGGGCGTAACAGGATCGGATCGATCTCTGGTTCTTCCGGTTCTTCCTTAGCCTGATCAGCTCCATCCTCCAGATCAACAAATACAGCTAGCTGCTGCTGAAGGATTGTCGCCGCGCGACGGATGCACTCTTCTGGATCAATTGTGCCGTTAGACTCAATATCGATTACCAGTTTGTCCAGATCGGTACGCTGTTCTACACGGGCACTTTCTACCACGTAAGAGACACGACGTACCGGGCTGTAAGTAGCATCCAACTGCAAGCGACCAATGGCGCGAGTTTCATCTTCCTCAGAAGTACGAGCATCGGCAGGCACATAGCCACGACCACGCTCAACACGCAGCTGCATGTTGAGGCTCGCTCCTTCATTAAGGTGAGCAATTACGTGATCCGGGTTAGCGATCTCAACATCCTGATTTAACTGGATATCGCCTGCCGTAACAGGACCCGCTTCGCTTTTGCTCAGTGTCAGGGTTACGTCATCGTTGCTGTGCAACAAGATCGCAACACCTTTCAGGTTCAGCAGGATTTCAATTACATCCTCCTGAACCCCTTCTACAGTGCTGTACTCATGCAGTACACCTTCAATTTCCACTTCTGATACGGCACAACCCGGCATAGAAGACAGAAGAATTCGGCGTAATGCATTGCCCAGCGTGTGGCCAAACCCACGCTCTAGTGGCTCAAGAGTCACTTTAGCGCGAGTTTTGCTAATTTCCTGTACGTCAATATGACGTGGGCTTAGAAACTCGTTTACCGAACGCTGCATAGTTCCACCAATAAAGAGTTCAACAATTACTTGGAGTACAACTCGACGATCAGGTGCTCGTTGATGTCAGCAGACAGATCGCTACGTTCAGGAGCGGCTTTAAAAGTACCTTCCATCTTCGCAGAATCAACTTCTACCCACTCAACTGGTGCACGCTGAGCAGCCAGATCCAGCGCCGCTTTGATGCGCAGCTGAGTCTTAGCTTTTTCACGAACTGCTACCACATCGCCAGCCTGTACTTGGTAGGAAGCCACATTGACTACCTGACCGTTAACAGTGATAGAACGGTGTGATACTACCTGACGTGCTTCAGCGCGAGTCGCACCGAAACCCATACGGTATACAACGTTGTCCAAGCGGCCTTCCAGAAGCTGCAGCAGGTTTTCACCGGTTGCACCTTTGCGACGAGCCGCTTCTTTATAATACCCACGGAACTGACGTTCCAGCACGCCGTACATACGACGTACTTTTTGTTTTTCGCGCAGCTGCAGGCCATAGTCGGAAAGACGACCACGACGCGCACCGTGCATACCTGGAGCAGCTTCAGCTTTACACTTGCTATCCAGTGTACGAACACCGCTCTTCAAGAACAGGTCCGTACCTTCACGGCGAGACAGCTTGCACTTTGGTCCTAAATAACGAGCCATTTTTTTACTGTCTCCAGATTAAACGCGACGTTTCTTCGGCGGACGGCAACCATTGTGAGGGATTGGCGTCACGTCGGTGATGTTAGCGATCTTGTAGCCACATGCATTCAATGCACGTACTGCAGATTCGCGACCGGGACCAGGTCCCTTAACAAATACGTCGAGGTTTTTCAGGCCATACTCAAGTGCGGCCTGACCAGCACGCTCAGCAGCTACCTGAGCGGCGAACGGGGTGCTCTTGCGGGAACCACGGAAGCCGGAGCCACCTGCAGTTGCCCATGACAGAGCGTTGCCCTGACGATCAGTAATAGTAATGATCGTGTTGTTAAAAGAGGCGTGAATGTGGGCGAACCCGTCAGCTACCTGCTTTTTAACCTTTTTGCGTGTGCGATTACCTGGCTTAGCCATATTGGGAATTCCTATCGCTTACCACTTACTTACGGATCGGCTTACGTGGGCCTTTACGAGTGCGTGCATTGGTTTTGCTACGCTGCCCACGTACCGGGAGATTACGGCGGTGACGAAGACCACGAAAACAGCCAAGGTCCATCAGACGCTTGATGTTCATGGAAACTTCACGACGCAGGTCGCCTTCGACAGTCAGCTTGGAAATTTCACCACGAACATTATCCAGCTGCTCATCAGTCAGGTCAGCGATCTTAGTACTTGTAGCAATGCCACAAGCGTCGCAGATGCTCTGCGCCGTAGTACGGCCAATCCCGTAAATGTAAGTCAAAGAAATTACCGCATGCTTATTGTCAGGGATATTGACTCCAGCTATACGGGCCATTCTATTTACTCCAATTGGGGTTCTTTCGCCTTCTGTTTTATACGTTGAGGCTAGGAACCGAAAACTCGTTAGTTCGTGGAAGGCGCGCAATAATACACCCTGATCAAAATTAAATCAAGGATGCACGCCCTACACTTCAATTATCAGGGTAAATTAACCCTGACGCTGCTTGTGACGCGGCTCTACTTTACAGATCACACGCACAGAACCGTTACGACGAACGATTTTGCAATTACGGCAGATCTTCTTAACAGACGCACGTACTTTCATGATCTACTCCTTTGGCGTGCTTAGCGCATCATTCCTGCGCCGCCACCTTTGAGATTAGATTTCTTCATCAGAGATTCGTACTGATGCGACATGAGGTGCGATTGCACCTGCGCCATGAAGTCCATCACGACGACAACAACGATCAGCAGGGACGTACCACCGAAGTAGAACGGGATGTTCCATGCAACTACCAAAGCCTGTGGCATAAGTGACACAGCAGTGATGTACAAGGCCCCGAACAACGTCAGTCGGCTCAGCACGGTATCAATGTAACGCGCTGACTGTTCCCCAGGACGAATCCCCGGAATAAAGGCACCTGATTTTTTCAGGTTATCTGCTACGTCACGAGGATTGAAAACAATCGCCGTATAGAAATAGCAGAAGAAAATGATCGCAATCGCAAATAACAGGATATACAACGGCTGACCTGGTCCCAGCGCCAGCGCAACATCCTGTAGCCATTCCATACCTTCAGACTGACCAAACCATTGGCCGATAGAGGCAGGGAACAGCAAAATGCTAGATGCAAAGATCGGCGGAATCACCCCGGCCATATTCACCTTCAGAGGCAAATGACTGGACTGTGCCGCATACACGCGACGCCCCTGCTGACGTTTTGCATAGTTTATGGTGATACGGCGTTGACCGCGCTCCATAAACACTACAAAACCAACAGTCGCGACCGCCAGTACAGCGATGGCCAGCAACGCCAGAATATTCAAGTCACCCTGACGTGCTGATTCAAAGGACTGACCGATTGCACCAGGCAATCCAGCCACAATACCGGCAAAGATCAAAATGGAGATACCGTTACCGATACCTCTTTCGGTTACCTGCTCGCCCAGCCACATCAGGAAGACCGCACCAGACACCAATGTCACAACCGCTACAAAGTAGAAGCTGGCATCCGCGGTGAATGCAATACCCTGATTAGCAAGGCCAACGGCCATACCAAAAGACTGAACAGTCGCCAGAATAACCGTCCCGTAACGGGTGTACTGGTTAATCTTGCGACGACCTGATTCGCCTTCTTTCTTCAGTTGTTCCAGTGTCGGACTTACCACCGTCATCAGCTGCATGATAATCGATGCAGAGATGTACGGCATGATGCCCAGTGCGAGGATACTCATTCGCTCCAACGCACCACCGGAGAACATATTAAAGAGACTCAGGATTGTTCCCTGATTCTGATCAAACAACGCAGCAAGACGATCTGGGTTGATGCCCGGTACCGGTATATGCGCACCGATACGGTATACAACAATCGCCAAAATCACGAACAATAAACGAGACTTTAGCTCGCCAAGTCCGCTCTGGTTGCCTGCTGGTACTGGTCCTTGCTTAGCCATTTACGCCTCGACTTTGCCGCCCGCAGCTTCGATTGCAGCCTGTGCACCTTTGGTCGCTTTAAGACCTTTAATGGTGACAGCTTTGTTGATCTCGCCGGACAGAATCACTTTAGCAACTTTGATCTCTTGCTTAATGATGTCTGCTTCTTTCAGAGCAGCCAGATCAATAACGTCAGCATTTACGCCAGCCAATTCGTTCAGACGAATTTCTGCTACGTAACGTGCTTTACGGGAAGTAAAACCAAATTTTGGCAGACGACGCTGCAAAGGCATCTGACCGCCTTCAAAACCAGGTCTTACGGAACCGCCGGAGCGGGATTTCTGACCTTTGTGACCACGGCCACAAGTCTTACCCAGACCGGAACCAATACCACGACCGACGCGTTTCGGTGCGTGCTTGGAGCCTTCAGCAGGGCTCAGAGTGTTCAGACGCATGTGACGAACTCCCCTTACTCGCCTTCTACATTCAGCATGTAGTTGACTTTGTTGATCATGCCACGGACAGATGGAGTATCTTCTACTTCAACTGTGTGGCCAATACGGCGCAGACCCAGACCCTTCAGGCACAATTTGTGCTTAGGCAGGATACCGATAGGGCTACGAACCAGTGTAACTTTTACAGTGCTAGCCATTATCGATTACCCCAGGATATCGTCTACAGACTTGCCACGTTTAGCTGCCACATCTTCCGGAGAATGCATTGCTGCCAGACCTTTGATGGTCGCGCGAACAACGTTAACCGGATTAGTAGAGCCGTAGCACTTCGCCAGTACGTTATGTACACCTGCCAGTTCCAGTACGGAACGCATTGCACCACCTGCAATTACACCAGTACCCTGGGAAGCAGGCTGCATGTATACCTTGGAAGCACCGTGACGTGCTTTCACAGGGTACTGCAGAGTGTCACCGTTCAGGTCAACCTGAACCATGTTGCGACGTGCCTGATCCATTGCTTTCTGAATAGCAACAGGTACTTCACGTGCTTTACCACGACCGAAACCTACACGGCCGTTACCATCGCCAACTACAGTCAGAGCGGTGAAACCGAAGATACGACCACCCTTAACCACTTTAGCGACACGGTTAACCTGAACCAGTTTTTCCTGCAGGTCACCGTCTTTCTGTTCGTGATTTGCCATTTTCGACCCCTTTAGAATTCCAGGCCGCCTTCACGGGCTGCGTCAGCGAGTGCCTTAACACGGCCATGGTATTTAAAACCAGAGCGGTCAAAAGCAACTTTAGTAACACCGGCTTCTTTCGCACGAGATGCGATCAGCTCACCTACTTTTTCAGCAGCTGAGACGTTACCGGTAGTGGATTCACGCAGTTCTTTTTCTACTGTGGACGCAGCCGCAACAACGGTAGCACCATCAGCAGTAATAACCTGCGCGTAGATGTGACGCGGTGTGCGGTTTACGCACAAACGCGCAGCACCCAGCTCACGCATTTTCAGGCGAGAACGGCGCGCACGACGAACACGAGCTTGTTTCTTAGCGTTCATGATTCTGCCCTACTTATTTTTTCTTCGCTTCTTTACGGCGAACATATTCATCAGCGTAGCGAACACCTTTACCTTTATAAGGTTCTGGTGGACGGAAGCCACGCACCTCAGCCGCTACCTGGCCGACAGTCTGCTTATCAATACCGCTGATAACAACAGTTGTCTGACCCTGTACTTCAGCCTTGATACCTTCAGGCAGTTCATAATCGATCGGGTGAGAGAAGCCCAGCGTCAGGTTCAAAGTGTTACCGCTTACAGCTGCACGGTAACCAACACCCTGCAGCAGCAGAGTTTTCTTGAAGCCTTCGTTTACACCAACAACCATGTTGTTGATCAGCGCGCGGCTAGTACCAGCCAGAGCGGTAGACTGTTTGGAACCGTCACGGCCCGCAAACGTCAGGCCTTCTTCGCCCTGCTGAATCTCTACAGTCGCATGAACATCAATGCTCAGCTGACCGTTTTTACCTTTTACATTGACTGTCTGGCCGTCGATTTTCAGCTCAACACCTGCCGGTACAGCAATCGGGTTTTTCGCAATACGAGACATTGGAAATCCTCTTAGAATACCGTGCAGATTACTTCGCCACCGACGCCTGCAGAACGTGCTGCGCGATCAGTCATGACACCTTTGCTCGTAGAGACGATAGCTACGCCCAGTCCGCCACGTACCTTAGGCAGCTCAGTAGCGCCTTTATAGATACGTAGACCAGGACGGCTTACGCGTTTGATCTCTTCGATAACCGCCTTACCTTCGAAGTATTTCAGTTCCAAGGTCAGAACAGGTTTAACACCTTCTTCTAAAGAGAAGTCAGCGATATAACCTTCGTCCTGCAGCACCTTAGCTACGGAAACCTTCATTTTGGAAGACGGCATGGATACGGCCTGCTTTTCAGCCATGTGACCGTTACGGATACGAGTGAACATATCCGCGAGTGTATCTTGCATGCTCATGCTTTTTACTTCCTCGTTGTGCAGCGCGACCCGGTAGCCCTTTCAGGCCCTGTCCGTCGCGCTTACCATGAAACTAGCTGATTACCAGCTAGCCTTTTTCAGACCCGGCACGTCACCGCGCATAGCGGCTTCACGCAACTGGTTGCGGCACAGGCCAAACTTGCGGTAAACCGCATGTGGACGACCTGTAACCTGACAGCGGCGCTGTTGACGAGAAGGGCTCGCATCACGCGGCAATTTCTGCAGCGCAACTTGTGCTTCCCAACGCTCATCTTCAGATGCAGTAGCGCTCAGGATGATTGCTTTCAGTGCAGCACGCTTTTCAGCGAACTGAGCAACTGTTTTTGCACGCTTAGCTTCGCGTGCCTTCATAGATTCTTTAGCCATGATATACCCCTATCACTTCTTAAATGGGAAGCCTAGGGCAGCCAGCAAGGCGCGACCCTCATCATTGTCACGAGCAGTCGTGGTGATGGTAATATCCATACCACGCAGCTTATCAACCTTGTCGTACTCGATCTCAGGGAAGATAATCTGCTCTTTAACACCCATGCTGTAGTTACCACGACCGTCGAAAGATTTCGGATTCAGGCCACGGAAGTCACGGATACGCGGGATAGAGATATCTACCATGCGATCCAGGAATTCCCACATACGCTCGCCGCGCAGGGTAACTTTACAACCGATCGGCCAACCCTCACGAACTTTAAAGCCCGCGATAGATTTACGAGCCAGAGTAACTACTGGCTTCTGACCGGCGATTTTTGTCATATCAGCAACTGCAAAATCCAGCAGTTTCTTATCGCCCAATGCTTCACCCACACCCATGTTCAGAGTGATTTTGGTCAAACGAGGCACAGCCATGATGTTCGGGCTGGACAGCTCTTCTTTCAGCTGCTGCTGAACAGAATCTTTATAAAGCGCTTTCAATCTAGACATATCAACAATTCCCCTTAGCTGATCGCTTCGCCAGAGGACTTGAAGATGCGCGTCTTAGTACCGTCTTCAAGAATCTTGAAGCCAACGCGATCGCCTTTGCCCGTCTGAGGGTTGAAGATAGCAACGTTAGAAACAGCCAGAGCCGCTTCTTTTTCTACGATGCCGCCAGCCTGACCCAGCATTGGGTTAGGTTTGGTGTGTTTCTTCACCATGTTGATACCGGATACGATCACACGACCGTTATCCAGGACACGCATGACTTTGCCACGCTTGCCTTTGTCTTTTCCTGCGATGACGATAACTTCGTCTTCACGTCTAATTTTAAGCATAAATACCTCTTTCCTACGTCCTTCTCATGCTCAAAAACGCCAACGCCTCTCGGCGTTAGCGTTTTTACATAAATCAAACTACTTGGAGTTTGATCTTTACAGCACTTCAGGCGCCAGGGAAACGATTTTCATGAACTTCTCAGAACGAAGTTCACGCGTTACTGGGCCAAAGATACGAGTACCGATAGGTGCATCGCTAGCGTTCAGCAACACCGCTGAGTTAGTATCAAAGCGGATTACTGAGCCGTCTGGACGACGAACACCCTTACGGGTACGTACCACAACAGCCTTCAGGACCTGACCTTTCTTCACTTTGCCACGCGGAATTGCTTCCTTGACGGTAACTTTAATAACGTCACCGACGCTTGCGTAACGACGGTGAGAACCGCCTAGGACCTTAATACACTGCACACGCTTAGCACCGCTGTTATCAGCGACATCAAGCATAGATTCAGTTTGAATCATGGTCTACTCCACAAACTCTGTGTAAGACTCGTCGCCAGAAGCAACGAGCCGACAATTGGAGCGAGGGTGCGTATATTACACCTTCGCTGCGCGCTCTTCAATACGAACCAGTGCCCAAGTTTTAGACTTGGAGTGAGGACGGGTTTCCGCGATGGTTACCAGATCCCCCTGCTGACACTCGTTTTTCTCATCGTGAGCGTGCAGTTTGGTGGAACGTTTCATGAATTTTCCGTAAATCGGATGCTTCTCTTTACGCTCTACCATAACTGTGATGGTTTTATCCATCTTGTCACTGACAACGCGGCCAGTAACAGTACGAGTACGTTTTTCTGCGCTCATTCTTAGTTACCTGCCTTCTCGTTGAGTAAAGTCTTAACGCGAGCGATGTCGCGGCGGACTTGGCCCAACAGGTGATTTTGTGCCAGCTGACCGGTGGTTTTCTGCATGCGCAGATTGAACTGCTCTTTCAGAAGACCTAACAGTTCCTGCTGAAGCTCATCAACGGACTTCTCACGTAGTTCGCTCGCTTTCATCACATCACCGTACGCTTAACAACAGTTGTAGAAACAGGCAGCTTAGCGGAAGCCAGCGCGAACGCTTCATTCGCCAACTCATCAGGTACACCGCTCATTTCGAACAGCATCTTACCTGGCTGAATCTGGGCTACCCAGTACTCAACACTACCTTTACCTTTACCCATACGCACTTCAAGAGGCTTAGAGGTAATTGGCTTGTCAGGGAAAACGCGAATCCAGATCTTACCACCACGTTTTACGTGACGGGTCATCGTACGACGAGCAGCCTCGATCTGACGGGAAGTGATACGGCCACGGCTAGTAGCTTTCAGGCCGATTTCGCCGAAGCTTACTTTACTACCGCGCTGTGCCAGACCGCGGTTGCGGCCTTTCATCATCTTGCGGTATTTAAGGCGTTTAGGTTGCAGCATGGACTTCTACCTCACTTACCTTTCTTCTTAGGCGCATTTTTCTTCTCAGCACGCACCTGTTCGATGCCACCAAGAATCTCGCCTTTGAAGATCCAGACTTTAACGCCGATCACACCGTATGTGGTGTGCGCTTCATAAGTAGCGTAATCGATATCAGCACGCAGTGTGTGCAACGGCACACGGCCTTCACGATACCACTCAGAGCGCGCAATCTCAGCGCCACCCAGACGACCGCCAACCTGAATCTTGATGCCTTTAGCACCCAGACGCATAGCGTTCTGTACCGCACGCTTCATAGCGCGACGGAACATTACGCGACGCTCAAGCTGGTTAGCAACACTCTGTGCTACCAGTTTCGCGTCCAGCTCAGGCTTGCGAACTTCTTCGATGTTGATGTGAACAGGAACGCCCATCATCTGGGAAACAGCATTACGCAGCTTCTCTACATCTTCGCCTTTTTTACCAATCACGATGCCAGGACGCGCAGTGTGAATGGTGATTTTTGCATTCTGTGCAGGACGCTCGATTTCGATGCGGCTTACAGATGCTTTTTCGAGCTGCTTCTCCAGGTACTTACGCACCTCGAGGTCATTCAGCAGCTTGCTTGCGTATTCGGACTTGTCCGCATACCACACCGAAGTGTGGTCTTTAACGACACCAAGTCGTATACCGGTCGGATGTACTTTCTGACCCATAACAAACTCTCCTAGCAGTCGCTTAGTCAGCCACTTTAACGGTGATGTGGCAGGAACGCTTCAGAATACGATCTGCGCGACCCTTCGCACGCGGCTTGATGCGTTTCATAGTCATACCTTCGTCAACGAAAGTAGTTGAAACGCGCAGCTCATCAATATCAGCACCTTCGTTATGCTCCGCATTCGCGATAGCAGACTCCAGTACTTTCTTAACAAGCGCCGCACCTTTTTTTGGGCTATACGCCAGGATATCCAGAGCTTCACCTACAGACTTGCCACGGATCTGATCGCAGACCAGACGGGCTTTCTGAGCGGAGATGCGGGCGCCTTTCAATTTAGCGGCAACTTCCATCATCTAACTCCTATTATCGCTTGGCTTTCTTATCCGCTGCGTGACCACGGTATGTACGTGTAGCAGCGAACTCGCCCAGTTTATGACCGACCATGTCCTCAGTGATAAACACTGGAACGTGCTGGCGACCGTTATGTACTGCAATCGTCAAACCGACAAAGTTCGGGAAGACGGTAGAACGACGAGACCAAGTCTTGATAGGACGGCGCTCATTGTTCTCAATTGCAGCCTCTACCTTCTTCAGCAGGTGAAGGTCGATAAATGGACCTTTCTTCAGTGAACGTGGCACAACTGTATCCTCAACCTAATTATTTGGCTTGACGACGGCGTACGATCAATTTATCGGTACGCTTATTCTTACGGGTCTTATAACCCTTGGTTGGTACACCCCATGGAGTAACAGGGTTACGACCACCAGAGGTACGACCTTCACCACCACCATGTGGGTGATCAACCGGGTTCATTGCAACACCGCGAACGGTTGGACGAACACCACGCCAGCGCTTAGCACCAGCTTTACCCAGCTGACGCAGGGAGTGTTCAGAGTTGCTTACTTCACCCAGAGTTGCGCGACAGTCAACAAGGACTTTACGCATCTCACCAGAACGCAGACGCAGAGTTGCATAAGCACCTTCACGCGCGACCAGCTGAGCAGAAGTACCCGCAGAACGTGCCATCTGAGCGCCTTTACCAGGCTTCAACTCGATGCAGTGAACAACAGAACCCACAGGGATGTTGCGCAACGGCATGCAGTTGCCCGGCTTGATGTCAGTGTCAGTACCAGATTTGATCTGGGAACCAGCAGCAACACCTTTAGGTGCGATGATGTAACGACGCTCACCGTCTGCGTATTTCAACAGAGCGATGTGTGCGGAACGGTTAGGATCGTATTCCAGACGCTCTACAACGGCTGGGATTCCATCTTTGTTACGACGGAAATCGATAACACGGTACTGCTGTTTGTGACCACCACCTACGTGACGAGTAGTGATACGACCGTAGTGGTTACGACCACCGCTTTTGGATTTTTTCTCAACCAGCGGCGCGTAAGGCTTACCTTTGTGAAGGTCAGCACTTACCACTTTAACGACATGACGACGTCCAGCAGAGGTCGGCTTAGTTTTGATCAATGCCATTTTTTAAACCCCTAATTACTCGCCACCGAGGAAATCAATCTCAGAGCCGTCAGCCAGGCAGACATACGCTTTACGTACATCATTGCGCTTGCCGAAACCACGCGCAGTGCGCTTGGTCTTGCCCTTAACGTTGACGATGTTCACGCCTTTAACTTTGACGTCGAACAGCTCTTCAACCGCTTTCTTGATTTCTGGCTTGGTAGCGTCTTTAGTAACGCGGAACACCACCTGCTGAGAACCTTCAGCTACGATGGTTGCCTTTTCAGAGATGTGCGGACCCAACAGCACTTGGAAGATGCGTTCCTGGTTCATGCGAGCACCTCTTCAACCTTCTTCAGCGCAGCAACAGTGACCAGCACCTTGTCGAAACCGACCAGGCTTACTGGATCAACACCCGCAGCATCGCGTACGTCAACGTGTGGTACGTTGCGCGCAGCCAGGTACAGATTCTGTTCCACGTCTGCAGTGATCAGCAGTACGTTAGACAGGTCAAGCTCGTTCAGCTTGGCCACAAACTGTTTAGTTTTAGGAGATTCCAGAGCGAAATCTTCTACAACCACTAAGCGATCCTGACGAACCAACTCAGAGAAGATGCAACGCATAGCAGCGCGGTACATTTTCTTGTTTACTTTCTGAGCATGGTCACGTGGCTGTGCAGCGAACGTTACGCCACCAGTACGCCAGATTGGAGAACGGGAAGTACCCGCACGAGCACGACCGGTGCCCTTCTGACGCCAAGGTTTAGCACCACCACCAGATACCGCGGAGCGGTTTTTCTGGGCTTTAGTACCCTGACGAGCGCCAGCCAGGTATGCCGTAACAACCTGATGTACTAGCGCTTCGTTGAATTCTTTACCAAAAGCCAGGTCGGAAACTTCTACCGAACCGTTAGCTCCAGCTAAATTCAGATTCATTTCAAACCCCCTTAGGCGCCGACTTTAACAGCCGGTTTAACGATTACGTCACCGCCGGTTGCGCCCGGAACAGCACCTTTGATCAACAGCAGGTTACGTTCAACATCTACGCGAACGACTTCCAGAGTCTGTACAGTTACCTGTGCAGCACCCATGTGCCCTGCCATTTTTTTGCCTTTCCACACGCGGCCAGGAGTCTGACACTGACCAATAGAACCCGGAGCACGGTGAGATAGAGAGTTACCATGAGTCGCGTCTTGCATGGAGAAGTTCCAGCGCTTAATGCCGCCCTGGAAACCTTTACCTTTAGACTGACCAGTAACATCTACTTTCTGACCTGCTTCGAAGCGCGCAACAGTTAGCTCATCGCCAACGTTGACTTCTTCGTCACCTGACAGGCGGAACTCCCACAAACCTCGACCGGCTTCTACACCAGCTTTGGCGAAGTTACCCGCTTCCGGCTTAGACAGGCGATTAGCCTTCTTAGAACCGGTAGTAACCTGTACCGCTGCGTAGCCGTCGGTATCTGCTGTTTTCACAGTAGTTACACGGTTCGGTTCCACTTCGATGACGGTGACTGGCACGGATACGCCATCTTCTGCGAAGATGCGCGTCATACCCGCTTTACGTCCGATAAGACCTACAGACATTTCTTTAAAACCTCTTGCCAGTTGTGTACGGGGCTGTTACCCACTACGGCTGCCCTTCCCAGAGCATTCCACACTAAAAAAGCGCTTCATTAATAAATTAAATCTGCGCAGTGCCTTTTGATTAGCCGAGGCTGATCTGCACTTCTACACCCGCAGCAAGATCCAGCTTCATCAGTGCGTCAACTGTTTTCTCAGTTGGCTCAACGATGTCCAGAACACGCTTGTGAGTACGGATTTCATACTGATCACGTGCATCTTTATTCACGTGAGGAGAAACCAGAACTGTGTAGCGTTCTTTGCGGGTTGGAAGTGGGATCGGGCCACGCACCTGAGCACCCGTCCGTTTCGCAGTATCTACAATTTCCTGCGCGGAGGAGTCGATCAGGCGATGATCAAAGGCTTTCAGACGAATACGAATTTTCTGATTCTGCATTTCGATCACACAATTCCTAACGAATTATATTACGGCAAAGCCGACCACCCCTACTATGTAGGGGACGCAAATACTACTTGCATAAGGATATTCGGTCAAGCTTATTTTTTAACCAAAAAAAAGGCCCCCTGTCCGGGAGCCTTTTTCTGTCAATCAGCGAATATTATTCGATGATTTTAGATACAACACCTGCACCAACGGTACGACCACCTTCGCGGATAGCGAAACGCAGACCGTCTTCCATCGCGATTGGGTTGATCAGAGTAACGTCCATCTGGATGTTGTCACCCGGCATTACCATTTCTACACCCTCTGGCAGCTCACAAGCACCAGTGATGTCAGTTGTACGGAAGTAGAACTGTGGACGGTAGCCTTTGAAGAATGGAGTGTGACGACCACCCTCTTCTTTGGACAGTACGTATACTTCGCCTTCGAAACGAGTGTGCGGAGTGATGGAACCTGGCTTAGCCAGTACCTGACCACGCTCAACTTCGTCACGCTTAGTACCACGCAGCAGTGCACCAATGTTCTCACCTGCACGACCTTCGTCCAGCAGCTTACGGAACATCTCAACACCAGTACAAGTAGTAGTGGTAGTGTCTTTAACGCCGACGATTTCAATTTCGTCACCAACGTTAACGATACCACGCTCTACACGACCTGTTACTACAGTACCACGACCGGAGATAGAGAATACGTCCTCGATAGGCATCAGGAACGGCTGATCAATAGCACGCTCTGGCTCTGGAATGTAAGAATCCAGTGCTTCTACCAGCTTCTTAACAGCGGTAGTACCCAGTTCGTTGTCGTCCTGGCCGTTCAGAGCCATCAGAGCAGAACCAGCGATGATTGGAGTGTCATCACCTGGGAAGTCGTAAGTGTCCAGCAGCTCACGCAGTTCCATTTCTACCAGTTCCAGCATCTCTTCGTATTCTTCAGAGTCAACGCCGCCGCAATCTTCAGCCAGCAGGTCAGCTTTGTTCAGGAATACTACGATGAAAGGAACACCTACCTGACGGGACAGCAGGATGTGCTCACGAGTCTGAGGCATAGGGCCGTCAGTCGCGCCACATACCAGAATCGCGCCATCCATCTGCGCAGCACCAGTGATCATGTTTTTAACATAATCGGCGTGTCCTGGGCAGTCTACGTGTGCGTAGTGACGGATAGTAGAATCGTATTCAACGTGAGACGTTGCGATAGTGATACCACGCTCACGTTCTTCTGGAGCGTTATCGATCTGATCGAACGCTTTCATTTCACCGCCGAAAACTTCCGCGCATACGCGAGTCAGAGCAGCAGTCAGTGTAGTTTTGCCGTGGTCAACGTGGCCGATAGTACCAACGTTAACGTGCGGCTTGGAGCGTTCAAATTGTTCTTTAGCCACGGTTAATACCTCTTAAACGAAAGGGCAATAATTAATTCTGATTGATAACCGCATCAGCGACATTTTTTGGCGCTTCAGCGTAATCTTCAAATTCCATAGAGTAGGTCGCACGACCTTGGGTAGCGGAGCGCAAATCTGTTGCGTATCCGAACATTTCACCCAATGGTACTTGTGCATTGATGACCTTACCGGAAGAGCTGTCTTCCATACCCTGAACAAGGCCACGACGACGGTTCAGGTCACCCATCACATCGCCCATGTACTCCTCAGGAGTGACCACCTCTACTTTCATCATCGGCTCTAACAAGCATGGACTGGCATCCTGCGCGTACTTCTTAAGCGCCTGAGATGCCGCGATTTTAAACGCCATCTCGTTGGAGTCAACCTCATGGAAGGACCCATCATGAAGACGAGCCTTCAGACCAATAAGCGGGTAGCCTGCGATAACACCGTTCTGCATTTGCTCGGTGATACCTTTTTCGATCGCCGGGATGAATTCCTTCGGAATCGCACCACCCACAACCTCGTTGATAAACTCCAGACCCTCTTTATCAGACGGACTGAACTCAATCACAACGTGACCGTACTGACCACGACCACCAGACTGTCGCGCAAACTTATGGTTTGCGTTAACTGACTGGCGAATTTTTTCGCGGTAGGCAACCTGTGGTTTACCGATGTTTGCTTCAACCTTGAACTCTCGCTTCATTCGATCCACGAGAATATCCAGATGAAGCTCACCCATGCCGGAAATGATAGTCTGACCCGTTTCCTGATCAGTTTCTACCCGGAAAGAAGGATCTTCCTGCGCCAGCTTACCCAGCGCTATACCCATTTTTTCCTGATCCGCCTGGGACCTTGGCTCAACCGCAACAGAGATAACCGGCTCCGGAAACTCCATACGCTCCAGAACGATAACGTTATTGGTCGCACATAAAGTGTCACCGGTCGTTACATCCTTCATACCGATCAGAGCCGCGATGTCGCCTGCGCGAACCTCTTTGATCTCTTCACGGTTATTAGAGTGCATCTGCACCATACGACCAACACGCTCTTTCTTGCTTTTCACGGAATTCATCACACTGTCGCCAGAGTTGAGAACACCGGAATACACACGCACGAAAGTCAGCGTACCTACGAATGGATCAGTTGCGATCTTAAACGCCAGCGCCGCAAACGGCGCTTCGTCATCAGCTTCGCGAGTTGCGACAGTTTCTGCTGCGTCATCAAGCGTACCTTCGATCGCTTTAACTTCGACCGGAGACGGCATATATTCGATGACAGCATCAAGCACCGCCTGAACGCCTTTGTTCTTGAACGCAGAACCACACTGCATCAGAACAATGTCGTTATCCAGCGTGCGCTGACGCAGACCCGCTTTAATTTCTTCTGCGGACAACTCACCCTCTTCAAGGTATTTGTCCATCAGCTCTTCGGATGCCTCGGCTGCAGCGTCGACCATTTCTTCACGCAGCTCTTCGGCTTTATCCTGGAGGTCTGCAGGGATATCCTGCAGCTCGTAAGTCATGCCCTGATCCGCCTCATTCCACATGATAGCTTTCATGAGAATCAGATCTACGACACCCTTAAACTCATCTTCCGCACCGATCGGGAAATTGATCGGCACAGCAGTTGCACCCAGGCGATCCCTCAATTGGTCTACGACCATGAAGAAATCCGCACCCATACGGTCCATCTTATTGACGAACACCATACGTGGCACTTCATATTTATTCGCCTGCCGCCATACAGTCTCAGTCTGAGGCTGCACGCCGGACGATGCACAAAGCACAACCACAGCACCATCCAGTACTCGCAGAGAACGCTCTACTTCAATTGTGAAGTCAACGTGCCCTGGTGTATCGATGATGTTGATACGGTGGTCTTCAAACTGCTGATTCATCCCTTTCCAGAAACAAGTAGTCGCAGCAGAGGTAATCGTAATACCTCGCTCCTGCTCCTGCTCCATCCAGTCCATGGTAGCTGCACCATCGTGCACCTCACCAATTTTATGGGATAGACCGGTGTAGAATAAGACACGCTCAGTGGTAGTGGTCTTGCCAGCATCTACGTGCGCACAAATACCGATGTTACGATATTGTGCGATAGGAGTTTTACGAGCCACAACTCAATCCTCAGCAGCTTAGAAGCGGTAGTGAGCGAATGCTTTGTTCGCTTCAGCCATGCGATGAACGTCTTCACGTTTCTTCACAGCAGCACCACGGCCTTCTGCAGCATCAGCCAGCTCACCAGCCAGACGCAGCGCCATGGATTTTTCACCACGACCGCGAGATGCATCTACCAACCAACGCATAGCCAAGGCCATACGACGGCTAGGACGTACTTCAACAGGAACCTGGTAAGTAGCACCACCGACACGGCGGGACTTTACTTCGACCATAGGCTGAACTGTTTCCAGCGCTTTGTCGAAGATTTCCAGAGGATCCTGGTCAGAGCGCTCCTGGATTTTGTCCAGTGCTCCGTACACGATTTTCTCAGCAACAGATTTCTTACCGCTGATCATTACGTGGTTGATAAACTTTGCCAGAATTGTGTTACCGAATTTCGGATCCGGCAGAATTTCGCGCTTCGCAGCAACTCTTCTTCTAGGCATTGATAAGCCCTCAAATTTAAAAAGGTCTTCAGGTATTCAGGTAGTCAAACGACACCCGCCTTACTCTTATCCTGTCTGGTTTAGCGCGCCAGCGGCCTACTTAAAGACCGCTGCTTAGCCTCGCCATTAGGGATGGCGATTAAGACTTAGGACGTTTGGTACCGTACTTGGAGCGGCCTTGTTTACGATCATTCACACCGGAGCAGTCAAGAGAACCGCGAACAGTGTGGTAGCGTACACCCGGAAGGTCTTTTACACGACCACCGCGAATCAGTACAACGGAGTGTTCCTGCAAGTTGTGGCCTTCACCACCGATGTAGGAAGTCACTTCAAATCCGTTGGTCAGACGAACACGGCATACTTTACGCAATGCTGAGTTCGGTTTCTTCGGGGTAGTAGTGTAAACACGGGTACACACGCCACGGCGCTGTGGGCATGCCTGCAGAGCAGGAACGTCACTTTTTTGCACCTTACGTTTACGAGGCTTGCGCACCAACTGGTTAATAGTTGCCATTATTTAGCAAACTCCACGTTTTGATGGGCACCATAAAAAACTGAATTGAAATTAATCCAGTCACAAAAGGGGCCGGAATTGTACTCAATTCCGACCCATAACGTCAAACATTGAATAAAATTTATTCAGCGTCTGGCATTGAAGCGTTCAGTGCTTCGGTCAGTGCCTGTTGCACTTCTTCCGCACTCACGGTTGCTGTACCAGTTTCCGGCTGCGCTTTCTTGCGCTTACGCTCGGCATGGTATGCAAGACCGCTACCCGCTGGGATCAAACGACCCACAACAACGTTTTCCTTCAGGCCGCGCAGGAAGTCCTGCTTGCCGGTCACCGCACCTTCAGTCAAGACTCGAGTAGTCTCCTGGAAGGATGCAGCAGAGATGAAGGATTCTGTTGCCAGAGATGCCTTAGTGATACCCAACAGGACTCGTTCAAACTTCGCCGGGATCTTACCATCTGCTTCAAGCTGAGCATTCTCAGCCACAACAGCCTGGTATTCAACCTGATCACCCGGAATGAAGCTGGAGTCACCAGACGACAGGATCTCAACTTTGCGCAACATCTGACGTACGATAACTTCGATGTGCTTGTCGTTGATGATTACACCCTGTAGGCGGTAAACGTCCTGAATTTCGGAAGTGATATATTTCGCCAGCTCACCTACACCCAGTACACGCAGAATATCGTGCGGGTTAGATGGACCATCGGAAATAACCTCACCCTTTTCAACCTGCTCGCCTTCGAACACGTTCAGGTTACGCCATTTCTGGATCATGATCTCAATCGGATCACCGTCCTTCGGACTGATAACCAAACGCTTCTTGCCTTTGGTTTCTTTACCGAACGTTACGGTACCGGAGATCTCAGCCAGAATCGCGGACTCTTTTGGCTTACGCGCTTCAAACAAGTCAGCTACGCGTGGCAGACCACCGGTGATGTCCTTGTTGACCGTACCTTCCTGAGGGATACGTGCCAGTACATCACCTGCCTGTACCTCAGCGTTTGCCGCCAGGTTCAGGATCGCCTTAGCCGGCAGCAAGTATGTCGCAGGAGCACCGTTAGTCAAGATGATATCTTCGCCGTTAGCGTCAACCAGCTTGATCAATGGGCGGATATCTTTACCCGCCTGCGGACGGTCTTTCGCATCGAGAACCTCGATGGTGGACAGACCTGTCAGCTCATCCGTCTGACGCTTAACAGTGATGCCATCTTCCATCCCTGCAAACTCAACCTTACCACCTACTTCAGTGATGATTGGGTGAGTATGCGGATCCCAGTTAGCTACGATGTCGCCAGCGTTTACAGACTTGCCATCTTTAGTCTTGATCACAGAGCCGTATGGCAGCTTGTAGCGCTCACGCTCACGACCGTGCTCATCTGTTACACCCAGCTCACCGGAACGAGAGGTTGCAACCAAAGCACCGTCAGGACGCTCTACATACTTCAGATTATGCAGACGAATTTCACCGCCATTTTTAACCTGAACACTGTCGACAGCAGCTGCTCGGGATGCAGCACCACCGATGTGGAACGTACGCATGGTCAGCTGTGTACCTGGCTCACCGATAGACTGTGCAGCAATAACACCCACAGCTTCGCCCGGATTAACCTGATGGCCACGACCCAGATCACGACCGTAACAGCACGCACAAATACCATGACGCGTTTCACAGGTAATTGCACTGCGAACGATCACCTCATCGATTGAGGAGTATTTTTCGTCGTTTTCCAGCAGATGAATCCAAGCTTCGTCCATCAACTCGCCGTTTTCGATCAGAAGATTACCTTCCGGATCCAATACGTCACGCGCGATTACACGACCCAGAATTCGATCACCCAGACCCACTACAACATCACCACCTTCAATCAGCGGCGTCATCAGCAGACCTTCTTCGGTACCACAGTCGTGCTCAGTGATCACGTTATCTTGTGCCACATCTACCAGACGACGTGTCAGGTAACCGGAGTTTGCTGTTTTCAGTGCGGTATCAGCCAGACCTTTACGAGCACCGTGGGTCGAGATGAAGTACTGCAGTACGTTCAGACCTTCACGGAAGTTCGCGGTGATTGGCGTTTCGATGATCGAGCCATCCGGCTTCGCCATCAGACCACGCATACCTGCCAGCTGACGAATCTGCGCTGCACTACCTCGTGCACCGGAGTCGGCCATCATATATACGGAGTTGAAAGACTCCTGCTCAACCTCTTCACCTTCACGGTTAATCACCGGCTCGGTTTTCAGGTTGTCCATCATCTTCTTCGCCAGCAATTCGTTGGCACGGGACCAGATATCAACAACTTTGTTGTATTTCTCGCCCGCAGTTACCAAGCCGTCTGCGAACTGACGTTCGATCTCTTTAACTTCTGCGTCAGCTTCACCGATGATGTCTACTTTCTCATCCGGCACAACGAAATCGTTTACACCGATGGAAGCTCCGGACATCGTCGCTTGACGGAAACCGGTATACATCAACTGGTCAGCAAAGATAACAGTATCTTTCAGACCGCAGCGACGATACGCCTCGTTCAACAGTCGAGAGATCGCCTTCTTCTTCATGTTCTGGTTGACCAGCTCATATGGCAAGCCATCCGGAACGATCGCGAACAACAAAGCACGACCTGCAGTGGTTTCTTTTACTTCCGTGCGGGTTTCAACATTACCCTGAATGTCACGAATGGTCTCGGTGATACGCACACGAACTTTCGCCTGCAAAGACACCTGACCGGCACCGTGTGCACGCTCCACCTCTTCGATGTTGGAGAAGACCATACCTTCACCCTGAGCATTTACACGCTCACGGGTCATGTAATACAGACCCAATACAACGTCCTGAGACGGTACGATGATTGGTTCACCGTTCGCAGGAGACAGCACGTTGTTGGTAGACATCATCAGCGCGCGGGATTCCAGCTGCGCTTCAATTGTCAGCGGTACGTGTACCGCCATCTGGTCACCATCAAAGTCAGCGTTGTATGCCGCACATACCAGAGGGTGCAGCTGAATCGCTTTACCTTCGATCAGTACGGGCTCAAACGCCTGAATACCCAGACGGTGAAGGGTTGGTGCACGGTTAAGCAGAACCGGATGCTCGCGGATAACTTCGTCGAGGATATCCCATACCAGCGGCTCTTCACGCTCAACCATCTTCTTCGCAGCCTTAATGGTCGTTGCGTGACCACGCAGCTCCAGCTTGGAGAAGATAAATGGCTTGAACAGCTCCAGTGCCATCTTCTTAGGCAGACCACACTGGTGCAGACGCAGGTACGGACCTACTACGATTACGGAACGACCGGAGTAGTCAACACGTTTACCCAGCAGGTTCTGACGGAAACGACCCTGCTTACCTTTGATCATGTCTGCCAGAGATTTAAGCGGACGCTTGTTCGAACCAGTAATGGCACGACCACGACGACCGTTATCCAGCAATGCATCAACGGATTCCTGCAACATACGTTTTTCGTTACGTACGATGATGTCCGGTGCATTCAAATCCAACAGGCGCTTCAGACGGTTGTTACGGTTGATAACACGACGGTACAGATCGTTCAGATCGGATGTCGCGAATCGACCACCATCCAGCGGTACCAGAGGACGCAGATCAGGTGGCAGTACCGGCAGTACTTCCATGATCATCCATTCTGGGTTATTGCCAGACTTGAAGAAAGCTTCCAGCAGTTTCAGACGCTTGGACAGTTTCTTGATCTTGGTTTCAGAATTTGTCTGTGGCAGTTCTTCACGCAGGATCTGGATATCGCCTTCCAGATCGATCGATGCCAGCAGTTCTTTCACCGCCTCTGCACCCATACGCGCATCGAAGTCATCACCGAATTCTTCCAGTGCTTCGAAGTACTGCTCATCGTTCATCAACTGACCACGTTCCAGGGTAGTCATACCCGGATCGATCACAACAAATGATTCGAAATACAGAACACGTTCGATATCACGCAGCGTCATATCCAACATCAGACCGATGCGGGACGGCAGTGATTTCAGGAACCAGATGTGCGCGACAGGAGACGCCAGCTCAATGTGGCCCATACGGTCACGACGAACTTTTGCCAGGGTTACTTCAACGCCACACTTCTCGCAGATAACACCACGGTGCTTCATGCGTTTGTACTTACCACACAGGCACTCATAGTCTTTGACCGGGCCAAAAATCTTGGCACAGAACAGACCTTCGCGCTCAGGCTTGAAAGTACGGTAGTTAATGGTTTCCGGCTTTTTAACCTCACCATAAGACCAGGAGCGGATCATCTCCGGTGACGCCAATCCAATACGGATGGAGTCAAACTCTTCAGACTGGCCCTGAGATTTAAGCAGATTCAGCAAATCTTTCATTATTTCTGGCTCCTCACGGAGTTAATGCCTGGGGCCACCAAGGTGACCCCCGCCTGATTTCGGTTAAGCCGTTATTCGCTTTCCAGCTCGATATCGATACCGAGGGAGCGAATCTCCTTGATCAACACGTTGAAGGATTCCGGCATACCCGGCTCCATACGGTGATCGCCATCAACGATGTTCTTGTACATCTTAGTACGGCCGTTGACGTCATCGGACTTAACGGTGAGCATTTCCTGCAGGGTGTATGCAGCACCGTATGCTTCCAGCGCCCATACCTCCATCTCACCGAAACGCTGACCACCGAACTGAGCTTTACCACCCAGCGGCTGCTGAGTAACCAAGCTGTAAGAACCGGTAGAACGCGCGTGCATCTTATCGTCAACCAAGTGGTTCAGTTTGAGCATGTACATGTAACCCACGGTTACCGGACGATCAAACTTATTACCGGTACGGCCGTCGAACAGCGTGAACTGACCGCTGGTGTCGATATCTGCCAGTGTCAGCAGCTCTTTAAGCTCTGCTTCCTTCGCACCATCAAATGCAGGAGTTGCCAGAGGTACACCTTTACGCAGGTTATGCGACAGGGTCAGGATCTCTTCATCGCTGAAGGTATCCAGGTCCTCTTTACGGGCATTCTCCCAACCACCCAGCTTGCTGTTGTAGATACGATCCAGGAATTCACGCAGCTCTTTAACCTTCTCGGCTTTAGCGCGCTCTTCTTCCAGCATCTCGTTGATCTTGTTACCCAGACCTTTAGCTGCAGCACCCATGTGGGTCTCCAGAATCTGACCAACGTTCATTCGAGACGGTACACCCAGCGGGTTCAGTACGATATCGACTGGCTCGCCTTTTTCGTCGTAAGGCATGTCTTCAACAGGCATGATCACGGAGATAACACCTTTGTTACCGTGACGACCTGCCATCTTGTCACCTGGCTGCACACGACGCTTAGTTGCAACGTATACCTTAACGATCTTCAGCACACCCGGTGCCAGATCATCGCCAGTCTGCAATTTGCCTTTCTTATCTTCGAAACGGGCATCCAGCTGTTCACGACGCTCTTCCAGCTGTTTCTGAGCCAGCTCAAGCTGCTCTGCAACAGCTTCATCGGACAGGCGGATCTTGAACCACTCAGAGTGTTTCAGATCGGATAAGAACTCAGACGTAATTTCGTCGCCTTTCGCCAGACCTGCACCACCGTCAGCTTTAAGACCAACCAGCGCTTTTTCCAGACGCTCAAATACCGCTTCTTCAACGATACGGAATTCGTCGTTCAAATCCTTACGGATGGAATCCAGCTCAGAGGTCTCAATAGACAGCGCACGCTCGTCTTTAGGCACACCATCACGGGTAAATACCTGTACATCGATAACTTTACCGATGGTACCGGTCTTAACACGCAGGGACGTATCTTTAACGTCAGACGCCTTCTCACCGAAGATCGCACGCAGCAGCTTCTCTTCCGGAGTCAGCTGAGTCTCACCCTTAGGTGTCACTTTACCGACCAGGATATCACCAGGGCCTACTTCAGCACCGATGTGAACGATACCGGACTCATCCAGCTTTCCGAGCGCAGACTCACCGACGTTAGGGATATCTGAAGTCACTTCCTCAGGTCCCAGCTTGGTGTCACGCGCCACACAGGTCAGTTCCTGAATGTGAACAGTGGTAAAACGGTCTTCCTGAACAACACGCTCAGAGATGAGGATGGAATCCTCAAAGTTATAACCATTCCACGGCATGAACGCGATACGCATGTTCTGACCCAACGCCAGCTCACCCATATCAACGGACGGACCGTCAGCCATGATGTCACGCGCATTAACTTCATCACCCGGGAAAACGATTGGGCGCTGGTTAATGCAGGTATTCTGGTTAGAACGGGTATATTTGGTCAGGTTGTAGATATCTACACCTGCATCGCCTGCACCCACTTCCGAATCGCGTACTTTTACAACAATACGGCCCGCATCAACGGACTCAACGATACCGCCACGCTTGGCAACCACACATACACCGGAGTCACGTGCTACGTTACTCTCCATGCCTGTACCAACCAGCGGCTTATCAGCACGCAATGTTGGAACAGCCTGACGCTGCATGTTGGAACCCATCAATGCACGGTTGGCATCATCGTGTTCCAGGAATGGGATCAGGGATGCCGCAACAGATACAACCTGGCGTGGAGATACGTCCATGTACTGGACTTTATCCGGTGCCATCACGGTGAATTCGTTCAGGTGACGAACGTTAACCAGCTCTTCAACCAGACGCTTACCTTCGTCCATCTCCGCGGACGCCTGTGCGATAACGTATTTGTTCTCTTCGATCGCAGACAGGTAATCGATCTCGTCGGTAACCACACCCTCAACAACACGACGGTATGGAGTTTCCAGGAAACCGTAGTCATTGGTGCGGGCAAATACAGCCAGCGAGTTGATCAGACCGATGTTCGGACCCTCAGGGGTCTCGATTGGACATACACGACCGTAATGAGTCGGGTGTACATCTCGCACCTCAAAGCCCGCTCGTTCACGAGTCAGACCACCTGGACCCAACGCGGATACACGACGCTTGTGAGTAACTTCGGACAACGGGTTGTTCTGATCCATAAACTGGGACAGCTGGCTGGAACCAAAGAACTCTTTGATTGCCGCAGCAACTGGCTTAGCGTTGATCAGATCCTGAGGCATCAGGTTATCGGATTCCGCCATGCTCAGACGTTCACGAACCGCACGTTCAACACGCACCAGACCCACACGGAACTGGTTCTCTGCCATCTCACCAACAGAACGGATACGACGGTTACCCAGGTGATCGATATCATCGACCGTACCGAAACCGTTACGGATTTCGATCAGGGTTTTCATTACCGCCAGAATATCTTCTTTATCCAGCACGCCAGGACCAGTGACTGCATCACGACCCAGACGACGGTTGAACTTCATACGACCAACGCCGGACAGATCATAACGCTCGTCTGCAAAGAACAGGTTCTCAAACAGCGCTTCTGCGGATTCTTTGGTTGGCGGCTCGCCAGGACGCATCATGCGGTAGATCTCTACCAATGCTTCCAGCTGGTTGCGAGTCGGATCGTTACGCAGGGTATCGGAGATAAACGCGCCACAATCCAGCTCATTGGTGTACAGAGTTTCAAACTCGGTTACGCCAAGGTGCTGCATTTTTTCGATCAGGTCTTCGGTGATCTCGGCGTTAGACGCGCAAAGCAGTTCACCGGTAGTCGGATCAACGATGTCTTTACCCATCGCTTTACCTGCCAGATATTCTGCAGGCACTTCCAGATGCTCCATGTTCGCCTTCGCCATTTGACGAATGTGACGTGGAGTAATACGACGACCTGGCTCAACGATTACATTACCTTCAGGATCTTTCACCTCAAAGGTCATGGTCTCGCCGCGCAAGCGATCCGGCACCAATTCCATGCGGATCGTATCTTTGTCCAGTGTCCATGAGGTATTGTCAAAGAAGATATCTAGAATTTCTTCAGAGCTGTAGCCCAGCGCGCGCAGCAGAATAGTTGCTGGCAGCTTACGGCGACGGTCAATACGTACGAACAGGCTGTCTTTCGGGTCGAACTCGAAGTCCAACCAGGAACCGCGGTAAGGAATAATACGCGCGGAGTAAAGCAGCTTACCGGAAGAATGTGTTTTACCTTTGTCATGATCAAAGAACACACCCGGAGAGCGATGCAGCTGAGACACGATAACACGCTCAGTACCGTTCACTACGAAGGTACCGTTATCAGTCATCAGGGGCATCTCGCCCATGTATACTTCCTGCTCCTTGATATCCTTAACCGCTTTATTGCTAGATTCACGGTCGTAGATTACCAGGCGAACTTTGACGCGCAGCGGTGCAGCATAGGTGATACCGCGCATCTGGCATTCTTTTACATCGAAAACAGGTTCACCGAGGCGGTAGCCGACGTATTCCAGAGATGCATTTCCGGAATATGAAACAATTGGAAAAACAGAACTAAACGCTGCGTGAAGACCTTCATCGCGAACTTCAGCGACATCGGATCCCTGCTGCAAGAACCGCTTATAGGAATCGATCTGGATTGCAAGCAGGTAAGGCACATCCATAACCTGCGGCAATTTGCCGAAGTCTTTACGGATGCGTTTCTTTTCAGTGTATGAATAAGCCATCAGTGTTCCCCAGCAAGTGCACCAAGTGAGAAACAGTCCAGAAGGAGTGCTCCCGGTCTGTCTTGCCGTTAATTATTTGCTGTCTATAAATAACGGAAAAAGGCCGGTGGCAATTTGCCACCAGCCATCAGCACTTCGAGCAGCTATATGCTGCTCTGTAATGCAAAGAAGCTATTACTTAACTTCAACAGATGCGCCTGCTTCTTCCAGGGCAGTCTTAAGTTCTTCAGCTTCTTCTTTGCTAACGCCTTCTTTAACAGCCGCTGGAACGCCGTCAACCATGCCTTTAGCTTCTTTCAAGCCCAGGCCAGTTGCAGCACGTACTGCTTTGATTACGTTTACTTTCTTATCGCCTACAGCGGTCAGAACAACGTCAAATTCAGTCTGTTCTTCAGCTGCACCAGCGTCACCGCCAGCAGCGCCGCCAGCTACAACTGCAGCAGCAGCTGTAACGCCGAATTTTTCTTCCATTGCTTCGATCAGAACAACTACGTCCTTAACGGACATTTCAGCAATTGCGTTAAGGATATCTTCGTTAGTCAGAGACATGATGTATTTCCTGATAATCTCGGGCCACATAGCCCGTTGAATCTTTTAAAAACTGCCTGCGTAAGTAACTTACGCAGCCTGCTCTTCTTTCTGGTCGCGAACGGCCGCAATAGTGCGGACCAGCTTGCCAGCTGCTGCTTCTTTCATGCACATCATCAGCTTCGCAATAGCTTCGTCGTATGTTGGCAAGCTTGCCAGCATAGCGATATCTACCGCTTCACCTTCAAATGCTGCTGCTTTCAGCTCGAACTTGTCGTTACCCTTAGCGAAATCCTGCAGGATGCGAGCACCTGCTCCCGGATGTTCGGTAGAGAAAGCGATGATGGACGGACCTTTGAAAGTGTCAGCCAGACACTCATAGTCAGTACCTTCAACCGCACGACGCGCCAGTGTGTTACGAACAACTTTCAGCCACACACCTGCTTCACGAGCCTGCTTACGCAGAGCAGTCATATCTTCAACAGCAACGCCGCGAGAATCCGCAACTACCGCTGAAAGAGCGCCTTTAGCAGCTTCCTGGACTTCAGCGACGATCGCTTTTTTGTCTTCGAGTCCTAATGCCACGATTTACTCCTGGATTTAGTCTTACGACTGTTTACCAATCACTTCACTGGGAAGCGAAGCTTG
Source organism: Pontibacterium sinense (assembly GCF_015209595.1). GTDB lineage: Bacteria > Pseudomonadota > Gammaproteobacteria > Pseudomonadales > Balneatricaceae > Pontibacterium > Pontibacterium sinense. Next base: position 125,015 of record NZ_JADEYS010000005.1, on the reverse strand, counting down.
AGTACGGTGGTTTTAGATTCACAAGGAATCTCACCGTCTGCGCAGGCTGGTTTCCCATTAAGAACTACAGTCAGAAGACTGCAGTCCACCTGCGGTCTTTGACGGCCTTCGTCTCTATTAAGAGGGAACGAAGACCCTCAAAAAACCTTTAACTCAGAATTAGAATTCCAGAGAACTCTGATCCAGAGTCAGACCCGGTCCCATAGTAGTGGACAGAGTAACTTTCTTCACATACACGCCTTTGGCAGAAGCAGGCTTAGCCTTCTTCAGATCAACCAGCAGTGCTTCAACGTTGCTCTTAACAGCAGCAGCATCGAAATCTACTTTGCCAACACCCGCGTGGATGATGCCGTTTTTGTCAGCACGGAAACGCACCTGACCGGCTTTAGCATTATTTACAGCGGTAACAACGTCTGGAGTTACAGTGCCAACTTTAGGGTTTGGCATCAGACCGCGCGGGCCCAAAATCTGACCCAGCTGACCAACTACACGCATTGCATCTGGAGTTGCGATAACAACACCAAAGTCCAGATCGCCGCCTTTGATCTGCTCAGCCAGATCTTCAAAGCCAACAACATCTGCACCAGCAGCTTTTGCTTTCTCAGCGTTTTCACCCTGAGCAAAAACAGCAACGCGAACATCGTTACCAGTGCCGTTTGGCAGTACAGTAGAACCACGAACAACCTGATCAGATTTACGTGGATCGATACCCAGATTTACAGCCAGCTCAACAGTTTCTTTGAACTTAACGGTAGACAGTTCAGTCAGCAGTGCAACAGCGTCTGCAACTGCGTACTGTTTAGTGCTATCAACTTTTTCGTTGATCAGCTTTTGACGCTTAGACAGCTTAGCCATTATTCCTGACCCTCCACAACAAGACCCATGCTACGCGCAGAACCTGCGATAGTACGTACAGCTGCATCCATATCAGCAGCTGTCAGGTCAGCCATCTTAGTAGTCGCAATCTCTTCCAGCTGAGCGCGGGTAACAGTACCGACTTTCTCAGTGTTAGGACGACCGGAACCGCTCTTCAGGCCTGCAGCCTTCAGCAGCAGAACAGATGCTGGTGGAGTTTTGGTGATGAAAGTGAAGCTGCGATCAGCGTACACAGTAATCACAACCGGGATTGGCATCCCATTTTCCATGCTCTGCGTAGCAGCGTTAAATGCCTTACAGAATTCCATGATGTTTACACCGTGCTGACCCAGAGCTGGACCAACTGGTGGACTTGGGTTAGCCTGACCGGCAGCGACCTGGAGCTTGATATAAGCTTCGATCTTCTTAGCCATTGAAATCACCTCATTTGGGTACAAGCGCCTTGCGGCTCCCCGTTTCTTTAAAACGCAAAAACCCCACCCCTCAAGAGGCAGAGTTTTTTACAACTTTTTCTTAACTCAGGCCTTTTCGACCTGAATAAATTCCAACTCTACCGGCGTGGAGCGACCGAAAATCAGCACTGCAACCTGCAGCCTGTTCTTCTCGTAATTAACTTCCTCAACAACACCATTAAAGTCAGCAAACGGACCGTCAGTAACACGAACCATTTCACCCGGCTCGAAGACTGTCTTCGGCCTAGGTTTATCTACACCACTTTCAACGCGCTGCAGTATCTCATTTGCTTCTTTTTCAGTGATCGGCGCAGGATTGCCTGCAGTACCACCGATAAAACCAAGCACATGAGGAGTATTCTTAACCAGATGCCAGGACTCATCATTCATATCCATGTGCACCAGTACGTAACCCGGGTAGAACTTACGCTCGGACTTACGCTTCTTACCTTCGCGGATCTCTACTACTTCTTCGGTTGGCACAAGCACATCACCAAAGAAATCCTGCATTTCATGCAGCTCAATACGCTCTTTCAGCGTATTCATCACGCGCTTTTCGTAACCGGAATACGCATGTACAACATACCAACGCATAGACATGCCAATAACCTCTTAACCGATCACACCGGACACAAGCCAGCTCAATAATGAATCCAGCCCCCACAGCGCCAGACCAACGATCAACACAACAACCACAACGATTGCCGTTGTCTGACCAGTCTCTTGACGTGTAGGCCATACAACCTTACGAATTTCTGCTTTGGCTTCTTTAAACAAGTTAAAGAATGCCTGCCCTTTAGCCGTCTGCAAAGCAACAAAGCCTGCAACCAGCGCCAGCACCACAAGCACAACGACACGATAGAACAGCGATTCTTCCGCGTAGATGGAGTTACCTACAACTCCGGCGGCAACCACCAGCACAACCGCTACCCATTTAAGAGCATCGAATTTTGAACCTTCGGAAGACACTTTAGAGTTCACGTTTGGAAGCCTCAGAATTTTAGAAAAGCTACTGCTTTGTGATGCCAATCCCGAGAAGGATTGGCAGGCCAGGAGGGACTCGAACCCCCAACCTGCGGTTTTGGAGACCGCTGCTCTGCCAATTGAGCCACTGGCCTACTGCGTAATAGGGAGGCACATTATATGCACCCCCCCGGTGTTTGGCAACACCTAATTATCGGTTTTTATTCGATAATTTTAGATACAACACCTGCACCAACGGTACGACCACCTTCGCGGATAGCGAAACGCAGACCGTCTTCCATCGCGATTGGGTTGATCAGAGTAACGTCCATCTGGATGTTGTCACCCGGCATTACCATTTCTACACCCTCTGGCAGCTCACAAGCACCAGTGATGTCAGTTGTACGGAAGTAGAACTGTGGACGGTAGCCTTTGAAGAATGGAGTGTGACGACCACCCTCTTCTTTGGACAGTACGTATACTTCGCCTTCGAAACGAGTGTGCGGAGTGATGGAACCTGGCTTAGCCAGTACCTGACCACGCTCAACTTCGTCACGCTTAGTACCACGCAGCAGCGCACCAATGTTCTCACCTGCACGACCTTCGTCCAGCAGCTTACGGAACATTTCAACACCAGTACAAGTAGTAGTGGTAGTTTCTTTAACGCCGACGATTTCAATTTCGTCACCAACGTTAACGATACCACGCTCTACACGACCCGTTACTACAGTACCACGACCGGAGATAGAGAATACGTCCTCGATAGGCATCAGGAACGGCTGATCAATAGCACGCTCTGGCTCTGGAATGTAAGTATCCAGCGCTTCTACCAGCTTCTTAACAGCGGTAGTACCCAGCTCGTTGTCGTCCTGGCCGTTCAGAGCCATCAGAGCGGAACCAGCGATGATTGGAGTGTCATCACCTGGGAAGTCGTAAGTGTCCAGCAACTCACGCAGTTCCATTTCCACCAGTTCCAGCATCTCTTCGTATTCTTCAGAGTCAACGCCGCCGCAATCTTCAGCCAGCAGGTCAGCTTTGTTCAGGAATACTACGATGAAAGGAACACCTACCTGACGAGACAGCAGGATGTGCTCACGAGTCTGAGGCATAGGGCCGTCAGTCGCGCCACATACCAGAATCGCGCCATCCATCTGCGCAGCACCAGTGATCATGTTTTTAACATAATCGGCGTGTCCTGGGCAGTCTACGTGTGCGTAGTGACGGATAGTAGAATCGTATTCAACGTGAGACGTTGCGATAGTGATACCACGCTCACGTTCTTCTGGAGCGTTATCGATCTGATCGAACGCTTTCATTTCACCGCCGAAGACTTCCGCACATACGCGAGTCAGGGCAGCGGTCAGTGTAGTTTTGCCGTGGTCAACGTGGCCGATCGTACCAACGTTAACGTGCGGCTTGGAGCGTTCAAATTGTTCTTTAGCCATCAGTACAGTCCACTAGCGATAATTTTTTGAAAAACAAATATAACAAAGGGCAGATATATTGCTATATCTGCCCTTCATAAAACTGGAGCTCATGGGCGGATTTGAACCGCCGACCTCACCCTTACCAAGGGTGTGCTCTACCCCTGAGCTACATGAGCGAAAACTCATATACTCCAGCTGGAGCGGGTAGCGGGAATCGAACCCGCCTCTTCAGCTTGGAAGGCTGAGGTAATAGCCACTATACCATACCCGCTTTGGGTCAAGCTGAAATGGTGGTGGGAGGTGGATTCGAACCACCGAAGCTTTCGCGTCAGATTTACAGTCTGATCCCTTTGGCCACTCGGGAATCCCACCTTACCAATACTTCGCAGCTGAATGGTGCCGGCACCAAGAGTCGAACTCGGGACCTACTGATTACAAGTCAGTTGCTCTACCAACTGAGCTATACCGGCTCAGCGTCGAAGTGGCGCGTATATTACCCACAGCTCAGATACGACGCAACCCCAAAACCCAACTTTTTTAAGTTTTTTTCGAAAAACTTTTGAACAGGGTTAGCACTTTGATTTTATTGGGTAATTCTTAGACAGGAAAGGAACGAACTTACGCACGCCTTAGATAGACGGAATATCAAATAGGGAGAGACAAGGGGATAGAAAGAGAAGGGCTCAGGACAGCGACCAGCGCAAACCCTCCATTACAAGATCCTGATGCAGCTGACCCACACCTGACAATTGATGAAACAGCACACCATCACCGCCGGTGATATAGAGACAGGTATCGACAGACTCACCCAGCTCATTGACTATCTTTTCCTGCAACGCCTTAAAAGCAAAATTTATACCGTGCGCAACAGCTGCAGACGTATGCTGACCAGGCTCTACCTGAAACTGATCTACCGTGCGATCAACCAACACCTCTGCGGTATTACGCTGCAGACTCTCAGACATCAGACGCAGACCAGGGATAATAAACCCTCCCCGGTGTCGACCGTCATCTTCCAGATAATCAACGGTGATCGCACTACCACAATCAACCACGCAACACGCCTGCTGACAGTCGTTATACGCCGCCAGCATTGCCAGCCAGCGATCCACCCCCATACGCGATGGATCTGAGTAACTGTTCACAACACCCGCCGCTTCCGCACGGGTCACCGCAAACTCAGGCTGGCAACCCCAGCGCGCCTGACAGTATGCCAATAGCAAAGCAGCGACTGCCGGACCCGCCACATTAGAGATACGAACCTGATCAATCTGAGCAGGCCAGTCCACTGGCATCTCGGCCGTTAAGCGATCGGTGGGATGACGACCGCGATCAACCACCGCACCCGACTCCACCGTTCGCCACTTCAGCAGCGTATTGCCCACATCGATATCAAGGATCATCCTGTTCGTCTGACGCTCACTTCACCACCATGAAAACTGCGCAATCCTTCTGCTGTTTCCAACAAGAGCGCCCCGCTAGTATCGACACCCCGACACACACCTTCAAGGGTATTCTGACCAACAAACAGATTAACGGGCTGATCCTGATAGGCGTGCCACTGATGCCACTGATCCACTAGCGGCGCAAAGCCCTCAACCGCAAACCGCTCAAGCGCTGGCACCAACTCTTCCAGAACCGCCGCCAGCAGATTATTGCGTGAAACCTTCACACCCATTGCAGTTTGTAGATCAACCCAAGGCTGATCAATCGCGGCAGCAAAATCCATCGGCATCGCCACATTGACACCAATACCGATCACGACCTGACATTCACCCGACGCATCTCCGGTCATCTCAAGCAATATGCCCGCCAGCTTACGATCTCGCCACAGCAGATCATTGGGCCATTTCAGCTGAACTTCGTCCGCCCCCAGCTTTTGCAAAGCCTTAACCAGACTCAACCCCACCAGAAGACTCAATCCTTCCAGCGCAGCGGCACCGTTTTCGAAACGCCATACCAAAGAGAAATAGAGATTACGCCCAAAAGGGCTCTCCCAAGGTCGGCCGCGACGACCGCGACCCTCTGTTTGCTGCTCGGCCACGAACAGATGCCCGTGACAGTCAGCCTCCTGACTCTTCTGCGAGGCTCGCAGATTTGTCGAAGGAATAGATAAATCAAGTTCAATGGTTTTCAGCTTCGCTCGCACTGATGGCTCCAGTACGGTCTCAATCTGCTCCAGATCCAGCAGGTCAAGACCTCCCGGAACCCGGTAACCACGTCCCTTAACGCTATAAATTTCCAAGCCGAACTCTTCCAGCTTGCGGATCTGCTTCCAGATTGCACTACGGCTTACGCCAAGCACTTCTCCAAGCTCACGCCCAGAGTGAAAGCGTCCGTCAGCCAGGATAGACAACAACGAACGGATCGCCATACTACTTCATCCTTCGTTACACCCGGTCCAACACGATAAAACTGTAATCGTAGGGGTTTGGTTCCTTTGCTGTGAAGTCCTCGCGCCCAACTTCTTGCCACTGTTCCATGGCAATCACCGGGAACCAGGCATCACCCTCTACACTGGAGTGAACCTGCGTCAGATACAGCCGATCGGCACGGAGTAGCGCCTGCTCATAGATCTGAGCACCACCGATCACCATCGCCTCTTCAGCACCATCAATTACACAAATGCTCTCTGCCAGCTCTATTGCAGACTCCAGCGACGGGACAACCTTCACCCCTTCCGGCGTATAACCGGCCTGTCTGGAGATTACAATATTCGTTCGGCCCGGCAATGGACGACCAATCGACTCATAGGTTTTACGCCCCATAATGATCGGTTTCGACATCGTGACCTGCTTGAAATAACGCAGATCCTCCGGCAGATGCCAGGGTAATTTATTGTTAATCCCGATTACCCGGTTTTCTGCCTGAGCAACGATGATTGCCAGCCTCATATTCTTTCCTCAGATTGATACTGCAGCCCGGATCGGAGGATACGGGTCATAATCAACGACTTCAAAATCTTCAAACCGATAGTCATACAGACTTTCCGGCTTACGCTTAATTAGCAATTTAGGCAATGCACGCGGCGTACGAGACAGCTGCTCAGATACGATGGCAGGATCATTAATGTGATCCTGATAGAGATGAGCATCCCCAAAGGTATGCACAAAGTCCCCCACATCCAGATCACACTGCTGTGCAATCATGTGAGTTAACAATGCATAGGAAGCGATATTAAACGGCACGCCCAGTACATAGTCAGCACTGCGCTGGTAGAGCTGACAACTTAACTTTCCGTCCAGCACATAAAACTGAAACAAGGTATGACATGGTGGCAACGCAGCCTTGCCGTTACGCACATTGTCTTGCGGGCTCTGAGTCTCATCCGGCAAATCCGCCGGGTTCCAGCCACTGACAATCAAACGCCGGGAGTTCGGCGTGCGCTTGATCTGCTCAACCACCTGACCGATCTGATCAACAGTACTACCATCAGGACACTGCCAGGAGCGCCACTGTTTACCGTATACCGGCCCCAGATCACCATCTTCGAGCGCCCACTCATTCCAGATCGAAACACCGCGTTCTTTCAGCCAGTTATTGTCCGTATTGCCGTCCAAAAACCAGAGCAACTCATAGATGATCGATTTGAGATGGACCTTTTTCGTCGTCAACAACGGAAAACCTTCTGACAGATCAAACCGTAACTGACGTCCAAACACAGAACGCGTCCCTGTGCCGGTACGGTCACCTTTATCGGTGCCGCTCTCCAGAATGTCTCGCATCAGATCCAGATACTGCTGCATGGATAGTTTCGCCCTAAGCTTTCAATTGCGTCATTTTTGAACCGATTCTACACCATTCACTTCGTACGTGCATAAGCCGCCCCCATCATGCCCATCCCCACCAGGATCATTGGCACAGAGAGCAACTGCCCCATCGTCAACCAGTCGAATGCCAGAAAGCCCAGATGCGCATCAGGCTCACGCGCCAACTCCACCAGACTGCGGAACACGCCATATAGCAGGAGGAACATACCAGATACTGCCATTCTTGGACGCGGCTGACTGGAGTACCACCACAGAATAACGAACAACAACACACCTTCCAGTGCAAATTCATATAGCTGCGACGGGTGACGGGCGATCCCATCGGCGGCACGCGGGAACACAACACCCCAGGACAGATCTGTTGCACGCCCCCAGAGCTCGCCACCAATAAAGTTACCGATCCGGCCCGCCCCGAGACCAATTGGAATCAGTGGCGCAACAAAGTCTCCCATCTGCAACAGCGACTTATTGTGCTTACGCCCCCAAAGCCAAAGCACGGCAATGACGCCCAACAACCCCCCATGGAAAGACATCCCGCCTTCCCATACAGCGAACAACCAAAGCGGGTCAGCCAAAAACTGGTCAAAGTTGTAAAACAGCACATACCCAAAGCGGCCACCAAGTACGACCCCCATCGCCCCCCAAAAAATCAGATCAGACACCTGATCTTCGGTCCAGCCTGAAGCCGGCTTACGTGCACGCACACACCCTAACCACCAGGCAGCCGCAAAACCGACCAGATACATCACACCGTACCAATGGACTGTTAATGGCCCAACATCCAGCAAGACCGGATCAATATCATGCACCCACATAAACCCTTCCTCAGTACAGGTTCTTACCGATTAAATACGTACCCACACACAGCAAAAACACAGCAAAACATCGTTTCAACACTGGCGCTGGCAAACTGTGCGCCATTCGCGCACCAAATTTGGCACACAGAGAGCTGGTAATCACAATACCGGCAAACGCGGGCAGATAAACATAACCCAGACTCCACTCATCGGTCTGCGTATGCCCCCAACCCTCCCACACATTGGTCAGAGCACCCATCACCGCAATCGGCAATCCACAGGCAGCGGATGTTGCCACCGCTTGCTGCATCTGCACGCGCTTCCAGCTTAAAAATGGCACGGTTAATGTACCGCCACCAATACCAAAAATTGTGGACAGTCCACCAATAAACCCTCCGCCCACCGCCAACGTAGTCGACGATGGCGGCTCCGTACCTGCTGACGGCTTGATCCCAAACCCCATTTGGACCGCCACACACAGTGCGAACACCCCAAACACAACCTGCAGCAAGGAACCGGGCATCATTCCGGCGACTTTCACCCCCAGAAACGCCCCAACCAGAATACCCACGCTGATCGGTTTAAACAGATCCCAGCGCACAGCTCCACGCTTATGATGCGCCCGCACCGAGCTAATGGAGGTAACAACAATCGTTGCCAGCGACGTCGCCACAGCCGCATGCGTCAGCACATCCGGCGACATGCCTTGCGCAGCGAAGCTGAATATCAACACCGGCACAATCAACAAACCGCCGCCGATACCAAAAAGCCCTGCAACAACACCTGCTACTGCGCCCAGCACCAAGTACAACAATAGGGTTAAGAACATAGAAAAATCCTTCAGATAACGCCTGCATACCAGCTGCCGCTGCACATGCTGACTTGCCCCGCCCGTTCGGAAGCGCCTATATTAGCGGTCCACCTTTGCTAAGGAAATGACAAACTGCCCCATGTGCCTGATTACATTCGCCTACGACAGCCATCCGGTCTATTCACTCATTTTGATAGCCAACCGCGACGAATTTTTCCGCCGCCCCAGCCGGGAAGTGCACTACTGGCAGGATACACCCCACATTCTGGCGGGGCGTGATCTGGAACAAGGAGGCACCTGGCTAGGCCTGAATCAGCACGGGCATTTTGCAACAGTCACAAATCACCGTAATGGCCGGGACAAACCTATGGGGGTTCGCTCCCGAGGCGATTTAACCCGCCACTATTTGCAAGAACCACAATCGGCAAGACACTATCTGGAACATCTGACACCAGAACAACACACCTACGGTGCTTTCAACCTGCTACTGGGGGATGAAACGGGGCTGCATTATCTCAGCAACCGCAGTGACGCAACACACCGTTCACTGCCCCCCGGCGTTTACGGCTTGTCCAATGCACTACTAGACACCCCGTGGCCCAAATTACTCAACGTGCGTAACGGACTGACACAACAACTGCAGGATAACCACCTGAAACCTGACGCATTAATCTCGCTGATGATGGATCAGACTCAGGCTGCCGATACAGATCTACCCGACACTGGCATCAGTGCAGAATGGGAGAAAATGCTCTCCTCCTGTTTCATTCGCTCTCCCGACTATGGCACACGCGCGATTACGCTCTTATTGCAAAAACCAGACGGCACAACCTATCTGCGTGAAGATACATTCGACACACATGGGAATACGGACAGCCAGGAGTTTGAACTGCAGCTACCAGCGATTGGCGCTGCAGCCAGAATCAATCAGGAATAACAGGACGGGTCAGCTGCGACAGCCCCAGCTCACGCAAGCGACGACGCAACAGATGATGGATCTCATCGGCATCATCCATGCCCATCACCTGTTGCAACAACTCATCGGCCTCAATTTTTGTGACGCCCCGGATAGCGGATTTAATCTTAGGTAAGTTCGTCGCATTCATCGACAATACGTCATAGCCCATCCCCATCAGCAGCAACGCGCCACCCGGTTCAGATGCCATCTCACCACAGATCGATACAGGCACACTCTCTTTATGCGCTTCACGCGCGATATATTCGAGCGCACGTAACACGGCAGGATGATAAGACACGTATAAACCCGCTACACGCGGATTGTTTCGATCCACCGCCAACAGATACTGCGTCAGGTCATTCGACCCCACTGAGATGAAATCCACCCGACGAGCAAAACGTCGCACCTGATACACCGCGGCGGGCACCTCCACCATCACACCAACCTGCGGCCGCTCAATCGCAAAGCCCTCATCACGCAGCTCAGAAACTGCACGATCAATCTGACGGCACGCCTCATCGACCTCATGCACGCTGGTAACCATCGGCAGCATAATACGCAGGTTGTTCAGCCCCTCACCTGCCCGCAGCATGGCACGGACCTGCACCAGAAAGATCTCAGGGTGATCCAGTGTGACGCGGATTCCACGCCAACCCAAAAACGGATTTTCCTCTTGAATCGGAAAATAGGGCAATGCTTTATCGCCGCCAATATCCAGAGTACGCATCGTTACCGGACGCGGATGGAATGCCTCCAACTGACGACGGTACGTCTGCAATTGCTCCTGCTCACTTGGGAAGAAGTCGCGAATCATAAAGGGAATTTCGGTGCGATAGAGCCCAATCCCCTCGGCACCACGCTCCAGCGCCCGCGCCACATCAGCCACGAGCCCTGTATTTACCCACAGAGGCATACGGAAGCCGTCACGGGTTTCAGCCGGCATATCCTTCAGAGTGGCGAGCTCAGCCGCCATCTCCTGCTCACCGCGCAGAATATCCATATAAGCGCTGCGTAGATCGTCCGAGGGATCGATATAAACTCGCCCGGAATATCCATCAATGATCACCTTACGGCCATCAAGACGGGTATACGGCAGATCCAGCGCCCCCATGATCGTAGGAATCCCCATGGAGCGCGCAAGAATGGCCGCATGAGAGTTACCGGATCCATGTACAGACACCAGTCCCAGCAGCTTGTCGGACGGCACCTCACCCAGCATCGCAGGGGTAATCTCATCGGCAACCAGAATTGTATCTTCCGGGAACTCAATATCCGCCGGCCCGGACTCCTGCATATATGCCAGTACACGCCGCCCCAGATCTTTAATATCCGTAGCACGCTCACGCAGATAAGGATCATCCATCATCGAGAACTGCTGCACGTGCTCCATGACAACGGTGCGCAAAGCTCCCTGTGCCCACTGACCGCCACGAATTTTATCGATCACTTCGCCGGCCAACGCATTGTCATCCAGCATGCGCAGATACACATCAAACAATGCCTGCTCTTCCGCACGTAAGCGCTTGGACAAACTACGCCCGACCACCTTGATGTCTTTGCGCACCAACGCCAGAGCCGCTTCAAAGCTTTCGATCTCATGATCAATGTCTGCTGCGACTTTGTCTGGCACTACACTGAGATCTGCGGGCGGTACGATTACAACAACCTGACCAATCGCCACACCCGGAGAACCGGCAATCCCCTCAAAACGACGTTCGCTTTCGGTTTCACCCTCACCTTGAGGACGGATTAACCCAGTCGCCTCAGCATGTGCAATCACGCCCGCCAACTGGGCGGATAAGGTCACCAGAAAGGCTTCTTCACTTTCATCAAAGCGGCGCACTTCTTTCTGCTGAACAACCAGCACGCCTAAAACATCGCGGTGATGAATGATAGGGACACCCAGAAACGCGTGAAACTGCTCTTCTCCGGTGTCTTTGAGGTAGGTATAGCGAGGATGCACAGACGCATCCTCCAGGTTGATAGGTTCGGCGCGCTGACCAACCATACTGACAATACCTTCTGAAGAGGACAGACTCACCCGCCCCACTGCATCCGGGTTAAGCCCTTGTGTTGCCATCAGGCTGTAACGTTCAGCATCATCGTCGTACAGGTAAACAGAACATACCTGAGTTCGCATCGCCCGCTGGATACGGCGCACAATTAGATCCAGAACGGAGTCCAGATCCGGAGCAGTACTCACCTCCTGAACAATCTTGCGCAATACTTCCAGCATCCACCAACCTCCTAAGTAAAGTTATACAATCATCCGTGACATCTTGGGCGATAATTCACGCATCGCCTTGCGATAAACCTCTCGTTTAAACGAAACAACCTGACCCAGCGGATACCAATAACTTACCCACTGCCAGTCATCAAACTCCGGTGACTCGGTCTGATCGATCGCCACCGCTCTATCATCTGTCAGCATCCTGAGCAGAAACCATTTCTGCTTCTGGCCAATACATATCGGATGCGAATTACGCCGAATCATGCGTTTGGGCAAACGATAGCGTAACCAACCTCGGGTTACTGCTACGATCTCAACGTCTTTTTGTGTGAGCCCGACTTCCTCTTCGAGTTCACGTAACATCGCCTGTTCGGGCGATTCATCTTCGTTGATACCACCTTGCGGAAACTGCCATGCATCCTGGCCGATCCGCCTTGCCCAGAGAACCTGACCCAGCGAGTTAGCCAGAATGATACCGACATTCGGTCTGAACCCATCTGAATCGATCACGTAATTTTTCCTAAATCTTTTTCAACCTATTGTTCCACAATTCTTTTGTGGTGGGCAAATCAACGCAATATCCTCTTACCCCAGCGTCATCCAGCCTGTAAAATCCAGACTATTAAAGTAGCGGAGATTTCTCCGGTTATCAGCAAACTGACAGGGAGACTCTTACTTGAGCCTGGCAATCTTTGATCTGGACAACACTCTTATTGGCGGCGACAGCGACCACGCCTGGGGCGAGTTTCTGTGTAAAAAAGGTATCGTTGATACCGATGTATACCGCCGTGCCAATGACTACTTTTATGAACAGTATAAAAGTGGGGGGCTGGATATCCATGAATATCTGGAATTCGCCCTGCGCCCTCTGGCCGAACACGACATGGCACAACTCGCCGCATGGCATGCTGAATTCATGCGCGAGATGATCGCACCGATCATGCTGCCAAAAGCCGCGGAACTGTTGCAGAAACATCGCGATCAGGGAGACTTCCTACTGATCATTACGGCGACCAACGCCTTTGTTACTCAGCCTATCGCAGAACATCTGGGAGTGGATGCTATTCTGGCAACCGACCCAGAATTACAGAATGGCAGCTACACCGGAAAAGTAGCAGGCACCCCATGCTTCCAACATGGCAAAGTTGAACGCCTGCATACATGGCTGACGGACACCGGCCACACGCTGGAAGAGAGTTATTTCTACAGTGACTCCCACAACGACCTTCCTCTATTGGAACTGGTCACCTACCCTGTTGCGGTCAATCCGGACGAGCTACTGGAAAGCCATGCCACGGGGCGTGATTGGCCCGTACTCGATCTGCGCTAACACAACAACATGACGTAAAAATGGGTGAATAATCACCCATTTTTTTTGTCCGCAGGGTGGTTCTCCACACACGAACCCACCGACACTGATCAATACTTAGCCAAAAAACCTCATATTTCCCACCTTCATCCCATTTCAGGCGAATGGCACGATCTATGCTGTACCAATAGCTTATCCATTCACAGAAAAGTAGATGATCTATGTACAGCATGCGTCAACGCGTTGGCCTATTACTAGGACCTGCGCTGTTTTTATTGATACTCGCCCTGCCACTGCCTGAAGGATTAACACCGGAAGCCCTGAAGGTTGCAGCTATCGCGGCACTCATGGCCACCTGGTGGATTACTGAAGCGATTCCTATTCCTGCCACCTCATTGCTGCCGGTTGCCCTGTATCCCACCCTAGGCATTATGAAATCGGCTCAGGCCACGCCGTCATATGCAAATCATCTTATTTTTCTGTTCATGGGCGGCTTCCTGATCGCCATTGCGATGGAACGATGGAACCTGCACAAGCGCGTTGCGCTGCATACCATTCGCATGGTCGGCGTTGGCCCTGACCGCATCGTATTGGGTTTCATGATTGCTACGGCCTTTCTATCTATGTGGGTCAGCAATACAGCCACAACCATGATGATGGTGCCGATTGGCCTGGCGATCATCAATCAAACCGCAGCATCATTGAGCACCAACCCCATCGATGACATCGATACCCGACCACAACATTTTAAGTTCGGCATTTCACTGATGCTGGGGATCGCTTTTGCCGCCTCGATTGGCGGTGTCGGCACATTGATCGGCACACCTCCGAATACCGTATTGGCTGGTATGGCCGAGAACATTTACGGACACTCCATTGGTTTTGCCCAATGGATGAGCTTCGGCGTACCTCTGGCCATCGTTATGCTGGCCGTTGCATGGTTTTTATTGGTGAAGGTGGTGTACCCATCAGGCTTGGAGACCTTGCCGGGCGGACAGGAAATGGTGTCCCAGCAGCTAGAAGAACTGGGATCGATTAGCAAAGCCGAAAAGCTGGTCCTGCTGATCTTCACACTCACCGCCGCCAGCTGGATTTTACGTGGCTTCCTGAAGCCCCCTATGATCCACGATGCCACCATTGCCATTGTGGGTGCCCTTTTGCTATTTATAACGCCGGTTGACCTGAAAAAAGGCCGCTTCCTGCTCGATTGGGAATCAGCAGTGAAACTTCCGTGGGGTGTCATCCTGCTGTTCGGCGGCGGTCTGGCGTTAGCGAAAGGCTTTTCAACCACCGGCCTGACCGAGTGGATCGGCAGCCAACTGAGTCTGTTGAGTGGCATAGACCTGACGCTGTTTATCGGAGTCGTCGTACTGCTGACCCTGTTTCTCACTGAAATCACCTCCAACACAGCTACCGCAACATTGCTGATCCCCGTGATGGCGGCGGTAGCGGGCACGATGGGTGTGCATCCGTATGGACCGATGTTTGCCGCCGCCGTCGCGGCATCGTTCGCCTTTATGCTGCCGGTGGCCACCCCACCCAATGCAGTCGTCTACGGCTCGGGTTATGTCAGCATTATGCAGATGGCCAAAGCCGGTTTGTGGGTCAACCTGATCGGTGTTGCGGCGATCACCTTCTGCATCGCCTATGTATTACCACTGATCTGGGGTGTGGATCTAATGTCCGTTCCCGACTGGGCAGGCCAACCGGCCATGAACACGCCATAAGCAGAAAAGCCGGTGCTGCTTAAGGCACCGGCTTTTCTCTATTCGCTGATGACCCACGCCCACCCGGAATCAATTTCAATTGTTATCCTGTTCCGCCAAATAACGCTTAAGCGGCAACATCTGATGCTTACGCAGATAACTGCGTAACTGGTGATAACTCAACCCAAGGTTGTCCGCGGTCTGACGCTGATTGAAGCGGTTTTGATTCAGCGCCTGCGCCAGCATCTTTTTCTCCAGTTCACGCATCCGCCCCGGTAAATCAGAGGGTAGCTCTGCCACCAAATCACGGATATCATCCGCTGGAACAACATCTTCTGTTACACCTTCATCAACTTGCATCTGAGCCTTCGTTTTTTCCTGCCACGCAGCCTGAAAGGGATTGAGGACCACATCAACAACCACCTCCTCCGCATCATCACTACGATAAACACTGCGCTCAACGACATTCTTCAGCTCACGAATATTTCCCGGCCAGTGATAGGAGAGCAGTTTTGCCATCGCCTGCTCGCTGAATCCGGGAAAATAAGCACGCTCCAATTCACGACACATGCCCGATGCAAAATATTCCGCCAGCTCAGGAATATCCTCCTGCCGAAACCGCAAAGGCGGCAAATTGACAACATCAAACGCCAGCCGGTCGAGCAGGTCCGCACGGAACTCACCGCGCTCCGCTAGCTGCTGAATATCTTCATTGGTTGCAGCAATCAGCCGCACATCCACACGGACCGTCTGCTGACCGCCCACACGCTCAAATTCTCCATACTCAATAACCCGCAGCAGCTTTTCCTGCACCCGCATTGAGCAGGTCGCTAATTCATCCAGGAACAACGTCCCACCGTCAGCCCGCTCAAACCGGCCAAAATGCCGCTTAGCCGCGCCGGTAAAAGCGCCTGCCTCATGACCAAACAACTCACTTTCCAACAAACTCTCACTCATCGCCGCACAGTTGAGCTTCAGAAACGCCTGATCCCAACGCTTGGACAGAAAATGCAACCGCTCAGCAATCAGCTCTTTACCTGTACCCCGTTCACCCATCACCAACACAGGCTTACTCAGTGGCGCTAAACCAGAAACCTGATCAATAACATCCATCAGGAGCACAGAGGAACCAATTAAAGGCTGTCGCTTAGAGTGATTCATATTGACTAATACTTAGTTAAATAGACTGTTAATTAGTCATAGTATCCCTATCACAAATCGCTGTCACTTTTCTTATAACTGGAAACAAATCCTTATCTATCAAGGCATTACATAAAAAACGTTACTTTTGGCACACCGTTCGCTATGTACAAAACATGCAAACAACCCGCTTCGAATCAAAAAAGGAGATAGTCATGGGTATTTTTTCCCGCTTTCAGGACATCGTGAACGCCAACATTAGCTCCCTGCTGGATCGGGCCGAAGATCCGGAAAAAATGATCCGGATGATGATTCAGGAGATGGAAGATACGCTGGTAGAAGTACGCACCACCTCCGCCCGCGTCATCGCTGACCGCAAAACACTGGAGCGCCGTATCGTTAACCTACAACGCGACGCCGACGAATGGGGCAACAAGGCCAAACTGGCCCTGAGCAAAGGTCGCGAAGATCTCGCCCGCGGAGCACTCGCGGAACAGGCAAGCATTGAAGAAACGCTTGTGCTCGCAGGTAACGAGATGGTCATGGTGGATGAACAACTGGCAGAACTGAATGATGAGATCGGCCAATTGCAGCGAAAACTCGACGACGCCAAAGCCAAGCAGAAAGCGCTACTGGCACGCGAACAAACCGCCCGGTCACGCCTGGACATTCGTCGCCGCTTCAGTCGCGACAAGCTGAACGAAGCATTCGACAAGTTCGAACGCTACGAGCGCAAAATGGATGACCTGGAAGGCGAAGTGGAAAGTTACGATCTGGGCACCAAAGACCTGGCTGAGGAAATTGCCGATCTGGAACGTGATGAGAAACTGGATGACGCGCTGGCTAAGCTGAAAGCTGAAATGGAAAGCAACAAAAAAGGTGACTAATGATGTCCAGCATCCTGTTCTTTTTCGTCCCCACTGTGATTTTTATGGGGTTAGTCGCCCCACTCTGGCTGGTGCTTCACTACCTTAGCAAGTCACGTGCAACCAAAGGATTGTCAGAGGATGATCGCCACACGCTTTCCAGCGCGATGGCGCAAGTAGAAAGGCTGGAAGAGCGGATTGGCACCCTTGAAACCATTTTGGATGCTGAACATCCTCAGTGGCGTGACAACGAATCCGATCCGCGCTATCAACAATCAACAAGGAGATAGGTATGTTCTCACGCAAACACAATGGCTACGGCATGGACCTTTACCGCAGTCGCAACGACAGCTGGATGGCAGGCGTGTGTGGCGGCATCGCCGAAAACATGAACATGCCCAGCTGGTTGGTCCGCTTAGGCTTTGTCACCCTGTTCCTGTTCACCGGCAGCTTTGCCATTCTGCTCTACGTGGCAGGCATATTGATGATGGCAAAACGCCCAACAGCAAACCGCCAAAACGCGCACGACCGGCCACACAACAGCAACAGAGACGCTTACCGGCAGCCGCATGCCTACCACGCTGACACCAGCGAAGCATCTCACAACCTGAAAGATGCTTTGTTTAACTATGGCCCAACACCCAGCGGCCAGGCAGCCGACATCGGTGAGCGCATGCGTCGGATTGATGAAAAGCTGCGTCGCATGGAAGGTTACGTCACCTCGCGAAAATTCCAGTTCGACCGGGAAATGAAGCGCAGTTAAGCCCGCCCCCGTTTACCCCATAAAAGAAAACCCCGCTAAAAAGCGGGGTTTCATTTTCATCCGTTAAACCTTAAGGACATGGATTCGGATACAGCACATTGATCGCTTCGATCTCAGCCAACAGCTCATCACTCAGCGTGACGTTCGCAGATTCGATATTAGCCTTGAGCTGAGCCATTGAGCTGGCACCGATAATGTTGGCATCCACAAACGGACGATTATTCACCCACGCCAGCGCCATCATACAAGGGTCGAGCTCATGCTTTTGCGCCAAAGCCACGTAGGCTTCAACCGCCTTCTGACCTTGTTCGTTAAAATAGCGTCCGTATGCCGGATATTTGGTAATCCGCGCACCCTCTGGACGTGCACCGCCAATATATTTACCACTCAACGCACCAAACGCTAGCGGCGAGTACGGCAACAGCGAGACGCCCTCACGGTGCAGCACTTCCGTCAAACCCACCTCAACCGTACGGTTCAGGAAGTTAAACGGATTCTGTACCGAGACCGCACGTGGCAAACCATGCTGCTCAGCCAGCTGCAGGAACTTCATCGTACCCCAGGCACTTTCATTAGAAAGACCGATATGACGCACCAGGCCCTCATCCACCAGCTCACCCAGCGCTTCCAGCGTTTCCAGTAACGGTGTGCCATCCTGATCAGGCTGATGCTCATAGTTGAGCTGGCCGAAAAAGTTAGTCTTACGTTCCGGCCAGTGCAATTGGTAGAGATCGATATAATCCGTCTGTAGACGCTTCAGACTACTGGTCACCGCTTCACGAATATTGCGCCGATCAAATGCCATGTCCGGACGCAGGTAACGTGTCATATCCGCAGGCGCAGCCACTTTAGTCGCCACCACTACCTGATCACGACAGCCCCGCTTTTTCAGCCAGCTACCGATGATCTCTTCATTACGCCCCTGATACTCAGGCGAGGTTGGGACCGGATACATCTCAGCCCCATCAAAAAAGTTCACACCCTGCTCTAGGGCATAATCCATCTGCTCGTGGGCTTCAGCTTCAGTATGATCGCTGCCGTAGGTCATTGTGCCCAGACAGATCAGACTGATCTTTATATCCGTATTACCCAGCGTATTGTATTGCATGGCCGTCTCCTCAGGATGCAGGCAGAATGCGTGCGAAGTAGGCTTTCAGATAATCGGTTTCAGGGATCGCAGGGTGCAACGGATGGTCTGCACCTTGATGCCCCTGATGGAAGATCTGTGCACTGCGGTCCAGCTCACGGCTATTGGTACGGATGATATCTACCAACCGACTGTATTCCAGATGCATCGAGCAGGACGCAGAGACCAGCACACCGCCTTTATTCAGCAGACGCATTGCAAAGTTATTCATGCGTGCATAGGCACGCTCGCCGTTGCGAATATCCTTTTTCTTCGCGATAAACGCTGGCGGATCCACCACCACTACGTCAAAACGCTCTTTTTCGGAGATCATGGTTTTGCAGATATCAAACGCATCGCCGTGGAAACCTTCGAAACGGTCATCAGCGCCGTTGATGCGTGCATTCTCGCCCGCCACTTCCAGCGCATAATGAGAAGCATCAACACATACCACCTGCTCAGCACCTGCCGCCAGCGCCTGCGTACCCCAGCCACCCACGTAACTGAACAGATCCAACACGCGCTTGCCCTTAACGTGCTTCTGCATCTGTGCCCGGTTCTCACGGTGATCGTAAAACCAACCGGTTTTCTGACCTTTCTGCAAGGGTGCCAGCAGCGGCACACCGTTCTCTTCCAACGGACACAGATCAGGCAGATCACCCTGCACGATCTCAATGTAAGTCTCCAAACCTTCCATATCACGCATCTTGCCATCATTGCGCAGCAGGATAGCTTTCGGGCGGAACACCTTGTTCAGAGCGTCGACGATATCTTCCAGCACGGCTTCCATACCGGCGGTCGACACCTGCACGACAAAAATATCCATAAAGCGATCAATGACCAGTCCTGACAGGCCGTCGCTGTCGCCGTAAACCAAACGATAGCAAGGCGCATCAAAGCAGGCTTCACGCAACGACAGGGCTATATTCAGACGATGTATCAGCAGTGAACGGTCCAGCACATGTTTCAGATCACGGCTCACAATACGGCCACAGATCAGGGTATTCGGGTTAACGTAGGCAATACCCAGCGCTTTCCCACGGTTGTTTTCTACAACCACCTGCTCTCCAGCAGCAAAGTTCTTCAGCGGGGTCACCGCAGTATCTACTTCATTGCTGTAGATCCACAGGTGACCGCCCCGGAGACGACGATCAGCGCCGTCGCGTAATTTTAACGTTTGCAGTGACATTTATTTCCGTCCAGCTTAAACAACAATCCCGGCTCAGGAGCTCAGCAGATTGCATGCACTTCAACGGTGCAAAACAGCTGCCGGCTCTCTGCCGGGATAGGTAGATCAGAGCAGTGCACCCATAGTGGGTGCACTACCTAAAATCAGGCTTCAGATTCGCAATGCGTAGCGTAACCATCCGCGTCCAGCAAAGCGTCAAGCTCTGCTTCATCGGTCAGCTTCAGCTTGAAGAACCAGCCGTCACCGTATGGATCGCTGTTGACGTTTTCTGGCGTATCTTCCAGCGCTTCGTTGATGGCAATCACTTCACCGGAGATCGGTGCATAGATATCGGAAGCCGCTTTTACGGACTCCACAACACCCGCATCATCGCCGTTCGCCAGCTCTGCGCCCACTTCCGGCAATTCAACAAATACCACATCACCCAGCAGGTCCTGTGCGTGATCGGTTACGCCTACAGTGACGGTGCCATCGCCTTCTACGCGAATCCATTCATGGCTTGCTACATACTTCAGTTCGGATGGATTGTTACTCATTCCAGCGTCCTACCCTTTAAATTAAGAAAAGACTTTTTTGCCGTTTCGTACGAACACCGGGCGCCCGACTTTCACCGCCACCCGCTTGCCACGCATCTCAACTTCCGCACTCTCGCCTGTTGCTGCCGGCACACGTGCCAGCGCAACGGAGTGCCCCAGTGTTGGTGAGAAACTACCGCTGGTAATTTCACCTTCACCAACACCGTCAATAATAACTTTCTGATGTGCCCGCAGCACACCCCGGCCTTCCAGCACTAAACCTACCAGCTTCTGCTCTACGCCTGCCTGCTTCTGGGCTTCCAGCGCGTTACGTCCGATAAAGTTACGCTCTTCAGGCTCCCAGCTGATCGTCCAACCCATGTTGGCCGCCAGCGGCGAAACCGTTTCGTCCATATCGGAACCGTACAGATTCATACCGGCTTCCAGACGCAAGGTGTCGCGTGCGCCCAAGCCGGTTGGTTTGACACCGGCATCCGCCAGCGCCTGCCAGAAATCAGCAGCTTCATCTTCGGGCAGCATCACTTCAAGACCGTCTTCACCGGTATAACCGGTACGGGCGATAAACCAGCCCTCAGATTCAACACCCTGGAATACGCTCAGGTTGTCAATCAGTGTAGCCCGCGACTCGGTCACCGCCACTTTAGCGCGCGCCAGTGCCGATGGACCTTGCACAGCAATCAACGCCAGCTCAGGCTGCTCAGTCAGCGCAACATCATCAAACTTCGCGGCCTGTTCTGCCATCCATGCCAGATCTTTTTCGCGGGTGGCACAATTGACAACCACGCGGAACCACTCACCGGATACGCCCGGCTCAGTCATCAGATAAATGATCAGATCATCGATGACACCGCCATCAACGTTCAGCATTCCAGAGTACAAAGCCTTACCTTTGGCCTGTAACTTAGCAACATCATTAGCCAACAGGTGACGCAGAAATTCTTTAGCATCAGCACCCGTCACATCCACTACGGTCATGTGGGACACATCGAACATACCCGCATCGTTACGGACATCGTTGTGTTCATCCATCTGTGAACCGTAATGCAGCGGCATATCCCAGCCACCAAAATCAACAACCTTGGCACCCATATCAACATGTGCCTGGTAAAGCGCGGTTTTATTGCCCATAGCTGAAACTCTTATTGTGAATACACTGGGCGACCCGTACAGCTGTCGCGAAACTAAAAGAAAAAGGGATGACAATTTATAGGCAATTGGCGATCAGATCAATCTTTGATCGTAGTCAAGCGCTAGACCATCGTCTCAAAGCCACACCGGGACAGACGCTGGAGGATATCGGGAGAGGACGCGGGCCGCAAAAGCCCGCTTAATACTCAGTGACGGATCGGGCGCTGCGCCAAGCGAGGCAAATTACCCCGCAAACCCATCGCATCCATCACGATATGATTTTTCACCGGTGCCATTTTATCCAGCAGGTTCATCCCCATGTTGCGCAAGAGTCGCACGGCCGGTTGTTCAGCGTTAAACAGACGTTTAAAGCTTTCCATCGCCGCCGACATTTGCAGATTGTCACTCTGACGGGCACGCTGGAACCGACGCAATACTGTTTCAGCCCCGTAGGACTCTCCACGCTCAGATGCATCCAGCAACACCTCCGCCAGAGACGCAGCATCCAGTAGCCCCAGATTCACACCCTGCCCGGCCAGCGGGTGAATGGTATGCGCAGCATCCCCAATTGCGGCGAATCCTTCGCGTACATAGTACTTTGCATGGCGTTGGCGCAGCGGGAACACATGGCGCTGATCCACCCACTCGACATCCCCTAAACGGTGCTCAAACGTACGCGCTAAATCCGCGCAGAATGACTCATCGTCCAGCGCCATCAGTTCGTTGGCATGACCCGGCGAGGTAGACCACACAATCGAGCTGGTCCGATCATCCTCATCCGCGTGCAACGGCAGAATCGCCAGCGGACCGTCTTCGGTAAACCGCTGCCACGCGGTATGCTGATGAGATTGCTCAGTACGAATGGTCGTCACTATCGCATGGTGACCGTAATCCCACTCCATCATCGGAATAGCCGCCAACTGACGGGTGCGCGACAGAGCACCATCCGCCGCAACCACCAGCGGTGTCTGTACGATCCGCCCGTCACTCAACCCCAGCATCCGCAGACCACCGTCGGCCGGATCGGGTTCAGAGAGCGTATTCATCGCAACACCCGACTGAAAATGCAGGTTGTCATGCTCCCCTAACACTTCGTAAAGTGCCGCCAGCGTAACTCGATTCTCAACGATATGCCCCAGACAAGGCTCATGCAGTTCGTTCGAAGAGAAGTGGATATGACCGGTCCCTTCACCATCCCAGACATCCATACCGGTATAAGGGCTCACGCGGTAATCGAGCATTTTGGGCCAGGCACCCACCGAGGTCAGAATCTGCTGAGACGCACAGGTCAGCGCACTGACGCGAGGATCGTAGCCTTTGGCCTGCTGTTGGTGCACCACCGCCGGATAACCCGCAGGATCTCCTTCGCGCTGCTCCAGCAACCAGATATTCAAGCCGGAAGGGGCTAGCGCCGTGGCCAGAGTAACCCCGACCATGCCTGCACCTACAATGACGATATCAACCTGCTCTGCTGCGCTCATTGTTTTCTCTTCACTTTACTGTTGTTCCACTTTTGCTATATCAGCGTTGGCTTATTTCAAATCCGGTGCAGGCATATCCAACCCCATCGCACCGCGGGCAAACACGGTCTTTGCAGGCGGACAAATATCCAGCAACTGCAATCCCAGATCCCGGCCAAATGCACACAATGGATTGTTGTTCGAAAACAACTTCATCACCTGATCGCTCAGACCGATGGTCCGCTGCTGGTCATAACTCTGCTGCTCATAAAATGCCTGCAGAACACCCAGATCACCCACCGAAATCCCCTGTTTACGCGCGCCGATGATCTGATCAGCCAATGCAACCACACCCCGCAGGGCCAGATTGTAGCCCTGACCCGCAATCGGGTGCAGCGCATGTGCAGCGTTACCCAAGACCGCCAGCCCCGCGCGCACCTGTTCATCGGCAACCGCCAGCTTCAGCGGATAGGCATGACGCTCACCCACGTGTACAAAACACCCGGCCCGATAACCAAAACGCTCGTGCAGGCGTTCGATAAATGCATCGTCGTCCAATGCCAGTATTTCTTCAACCCTATCGTCGGGCACCGTCCACACCAGACCACAACGGTGCTGACCACCCTCATCTTCCAGTGGCAACAGCGCCATAGGACCTGAATCGGTGAAGCGTTCGTACGCCACACCTTCGTGACTTCGATCAGGACTCACATTGGCGATCACTGCATGCTGGCCGTAAGACGCCTGCTGATAACCGATCCCCATACGTTCACGCAACTCAGAGCGGCCACCGTCAGCCATCACCACCAGCTCAGCGGTCAGCTGCTGCATTTCGTCATTGTGCTTCACATTCAACCCCATCTGCTTGGCACCGGGCTGGATATCCATCACCTCTGCCGGACAGATAAAATCCACCCGCCCAGCATCCGGTTGCTGCAAACGATCCAGCAATACCCGCCCCAACCAGTGGTTTTCAACCACATAACCCAGCGCAGAGACGTGCTCGTCCTCTGCATGTAAACGGGTCGCACCAAAGCGTCCACGATCAGATACGTGGATATGCTCAATCGGACTCAGATGTTCGCGTAACGTGTCCCAGATACCCATCAGCTCATAAAGGGTGCGGGCACCGTACGCCAATGCGGTGGCACGGGAGTCATAGCTGGGCTGATAGATCAGTTCACTGGCTTCCGGCATGGGAAACGCTTCAATGACAGCAATATTCAGATCCAGCTGCTCACTGGCGGGTAACAAGGCACAAGCCAGACTCGCGCCAACCATGCCCCCGCCTACAATCACGATGTCGTAATGCTGTTTCATCTTTCTGGCTTAGCCCGCCATCAGGGATTCGATCTCAGCAACCTGCTTAGGCACTGCGGCAGTCAGCACTTCGCAACCACCTTCAGTCACCAATACGTCGTCTTCAATACGAATACCGATACCGCGCCAGCGTTCCTCTACCTTGTCATTAAACGGAGAGACATAAATTCCGGGCTCCACGGTCATCACCATACCCGGCTCCAGCAGACGCCAATTGCCATCCACCTTGTAGTCCCCTACATCGTGCACATCCATACCCAGCCAGTGGCCGATACGGTGCATATAAAACTCGCGATAAGCACCCTGCTCAATCAGCTCTTCAACATCGCCCTGCAACAAACCTAAGCCCACCAACCCTTCGGTGATCAACTCCACCGAGCGATCATGAATGTCGTTCCAGGGTGTACCCGGGCGAACCAGCTCAATACAGGCTTCCTGAGCATCCAACACCAGCTGGTACAGCGCCTTTTGCTCAGCACTGAAGGTACCGTTTACAGGGAATGTTCGGGTAATGTCTCCGGCGTAGTAGTCCAGTTCACAACCGGCATCAATCAACACCAGATCACCGTCGTTCAGTACATCTGCATTTTCGGTGTAATGCAGGACACAGGCATTATCACCTCCGCCGACAATCGACGGGTAGGCAGCCTGCCGGCAACGGTTTACCGCAAAATGATGGGTGATCTCCGCTTCCAGTTGATATTCAGTCATACCCGGCTGGCAGATCTGCATAGCGCGCACGTGTCCCTGCGCAGAGATCTCACCCGCCTGTCGCATCAGATCCGCTTCAGCAGATGACTTAAACAGACGCATTTCGTGCAACAGATGATCCAGCATCACCATTTCAGTTGGTGGCACCGCGCCCTGACGCGCCTGCGCACGGATAGCGTTGAGCCAACCGCGCACCTGAGCATCAAGCGCATCGTCACAGCCAATGGCGTAATAGATGCGGTCACAACCGTCCAGCAAACCCGGCATCTGATCATCGATCAGCCCAATGGGATGCGCCTGATCAGCCCCATACTCGCTCTTCAGTCCTTCAGGGCCGGCACGGTAACCGTGCCAGATCTCCATCTCAGGATCACGATCCTGACAGAACACCACGCATTCACCTGCTTCACGACCGGGGATCAGCACCAACACCGCATCCGGCTCGTCAAAGCCCGTCAGGTAATAGAAGTCACTATCCTGACGGAAGGCATAATCCACATCACGGTTACGAGGGGCCAGCTGAGCAGAGGGCACTATCGCTATACTGTGCGGCTGCATCTGCGCCATCAGGCGCGCACGGCGTTCAGAAAATACGGACTGAGCAAGCAGGCTTTTCATAATCAGTGCACTGTTTTCTGGGGGCTATTGTTAGCAGGCGGTTCCGCTTTATTGCACTCGGCAAACAACATCAGCACCACCATACGGACGTACTCTTCCACTTCCATCAGATCGTTTTCACTGCCGTCATCATCGTCAACGCCTGCCACAATCTGCGCAATCTGGTTCAGATCGGCGAGCGCTTCTTTGGCTTCTTTCGACAGCGTTTTGTCAGTATGTTTACCGTAGAGGCCAAAACCACTCAGAAAACCCTGGCACCACTGCCCTAACCCTTCTGCACGTTGCGCCAGACTTTGTTCTTCATCGGGCACACTCAGCTCCAAAATCAGCTCGGGCGCCTCCAGCATCAACAACGTCTGCTGGTACATATCGAGCAACAACACTTTGCTGTTTTCATGCTTCAATGCGGTGATATCCATCAGATCGCAGGCGCTTTGTAAAAGCACTGCGGGTTCCAGACGGGCCCCCGCCGATAAGTGGCCACTCATTAGGCCGTGCAGCTCAGACGGAGAAACAACATGAACGCCTTCGGCAACCATCAGATTAGCGATCAGATCAAAATCCGGCAGTTCCGGTTGTGCATAAGATTCGGATGACATGGATGTGGACTTAAAACCAAGATTGAAATGGACCCGCAGTGCGGGCAATAAAAGATATAGTGCTAATCCTAGCACTTCCCCGACACAGGAGCCACGGACCGGCATTGACCGTCTGGCGGGGGGTCTTTATAGTCCGACAGGATAGTCGTCTGGAAAATAAAATGAGTGAACAGCATTTAACTATACTGGAACAGAAAGTAGATCAGCTTCTGGCATACTGTGATCAACTGGAACAGGACAACAAACGACTGCGTCAGCAAGAACATGAGCTGAAACAGGAACGTTTACAGATGATCCAGCTAAATGATCAGACCCGCCATAAAGTTGAAGCCATGATTCAGCGCCTGAAAGCTTTGGAGCAAAGTGCATGAGCCAGGATCTAAAAACTGTTTCGATCAGACTGCTGGAAAAAGAGTACAGCATCAACTGTCCGCCGGAAGCGCGCACCGAGCTAGAAGCTGCCGCGCAGTATCTGGATGATAAAATGGCGGAGATCCGTCACAACGGGAAACTGATTGGTCTCGAACGCATTGCGGTGATGGCGGCCCTGAACATCACGCACGAGCTGATAAAAGAGCGCGGGTCGCACGAACAGACACTCAAGGATAATGTTGAGCAGCTCTGCCTGCGCATCGATAACGCCCTAAGCCATGAGACTAAAGAGCCAGAAAACACAATTGATTGAAAACTTTTCAATTGAGCAAAAAACCACCAAAATACAAGCAGTTACAACCACTGCCTAGCATAACAAAGTTTTATTTCAAGACCTGACTTCCACATTGAGACGAGTATAATGTGATTAACTCCCTGAGGTGTTCGACAGCTGGTAACGTCCCTCGAGCCGATAAGCACACCTCCGGAGGTTTCACGCAAGCATTGATGTGCATGTCCGTTTTACGGAAAGCCTAATATGTTTCTGAAACCGCCACCTTGAACCTTCGGGTTCAGGGCCAGTACCACACCGGCACCCCGGGGAGCCTCTTCACCACACCTTATGAATCCACGTCAGCAGCTCCGTCAAGATATCCGTCGTAAACGTCGCGCGTTAACCCGCACCCAGCAGTTACGTGCAGCCAAACGCCTCCATGCACAGCTATGTCGACGCCCCGATTTTATTCGTGCCCGCCATGTAGCCCTATATCTGCCCAATGACGGCGAAATAGATCCACGCCCTTTATTAGAGTCTTGCTGGAAGATGGGTAAAAAAACCTATTTGCCGGTACTGCACCCCATCTTGCACAACCGTCTCTGGTTTGTACCTTTCGACCGTCAGACAAAACTTGTGCGCAATATCTATAAAATTGAAGAGCCGCCGATTATTAAAGCGCCGCGCCGCCCACCTTGGGCATTAGATCTGGTGCTGCTTCCTCTGGTGGCCTTTGATGCCGATGGGAACCGGATGGGAATGGGAGGCGGGTATTATGACCGGACCTTCAGTTTTAAAAACCGGAGACAAAGTATTCCGGGCCCAAAACTCATTGGACTGGCGCATGAATTGCAGCGCGTAGAACACCTACCGGTGGAAAACTGGGATATTCCACTGGCCGGGATCATCAGCGATCAGGCATCTTATCTCGGTTGATAAGTGCCAGCGGTTAAACCATGTTGCTGGCCTTAGTTGCCAGCAACACTTCCTACGATTGAAGGTACATCAAAATCTGCATGGGAAATGCCGGTCATTAACGTGCCGACAACAAAAAACAACACAAGTACCGCAACTAAATCTGGACCTTTCTTCATCTGTCTCTACTTTCCGGTTATGCAGTCAAACGTATGTTTCGATCATAGGATACAACAAAGGCAGCATTTTCCCCGAACGACGAGAATAAGCAAGCCTTTTTCCTGAGATTCAAGAATTATATCGACCAGATCCGCATAAAGTTTAACAACTGCTTCGATCATGTTCGCAAATAACAACTTTATGACACCGCAATCTCGAAAAGTTCAAAGCAATTACCTACACAATCGACAAAGTAATGACGGACATCAACATTTAACCACCAATGATTGCCATCAGCATCCCGTCCTATCCAGCGGACGGCCAAGCGCACATTTCAGCTCACAGTGATGCGCAACACAACTCAACATCATCCGCACCATCCAAGACAAGCGTAACCTCAACCAAAGACACCACCTGCGTATTCACAAAACACACGCGGTTGCATAAAGCCCGCCCGCACCAGCAGCATAGGCGCCAATCCATATCAGAACGACGGTAGCCCTTCCATGTGCGAAATTTCGGTCTGACACTTCTGTTGCAGCGCGGGAGTGTTATAGTGCTTAAGGTAACTAACAAGAAAAGGCCAGTGGGGACAACGGCCGAAAATACACAGGAGTATTCTCATGATGACATCTCTGGTTCTTACCGTCATCGGTCCGGATAAACCGGGTCTGGTTGAACTACTAGCACAGACCATTGCCGATCATCAGGGCAATTGGCTGGAGTCTGGCATGTCCCGTCTGGCTGGCAAATTTGCTGGCATTTTGATTACAGAAGTACCCGCTGATAAAGCCGAAGCACTGACCGCTGCCCTGACTGCGCTCGAAGCTCAGGGCTTAAAAATTGTTACCGAACGTTCCGCGGAAGCCGAAGCTGCTGCAGGCCAGAGCTTTACGCTGGAACTGGTGGGTCACGACAAACCCGGCATCGTGCGCGAGATCTCTCAGGCACTGGCAAAACGTCATATCAACGTCGAACGCCTAAGCACTGAGCTGACATCCGGCTCCATGTCTGCCGAGCTGCTCTTTAAAGCCAGTGCAGACCTTTCGGCCGCTGCGGACACAGATCTAGACGACCTGCAGGACGCACTGGAAGATATCGCCAGTGATCTGATGGTAGATATTACTCTGAACAACTGATTTATCCGCGTGTCATGACATAAAAAAACCGCACTCAGGCCCAGCCTCAGTGCGGTTTTTTTTACAACGGAGCTACGCCGCTTAGCGCAGTACTATATATGTAGGCAAGCGGACATCTACACCGCTTCCTGTACCTGACGTTGCTCTTTTTTCTCCAACTGTATCAGCACGATAATCAGCACCGTCCCCAGCGCGACAAAGCCCCCCGCCAGAAACAGCCCCAAGTCGTAATTACCATTCTCCCGCGCAAGCATCCCAGTCAGCGCAGGAGCCACAATCTGGGCCACACCGTAAGCTAATGTCATTTTACCCATCAGCTTAGCCGGCTTGGTCGGATAAAAGCGCCCAGCCATCGTCAACACCAGGCTCACGCAGCCGATAAAAGTACCACCATAAAATAACGCGCTCAGTACCACTCCCAGTACGGAATCCGTCAATGCAGGTAGAACGATCCCTATAATCTGTATGCCATATGCCATCATCAGTGCCCGCAGGTAGCCCACCGCCCGGGCAATTCGATCCCAGATAATGGCCGCCGGCATCACCGCCAGCCCGATCAGCATAAAGACCCATTGCCCCATTCCTTTCAGCGTTTCCTGCCCTTCGACAATATCCACAATAAAGGTCGCGCTGATAACATAACCATAACCGGCGCAAAAATAGGCAACCAACATAATTGCCATAAACAGCTGGCTGGGAGGCTGATCAACCAGCTTGGCCCCGGAGACAGTGACCGGACGGGTGTCGGGTTTTGGCATCCAAATCCACGCAGGAATACTCAACAGCAAAGCGCACACGGCAAACCAGATCCACTGCAGATCCCAACTCTGAGCCAGATACACCAACAGCTCAACCACCGCCGATGCAAAAATAATCCCCACTCCAGCACCAGCAAAATGGATACCCAGCTCACCACGATAATGGTGACGAATCAGCCAGTTCAGAATCAGACCAGAGGCGATCAACATACCACCAGAGCTACTGAGTCCGGAGATAAAGCGCAACACTGCCCACACAATCATGTTGTCTGTGAACGCCATCGCGAAGGTGGTCACCACCGCCAACACCAGGTACAAGCGATACAGCCGGTCTTTGGTGCGCAGATCACTGACTGATGCTGCCAACAATGCTCCCGCCATGTACCCCATGTAGTTAACTGCTGCCAGCCAGCCGCCTGCAGCCTCGTCCAGCCAAGTTTCTGCCTGCATGATCGGTAACAGCGAGGTATAGGAAAATCGTGCGATACCGATCGTAACGATCATGCAAAGCACACCTGCGGCCAACACCTTATAACGTTCAGCACCCGATGACATAAGTGGAGTCTCATTTATTGTTATACGTAGAGGATTGAGCCTAGACCGCTTTAAATCTCTCCACAAACGAATTATAAAGAACCAAACGTTCTCTATTTTAGAACCAAGCAATAACAAGCCTCGGACCTGTCTATGGAACTGCTCGCTCTGCGCACACTGAAAGCCGTTGTTGAAGAAGGTGGTATAAAAGCTGCGTCACTCAAGCTCCACACGGTGCAATCCAACATCACCACCCGCATTCAGCGCCTGGAAGAGGAGTTAGATGCAGCTCTGTTTATACGTCGCGGTCGCAAACTGGAGCTCACTCAAAGCGGGGAAATTCTCTACAACTACGCCAACCAGATGCTACAGCTTGAGCGGCAGGCGACGGCCGCGGTTCACTTGGCTGCCGATAACTATGAACTGCATATTGGCAGTCCGGAACCCTTCGCGGCCGTGCACCTACCCGCGGCCCTGCAAGCATTGCGACGGGATTACTCCAACATCATCCCCAAAGTCTACTCCGCGACCAGTGCTGAGCTGATCACCGCCGTATTGGACCATCAGCTGGACTGCGCGTTTGTCGGTGGGCAGGTCGAACACGGAGAATTGAATGTGATTCCTGCGGTACAGGAAGAGATGGTCGTCGTGACGTCGAAAGAACAGGCGGGGGAACCCACGTTAATTATACGTGGCGATGGCTGCGCTTACCGTGAGCGTGCATTAGCCTGGCAGCGTAAAACGGGGCGCAGTAACGAAGAGACGATGGTCATGAGTACCGTGGATGGCTTGCTGGGGTGTGTCGCAGCCGGTCTGGGTTACACCGTCATCAGCCGTGAAATGGTGACCCAGAATCGGTATGAACACTCGCTGCAACTGGAAAGCCTCAACGCCACAGAGGCAGCCATGAATATCATGCTGATTCACCGCAAAGACGCCCTTCCCATCGAAGCCATCAATATTTTAGCCGGACTGTTTAAGCAACCCGATCAGCCTCGCTCGGCAAGCTGAGTAAAGGCTTCAGCTAAGCGTTCACGCACCAGCAAGGTCAGCTCGCCGGGGGCCAGATCGGCAGCCCGCTCAGCCATCCGATGCTGCACACTGGTGGATACCGCCGGATCGAACACCCGCTCGCTGCCCGCCAATTGATAGAAGCGGTTCACCACATCGGTACCGGCGACCGGGTCACTTTCCACCATCAACATGGATTGGGCCATAACGGCAGAGCGCTGCACGCCATCGTCCGATTTTTTTGCACCGATGATGCGCTGCGCGGTCCCGGTAATCTTCAGACCATCCACCACCAAATTGTATTTGCCATCACAATAAGAGCCTTTGACCTCACCATAACCAGGGGTCAGGCCAAGTGACGCCAGTGCCATCTGCAACGGTTCACACAAGGCTTCATATACAGCATCCATACTGAACTGAAATAACTTCTCCTGCCGGAACATCAGGCTGAAGTGAATAATTCCCGGCTCGTGTGGCACTGCAGTCCCCCCACTTTCGCGCACCAACACCGGCCAGCCTTCCTGACCCAGCTGTATCTGTGCGTCTTTAAAGCTCGGAAAGCGGGTTTCACGACGGGTCACCACCAAACTTTGAGGGTTTTCCCAGATGCGGGCGGTTGCCCCTCGCTTACCTGCCGCCACCTCTTTTAACAACGCGGTATCACGTTGCAAACCATCTATAGGGTCAACGGAGATCGGCTCATTAATCAGGCGCCAGCGCGGATAGGCTGCAAAAATGGCAGCGGCTTCAGACTGAGGATTCGACATAGACGAAAAGCTCCTGCAAAACAGAGAGATAGCAATGTGCTAAGGCTAGCAGAAGGATGCAGAGGAAAATACTGAGGAGAACTACGTACAAACAAAAACGGGGTAACCAATGGCTACCCCGTTCAGATGGATCCGGTCGTGATTAAGCCTGACGTTCCGCCAGTTTCTTCTCACCGCGTGCAACTGCAGCACGCACCTGATTCGGTGCCGTACCGCCGATGTGATCACGCGCGGCAACAGAGCCCTCCAGCGTCAGCACATCAAACACATCCGCAGTGATCACATCAGAGAACTGAGCCAGTTCATCTAACGTCATCTCGCCCAGATCTTTATTCTGCTCAATACCGTATGCAACAGACTTACCGACAATCTCGTGTGCATCACGGAACGCAACACCTTTACGTACCAGATAATCAGCCAGATCGGTAGCAGTAGAGAAACCACGCAGCGCCGCTTCACGCATGCTCTCTTTTTTCGGCTCCAGCGCAGGAATCATATCCGCAAATGCACGCAGACAGCCTTTCACCGTATCGATCGCATCGAACAACGGTTCTTTATCTTCCTGATTATCTTTGTTGTACGCCAACGGCTGCGACTTCATCAACGTCAGCAGGCTCATCAGGTGACCGTAAACACGACCCGATTTACCACGTACCAACTCAGGCACATCCGGGTTTTTCTTCTGCGGCATAATAGAAGAGCCTGTGCAGAAGCGATCCGGCAAGTTGATGAAGTTAAACTGAGCAGATGTCCACAACACCAGCTCTTCAGACATACGGGTCATGTGCATCAGCAGGATGCTGGACGCCGCACAGAATTCAATGGCGAAATCACGATCCGACACAGCATCCAGTGAGTTTTCAGCCGGTGCACTAAAGCCCAGCAGCTCGCAGGTCATATCACGCTCGATCGGGTAAGTTGTACCGGCCAGCGCCGCAGCCCCCAGTGGCATAATATTCGTACGCTCACGGCAATCAACAAAACGGCCGTAATCGCGGCTCAGCATCTCAAACCATGCCAGCAGGTGATGACCAAAGGTTACCGGCTGTGCCGTCTGCAGGTGTGTAAAGCCCGGCATAATGGTATCTGCTTCACGTTCAGCCACACCCAGTAAGCCCTGCTGCAGACGGGTAATCTCTTCCAGAATCAGATCCACTTCGTCGCGCAAGTACAGGCGAATATCGGTTGCGACCTGATCGTTACGGGAGCGCCCGGTGTGCAGTTTCTTGCCGGTAATACCGATCTTCTTAGTCAGTGCCGCTTCGATGTTCATGTGCACATCTTCCAGTGCCACAGACCATTCAAATTCACCGCGTTCGATTTCGATACGGATTTCACCCAGACCGCGGATGATGTCATCACGCTCGTCTTCGGTCAGCACGCCCGCTTTAGTCAGCATTTTGGCATGAGCGATAGACCCGCGGATATCCTGCAGATACATACGCTGATCAAATTCTACAGATGCGGTAAAACGGGCTACGAAAGCGTCGGTTGGCTCGTTAAAACGGCCGCCCCACTGCTGGTTAGTATTGTCACTCATGCGATCAACCTCGAATCTCGCAGCCAACGGTGGCTGCAGGCTAAAAATTTGCGACTTATTATATCATGCTCAACCCTCATCGCCCCTCTTCGTATCTGATACAATCGAGTCAATTGAATGCTTTCCACAACCCGTATGTGGTTTTTACAGGATCTGAAGATGAGCAAAACCCTCCGAATCGCCACCCGAAAAAGCCTGCTGGCACTCTGGCAGGCCGAATACGTCAAAGCAGAGCTTGAAAAACACCACCCGGATCTGACCGTGGAGTTGGTGCCTATGGTGTCTCGCGGTGACAAGATTCTGGATACCCCACTGGCTAAAGTCGGCGGTAAAGGGCTGTTTGTAAAAGAGCTGGAAACGGCTCTGCTGGAGAATCGTGCCGATATCGCGGTTCACTCCATGAAAGATGTACCGATGGAGTTCCCTGAAGGCCTGGGTCTGAGCGTTATCTGTCCGCGTGAGCAGCCAACCGATGCGTTTGTATCCAACAACTACAAACATCTGGATGATCTGCCCGCCGGTGCTGTTGTTGGCACCTCTTCCCTGCGTCGCGAAGCTCAGCTGCGCGAACGCCGTCCGGATTTAGAGATCAAATGGCTGCGTGGCAATGTACAAACCCGTTTGGGCAAACTGGATGCCGGTGATTACGATGCCATCATTCTGGCGACAGCCGGTTTGCTGCGACTGAAACTGGAAGACCGTATCACGCACGAAATTACACCCGAGGACAGTCTGCCAGCCGGTGGTCAGGGTGCCGTGGGTATCGAATGCCGTACGGACGATGCCGATGCAATTGCACTCCTGAAACCATTGCACCATCAGGAGACTGCATGGCGCGTGATGGCCGAGCGCGCCATGAACCGTCGTCTGGAAGGCGGCTGCCAAGTACCTATCGGCTGCTACGCCGTACTGAATGATGACAACAGCGAACTGTTCCTGCGTGGTTTGGTTGCCCGCCCTGACGGCACCAAAGTGCTGCGTGATGAGATCACCGGCACTCCGGAACAGTGTGAAGCTCTGGGTATCGAGCTGGCTGAACGCTTGCTTGCCGAAGGGGCCGACGAGATTCTTAAGGCCGTCTACAGCGACAGCAATGACTGAAGCGTCCCACCCTACGACACTGGCAGGTAAACGGGTACTAGTCACCCGCCCTGCCCATCAGTCCGCGGAGCAGATCGCCCAGCTAAAACAGCTGGGCGTCGACGTAGTCACACTGCCCGTGCTCGAAATTAAGCCCTTCTCGCCCCCTGCAACCGAATACCATTTGGCAAAAAGTCGCATTTTGGACCTCGATTTATATCAACACGTGATATTTATCAGCGCCAATGCTGCCCGAATTGGTGCAGAATTGATCGACGACTACTGGCCACAACTCCCCATAAAGGTATGCTGGCTGGCGATTGGTAAGAAAACAGCCGCCACACTAGCGAACTATGGTATAGATGCTGAATCCAGCACATTGGGGTACGATTCAGAAGCCCTGTTGGAATCATCTGCACTGCAAGACGTGAGTGACAGTCGAATTTTGATTATCCGAGGCCAGGGCGGCCGGGAAAAACTGGCAGAGACACTGCGCGAACGGGGTGCTCAGGTCGAGTACGCTGATCTTTATCAGCGGGTAAGACCTGTATACAACGACGCCCAGATAGAAGAAACTTTGTACCAACAGCGGCCCGATGCGCTATTGGTCACCAGCAGTGAAGGGTTAAATAACCTTTTACTGCTCGCCCACGGCAATCAGCGACAGTACGATCCATCCACACTGTTTAGCTGTCAGCTGGTTGTACCGAGTGAGCGTGTTGCACAGCAAGCACAGCTTGCCGGTTTTAAAAGGATTACGACAGCCGCAGGAGCCGATGATCTGGCAATGATCACCGCCCTGCTGCCTGCAACCGATGCGGAAAGCGACAAATGAGCGAAAAAGATAAAAAGCAGCAGCAAAATAACACCCCTGACAACGATGTTATTGAAGGTGAACTGGTGAAAGACTCAGACAAAGAGGCTGAAAAATCAGCCGATACTTCTGCTCCAGAGACTCAGGAAGCAGAACAAAACAGCGCTGACGAGCAGGCTGAAGCCGTTTCTGATAACTCGGCTGAAACAGACGCTCCAGCAGAAAAAGCAACAGAAGAGAAAAAACCAGGTGCAACCTGGCCGGGCAAAGTAGCCCTAATCCTGTCTGTTGCAGCGCTGGGCGCATCCGGCTATCTGTACTGGCTGACATTACAGCAGACCCAGAGCAATGAGATGCTGCGTAGCAGCCTTGCTCAGGATGTGCAGAACAACCTGACCAGCAGCAATAACGAAACCAACCGTTCAATTGCTGACTTGGGCCGCCGTCTTGATGACGTGCGCACTCAGGCTGCCGCAGATAAAATTGGCGTTGAAGAACTGCAACTACGTCTAACCCGTAGCATGCAGCAGATCAACGCCAAGCAGCAGGATAACAGCACGGAATGGTTACTGGCCGAAGTAGAATATCTGCTACGTCTGGCAAACCAGCGTGTGCTGATGGAAAAGACTGCTGACGGCGCGCTTACGCTGCTGAAATCAGCAGATAAAATCCTGTCTGAAACCGACGACGTGACGATCTATGAAGTCCGTAAAGCGCTGGCAACAGATATCGCGGCACTGGAAGCCGTACCTCAGGTTGATACCGAAGGGGTCTTCCTGAAACTGGGCGCAATGAATGATCAGGTCGAAAAACTGCGTTTGATCCCTCTGGCGGAAAAACGTGAACTGCCTGATCTGCTGAAAGAGATCACTCCGGATAGCGTCAGCGAAAGCTGGGCCAGCGGCATGAAAGCCAGCTGGAACAGCGCAATGGACAAGCTGGGTTCACTGGTAGTCATCCAGCAGCGCGACGGCAAAATTGAGCCTCTGCTGTCACCAAAAGAGACTTTCTACCTGAAGCAGAATCTGCACCTGATGCTGGAACAGGCACAGATGGCCCTGCTGCAACGTGAGCAAGGTGCCTATGACAACAGCCTGATCAAAGCACAGGCATGGGCCGCTGAATACTTCGACAAGAAAGATGCTGCCACCCAAGCGCTCGTTCGTGGGCTGGAAGACCTGAAACCGGTACAGGTATCTCCGGAAGTACCGGATATCTCCGGCTCCCTGCGTGAACTGAAAGACTATCTAAAACGCATGACCAAGCTGAAGGAAGAGGGGGCTAAGTAATGAAAAAGCTCTTTATTCTACTGCTGGTCGTACTGGCTGCCGGTACCTGGGTGGGCCAGTTAATGGTTCAGGATCCGGGGTATGTCCTGATTGCGTTTAACGAAACCACAGTCGAAACCAGCCTCTGGGTCATGCTGGTGATCGGCGTACTGGGCTTCCTACTGGCACATTGGTTGCTGAACATCCTGACCAACGCCATGATGCCAGTACATCGCCTGCGTAACTGGCGTGATCGTCGTAACCATAATGTCTCTCAGCGCAAGACACTGAAAGGCCTGATGGCACTGTCCGAAGGCAACTGGGTTCGCGCTCAACGCCAGCTGGGACAAGCGGCTGAACGTTCTGAACTGCCACTGATTAACTATCTGGCTGCTGCTCGTGCGGCACACGAACAAGGCGACGAAAAAGCCGCCGATGAGCTGCTGCAGAAAGCACGCACCAGCACACCTCAGGCTGAAGTTGCGGTAGGTATTGCTCAGGCTCAGATCCAACTGGCACGCGGTCAGCTGGAACCTTGTCTGGCCAACCTGCTGAAACTGCGCAAACTGGCGCCAAAGAACACCTACGTGATGCGCCTGCTGAAAGATGTGTATGCCAACCTTCAGGACTGGGATGCGATTGCCAAGCTGCTGCCCGAGCTGAAAAAGTCTCAGGCCGTGCGCGACGATGCTTTGGTAGAGCTGGAACGCCAGACCTACATGAACTTGCTGAATCACAGCCTAGAACAACTGCCGGTAGAAACCGACAATGCCAGCCGTCATAGCGTACTCGATAAAGCATGGCAGAAACTACCACGTAACCTGAGTGGCGAACCGGATCTGGTCCGTCGCTATATTGAACTTCTGATCTCCATCAGCGCCGAGCCTAAAGCTGAACAAGTACTTCGCGAGATGATCAGCAAGCAATGGAGCGAACAGCTGGTTAACCTGTACGGCCGCATTATGGGTCAGGACCTGAAGAAGCAGATGAGCCATGCGCAAGGTTGGTTGAAACATCACCCTGACAGCGCAGACTTGTTGCTGACACTGGGCCGCCTCTCGCTGCGCAATCAGGTTTGGGGGCAAGCACTGGGTTACTTCGAACAGAGCTTCTCTATTCAGCCTAGCCAGGAAACACTGGCAGAGTTGAGCCGCCTGCTGCGCCACTTAGGTGAAGCCGACAGAGCACAAGATCTGATGCAGCAGAACCTGTCAGTTGTTGCCAACGACCTGCCAGAACTGCCGCAGCCGGAAGCTGAAGCAGCAAAAGCCTGATAAACAGCGCTCGATAAAAAGGCCGATAGGGAAACCTATCGGCCTTTTTTGTACTCATTGTTGTCACCGGTGCTGGGTATCACTGCCTAAATCGCACTCATTCATCTGTAGGGCAGCTTTCAGGCTGCCGGTAGCCTGAATGGAAACCCTACAAACAGTATCACCTTCGCTGGATCGAACCGCACAACAGACTTGATCAACACCCACAAAAAAGCCCCCAAAAGGAGGCTCTTTCAAACGAGGCGGCAAAAAACCTAATCAACCACGCGGTGCATACGCAAACACATCGGAGTGCATCTGCTTTTCATTAAATCCACGAGTTTCTGCTGCATCCAGCAACGCATAAACCATCGCCGGGGAGCCGCTGGCAAAAATCTCGACACCGCTCAGATCAGAAAAGTCTTCCAGTACCGCTTCGGGCAACAACCCCGTGCGACCTTTCCAGTTCGGGCTATTTTCCGGCTCACTCACCACCGGTACGAATGTCAGATTGGCGTGCTCCGCTTCCCATTGCTGAGGCAAACGCTCCAGATACATATCTTCTTCGATACGTGCGCCCCAGTAGATGGTGATTGGATTCGGTACCTGATTCGCCAGCAAGTGCTCAACAACGCTCTTTACCTGAGCAAAGCCCGTACTTGCCGCACCAAAGATAAAATGGGTATCTGGGTTCAGCGCTTTGGCCTGCAAGAAACAATCACCTTTTGGCAGTTCCAGCTCAACGGTGCTCTCAGACTTCAGATGATCCATAATGGCATTGGACATATCACTATCCGGGATATGTCGAATATGCAGTTCCAGATCACGCCCTTGCTCCGGCGCACTGCCAATTGAGAATGAGGCCTGTTTGCCGTCTGGCAGAACCACATCAAGATACTGACCGGCGTTAAATTCAATCGCCAGACTGCCTGTTGCCGGCAGCTGTAAACGAACCCGATACACATCGTGGTTCAGGGACTCGATCCCTTTAATGTCACAAACCAGTTTTTTCACCGATTGTTCTCCGGGGGCTATCAGCCCTTCAATATTCACCCAAACATCCGTCAACGGGGTCGCGGTACACGCCAACACCCTGACATTTTCTGCAGCGTTATTATTGTTGTAGGTCGCACTTGGGTATCGTTGTTTAACCGTGCCTCGTTGCAACCCTATTTCACAGATCTCGCACACCCCGTTCCGACAACTTTTCCGCATCCGGTACCCGGCACTTTCCAGTGCTTCGAGCAGGCTTTCTCCTGTCCGGACAGTTACCGGTTGCGGTTCATCATTCAGGTGCAGCAGAAATACTGTGTCACTCACTAGAGAATATCCAGCTCGTCCCAGATGTCATCAACCCGCTGCTTGATTGCGTCATCCATTTTTATCGGTTCGCCCCACTCACGGGTGGTTTCACCTTCCCACTTGTTGGTGGCATCCATCCCCATCTTCGACCCTAAGCCTGATACCGGAGATGCAAAGTCGAGGTAATCGATCGGCGTATTGTCGATCATCACGGTATCCCGCTGCGGGTCCATGCGGGTGGTGATCGCCCAGATGACATCATTCCAGTCACGGGCATTTACATCGTCGTCACACACAATCACAAACTTGGTGTACATAAACTGACGCAGAAAAGACCAGACTCCCAGCATCACACGTTTAGCGTGGCCCGGGTACTGCTTCTTCATCGTCACCACGGCCATACGGTAGGAACACCCTTCCGGCGGCAAGTAAAAATCAACGATCTCCGGGAACTGTTTCTGCAGAATCGGCACAAACACTTCGTTCAACGCCACACCCAGAATGGCCGGCTCATCCGGCGGACGGCCCGTATAAGTACTGTGATAGATCGGGCGATCACGGTGAGTGATGCGTTCGACCGTAAATACCGGGAAGCTATCCACTTCGTTGTAATAACCAGTATGGTCGCCAAACGGTCCTTCGTCTGCCATCTCATCAGGATCAATATATCCCTCAAGGATAAATTCTGCGCTGGCGGGCACCTGCAGATCACTGCCTAAACACTGTACAACTTCAGTTTTACCACCGCGCAGGAGACCCGCAAAGGCGTATTCTGACAGCGTGTCCGGTACCGGAGTCACCGCACCCAATATCGTGGCCGGGTCTGCACCCAACGCCACAGCAACAGGGAAAGGCTTACCGGGATGCTCCTTTTTCCATTCGCGGAAATCCAGCGCACCACCACGATGAGCCAGCCACCGCATGATCAGCTTATTTTTGCCGATCAGCTGCTGCCGGTAGATACCGAGATTCTGACGCTCTTTATTCGGACCGCGCGTAATTACCAGTGGCCAGGTCACCAGCGGACCGGCATCACCCGGCCAGCAGGTCTGGATCGGCAGCTTATTCAGATCAACATCGTCGCCTTCAACCACATGCGCCTGACAGGGAGCCTTCTTCACCACCTTCGGTCCCATGTTGAGCACTTGCTTAAAGACTGGCAACTTCTCCCAGGCATCTTTCATACCTTTTGGAGGTTCAGGCTCTTTAAGCTGAGCCAACACTTCGCCTACGCCACGCAACGCGTGAACGGTCTCTTCACCCATGCCCATTGCAACACGCTCGGGCGTACCAAACAGGTTGGCCAGCACCGGGTAGTCGTAACCTTTGGGATTTTCGAACAGCAAGGCAGGACCGCCGGCACGCAGGGTGCGATCAGCGATTTCCGTCATTTCGAGATTAGGATCAATCTCTTGCTTGATACGTTTCAGCTCACCGCGCGCTTCCAGCATCTGGATAAAGTCACGCAGATCTTTGTATTTGGGTGTCGCCATGCAAATAACCAATCTAACAGCCATAAAAAAGGGCAAGCAAATGCTTACCCTTTCATACGGAAATCGTCTTACTTCCGCTTCATCGACAGGAAGAACTCGTCGTTGGTTTTAAAGTCTTTCAACTTATCGAGTACAAACTCAATCGCTGCGGAATCTTCCATCGGATCCAGCAGCTTACGCAGAATCCACATACGCTGCAGTTCATCTTCGGTGGTCAACAGATCTTCACGACGAGTACCGGAGCGACGAATGTTGATCGCTGGGTATACGCGTTTCTCTGCAACTTTACGGTCCAGATGAACTTCGGAGTTACCGGTACCTTTAAATTCCTCGAAGATAACCTCATCCATCTTAGAACCGGTATCAACCAGTGCTGTCGCGATGATGGTCAGGCTGCCGCCCTCTTCGATGTTACGTGCTGCACCGAAGAAACGCTTTGGACGTTCCAGTGCGTGTGCATCCACACCACCGGTCAGTACTTTACCGGAGGATGGGATCACTGTGTTGTAGGCACGCGCCAGACGGGTGATGGAGTCCAGCAGGATCACCACGTCTTTTTTATGCTCGGTCAGACGCTTCGCTTTTTCCAATACCATCTCAGCAACCTGCACGTGGCGCGCTGGCGGCTCATCGAAAGTAGAAGCAACCACTTCACCACGTACTGTACGCTGCATCTCGGTCACCTCCTCCGGGCGCTCATCGATCAGCAGGACAATCAGGTGGGTCTCAGGGTTGTTGCGAGTGATGCTGTTGGCAATGTTCTGCAGCATCAGGGTCTTACCAGCTTTAGGCGGAGATACCACCAAAGCACGCTGACCTTTACCCATCGGGCAAACCAGATCGATGACACGAGCGGTCAGATCTTCGGTACTGCCGTTACCCATCTCAAGACGTAAACGGTCCTGCGCAAACAATGGCGTCAGGTTTTCGAACAAGATCTTGTTCTTTGCGTTTTCCGGCTTGTCGTAGTTAATCTCGTTAACTTTCAGCAGGGCAAAGTAACGCTCACCTTCTTTAGGTGGACGAATCTTACCGGCAATCGTGTCACCTGTACGCAGGTTGAAACGACGGATCTGGCTTGGAGATACATAGATATCATCGGGTCCCGCCAGGTAAGAGGAGTCGGCGGAACGCAAAAAGCCGAAGCCATCCTGCAGAATTTCAAGTACACCGTCGCCATAGATATCTTCACCACCTTTGGAGTGGCGTTTCAGGATGGCGAAAATCACATCCTGTTTACGGGAACGGGCAAGATTGTCCATGCCCATGCCTTTGGCGATATCCAGCAGTTCAGGAACGCTTTTTGTTTTCAGTTCAGTAAGATTCATAAGTGTAAGGGAGCGCGGCAAAAGGCCTGCTTAAGATGAATGGGTAGGTTTTGGGAAGAATTCGGAATTACTAAAATAGAGCTACTACAGTTGCTGCTAATGCGACAGGAACACCGTCAAATCTGAGCGCGACGGGCTGTCTATGCAACGACTATAAAAGGTTGTTTCTACGCTGTCTATAGCAGAGAGGAGAAAATGTGGCACTGGAACCGTCGGATACGAAATTATTCTCAGGTTACTGTCAGCGACCACATTTTCAGACCCGGAATTACAGGTTCGCTTCGATGAATGCAGCCAGCTGGGACTTAGACAGTGCGCCAACCTTAGTCGCTTCAACGTTACCACCCTTGAACAACATCAGGGTTGGGATGCCACGGATACCGAACTTCGGTGGCGTATCGTTGTTTTCATCGATGTTCAGCTTACACACTTTCAGCTGACCTTCGTATTCCTTGGCGATCTCTTCCAGCACAGGGGCAATCATTTTGCATGGACCGCACCACTCCGCCCAGTAATCAACCAGTACCGCGCCCTCAGCTTTCAGGACATCCTCTTCAAAAGAGGCATCGGTAACGTTTACGATGTTCTCGCTCATGGGATACTTTCTCCAATGTACCTGGTGCTTGAATAATAAGACGCCCGATAATAACACCGTCGGTCCTTATTTGGTAACCGACTTCAACCATCGTTGCATCCTTTGACCCGCCTCATTGCGGCACGATGCCAGACTTATTTCTTATATCAGTATAACTTCGCCCGCCGGACGATACATGTTCTGTAATGTCTCTTCTGGTAACCTTAGACTTATCTGTGCCTTCACTCCGCATGGCACCGGCTTTCAAGCGATATAGATTTCGAGGCGTTTTTAGCATGTCCCAGCAGGATGTAGGCAGCGACAACAATCAGGATTCCACCCTCCTTGCCGCTATTGACCTAGGCTCCAACAGTTTCCATATGATGCTCGCCCGCCTGACCCAAGGCGAACTCAAACCCATCGATGTGATGTCCGAAAAAGTGCAACTGGCTGCAGGTCTGGATGCAAACAAAGAGCTGACAGAAGCCGCTCAAGAGCGTGGGCTTGATTGCCTGAGCCGGTTTGCACAACGCATTGTCTCGCTACCCCGCAGTGCCGTACGCATCGTTGGGACCAACGCGCTACGCGAAGCCAAAAACGCCGCTGTTTTTATGGATAAGGCAGAAAAAATTCTCGGCACACCACTAGAAATTATCGCCGGCAGGGAAGAAGCCCGTTTAATCTATCTGGGTGTCGCACATACGCTGGCCGATGATCTGGGCAAGCGGCTGGTTATCGATATTGGTGGCGGTAGCACAGAGTTCATCATTGGAGAGCGCTTCGAACCACAGGAGCTCGAAAGCCTGCATATGGGATGTGTCAGCTACACCAAGCGTTTCTTCCCCGATGGCATCATTTCTGCCGAGCGTTTTCAGCGGGCCAAAACAGCCGCCATGCAGGAATTACTGTCGATCCGCAATCGCTACCGCGAGCAAGGCTGGAGCAGCTGTGTCGGCTCATCCGGCACCATCAAAGCGGTCCGCAATGCACTAATGAGCGCCGGTCTGAGCGACGAATCCATTACCGCACATGCACTCTACAAACTGCAACAACGACTACTGGAATTTAACTCGGTTGATGACATCGACATCGAGTCCATCAAACCTGAGCGCCGCACAGTGCTACCAGCAGGCATCGCTATTTTGTCAGGCATACTGGAATCACTGGGTATCGATAAGCTCGATTACTCCACCGGCGCACTGCGCGAAGGCTTGCTGTACGACACGATTGGCCGATTAGAACACGAGGATGTACGCGAGCGTACTATCAATGCTCTCGTTGCGCGTTATCATGTCAACACCGAACGGGCCAACAAGATCGAGCATACCGCACTGCTTGGCTGGGCACAGGTAAAGGACGATTGGGGACTGGAGCGTCCGATTTTCCATGACATGCTCAGCTGGGCATCGCGCACACACCAGATTGGCCTGACAATTTCTCACAGCCAGTTCCACAAACACAGTGCGTACTTATTACAGAACTCCGACCTGCCCGGTTTCACC
Source organism: Pontibacterium sinense (assembly GCF_015209595.1). Taxonomy (GTDB): domain Bacteria; phylum Pseudomonadota; class Gammaproteobacteria; order Pseudomonadales; family Balneatricaceae; genus Pontibacterium; species Pontibacterium sinense. The sequence continues at coordinate 80,177 of NZ_JADEYS010000005.1, read as the reverse complement.
AAGCGAGATCAACAGCTGGTAGCCTCACTGGCACGCGGACACCGCCGCAAGTTCCCAAAAGAAGAGTTCAAAAAGCTGCCTAAGTACCTGCAGGAACCTTACCGTCGTCTCTGTATTCTATTGCGTATTTCTGTACTGCTGCATCGTAGCGAAAGCACTGTCCGCTTACCGGCCATTATCTTCCGCGCCGAGGACAATCAACTGCGCCTGCGCTTTCCGGAAAGCTGGCTGCAACATAATCCATTGACGACGGCCGATCTGCAACAGGAAGCGGAACACCTGAAAGTAATCGACTATCGCCTACTGATTGAATAAGCCCAACGTCACGCCGCCTGACAGGTCATTTGCACTTATGTCAGGCATAAAAAAACGCCCTCAATTGAGGGCGTTTTTTTGTAGCGGACCGTTAGCTGATTTTACAGCTGAGGGCCTGCAGTAATGATCTCTTCAGATACACCGGAGAACTTCTCGAAGTTGCTGGTGAACTGGCCGATCAGATCTTTAGCCGTTGCGTCGTAAGCACCTTTATCTGCCCAAGTCGCACGCGGGTTCAGCAGCTCAGAATCAACACCTGGTACCGCAGTAGGTACGGTCAGGTTGATACCTTCCAGATGCTGAGTCTCAGCACCTTTCAGCGCACCGTTCTGGATTGCAGAAATGATACCGCGAGTCGTTGGAATGCTGAAACGCTCACCCGTGCCGAAAGAGCCGCCCGTCCAACCTGTGTTGACCAGGTAAACCTGAGAACCGAACTCTTCGATACGCTTCATCAACAGCTCTGCGTATACAGCAGCAGGGCGCGGGAAGAACGGCGCACCAAAGCAGGTAGAGAAGGTAGACTTGATACCACCGCCGGAACCCATTTCGGTAGAACCTACCAACGCAGTGTAACCGGACAGGAAGTGATAAGCCGCCGCTTCTTTAGACAGGATAGACACCGGTGGCAATACGCCAGTCAGGTCACATGTCAGGAATACGATTGCCTGAGGCTCGCCACCCATGTTGGTGTCAGTACGCTTTTCAACGTGCTGCAGAGGGTATGCACAACGACCGTTCTCAGTCAGAGACGTATCGTCGTAATCAGCTGTGCGGCCTTCGTTCAGCGTCACGTTTTCCACGATAGCGCCAAAGCGGATTGCGTCCCAGATAATAGGTTCGTTCTTCTGTGACAGGTTGATGGTTTTAGCGTAGCAACCACCTTCCAGGTTGAAGACAACACCTTTACCCCAACCGTGCTCGTCATCACCGATCAGGTAACGATCAGGATCAGCAGACAGTGTAGTTTTACCTGTACCGGACAGACCGAAGAACAACGTTGTGCTCTCGTCTTCGCCTACGTTTGCTGAACAGTGCATAGGCAGCACGTCTTTTTCAGGCAGCAGGAAGTTCTGTACGGAGAACATCGCTTTTTTCATCTCACCGGCATAACGCATACCCGCCAGCAGGACTTTACGCTTCGCAAAGTTGATGATGACACAGCCTTCGCTGTTGGTGCCGTCACGTTCAGGATCGCATTCGAAACCCGCAACGTTCAGGATCTGCCACTCTTCTTTGCTTTTCTGGTTGTATTCCGCAGGGCGGATGAACAGGTTCTGACCGAACAGGTTCTGCCATGCAGTCTGCGTGGTCATTTTAACCGGCAGATAGTGATTAGGATCGGAGCCTACGTGAACATTAGCGACAAACGATTCCTTGTCCGCCAGATATTCCTCTACACGCACCCACAGCGCATCAAATTTGTCTGCATCGAAAGGACGGTTTACGTTGCCCCAATCGATAGAGTCAGAAGTGCTTGGCTCTTCAACGATGAAACGATCCATCGGAGAACGGCCGGTGCGTTTACCGGTTTCTACAACTAAAGCACCGGTATCAGCCAGACGACCTTCGCCGGACTGAATAGCTTTTTCTACGAGCTGAGCCGGGCTCAGGTTGGTGTTTACGGTATTCACAGATTCTTTGGTCATTACTGGGTTCCCTTGGCGTAGGCGCCAATAACGTTACCTGATAAGCAATTAGACGTTCCGTACCTAGTAGGCACAGTTTATTGTCATAGTTATATAAAAAAGGAGGCGTATTATTGCACAAAAAGTAGCAACAACGCCATTTCAAAAACGATTCCCATTCAGGGTTCGCTAATTATTTGACCCCGGTTGGTTTTTTCCGATCAATGCACGGAATCCGAGCCCGGGGCGGACGCTGTATCTGAAAACATCAGGTCCAGATCAGCCTGATCAAAGTGGTACTGCTCGTTACAGAACTGACAAGCAACGTCAATATTTCCCTGCTCATCAAGAATGCCCTGCAACTCCTCTTTGGTCATGAATTTCAGCGTATTTAAGCTGCGATCACGCGAGCAATCACAGCGAAACTGGACAGGATCAGCCTCGTACAAACGACACTGTTCCTCATGGAACAAGCGGTAGAGCAAGGTGTTGTTGTCCAGTGTCAGCAGCTCTTCATCTTTCAACGTCGAAGCCAGATGGCTGATTCGGGTCCAGTCCTCTTCACCGTTGCCTTCTGCCGGCAGGACCTGCAGGAAGAATCCTGCCGCATGGGTATCATCTGCCACAAAATGCATCTGGGTAGGTAGCTGCTCTGACTGTCCGAAGTAGCCTTCGAGACAAGCTGCCAGCGTGTTGCCTTCCAACGGCACTACACCCTGGTAGCGCTGGCCTTGATCAGGGTCGATGGTGATCGCCATCCGGCCCTTTTCCAGCAGTTCAATAAAGCTGGCGTCGTCGGGCAACTCGCCTTCATAACGCGCGATCGCACGCAGATCATGCTGGTCGTTGCACTCAGCCATAAGCAGCGAGACGCTACCTTCACCCTGGGCTTGCAGGATCAATCGTCCTTTAAACTTCAGGTTGCTACTAAGAACAGTCGCGGCAGCCATCATCTCACCGAGTACACGGCGAATCACTTGCGGGTAGTTGTGCTTTTCCAGTGCTTTTTGGTAGCTGTCTTCAAGACCTACCAACACACCACGGATATCCAGTTCATCAAACAGGATACGTTGAATTTGATCAGAATTGCTCATTGAGGGGTATTCGTACACGAAGTTGTTTATCTGCCCGCCATATTACCATAAACAGCGGCGAACGTGCGTCATCTGCTCAGGCAGGCTGATCTTTAAAGCCGCGAATCTGACGCCGTTCTTTTTTGTTGGGGCGATGACGCGGGTTCAGACTGGAGCCCTGCGCTTTACGTTGTGCAGCATTTTCTTCACGTTTAGCCACGCTGGCGTCTGTTTCGCGATACAGTTTTTGCGCTTCAGGTGCACCGCGGCGCTGATCAGAGAGCGCTTCAACGATAACAATTTTTTCATCAAAACCCTGACGGATCTCAATCTTGGCCCCCAGCTCCACGTGACGACTGCATTTTGTGCGCTGACCGTTGTAGTGAACCTTACCACCGTCGATCATCTGTTTGGCTATTGCGCGTGTTCGATAAAAACGTGCAGCCCACAACCATTTATCCAGACGGACTTTGATATCCTGCAGTGCACTTTTATGTTCACTCATGAATCTGACTTCTTCGGCATTATTTCATCAAAATGGTCGATCGCACGGAACTCATCTATCTCCCGTCGCGGCGCCTGACTGTCCGGCTGAACAATCGACAGCAGATAGCGAATACCGTATTTCTGCGCTGAGCGCAGCACCGGCAGACTATCATCCACCAGCAATGTACGACTCGGATCAAACGGCTCAACTTCCTTCAGTTTATCCCAGAAACACACATCTTCTTTGGGTAACTGAAAGTCATGGGAGCAGATCACATCATCCACCAGCGTATGGATATCAGTGTACTCTTTCTTCAGGTTTAGACTGCCATAATGGGCATTAGTGACAATAACCGTGCGAATTTTTTCCTGCTGCAAGCGTGCCAGAAAGTCCTTCACATGCGGCCGGAACGCGATCCGGTCGGCAACCTCACGCTTCAATTCAGGGACATCAACCCCCAGCTCACGGCTCCAGAAATCCAGGCAGTACCAATTTAGTGTGCCCTGCTCCTGTATGATACGCTGGTGTAACCATTCCCGCGCTTCACCCGGTTCCATAGCGTGGATCTGCGCATACCGCAGCGGCAGAAACTCCAGCCAAAAGTGGGAGTCAAAATGCAGATCAAGCAAAGTGCCGTCCATATCTAGCAGGACAGTATCGATTTGGGACCAGTCAATCATGGACGTTTCGCGTTAGGAAATTAGCTATTAAGAGTGCTTACAGTATGCCCGCTAAACCGGAAATTTTGAAGGTCACCCAAACCGCCAGTAGCCGCCTGTTCCAGGTAGAGGAACTGAGCCTGCGTTTTTCTAACGGCGCAGAACGTGTTTACGAACGCCTCGCAACCCGTGGCAACGGGGCCGTGATGATTGTGCCTGTTACCACGGAGGGCAACGTCCTGCTGATCCGGGAGTACGCCGCCGGCCTTGAAGATTACACCCTGACCCTGCCCAAGGGCTTGATTGATCCGGGCGAATCCGCACATCAGGCGGCCGACAGGGAGCTCAAGGAGGAAGCCGGTTTTGGCGCTGAACGCCTGCACAGTTTGAAGGTCATGACCTCCGCACCTAACTATATGGGCCACAGTATCAATGTGGTGATCGCACGTGATCTCTACCCATGCCGCTTAGAGGGTGATGAACCTGAGGAATTGGAAGTCGTCAGCTGGCCACTGGCGGATCTGGATAATCTGGTGCTTCAGGAAGAGTTCAGCGAAGGCCGTGCCATCGCCGCGCTCTACATGACCCGTACTTTTTTACAGAACGAGCAATAAGCCCATGGACATTGATCTGTTTATTCCTGATCTGCGCAAGATCTGTCTGGATGCAGGCAATGCCATCATGGATGTCTACCAACGTGATGACTTTGATATTCAGGCCAAAGGGGATGATTCACCTGTCACCGCTGCTGATCTCGCCGCCCATCAGATCATCGAACAGGGGCTGAGCCAGCTCAATCCAACTATCCCTCAACTGAGTGAAGAAGCGGACGATATTAGCTTCAGTACCCGTCAGCACTGGGATCTGTTCTGGTGTATTGATCCACTGGACGGCACCAAAGAGTTTATCCGCCGCAACGACGAATTCACCGTCAACATTGCGCTAATCCAGTCCGGCCAACCGATTCTGGGCATTATTCATCTGCCAACCACCAAAGAAACCTGGTGGGGAGGCCCACGTATCGGTGCCTGGAAACAAGAGGCGAACGGCAGCGTACGTGCCATTCAGAGTCGGTCACTGGGTGATACATTGATTGTGACCGCCAGCCGTCGCCATGGTCAGGAGCAGAATGACCGCTTGCTGGTAAAGCTCGCCTCCCGGTTCAACAACGTCGAAAGTCTGGCGAGTGGTAGTTCACTGAAGATGTGCCTGATAGCAGAAGGTAAGGCGGACCTTTATCCCCGTCTGTTTCCAACATCGGAGTGGGATACGGCAGCAGCACAGGCCATCGTAGAAGCGGCGGGAGGAAAACTGGTGCATGCAGAGAACCTGCAGCCCTTGAAATATAACCAGCAGGAAAGCCTGATCAACCCGTTCTTTTATGTCGTGGGAGACCCGGACTTCCCGCTGAATGCGCTAGCGAGCACAAAGGACTCGTCAACCGACTGAAAATGCTCAGCCGGATGAAAAGATGATCTATTAAGGGGTCAGACACGCCTGAGAACCGGCGGCAACCACTTCTCGTACCTTTTCACCAAAAGCGCCTTCAAGTTGCTGCGCCATAATTGCTTTCACTTCGTTGTCACTGAAATGCTTGTGTACATATTTACCCAGGCATTCGCAGCGTTCTTCCGTAACATTGTCACCTTTCATGCAGCCTTCAACAAACGGGCCATAGGTGTCCGACGTCCACAACTGTGTTTTGGCCAAAAATATGGCCATAGATACAGCTCCAATCCAAAGAAAAATCTTACCCATATTTTGTAAACACTTTGTTCTGGTTTTTGTTATGAAACCACAGTTTAGGGCTTCAACCCGCGTATTTCAGCTTACTTTAGTCGCAGCACTGCAATTTCCATTCAATAATCCCGTACGTTTTGTGCCATGAAAACCGTTCAAGGCGGTGCTATTCTCAATGCACTTACCGCATCCATTCTGGGAGTTCTTCCGTAGGAAGGGCAGCAGTATGGTTGTAACTAATATGGAGGTAAACACTCATGAGCTTTGAATTGCCAGCGCTGCCTTTTGCCCGAGACGCACTAGAGCCGCACATCTCTGCCGAAACACTGGATTACCACCACGGTAAACACCATAACACCTATGTGGTTAAGCTGAATGGTTTGGTGCCGGGATCTGAATTTGAAGGCAAAACGCTGGAAGAGATCATCTTGTCCGCGCCAGCGGGCGGTGTCTTTAACAATGCCGCGCAAATCTGGAACCACACATTCTATTGGAACTGCCTGTCACCGAACGGTGGTGGCGCTCCAAGTGGGGCGATTGCTGATGCAATCAACGCTAAATGGGGTTCATTCGCAGCATTTCAGGAAGAACTGAACGACAAAGCCGTTAACAACTTTGGTTCCAGCTGGACGTGGCTGGTTAAAAATCCGGACGGGTCTCTGGAGATCGTTAACACCAGCAACGCCGGCACCCCGATGACAGCCGGCCAGACTGCTCTGCTGACCGTTGATCTGTGGGAGCACGCTTACTATATCGACTACCGCAATGTACGCCCTGATTACCTGAAAGCGTTCTGGCAACTGGTTAACTGGGACTTCGTAAACGAGAACTTTGCAGGCTAAAACATTAGCCACTCAGCAAATGACTCCCGCGAGACGGCTTTAAACAGCGGTCTCGCCGTTACTGCGGCAAGGATGCCAACGGTAGCAGGCTCGTCAAAACGCCCTAACAAGGGTAGTATTTGACCAGTCTTTCAAGATTATTCCTATACTCAGGACAGGACGTCTGACATTGAATACCCCTCTAACCAAATGGACACTGCCATTGCTCTGGCTGTTGCTGACAGGATGTTTGCAACTGTTCCTGCTGAATATCGATTACGGCCGAATTCAGAAACAAGTGAATGACGAAGCGGGATATCTCTACGACAGCATTTACGATCGCACCCGCCTGAACGAAGTTCTACTACAAAGTTTTACCACGCTGGTCGATGCTCAGCCCGACGACCATCAGGCACTGCGACGCTTCGCGACGGGGATGCGAACCCGCAACCCACATATTGCCCGCCTGCAGTTGCAAGAGCGGGTATCAATCAACGACCAGAACGCCTTTGAAGAAACGATGCGCACGCGCGGTTATGACTATTTCAGTATCCGCTTTGGTGAAGATCAGACACAAGTCAGTGGTAATCAGGGCGAACGGATCTTTTTCCCTTTTACCTTTCTAGAGCCCTTTAACTCGGAAACCCGCCGCTTTCTCGGTCTCGACATGAGCACCAACACGCATTTTGCGCAATCGTTCCTCGACAGCGTGTATTACCGCCGCCCTGTCGCCACCGAACCCTTTATCCTTGATGATGGGCGCTCGGCGTACACGTTGTACCAAGTGGTTTACGCCAATAACCACAGCCCCGATGATAGCTTTCAGGTCGCTTCCCTTGTGGTGACTTTTGAAGGTTTGCTGCCAGCCACACCCGCCAAAGATGCCTATACCCAAATATCACTGCTGGATGCCAATGGCCGCTTGCTGGTCAACAGCGGTCAACTACCTGAAAACAACTGGTTACCGACCCTGTCAGTGACCCACAAACTCAACCGTTTTGGCCAGCCATTACAGGTACAACTGTCCCGCAGTATGGTTTGGAGTGATATCAATTGGGTATTGATGGCAGGCGCGCTGCTGTTTTCACTGGCGCTGCTCAAACTGACTCAGGCCTATACGGAGCAAAAACGGGACGGACAGCAGCAACGTCTGGCCGTATTACAAGAGCTGGAAACTGAACGCAACCAACTCGAAAGCCATGTGAATCAGCGGACCCAGGAACTCAATGCACAGCTGCTAGAAAACCAGCGTTTAGCCCATCGGGTGATGGAGGTGCAGGAAAACGAGCGACGTCATCTTGCACGCGAGCTACACGACGAGCTTGGCCAGTCACTGACAGCTATCCGTACTGACGCTCGCCTGTTAAAACGCCTGCATCCGAACGAAACCAGCGCGGTGCATCAGAGCGCCGACTCGATCGACACAATCGCCCGCCATATTTACGCGGTAACCTATGATCTGATGCGCTATCTGCGTCCAACATCACTGGATGATCTGGGTCTGGTAGACGCACTGCATGAATGCATCTCCAACCTGCGACTGCGCAAAAACGGCATTCAGCTGGAAACCCGCTTCAGTGGCCCACTTAATGAGATGGCCGAGACCTACAACATCACTTTGTACCGGCTGGTACAAGAGTCCCTGACCAATACGCTGCGCCATGCCGCTGCGGATCACATCACTCTGGAATTACATCGTTATCAAAGCGAACAGGAAGATTTTCTGGAACTTTCTGTGGCCGATAACGGTCACGGGTTTAGCCAGAGTGAAGAAAGCAAAGGAGGTGGGTTTGGCCTGATAGGGATGCGGGAGCGCGTCAATGCACTGGGTGGCCAGTTCAGGATTCAGAGTTCACCCGAGTATGGTACCCGGGTAGACGTCGTTATTCCTATACCCTCTAAGGCAGAGGAAGCAGCGGTTTTAACGCAGGCCATACCGTTTCCAGCAGATAAGGCTGTCCCTCTGCATTAGGATGCAGGCCATCGTTCTGCATCAACGTTGGCTCCAACGCGACGCTTTCCATAAAAAACGGAACCAACGCGGTGTCGCGCGCATTCGCTACGCGCTGAAAAACATCGGCAAAACGGCGCGTATAGGCCGGTCCGTAATTGGGCGGTAACTGCATCCCCAATACCAATACTTTGGCACCTTGCTGTTGAGACAGCAGGGTCAAACGATCCAGATTGCTCCGAATGACCGGCGGGAACGTACCCCGTAAACCGTCATTCGCGCCCAGTTCCAACATCACAATGTCGGGCTGGTACTGTTTTAGCAACGCAGGTAATCGGCTCAGGCCTCCCTGCGTGGTTTCACCACTGATACTGGCGTTCACCACGGATACAGCGTAGCCCTTCTGCTGCAGGCGCTGATCCAGCAATGCCACCCAACCCTTTTCAGGGGCGATACCATAAGCAGCAGAAAGACTGTCTCCCATCACCAGTAGCGTTGTCGCACTGGACAGAGGAGCCATACAGATTAGCCAGGTAAGGACGAGAATACGTAACATGAACGAGCCTGTATCAGAGATCATTTTATCTGCTCAAGATGTCGCAAAACGGTTCGACACGCAAGCCGGAATGCTGGAACTGTTCCGCGAGATTAATCTGGAGATCCGTCGGGGCGAAACCATCGCCATCACCGGCCCTTCAGGAGCAGGCAAATCAACGCTCCTGAGCCTCCTTGCCGGATTGGATCTCGCCAGTGACGGCAGTATAGCCATTGCCGGACAAAATACGCACACACTGGACGAGAAGGCACGCGCTGAGTTGCGCTCGCGCCATATCAGCTTTGTGTTTCAGACATTTCATCTGCTGCCAGAGCTGAATGCATTGGAAAACGTCGTGCTGCCACTGGAGATCCGGGGCACGACTCAAGCGACAGACAGGGCCCGCGAATGGTTACAACAAGTGGGACTCGGTGCACGACTGGACCATTATCCGGCAGAGTTATCGGGCGGAGAGCAACAACGTGTTGCAATTGCCCGCGCCTTTGCCTCAGCCCCCGACCTCCTTTTTGCCGATGAACCCACCGGTAATCTCGACGAACACACAGGTGAGGCGATCATCGAACAGCTATTCCAGCTGAATACGGATCAGAACACCACTCTGGTACTCATCACCCACGACAACCATCTGGCCAGCCGCTGTGATCGCCGCCTGCACCTGCATAACGGTAAGTTGCAGGAGTGGCCACAATGACTTCAGGCAGCCTGTTCAAACTGGCTTGGCAACAAACACTGTCGGCCGGACGCCTGCCCATCTGGCGCGCGCTGCTGCTTGCACTGACCGTCGCCATCGCGATTGCCACTTTACTGGCTGTACTGGGTGACCGGCTTGAGCAAAGTCTGGGGCGCCAGACCGCAGAGTTGCTGGGGGCCGATATGACCCTGCACAGCAGCCGACCGATCCCGCAAGCAGTCGCCAACAATGCCAACACATTGGGACTGGAAACATCACAGGTTGCTCAGTTCCCCACCATGATCGAAGCGGGTGAAAATTTACTGCTGATCTCACTGCGGGCGATCAATATGCCCTACCCTCTGCGTGGCAACATCGTGACACAGCCCGCGCAGGTGGGAATTCCTGAACCGGGTACACTCTGGGCGGAACCCGCTGTACTGGAACGACTGAGTCTTGAAGTAGGTCAACAGATCGAGCTGGGATACGCACAATTCACCATCGCAGCCAAACTGATCAGTACACCGGATCGAGGCAATGGTTTCAGCAACTTTAGCCCCCAAGTGATGATCAACCAGCAAGATCTGGATGCCACAGGGCTGCTCGGTCCCGGTTCACGCGTACGTTACCGCCAGCTGTTTTCCGGCGACCCGGAGGCTCTGAACAAACTGGAGAATCAGCTGCGCCCTGACCTCGCCAGCGGCGAACGCCTAATCACCTTAGACAGCAGTAACAATATAAACGGCGGCGCACTGAATAACGCATCCCGCTATCTGCGTTTAGGCGCGTTGCTAACCTTATTGATCTCCGCCCTGACCATCGCCCTGAGTCTGCGGCGGTATACACTGAACTCCCGTGACCGTGCAGCGGTGCTACTCAGCCTCGGCATGACCGCCCGTCAGTTGCAGGGGCTTTTCCTCCTGCAGTTATTACTGGCTTGGGTGGTCTGTGCACTGGCAGGTACCGCTGTAGCCTTGGGATTAGAACAGGTGACGCTGTATCTGCTGGATGATCTGTTACCGCAACCAGTACCTTCTGCGCAGCCGGCACTATATGGCCTTGGCGCACTGCTGGGACTGGTCAGCCTGATTACGCTGGGTTTACCGCCGATGGTTGCCATGAGTCAGGTTTCCGTTATGCATCTGTTCCGGCGCAGTGCCACCCCAACCACATGGGGCGGACGGATGTTGCAGCTGGTTGCCGGGTTGATGCTGACAGGTCTGTTGATGCTCTATCTGGATGACCTCAAGCTGACGCTGATCCTGATCGCCAGCCTGCTGATCACCGCGTGGTTGCTGGGTAAACTGGGCGCATGGTTACTGCGTATCAGCGCCTTTGCGCTAGCAGGTAAACATACGCTGGTCCGTTTGCTTCGACTGCGCTTGCAGCAACAACAACGCTGGCACCAGATGCAGATTCCGGTTATCAGCTTGTTACTGGCACTGATGGCCATCAGCCTCTGGGCACGCTCTGATCTGCTTGATCGCTGGCAGTCTCAGCTACCAGATACCACACCCAACCATTTTCTGATCAATATCCAACAACATGAACGGGACGGCGTTGATCAACTGCTACAATCCTACGATCTGCAAAGCCAGCTGTATCCAATGATCCGTGGCCGCATTACAGGCCTGAATGGTGAACCGATCGCCACGGCATTCACTGAACAACAGCGGCAGCACAACGCACTGAACCGTGAACTTAATCTCACCTGGGGTGAACGAATGCCCGCCCATAACCGCCTTCTCAGCGGTGAATGGTCGTCTCAAAGCGATGGCGATGAGGTGCAGCTGTCAATCGAACAGGAGTTTGCCAACACGCTGGGGTTAGCGTTGGGCGATAAGCTGATGTTCAGCATCGGTAGCCATACCGTAGAAGGCTCCATCAGCTCGATACGTTCCGTGCAGTGGGAATCTTTCCAGCCTAACTTCTACGTGATCTTCACCCCCGGCGCGCTGGACAATATGCCAGTGAGTTATATCACCAGTTTTTACGCCAGCGGCGAACAACGCAAGGTGGGCAATCAGCTGTTGCAGCAGTTCCCAACCATTACCCTGATCGATATTGAGCAGTTACTGGCACAGGCACGCAGCCTGATCGGTAAACTGAGTGATACCTCAGGGCTTGTCATGTTGCTCACTCTACTGGCAGGACTGGTGCTGGTGTTTACCACACTGAGCCAGGAGCTGGACCAACGCCGTTACGAAAATGCCCTGTTGCATACACTGGGCGCAACGCCGCAACAGTGCCAACAATTAGATCTGCTGGAGTTTGCACTGCTAGGACTGGTCTGTGGCGGATTAGCGGCAGCACTGGGTGAGATTGCACTCTGGTTTATCCATCAGCGGCTGGTGCTGATCGAACCGGTTCTGCATCCCGGCAACTGGCTATTGCTCCCATTGGCCGCGACAGCGCTCTTCACACTGACCGGTCTGCTAGCCCGGCGGCGAGTTGATGAGCGCAACAGCTACCAGCTGCTGCGGCGCTTAGGGTAAGTGATGTGAGAACTGGGTCTGATCAGAGACCCAGTTCTACACGCGCTTTGGCATCGGCCGCTTGTTCTACTTTGGCAAAGCAGAGGAACAAACGGCTGTTATCCACACTGGCAGACATATGCTGTTTCACGGTTGCCGCTCGCTGATTCGCCAGATCCAACAGCTTCTGTTGAAGTTCCTTCTGCAACGCTTCCTGAGGCAACGGTTTCTTACGTTTTTTGTTCGCTGCCACCAGCGCAGGCATCAACTCCGGACCATCCGCAGACACTGCACGCCCACAAATATTCAGGCGCATCGCTTTGCGTTCCTGCAACATGTCGGACAGTTTCCCCAGATACTCTTTCCCTTGACCATTGAGTGCCGCGCTGCCCGGCGTAAACGTCACCGGGGTCAGCGTAATGAAAGTACCCTTTTCAGAGGCTTCCATGGCGGTGCTTGCCAGAGAGATCAGGGTTGCATAAGGCTGTAAGGACTTCGTCAGAAAACTGATCGCCGCAGTTTTAAGTCCGCGTCCGGCCAGCTCATTAATAACACTCTGATAACCAAACTCAGGATCAGACAACGAACCGCTGACCGGAATATCCAGCTCAATGTTGTTGTCGTTGTCCTCCAAGATCATAATCGCCGTTTCCAGCGGCATGGTGATCTTCTGACTGAACGCCGCCACCTTATCAGAGTCACGCTGATCAACCGTCAGACGGTTCAAACGCATCTGATTAGTGCCATCGATTTTACCCGCCGCCAATGTACCTTTGGCATCCAGATTAAATTGCCCACTGTTGAGGTAATAGCCGGTAAAACGTTCAGCGTAAGGACTGAGAGGCGGCAGTTCCAAATTCTTCAAATTCAGCTGCCAGTCGGCATTGTGCTCATCACCACTCAGTTCCGCCTCCCCCTTGAGATCTAAGGTGGCAAACTGATTGATCTTGGCTTGTAAGCCAAAGGGCGTCGATTGCACAGTACCCGTATCAACCGCACCCAACGTCAGAGTTTCCAGATCGATCGTGCTGCTAAACGCGGGTTCTGCCCCCTGATCAGTGAAGTTGATCTGGTTTTCACCCACCAAATCGAAACTCTTCAGGCTGATTCGTAGAGGCTTAGACGTTTCCGCCGTGGATTTTTCCTCTACAGCCTTGTCGTCTGACGGCGGCGATAATTGGGCCAGCAGCCAGTCCACATCGCTCATTTTTCCTTCAGGCGAAAGCATGACGTTTGCATCAAGTCCCGCCATGCTCAAACTACCCAACGCGGCGGCTTGTTCTGGCATAAATTGAACCGATTTGAGGCGTGTACGTGCCAGTTTCAGCAGATGTTTGTTTTCTCCTAGCACCAACAGATCATCCACCGACACAGGGCCGGTTTTTACCTGCAACGGCAATTTCACCTGTGCTTGCTTAACCATCAGTTTTTGTATTGCTAACAGAGGATTAGCCGCCGCCGACAAGCTGAACTGTTGTAGCTCAGTCGAGGGCAGCTGAATATCAAACGCCACCATATCCGCACTGTTCACCTGTGCGTTAAGTGCATACCGACCAAGTTTCACCTGTTGTTTTTGCTGCAGAAGTGTCAGCCCCTGACCGCTCAGACCTCCATTAACGTGCAGATCTTTCGGCTCGCCCTGATTCAGGACCAGCGCCACTGCACCGTCCCAATCGAACGTCGCGCTCTGCAGGGACTGATCTCCCATCGAGGCCTGCAAACCCGTCAGGTTAAGCGGCCCTTTCTGACTCAGTGACTGCTGTTTACCTTCTAACTGGGTATTGAGGGACAGCGTGTATCCGGCAAGCTGCAATGCGGTTTCCGGTTGCTTAAGGTCCAGCTTATTGCCTGTCAGCAGGCCTTTAACGCTCAGGTTATCGGGCTGGCCATCACGCAGAGAAACCGCTACATCACCTTTCCAGTTCAGATCAGATTGCTGTACGTCTAATCCATCCCGCGCCAGCTTTAAATCACTGACACGAATCGAACCACTTTGCTTCACCTGACCACTTTCACCCTTAAAATCGGCGCTGATTTTAAGATCCAGATCGATAAACGCTTTCAGTCCCGGTTCGATTAACGCGGTCACGCTGTGCAGCGGGAACTGACTGATATTGACGCGGAGCGTGCTGCGCTTTTCTTCCGGCAGCGGTGTCATCTCTGTTTTCAAAGACAGAGGTGCACCATTAATGCTGCCATCCAGGTTCAGTGCGGTGGGTTGTTCTTTGTTCCAGAAATGGAAATCCTTCAGTTCACCCTGCTCGATGCTGAGTTGATGTTCCTGCCCCGCCATCGCGGTATACCAGCGGATATCTTCGAGCTGGATATCATCAATCCCCGGCAACCAGGCCGATCCGGTATCGGATGTTTCCTGCGTGCTGCTATCACCGGACAATGCGTTCAGGTCTATAGGCCCGAGCCACAGAGACGGCGCTTGCTCAACAATGCCGGAGTTCAGACCTTTCAGCTGAATCGTCCGTACGAGTATGCGTTGATCGGTGAGCGCCGCATAATCCAGCTTCACAAAGAGACGGTCGATATTCAGCGACTGGTGCCCGTCAGATTCGGCGCGCAGTTCCAGAATTTCGATTTCGCCACTGAGCCAGTTCACGTTCAGGGCTTTAAGACTGGCCGTCTCCACCCCCTGTGAGCGTAACCAAATAACCGCCTGATCACGAATCAGGTACGGTAAGTTGTGCAGAAACAACGCAACAATAACCAGCAGTGTCAGTAACCAACGCATCCTATCTATCCCTTAGCAGACAACTTTCTCTATCATAACGCCAATCGTAAAAAATACAGGGATGCTAACGTGAAAAAGATTGCTCTGCTGTTCATCAGCCTCTGTTTTTGCCACCCGGCCTTCGCGCTGACCTTCAGTGAACTGAAGCAGCAGAGCGCATCGGACGAATTGTTGTTCCTCTCTTTTAACGATCACCCTGATCTGTTCATCGATGCGGACTCCGTCAAACACCTGCGCCGGTATCACAATCAGTATCTGCGTGAACCGATGTACGACGACTACCTTCATGTAGTACTGCAAACCATGCTCGGGCGTGCAGGCTTTCAACACCTGTTCCGTAATCTGGGCGGGGGTTTTGTACCGATCCGTATTATTAACGAACAGTTGATGATGAAAGGGACACGCGATCATTGCGGCGGCATGGAGGAGGCGCTGATTATGGTCGACATGCATTCGGGGGATGTGAGTAGCGTGCTCTACTCGGAAGAGACCTTTCTGATTCATTCAACCTACCCCAGCGGAGATCAACTGCCGACAGGCCTTTTGCAGTGGATTGAGCGCATTTTGAATGCCTACGGCAGCCAGGATAGCCCAACACGAAACAAGGTGTTACTGCGCGAAATGGCGGGTGACTGGTGTCATGCGAACGGCCGATAGCACAGTAATTGAGCCGGTCCTCACTCAGGAAATCCGGTATTAATACTTAAATATCATCATAAAAAACAAGGGAATTTCAGGGCTACTCAAAGCAAATCGGTGCTGCTAGAATCGCGCTCCAAGACAGTTCTGTGCAATTTATAAACACATACAAGATTCCGGCTAACCGGAACAGAAAGCAACAACCCAGCAGTCACGACGTTGAGAGAAAGCGAGACAGTTTTCCCGCGTCAGCTGCGGATGACTCTTTCTATGCGGAGCATCCAGCTTATAAATCGCGCACAGTTTTTTAATTTTTTATCTATTTGAAAGGGTGAATTCAATGGCACATCACGACGAAAATTTCCGCGACGGTTCTGGTTTTGGCTGGATTCTGATTAATCTGGTAGCACTGGCTTGGATCACCATGCCAGCAAGCATCGCCTGGTCTAACGTTTCCTTCTGAGCGCAGCTCTGATACTGAGTTCTTACGCTTAGTTCTTAGTACCGCAGACACAGACTGCCTGAACCCTTGCAGTTCAGGCAGTTACATCAAACCTATCAGCTATTCAGCTTGATCGTCTGCACACCGTCTTCAGTCCCCATCAGCACCACATCGGCACCACGCTGGGCAAACAGACCGTTGGTGACGACACCCACGATGTTGTTCAGGTGTTCTTCCAGACCTTTAGGGTCAGTGATCTCCAGGTCATGTACATCCAGAATCACGTTGCCATTATCGGTAACAAAATTCTCGCGCCATACCGGCATGCCATCCAGCTTCACCAGTTCGCGGGCCACCTGAGATCGTGCCATTGGAATCACTTCCACCGGCAGTGGGAATTCACCCATCACATCAACGTGTTTAGTGCTGTCCACAATGCAGACAAACTCTTTCGCGACAGCCGCCACGATCTTCTCACGGGTTAGTGCACCACCGCCGCCTTTGATCAGGTTCAGGCCGTCATCAAACTCATCCGCGCCATCCACATAGACTTCCATATTCGCAACAGAATTCATGTCATATACCTGAATACCGTGCGCTTGCAGGCGTTCCGCAGTCGCTTCGGAACTGGCGACGGCACCGTCAAACAAGTGCTTGATCTCTGCCAATGCGTCGATAAAGCAGTTAGCGGTAGAACCGGTACCCACACCCACAATGCTGTCTTTATCCAGGCGCGGCTTGATGTAATCAACCGCAGCCTGACCTACAGCTTTCTTCATTTCGTCTTGTGTCATGCGTCACGCATCCCCAGTCATCTAAGAAGCCAATTTGGGGGAAATTATACGCACAGATTGCGACGGCTTGTAGCCAACGGTGACGCTAAAAACCACTACTTTCGCGGGATATCCAAAAGCGCTGGATGATCCCTACCCTATAATCAACGATCACCCACCTGCGCAAAATACGTCATGTAAGGCAGTAATAAGCGCAAATAGCGCCATCCGTCCCTGTTTATTGCTTGTTCATAGATGCCTGAGCCTTTACCATTCTCTCAATACGCAGTCAAAAATCCCCCGCAAGATACCGATACCCCTATGGCACACCGATATATCAAGAAGATTCTGGAAGCCCGTGTTTACGACGTGGCGGTTGAAACTCCATTGGAAGTCGCTCCATCACTGTCAAAGCGTCTTGGTAACAAGATTTTGCTCAAACGTGAAGACAAGCAACCCGTGTTCTCGTTCAAGCTCCGTGGCGCTTACAACAAGATGAATCAGCTAAGCGCAGAAGAGCGCGCCTGTGGTGTGGTCGCCGCCTCTGCTGGTAACCATGCACAAGGTCTGGCGATGGCCGCCAATAAGATGGGGGTGAACGCCACCATCGTAATGCCAAAAACCACACCGGACATTAAGGTCAACAATGTCCGTGCATGGGGCGGTAACGTGGTGCTCTTCGGCGACACCTTTGATCAGGCACTGGCCCACTCTCAGAAACTGGTTGAAGAGCACGGTTATGTCTACGTGCACCCGTACGACGATCAGGATGTCATAGCCGGACAAGGCACCATTGCGATGGAGATCCTGCGTCAGGAAAGCGGGCCGATTGATGCGGTTTTTGTCCCGGTCGGCGGCGGCGGTCTGATTGCAGGTATCTCGGTGTACATCAAATATCTGCGCCCGGAAGTCAAAGTTATCGGCGTCGAGTATGAAGATTCAGCCTGTCTGAAAGCGGCTCTGGAAGCCAACGAGCGTGTCACCCTGTCTCAGGTGGGTATTTTTGCCGAAGGTGTCGCGGTTGCTCAGATCGGTGAGCACACGTTTGAGATCGCACGCCAGTATGTGGATGAGGTGATCACGGTCAATACCGATGAGATCTGTGCCGCCATTAAAGATATCTACGATGACACCCGTTCCATCTGCGAACCAGCAGGTGCATTGGGTGTCGCGGGCATGAAGAAATATGTCGCGCGTGAAAACTGCTCAGATGAAACCCTGATTGCGATCGATTCCGGTGCGAACGTCAACTTTGACCGCCTGCGGCATATCGCCGAACGGGCAGAGCTGGGTGAAAACCGCGAGGCGATTATTGCGGCCAAGATCCCCGAACGTCCGGGCAGCTTCAAAGCGTTTTGTGCAGCCCTGGGGCAGCGTAATATCACCGAGTTTAACTACCGCTATAGCGATGACAACGAAGCCATTGTCTTTGCCGGTATCCAGACCAAAGCCGCAGGCTGTGGTCGGGAATCGTTGCTGAACGACCTGCGCGAGCATGTGCCAGAAGTGGAAGATCTGACCGACAATGAGATCGCCAAGTTACATGTGCGTTATATGGTCGGCGGTCACGCACCGGGGTCTCTGGAAAACGAAGTGGTATACCGCTTTGAGTTCCCGGAACGTCCGGGCGCACTGATGAAATTCCTCAGCACACTGGGCGGCCGCTGGAATATCTCTATGTTCCACTACCGAAACCACGGTGCAGCTTACGGGCGCGTACTGGTCGGTATGCAGGTGCCGGAAGGCGAGCGTAGCGAAGTGGAAAGTTTCCTCGCGGAGATCGGTTACAACTTCTGGGAAGAAACCGATAACCGCGCCTATCAGCTGTTTCTTGGCTAAGCATCACACACGCCACACCCAAAAAAGCCCCGTACGGTTTACCGACGGGGCTTTTTTATAAACTCAGTAACCCAGCTTATCTCATAAATCGTTCAGGGCAGATCCGCCCAGGCTGCTTCAAATTCTGTCATCAACGCTTTGATCGCCATGATATTAAAGCTATCCACCGCTTCCAGTAACAAGGTGGCGTAACGGTCCAGTGCCTGGGCCTGCCCTGCGACCGCCACATCCGCGACGGCTTTAGCAAACTCGGTAATCGTGTCCATATTGTTGCTCTTCTGTGATTGCTGAAACAACATGAAGGCGTGCAGTTTGAGTTGAGAAACATACGGCTGTAGATCTTGCACCCGCAGACGCACGCCACCTGCTTCAGCCATTGCGTCATGCGCCTCTACATCATGTGCCAAAAACTGCATCAGCGTCTGGAACAGGTCACCTTTTAATACCGGCTTGCGCAGGTAAGCGTCAAAGTTAGCCTGCTTCAGCTGCTGGAACTCATCCTGCATCACGGATGCGGTTAAGGCGATGACCGGCAACTCAGGCCAGCGCTGTTTCACATGTTCGGCACAGTCATAACCGTCCATCCCCGGCATACGAATATCCATGATCACCAGATCGATTTCATGTTGCTCCAGCTGGGCCAATGCAGCATGACCGTCTGCGGCGGTGTACACCGTTAACGGTGAGTCGGCAAAGTTCTGAACCAGCAGCGCCCGATTGTCCTCTACATCATCCACCACCAGCACCGTGGCTGGATGGAACCGAACCTGACTGCAGTCAAAAGCGAGACTTGCATTGAGAGTCTTTTGCGCTTGCACCGAGGCAATGTCCACCTCTTTTAAGGTGACCGTAAATGCTGTCCCTTGCCCCTGTTGACTGGCAACGTCGATCTGTCCTCCCATCAGATTGACCAAACGCTGGCTGATGCTCAGCCCCAGCCCCGTGCCGCCATATTTTTCATTGTCTTGTCCAAACTGCTGACCAAAACTGTCGAAGATTGTTTTGAGCTGGTCCGGTGCGATTCCCATTCCGGTATCTTCCACACGAATCACCAGATCAATTTTGCTGCGTGCCTCATCGTGATTAATCGCCTGCGCCGCCAACCGCACATGCCCCCGTTCGGTAAACTTCACTGCATTGCCAATGAGGTTAAAAATCACTTGTCGCAGGCGGGTCGCATCTAACAGCAGTGCATCGGGAATACTGTGATCGGTGGAGAGATACAGCTGAATGCCCTTTTTACTCACATTCATCGTGAAGATATCAGCAATCTCTTTCAGCATCTCATGCAGATTACAGGCGCTGTGGGAAAGCTCCATCTTGCCCGCTTCAATCTTGGAGAGGTCGAGAATATCGTTGATCAGGCGCAGCAGCGAGTTACCTGCGTTTTGGATAATTCGGGTGAAGTCCTGCAAACGCGGTTCTGTCACTTGTTCACGTAGCAGTTCGGTAAAACCAAGAATGGCGTTCATCGGCGTCCGGATTTCATGGCTCATGTTCGCGAGAAATTCAGACTTCGCCGCATTGGCCGCTTCAGCCTGCTCTTTGGCCCGCTGTAACTGCTGTTCCATCTCAATACGTTCCGAGAGGTCCAGCGATAGGGATAAAAATGCCGGCTGATGATTATATTCGATAGGGATCACCGAGAGCATCATATTGCTGACAGAGCCGTTGGCTTCCCGCATCGAAACAACTTTTTGCTCGACTTTACCCTCACGCGCGAGCTGCGCCTTAACCGCCGCCCGCTCATCATCATTGACGTAATAATCGGCAATATTTTTACGCCGTGCCTCCTCTGCGCTGATGTCAAAATCGCGCAACACCACCGCGTTGGCCGACAAGACCTCCCCCGACGGCGCGGTGACCAGAATACGTAACGGCACATTGTCGATCACCACCCGCAATTGAGCCTGACTCTGTCGCAGCTCTGACTCCAGCTGCTGACGACGGCGAATTTCACGTGCCAGCTTCAGGTTCCAATAAAATACGATGCCCATGATGACCAGCAATACGGTCACCACCTGCACAATCAGCCAGTAGTCCGTCTGCTTGGCGAACTCAAGTTTGCTCCACTTGGCTGAAATCACCGGCCCTTGTGTCTGATCGATATGACTCAAGGCCTTATCAAGCAGGCTGTACAGTGCGGGGCGGGATTTATTAACGTAGAGGGCCAACGCCTGATTAACGTGTGTTTTCCCGACGATATTGATCCCGTGCACATTCTGGATTTTCAGCAGATAGCGGGCTTGTGGCATCGGGAGTACTGTCGCCTGAACCGTACCGTTCTCCAGCATCATTAACGCCTGTGTCGCATTCCGTGCGTGGACAAACTTAGCGTCGGGGTACTCAGTTTTGAGCTGTTGCGAATAACCTGTGCCCTCCACCAGCGCGATATGTGCATCGGCAATATCGCCCAGCTCATTCACAAACGCCTGCTGCTTCATCAAAACTACCACCGGTGCAGTCGCGTAGGGCACAGTGGCACGGTAATCCTGCGCCAGCCGGTCATCCCCCTGAAAAGAGGACACCACTTCTACCTGCTGCTGCGCCGCAATCGCCGTCATCTGTGATGCATTGTCCGCAGGTAGATAGGTGAAGTTCACCGGGATCGACGCCTCAATCTGCTTCAGATATTCCGCAACAATTCCCACATGATGACCGTTGCGGTTCATCTCAAACGGCATCGATTGTGGCAAGCCGGTAAAACGGATCTGCCGGTTGCGGACTAACCAACGGCGTTCTTCTGGGGTCAGCACAAGATCAACGGCGTTCAGCTCTTCCAGAATGAAGCCCTGCACCCACTTCTGATAAATCGCCTGTTTCTCAGCCTGAGAGATACTATTGAGGGCTTTCTGGATAATCGAGGCCAGCTGCGGATAGTCATCACGGGTCATCATATGCAGGGTATTCAGTCCCTGTCCCCGAGTAGAACGGAACGGCACAATTTCTGTAATGCCCTGTTTCGCAAGCGCATAGGCAACCGCCGGGTAACCGTCATACAGCAGCTGCGCTTTACCCTGCAGTACCGCATCAATAGAAGCGGAAAAGCTGGCCACTTCCAACACGTTTATCTCCGGGAAGTGTTGCCTGATCCGTTCCGCCTGCGCATAACCTTTGGGAATCGCGACCGTTTTTCCAGCCAGATCAGCCAGTGTTTCAAGTTGCAGATCCCGATGTACAAAGAAGTAATCGAGAATATCGAAGTAAGCATCCGAAAACAGCGCATAGGCTTCACGTTCCGGGGTTTTATAGGCCCCCGGCAACAGATCCAGCTGTTTATCCTGCAACCGTTGCAGGTTGATATCCCACTCATCCAATGTCGTTTCGAACTTCAGCCCAGTGCGACGCGAGATCAGCGCCAGATAGTCCGCAATAATCCCACTGTAGCGCTGATCAGCATTGATAAAATCATAGGGTGCCCAGTCTTTCAGACCCCCGGCATTGACCACAGGGTGAGCGCGAATCCAGGCTTGCTCATCCGGACTCAGGTCGATCACTTGTGCCCGAGACGCATTAAACCAGTATTGATTAACCCGTTTTCTCTCCTCTGGCGTCACGGCATCCAGGGCTTTTTGTATGATCGAGGCGAGGATCGGCTGGTTGATATCAATCGCCACTGAGGTTTCAGTCTGCAGCGCGTCAAGTTTGTCGATAATCTTGAGGTTGGTGAGGTACTTCTCGTTGATCAGATATGTCGCAACCCCCACGTTACCCACATAGGCATCTGCTTGAGAGAAGCTGACGGCATCCAGAGAGTCGCTGTTGGAGGTCGTCAGATACAGCTGAAGATCAGGATGATGGGTGGAAAACCACTCATGCAGATACGAGCCCTTATTGACGGCAACCGTATGCCCCTGAAGATCATCAAACGATCGAATATCACTGCGGTCAGACTGAACTACAACCGCCAGCGGCATACGGGTATATGGCGTTGAGAAATGCAGGAAACTTTCACGTTCCGGGGTTTTCATGGCGCAGGCCAGACCATCCAGTTCCCCGGCTTTCATCTGTGCCATCACCTCTGACCAGACACCGCTGCGAACCTGAATATTCAGCCCGGTTTTTTCACTGATCAACGCCATAAAATCGGCAGATATGCCGGAGTGCTGACCACTGGCATCGGCGAAGTCATAGGGTGGCCAGGCGTAGTCCGAGCCGAGATAGATCGTGGGATTTTCTGCAATCCATGTCTGCTCTTCAGCCGTCAGTTCCAATGCATGGGCCTGCGGCGGAGAACACACCAGAAGAGCACAAACCAGCAATAGAACCAGCCAGCACTCAGCTTTCAATAATGTTAGCGATCTCATCGATATGCTCAGAAAAAATATCGACCAGCTCAGGATCGAAATGGATTCCTTTCAATTTCTGAATGTAGTCCACCGCGTCATCCAGTGACCAGGCATCTTTATAGGAACGCTTGTGGGTCAACGCATCAAACACATCCGCCAAGGCAACAATACGTCCATAAATATGGATCTCATTGCCTTTCAGGCCTTTGGGATATCCGGTGCCATCCCATTTTTCATGGTGTTGCATGGCGATGACATCCGCCGCTTTCATGATCAGGCGGTCAGAGTGTTTCAGGAAATCGTGCGCCCGCTGGGTATGTGTGCGCATGGTGCTGTATTCCGCTTCGGTCAGTTTCCCAGGTTTATGCAGAAGACCATGGGGCAGCGAAATCTTTCCGATGTCGTGCATGGGTGCAGCGTAGTAGATGATATGGGCTTCTTCATCACTGATGCTATTGCAGTGCTGGGCAAGTAAGCGGGAAACCTCAGCGACCCGACGGATATGTTTACCCGTCTCATCCGACGTCGCTTCCATCAGTTCGGTAAGCACCCGGATAATATCTTTCTGGTAGTTTTCCAGCTCACGGGCAATACGTTTCTCTTTGCCTTCCATCTTCCGCTGCAAAGTGATGTTGTGAAATTCCAACAGCTTGCGGGCATGGCTTAACTCCAGATGATTCCCTACGCGGGCAATCAGTTCTTCTGGATGGAATGGCTTAACAATGTAATCCACCGCTCCTAAAGCGAACCCCTGACTGATGGAGTCAATATCGGTTCTGGCAGTCAGGAAAATGATCGGCACGTCATCGTGCAGGGAGGGTTGGGATTTAATCTGCTTACAGACATCAAAACCGTTCATATCCGGCATCATGATATCCAGCAGGATCAGATCAAAATCCTGTTGATCCACCAGCGCCAAGGCCTCAGCGCCACTGGTTGCAAACGAGAACTGGTAGTTCTGTTCTTTGAGGATGTTCATCACCACCTGAATATTCTCGGTGACATCATCGACGATCAGTATGTGATATCCAAATTTCACTGTAATACCCACTTAACGTTGCGCGTGAAGTGCCGGGTTACTTCCTTATCGCGATCTATTATGGGCGCCGTCAGGAGTCACAGCAAGTGGATAATTCAACCTAATCCGGATGATAAAGGCAGGAGAATTCAGGGAGAAAGTGGCATATTGCCGCTTATGTGAATATAAGCGGCAGACAGAAAACGTACAGGAGAAGAGGGTTAAGGTGTTTCCGGTGAGTGGTTAAATCCGTTGCCAAAGAATGCCTTGAGGCTGAACAGCGCAATGGACAGCAACCCCCAGGTCAGGCCCACCACAACACCCGCATCCACAATGCCACGCCAGGGCTGATCCAGCATATGAACAAACTGCACCAGCACAATAATGCCTAACGTCAGGCAGACTGTCACAATCTGACGCTTACGACGCACGTGGAAATACCCCATACAGAACAGGGGGGCCAACAGCGCACGCATCGGCGTCACGTGTTGCGACAGGTAATAGATACGGGCAGCCACACGCGGTGAGAAGGCTTTCTGGAAACCACGATAACCTTCAGCAAACCCCATAAATGCAACACTGAACGCCAGTGCGGCCCAGTGATACCAGCTGAAAGGCTGCTCAAACATTTGCCAGGCGATTTGGCTCAAGCGATAGATAGCACTGCCCAAGATCAGACTGATCCCGGCAAATCCCCATAACGCAGCAACAGATCCCAACACCGTAGTACTCCAGAACTAAATCAGCAGCGTATTATACGTAACTGTGGCGCGGGATTCGACAACCGTAACAGATAGGTCGTTCGGGCAACGTTGGGGGGGCAGTCCCTTTTCTGCAAAACGTGGCATAAATAAAAAAGCCACCGAGGAAGCCTCGGTGGCAACTGCACTAACAAAAGGGTACAGATAGGAGCAAACAGGAACCCCGCCAGGAGTGGAAAGGTTCCGTCAGTTTCCGGATTGGGATTCGGAAATTAGTAGCCGCGCATGGAATCAATCAGCTCCGGCAGGAACAGAGAGATCTGCGGAATGTAGGTAATCAGGATCAGGAAGAACAGCAGCAGGCTGAGCCAAGGCAGACAAGCCTTGATCACCCATACCATATTCTTCCCGGTTATCCCTGCGGTCACAAAGAGGTTCAGGCCCACCGGAGGCGTGAGCATGCCGATCTCCATATTCACCACCATGATGATACCCAGATGAATCGGATCGATACCCAGCTGTGTGGCGATCGGGAACAGGATCGGTGCCATGATCAGCAGGATCGCAGACGGCTCCATGAAGTTACCGGCGATCAGCAGCAGGATATTCACGACGATCAGGAAGCCCCACGCAGGCAGACCCCATTGAATGATGGTTTCCGCAATGGTGTGAGGAATACGCTCAGTGGTCAGCACGTGCGCGAACAGCATTGCGTTAGCAATGATGAACAGCAGCATCAGCGACACTTTAGAGCCATCCAGGACCACTTTACGAACTTCAGGATTAGTCACGGATTTCGGCAACGCAATCGCCATCTGGAACAGGTTACGTATTGCCGCAGCCCCGCTGCTCTCGCCTTGATTGCGCCACAGAATACCCTTCATCGGACCGATATCACGGTAACCAAACACAGCGACCAGGTAAGCATATACCGCTGCTACCGCTGCGGCTTCTGTTGGCGATGCGATACCACCGTAGATGGAACCCAGAACGATCACGATCAGCATCAGACCGCCCATTGCAATGGAACCGGACTTCGCCAACTGACGGAAACCCGGGAACGGCTGCGCCGGGAGTTTCTTGATGCGCGCCGTGATATAGATTGCGATCATCAGGATGCCGCCCATCATCAGGCCCGGAATGAAGCCAGCCATGAACATACGGGACGCAGACACTTCGGTCGCCGCCGCGTATACCAACATCACAATGGATGGTGGAATCAGGATACCCAGCGTACCCGCGTTCGCGATAACACCGGCCGCAAACGATTCCGGGTAACCCGCACGCACCATACCGGCAATAACGATGGTACCGATCGCTGCTACCGTGGCCGGAGAGGAACCGGATACCGCAGCGAACAGCATGCATGCCATCACCGAGGCCATCGCCAGACCACCCCGTACGTGACCAATACTGTCGATTGCAAAGTTAATCAGGCGTTTTGCCACACCACCGGTCGACAAAAACGCGGAAGACAGGATAAAGAACGGGATCGCCAGCAACGTATAGTGTTCAGAGGTGGCTTCGAACAACTTCAGTGCCACTGAAGGCAGCGAATCGTTCGAGAACAGCAAAATCGTTGTCACGGAAGAGAAACCCAACGCAATCGCAATCGGCATCCCCATAAAGATGAAACCGAACAACATAAGGAACAACGCAGCAATAGTCATTTATTTGGTCTCCTTAGTATTGTTCTCTTTAGCCGCTGCTTCGGCCGCTTCGGCGGCTTTCAGCTCTTCGGCGATCTCCATGGATTCCGCCGCTTCATCAACAAAATGGAAACCTTCCACTTCGCCTTTCAGTACTTTCCAACCCAGCTCCAGAAAACGCAGGGCCAGCAGGGCAAAACCGATCACCAGAATACTCATCGGTATCCATTTAGGGATTGGCAGGTCCTCCAGCTCGATCCCGATCATCTTCATCTTCGCCAGATAGATCCAGGAGCCGTACAGGAACATGCCGCAGTAAACCAGCGCCAACACAATCGCCAGCAGTGTCAGGAAACGGTGAATCGGACTTGGTAGCAGTTTGACGAAGACATCAACACCGATGTGCGCACCCACTTTTACCCCATAACTTGCACCGTAAAGTACAAACCATGCAGCGATCAGCAGGGTCACTTCCTGCGCCCAGTGAATACCGGTATTAAAGCCAAAGCGCAGAACCACCTCAGCAAACACCAACAGTGTCATCGACACCATCAGCAGAGAGAGGAAACTCTCCTCAAAATGATCAATCACTTTTCTTATCATGACGGCCCCCTTATCGCGCGGTTGTTTGGACTTAACCGCTTATCGTTATCGCCGAAGGAACATAGAACTCACAGGACAACTCACATGCATTGCATCTGAGGGAAGTTCTCCTCTGAGCATGAAGGTATGAAATGTGGCAACTCTTACGACAGCTACGCATAGCTGCTGACAGAGACGGACCGACAGGCCCGCCTCTAAGACAGACCGAAGCTTACTGGTTAGACGCTTCAGCAGCGCTGATCACATCAGCACCAATTTCGTCTTCAAACTGCTTCCAAACCGGCTTCATTGCAGTCACCCACTGAGCGCGCTCAGCGTCAGACAGGTTCACCACTTCGGAACGCTTGGAATCGATGATCGCCTGTTTGTCGGACTCTGCTTTCTGTGCAGCAATCTGGTTACCGTATGCAATCGCGTCGTTCAGCGCAGCGCTGATTTCAGTACGCAGATCGTCATCCAGACCCATCCAGAACTCAGCGGAAGTTACAATCAAGTAGTCCAGAACACCGTGGTTAGATTCGGTGATGTAAGGCTGTACTTCGAAGAATTTCTTGGAAAAAATGTTGGACCAAGTGTTTTCCTGACCGTCAATCGCGCGGGTCTGCAGCAGGGTGAATACTTCGGAGAAAGGCTTTTTCAGAGGCACAGCATCAACCGCTTCGAACTGCGCCTGCAGTACATCGGAGGTCATGATGCGGAATTTTTTACCTGAAGCATCAGCAGGCACTTTCAGCGGCGCGCTTGCAGACAACTGTTTCATACCGTTGTGCAGGTAACCCAAACCTACCAGACCTTTTTTCTGCAGAGCACCCAGCAGTTTCTGACCTTCAGGGCCTTTCTGGAAACGCTCTACTGCATCCATATCCTTGAACAGGAATGGCAGATCGAACACTTGCAGAGACTTGGTGTATTTCTGGAATTTAGACAGGGATGGTGCAGCCATCTGCACATCGCCCAGCAACATCGCTTCCAACACTTTGTTGTCGCCGAACAGCTGTGAGCTAGGGAAAACTTTGACTTCTACTTTGCCTGCCAGACGCTCATCGACCAGTTCTTTGAACTTGATCGCCATCTGACCTTTCGGGGTGTTTTCAGCCACTACGTGGGAAAACTTAATTTCAACCGGTGCAGCCGAAGCCGTCTGAGCACCAACCATAAGAGCCAAAGAGGCCACTGCAGCAGTAAGTAAACGCATAACGCATCTCCTGTTTTTTGATTTATTAGCGTTGTTTGTTTGGACAAAGTCACCCGCGTCACCCTTAGAGGGATGCGCATGATGATTACCAATGTATTCAGCAAACAAGATGCCAACTCTTAAAACTTGCGTTTACTTATTTTATTAATTCTTTATATTCATAGAGTTACGTACACTCAATATTAAGCACTCCCTTTATAATCCGCTCCATTCATGGGTGGAAAACCACCCATTTCCAGGCTATCGCTTGGCGAGAAACCACCCACCAGATGAGCTTTCCACTGCACTGTCACTGCAAATAAATGTATTAAATATTGATCTGTATCCGCCGATAAAGCTCATAGGTGCTATGCGATACGGCGCTTTACGGCCTACACTGTGAGCTTTGCAAAAAATGCTCAGGCCCTCGTTCCCGGTTACTCAGGTGGTATAAACGTGAAACTTTCAGGCAGTTCAATCCAGACAAAAGTCAATCTCTCTCTGGCAGCTGTATTTCTGCTCGTTCTGATCAGCTCACTCACAACCATCTATAAGAGCGAGAGTTCACTGGCAAACAACGTTGCACGCAAAACCACCACTGACACAGCCAGCTCTTATTTCGACAGCATCAATATTCTGATGCTCAGTGGCGCGATGAATAACCGCCAGTCACTGCAGGAAAAAATCCTCACGAATGACGACCTGAATGAGGCACGTATTATTCGAGGCGATGCAGTCAACAGTATCTACGGTCCGGGTTCGGCAGACTCCGCCATCATTGACGACCTCGACCGCCGGGCGATGAAAGGTGAATCGATTGTTGAGGAAATCAATGACGACCGGGGACATTTCCTGACGGTGATCACACCGATGAAGGCACTCTCTTCATACAAAGGCACTAACTGTCTGCTCTGCCATCAGGTTCCTGAAGGCACCGTGCTCGGTGCGGTACGTGTCACCTACGATTTCGCCAATCTGGATACTCAGATCAACAACAACGTGATGAAAGTCGCGTTTGTGGAACTCGCGCTGTTTATTGCCGGTTTAATCGTCATCAGCTGGCTGTTACGTCGTATCGTGTTGCAGCCAGTGAACCAGCTCAGCAAAACGATCTCAGATATCGACAAAAATGCTGACTTAAGCCAACGTATCAAAGTCACCTCTAACGACGAAATTGGTCAGATGTCTGTAGCGTTCAATTCCATGTTGCAGAGTTTTCACGACAGCCTGAATAAGGTCAGCAGCACAATTCATAAGCTTGGCTCATCCAGCCATCAGATTAACGACATCGCAACCATGGCGAACGATGCAGTTCACAATCAGCAGGTGCAGACCAGTGCTGTTGCAGCGGCGATGGAACAGATGGAGGTGGCGACCCGCAGCGTGGAGGCCAGCGCCGAGAGTACGGTATCAGCATCTGAACTTGCGTTGAAAGAGAGCAGTAACGGCACCAGCATTACCACCGATGCCATCAGCGCGATTGAAGTGCTGAAACAGGAGATTGACGGCGCTACCACAGTGATTCATAAACTGGATGAGCAAAGCCAGAACGTGGGTACCGTATTGGAAGTGATCCAGAAGATCGCAGAGCAGACCAATCTACTTGCCCTGAACGCAGCGATCGAAGCCGCCCGTGCGGGTGAACAAGGCCGAGGCTTTGCCGTTGTTGCCGATGAAGTCCGGACGCTGGCGAGTCGCACTCGCAATTCAACCGAAGAGATCAATTCCATCATTGAAGCCCTGCAGCACGATGCCCGGGACGCGGTCAATGTGATGCAACGCGCACATCAGAGTGCGGAAGACGGTGTCGCACAGGTACAAAGCACCTCTAACGCCCTGAACAATATTGCCGAAGAGGTCCGCGTGATCAATGACATGAACCATCAGGTCGCCTCGTCAGTCAAAGAGCAGACCCAAATGGCTTCCAGCGTAGAGTCCAGCGTCACAGAGATCGCGAAGACATCCGAACATACCTCGCAGCGGGCCGGTAAGTTGAACGACGTTGCGCATGAATTGGGCTCTTTGGCCAGCGAATTGGATACTCTGGTACGGCGCTTCAAGCTTTGATCTGATCACTCAGTACATCACCAAAAAGGCCGCATCAGCGGCCTTTTTGGTGTCTGTCGATCCGCAAACACAGATCCGGGATCAGTTCTTATAATCGTTTTTATCTAAGCCGTATTTCTTCATTTTGTCGTACAGCGTCTTTCGCGGCAGCCCGAGACTCACCAGCGTATCTTTGATCGAACCACCGTGTTGCGCCAGATCCGCCTGAATCAGCATTTTCTCAAAACGTTCAACCTGCTCAGGCAACGTCATCGCTCCACCTTGCTCACCATTGGTGATCGGGCGGTTATCAAAGTCAAAGGTACAGGATTCACCCAGCAGTACGTAACGCTCCGCCAGATTGCGCAGCTCACGCACGTTACCGGGCCAGTCATGGGTCATCAAACTGTGCATGCGTTCAGCGGATAATGGTGTAATCGCCCGGCCATACTGGTTGGAGGCCAGCAAGGAGAAATGCTGAAACAACATGGGAATGTCATCACGGCGCTGGCGCAGTGACGGTATATCCAATCGGACTACATTCAAACGATAATAGAGGTCTTCTCGGAAAGCCCCTTCTGCGGACAGCTCTTTCAGATCTGCTTTTGTTGCCGCAATAATACGGATATCCAGCGGAATCAGTTCGTTGGAGCCCAGGCGCTCAATCGCACGTTCTTCCAATACCCGCAGCAACTTAATCTGTAAGGTCATCGGCATGCTCTCGATCTCATCGAGAAACAAGGTGCCGCCGTTGGCGTGTTCAAACTTACCAATACGGCGTGCTTTGGCATCGGTAAATGCACCCTTTTCGTGACCGAAAAGCTCCGACTCAATCAGATTTTCCGGTACCGCCCCACAGTTGATCGCAACAAAATTGTGATCCCGTCGCACACTGTGATCATGCAGATAACGGGCGGTCAGGTCCTTACCTGTCCCAGTTTCACCCATGATCAGAATATCCGCCGGTGCATCGGCGATGGTTTGCACCAGACGGCGCATCTGCACCACCGCTGCCGTATTGCCAATGATGCGTGGACCGGGAGAGCTCTGCAGTTCCAGCTCCTGACGTAAGCGACGGTTTTCGATGGTCAGCCGACGCTTCTCTACCGCCCGCCGCACCACATCCAGCAACCACTCAGACGAGAACGGTTTTTCAATAAAGTCATAGGCGCCGTCACGCATGGCGCTCACCGCCATCGAGATATCACCGTGACCGGTAATCAGAATTACTGGCAGATCCGGGTCTTGCGCCTGCACCCGGCGCATCAGTTCAAGACCATCGATGCCGGGCAGATTGATATCCGTCACCAGCACACCGGGCCAGTCATCGCTGATCAGCGTCTGGACCTGCTCGGCATTTTCCAATGCCGTCACATCGTATCCCCCCAGCTCGAGCGTTTGCCCTGCGGCAAGGCGGATATGCTTCTCATCATCCACCAGAATAATGGGGAGACTCTCTTCAGTATGCACCTGAGACTCTGCTGTCATATCACTCAATCCCCGCAACCTGCGCCAGTGGTAATTCGATTATAAATATTGCTCCACCCTCAAGGTGGTTTGCCACACTCAGGCGGCCGTTCAGGTTTTCGATAATCCGATGGGAGATCGACAAACCTAAGCCTAACCCCTGCCCCGCTTGTTTCGTGGTAAAGAAAGGCTCAAATACCCGCCCCAATTCATCGGCCGGAATTCCCGGACCGAAGTCACGCACGCGGATCGTTAACGTGTCTGATTGCTGCTGTACGTCGATTTCGATGCGCTTGTGTTCAACTTCATCCATCGCCTGCAAGGCATTGCTGATCAGGTTCACGATCACCTGCTCCAACCGCACCATGTCCGCCATGACATAGATTTTTTCCAGATGTGGCGGCCAGCTGATCTCTGCACCTTGTTTGTTCAGGCGGCCATACATAATCGACATAGCACCATCACGTACCGCCTGCAGGCAGACTGTTTCAGGTTGCCCCGAGCTCTTACGGGAAAACTCTTTCAGCGGATGAATAATCTTCGCCATCCGTTCGGTCAGCCCGCCAATCTCATCCAGATTGGAGGCGGCAACCTCCGTTTTGCCCATATTGAGGAATGCCCGGGCATTATCGGCGTAAGCACGGATCGCCGTCAGAGGCTGGTTCAGCTCGTGGTTGATACCGGCCGACATCTGCCCCAGCACTGCCAGCTTCGCCGTCTGAATCAGCTCATTCTGCGTATTGCGGTGCTGTTCGACCTCTTCGATCAGTTTTTCGTTGGCGCATGTCAGGTCAGCGGTGCGTGATTCAACACGCGACTCCAGCTCATCCCGCGCCCGCTGTAGCTCCTGCTCGTACAGTTTGCGTTCGGTGATATCGTGGATGGTCACAATAAAGCGCTTTACGCCCCCCACCTGCATCTGTCCGATGATCAGTTCAATGGGGAAGTTGCTGCCATTTTTGCGACAGCCATAGGCCTCAATAAACAGCTCAGATTCACGCGTCTCGTCGGAGGCCGTGATATGTTCCCAGCACACGCGGCGGTCACGGTAACACACCAGAATACTGAAATACTCTTGCCGGATATGCTCTTCGCTGTAACCAAACAGACGTTCAGCGGTGGTGTTGAGTGATTCGATGCGTCCCTTGTCATCCAACGTGATCAGGCCCGCCTGAGTATTATCGATGATGGCCCGGATGCGGGATTCATTCTCCTCCAGGGCTGCGGTCCGGTGCTGCTTGAAACGTTCCCGTTCACGCTTGATACGTTCCCGTGCCAACAGGAACAGCACCAGCAAACCCAGCGCTACGTAGACAAACGAAGCCAGCACCACGGCATTAAAGACCTGTTTACTGACCTCTCGGGTACTGGCGAGGATTACCACGTTGAGGCCGCTGTCGGGCATCATCCGGCTTTGCAACAGATACTGGTTGGGTGAAATACCGTCCAGTGCCGCATTATCGATACGTTTTCCATCGATCAACGTTATCAGCTGACTGCCATCCTGGCGCCGCTTACGCTCAATGATTTCCAGCGCATGCAGCTCCCGATCACCGTAACGCAGGCTATCAACGATGCGTTGCATATCCTGCGGTTCCAACGGCTTCAAGGTGCGAAATTTCCATTGTTCCTGCGTGGAGATGAACACCACACCATCTTCATCCGTTACCAGAATATGCTGGGCGGGATCACTCCAGTCGTCTTCGATCTCATTCAGATCAATTTTGACCACCACCACGCCGATAATTTCATCACGCACACTCACCGGATAAGAGAAGTAGTACCCCCGTCGCAACGACATTGTGCCCAGCGCGAAGTAACGCCCCGGTCGGCCCTCAATGGCATCCTGAAAATAGGGTCTGAAACTGTAGTTCTGTCCCACAAACGAGCGCGGCTCTGCCCAGTTACTCGCAGCCGCCGTGATCCCCTGACTGTCCATCAGATACACGTCCGCCGCTTCTACGGTATTGGAAACATACTCCAGATACACATTGGCTGCGCTGCGGGCTGCCGCATTGCCGGGTTTACGCAGGACATCCTGGAGTAAAGAGTGAGTAGAGAGCAGGCTGGGGAGTTTGTTATAGCGGTCGAGTTTCTGCTGCAGGCTGAGGACATAACGGCTCAGGTCCGCCTGCGAACGTGTCTGCAACGTATCCATCGCCTGCTTGCGACTGAGCGAGGCAGTTTGTCCGACAATCAGCACAAACGCGATGGTTGCCATCAGCGTAATCAGCAGTCGGTGCTTGCGCCAGGGTTGAATTAGGGGGCCTAAGCTGTTCATTACCTTTACATTATAAGACGCCAACAGCTCCGCAGTGTGGCGCGGATAACCAGACGTGAACCGAATGAGAGAGGTCTGCACCCCACAAGGGCTTCTTATTATGCGCTGAAGCGGAAGAACTTGAAATACTGCAGTCAGAGCCCTAATGTTGTCCCTATTGAGCCCCATACTTGTACTTATCTGCAGTTGTATTAAACCGCAACTGCCAACAATAAGACCGGATAACCGGCCCTCCACTGTCTGCACTTTTTATAAATCGAGAGAGCCTAATGCTAAAACGTACCAAAATTGTAGCAACACTGGGTCCGGCAACGGATAAACCGGGCGTACTGAAAGAACTGCTGCGCAACGGCGTCAACACGGTCCGCCTGAACTTCTCCCACGGCAGCGCAGATGACCACCGCAACCGCGCACAGGCGGTACGTGAATGTTCCCGTGGCCTCGGTTTGCCTGTTGCGATTCTGGGTGACCTGCAAGGCCCAAAAATCCGCGTCGCCCGTTTCCAGAACGATAAAATCCAGCTGGCCGTCGGTGACAGTTTTGCGCTGGATGCGACACTGGAAACCAACGCCGGTGACCAGACTCAGGTCGGCATCGACTACAAACAGCTGCCGGAAGACTGCAACACCGGCGACGTCCTGCTGCTGGATGATGGTCGTGTACAGCTGGAAGTCGTTGCTATCAATGGCAGTCGTGTTGAAACAAAAGTTCTGATCGGCGGCCCGCTGTCCAACAACAAAGGCATCAACCGTCAAGGTGGTGGGTTGTCTGCCGCGGCGCTAACCGATAAAGATCGTCGTGATATCAAAGTCGCGGCAGAGATCGGCATGGACTACGTTGCGGTATCCTTCCCTCGCTCCGGCGATGATCTGCGTGAAGCCCGCAAATTGCTCGACGATGCCGGTTCTCTGGCGGAAATTATCGCAAAAGTGGAACGTGCCGAAACCGTCGCCAACAACGAAGCTCTGGATGATGTGATTCTCGCCTGTGACGGCGTCATGGTCGCACGAGGTGATCTGGGTGTTGAGATTGGCGATGCAGAGCTGATCGGCGTGCAGAAACACATTATCAAACGTGCCCGAGAACTGAACCGCGTGGTTATCACCGCCACCCAGATGATGGAAACCATGATCGAAAACCCGATGCCGACCCGCGCCGAGGTATTCGATGTGGCAAACGCTATTCTGGATGGCACCGATGCGGTGATGCTGTCAGCGGAAACCGCTGCGGGTAACAACCCGATCGAAGTGGTGAAAGCGATGACCCACATCTGTCAGGGTGCGGAGAAACATCAGCTGTCACGTCCGGCGCCAACCGGGATTACCCAGCGCTGTGAACGTTTCGATGAAACCATTGCACGTTCTGCCATGTACACTGCCAACCATCTGGTGGGGGCCAAAGCGATCGTCTGCCTGACCGAATCCGGCTCCACACCACTGTGGATG
This sequence comes from Pontibacterium sinense, assembly GCF_015209595.1. Taxonomy (GTDB): domain Bacteria; phylum Pseudomonadota; class Gammaproteobacteria; order Pseudomonadales; family Balneatricaceae; genus Pontibacterium; species Pontibacterium sinense. Next base: position 44,694 of record NZ_JADEYS010000005.1, on the reverse strand, counting down.
TCCCGTATCCGTTCTGGCCTGCCGATCTATGCGCTGACCCGCAATGACCGTACGCTACGCCGTATGGCGCTGTACCGTGGCGTAGAGCCGATGTTCTTTGACTCCACAGCGGTCAACGAAGCTGACCTAAACCGTGAAATTCTGGAAGGTCTGAAAGCGAAAGATCAGCTACAACCGGGTGATCTGGTGATTCTGACCCGTGGTGCCCAGCTGGGTGAACACGGCGGCACCAACTCCATGCAGGTGCTGAAAGTTTCCTGATCATCACTACCGCCCGCACAGCCTCTGTTGTGCGGGTGTCTTTGCTCTTCCCTTCCCCGCTGCACTAAAGAGATCTCCATGCAAGTTGCCCAATTGATCGCCCATGAACTTCAGGTTCGTCCGCAACAGGTCGAAGCGACCATTAAACTGCTGGATGAAGGTGCTACCGTGCCTTTTATCGCCCGCTATAGAAAAGAGATCACCGGCGCGTTGGACGATAGCCAGTTACGCCAGCTGTCTCAGCGTCTGGGTTACCTGCGCGAACTGAATAACCGTCAACAAACGATCATCAACAGTATCCGCGAGCAGGACAAACTCACGCCATCGTTAGAGCAGCAGATCCTGAGCAGCGACAGCAAAAGTGCATTGGAAGACCTCTACCTGCCGTACCGTCCCAAACGGCGCACAAAAGCACAGAAAGCACGCGAAGCCGGGTTGGAACCCTTGGCTCAGCAGCTGCTGAAAGGCAGCCATGACAACCCGTTGTCGCTGGCTCGCCCGTTTATCGATAGTGATAAAGGCGTTGATAGTTCGGAGCAGGCATTGGACGGTGCTCGCAATATTCTAATCGAACAGTTCGCAGAGCAGGCCGAACTGGTGGGCAAACTGCGCGAATGGTTCTGGTCCCGCGGTCAATTGCGCAGCAAACTGGTCAAGAGCAAGGAACAGGAAGGCATCAAATTCCGCGATTACTTTGACTACAACGAAGCAATTCGTAAGGTTCCCTCCCATCGCGCCCTGGCCCTGATGCGCGGGAACAAAGAGGGAATTCTGCGGCTGCAATTAGCGCTTGAAGACGCGGATATACAGTACCCGGCAGAGCAGATCCGTCGTGTTCACCGCCTCAATCCCAGTCAAAACAGTGCTGGCCTCTGGCTGAGTGAAACCATCAGTCAGTGCTGGAAACAGAAGCTTCAGTCTCAACTGGAATCCGACCTGCTCAAGCGCCTGCGTGAGCATGCCGACGCCGAAGCGATTCGCGTTTTTGGTCGTAACCTGCATGATCTTTTGCTAGCGGCCCCCGCAGGCCCCCGTGCCACGATTGGTCTCGATCCGGGCCTGCGTACGGGTGTCAAAGTCGCCGTCGTCGACAACACCGGGAAGCTTTTGGCGCACTGCGCGATCTATCCGCACGCGCCAAAAAAGCAGTGGGATCAGGCACTGGCAACACTGGCTAAGCTGGCCCAGACTCACCACGCAGAACTGATCAGCATTGGTAACGGCACGGCCTCACGTGAGACCGAGCAGCTGGCAAAAGAGCTGATCGCGAAATACCCGCAGCTGGACCTGACTGCCGTGATGGTCAGCGAGGCCGGGGCGTCTATCTATTCCGCATCGGAACAAGCGGCAAACGAGTTTCCTGATCTGGATGTCACCATCCGTGGTGCGGTCTCCATCGCCCGACGCTTACAAGACCCGCTCGCTGAACTGGTAAAAATTGAACCTAAGGCTATCGGCGTGGGCCAGTATCAACACGATGTGGATCAGAATCAGCTGGGAGATCAGCTCAATGCCGTGGTGGAAGACTGCGTTAACAGCGTGGGCGTGGATATCAACACCGCATCAGTGGAACTGCTGACACAAGTAGCGGGACTGAACACAACAACGGCCCGCAATATTGTCCATTTCCGTGATGAAACAGGTCGCTTCTGTAATCGTAACCAACTGAAAAAGGTGCCACGCTTAGGGCCCAAGGCCTTTGAGCAGTGTGCAGGTTTCCTGCGGATTCGTTCCGGTGATAATCCGTTGGATAACTCGGCGGTACACCCCGAGTCCTACGCACTGGTCAAACAGATCGCGACGGCACTGAACTGCAAACAGGATGCGCTGATCGGTGCATCCGAACGGTTGCAGCAGATCGATCCACAACAGTTCGTCTCTGACCGGTTTGGCCACTACACGGTGAAAGACGTCTTGCAGGAACTGGAAAAACCCGGCCGCGACCCGCGTCCGGAATTCCGCACAGCGCAGTTCAGTGACGGTATTGAAACGATGAAGGATTTGGAACCGGGCATGAAGTTGGAGGGCGTTGTTACCAACGTCACAAACTTTGGTGCATTTGTTGATATTGGTGTTCATCAGGATGGGCTGGTGCATATCTCCCAGCTGGCCAACCGCTTTATCAAAGACCCGCATGAGCTGGTCAAAGCCGGTGATATTGTTCAGGTACGTGTCACCGAAGTGGATATTCAGCGCAAACGCATCGCTCTTTCGATGAAAAATGAGTCGGCGACAGCGACACCGCCACATACAGAAAATCGTTCAAAAACGAACAAATCTGCGCCGAAGCAGTCCCAACCCAAAGGCAGTCTGGCCGATAAGTTCCGCGCAGCGGGCTGGAAGTCATGACGATATTTGGCCTTTACGCGCATTGACACTAAGCGTAAAACAGAGTGTTACACTACGGTAATTTATAAACGGCTCATCTATAATGGGCGACCTTTACATTTTTACGGAAGGACAGCACCTTGTCTGCAGCATTTGAACAGAAGCTGGAATGGCTGAGCAATCAGGGCCACGCCCCTCTGCTGAAAGGGATTCTCCACGGCATTGAGAAGGAAGGTCTGCGCGTTGACCTACAGGGTCAGCTGGCAGAAACAGACCACCCTGTTGCACTTGGCTCCGCGCTGACCCACAGTCATATCACCACCGACTACTCTGAAGCGCTGCTGGAATTTATTACGCCGGTGTTCAAACAGTCCGGTGAAGCGCTGGATTTTCTGACGGACCTGCATCACTTCACATACACCAAGTTAAATGGCGAACTGATCTGGTCTGCCAGTATGCCGTGTCATCTGCCTGATGAAAGCGCCATCCCGGTCGCCCGCTTTGGCAGCTCCAACGTTGGCACACTGAAATCGGTATATCGTGAAGGTCTGAACTACCGCTACGGCAAAATGATGCAAACCATCGCCGGTATTCATTACAACTTCTCCCTGCCGGAAGCGTTGTGGCCGGAATATCAAAAATTCTGCAACAACAATGACCGTTTACAGGATTTCCGTTCGGCAGCGTACTTCACCCTGATCCGTAACTTCCGTCGTTATTCATGGTTATTACTGTACCTGTTTGGCGCGTCTCCCGTGCTATCGGCATCCTTTATGGCGGGCAAACAGCACGATCTGGAAGAATTGGACAAAGACACCCTGTACCTGCCCTATGCCACATCGCTGCGCATGAGCGATCTGGGTTACTCCAACAAGGCGCAGGCATCGCTAAATATCTGCTTCAACCATCTGGCCACCTATGCGGATTCGCTGCACCAGGCGATCAATACACCGTATGGGGCCTATGAAGAGATCGGTGTAAAAGTAAACGGTAGCTACCGTCAGCTAAACACCAATATCCTGCAGATTGAAAACGAGTACTACAGTGACATCCGTCCTAAACGGGTCACCCACTCCGGCGAAAAACCACTGCACGCACTGAAAGAACGTGGCGTGGAATATATCGAAGTCCGTAACACGGACATCAATCCAATGCTTCCGTTAGGCATTGATCAGACCCAGTCCGACTTTATCGACCTGTTTCTGATTACCTGTCTGCTGGCTGACGATTCAGAAATCAGCGATTGTGAATGCGAACGCATCAATGACAACCACGACCTGGTTGTCACCCGCGGACGCGAACCCGGCCTGAAGCTGCAGCGTAAAGATGATGAGATCGAGCTGATTCAGTGGGGCTACGAACTGCTGGAGAAGATTCAGCTCACGGCCAACATGATGGATACGGTCGATGGCTCTACACGCTACAGCGACAGTATCACCGCGCAGCGCGCGAAGCTGGATAATCCGGCACTGACTCCCTCCGCTCAGGTCCTGGCTGCACTGCAGCAGGACGGTATCAGCTACGAGCAGTTTGTACTGCAGCAAAGCGCCAAGCATCGCGATACGCTGCTGGGACACCAGCTTAGCGAACAGGGCAGCCAGTATCTGGCTCAGCAGGCAATTGAGTCTGTGCAGGAGCAAACCGATATCGAAGCCAGTGACACGCAGGACTTTGATCAATATCTGGCTGAATATCTGGCCGGCTAACCTACGCTAGCGGCTATTAAAAAGCCCGCCCCAATCATCTTGGGGCGGGCTTTTTTTGTGCTAACACTATCGCCGTTATAACTTACTGGGTGATAAAACTGGTAAAGAACAGGTCGCTGACAAAAGCCTCGCCCTCCTCCTCGACCAATATATTCTGTACCAGCTTCAGTGCTTTTTTCGCCAAGTCCGATTGCGCTTCTACTGACATCATCTGAGTCTCGGTCTGATCACTCAGCAAAAATACAATGTCATTCCGAATATGCGGCATATGAAAGTTCACTGCATGGTGCGCAGCAGGAGACGACACCTGAATGGTGATCTCACATTTCACAAAACTAACCTTTCCCGGTTCACCGTAGTTCGTCAGAAATGGCTTCAGTTCGATGTAGTTCACGTAATCTTCTGGTACGGCTTCTTCATCAGCAGCCCAGGCAGTCTGCAAGAATAAACCCAACACCAGCACTAAAAACAATTGTTTCAAAGTCTCTCTCCCCGCTATCCATTCACTCAGCTCGGCAGTAGCGCTCAGTATAACCTGCTCCTGCCAGTCATCGCCATGTTGCACCGCTGTTCCGGTTGGGCCTATTATGTGAGTCTCTCTCATACAAAAAAATGAAAGGAGGCGCACGATGTTGGAAAAATGCCGCAACGCCAAAGAACGTTGGGGTGGTGTCAGCGACATCATTGATCACTGGTTAGAAGAGCGACAGCAGCTGATCAGCGCATTTGTACACCTGCCAGAGCAACCTGTCGACAACGGCCTCAGTGAGCAGGTGGAGAAGTTTTGTGAACTGCTTGTTGATTACCTCTCTTCCGGGCACTTTGAGGTTTACGAGCAATTGCTGCGCGAAGGCAGTGAGTTTGATGATGGCAGTGTTGAAGAAGCTCAGAAGCTCTTCCCACGCATCCAGCTCAGTACTGATGCAGCACTGGATTTTAATGACCAGTATGCGTCCATTGAAGTCCTGACGGTACGCACTGTTGCCGAGATGGCGCATGACCTATCCAGTCTGGGTGAACAGCTGGAAGAACGATTTGAACTGGAAGATCAGATGATTGAAGTGCTGCACACCTCGCATTCCAATCTGGTTTCCGAAACCGAATAACAGCAGAACAACAAGGCGGTACCGATGCGCAGCGCGCACCCTGTTCTGGCAGGTCTTTCACTTGCCCTGATTTTAACGGGTTGTAACAGTGGCAATCCTCCTTCGGTTTGGAAAGAGTACGCAACAACAGGTGCGTACTCTGCCGCGATTTCAGAAAGCGGGAGCTATGCCACACTGGGGTCGTTTAACCACGGTAGCAGCCTCTGGGACTTGAAGAAACATGCCCGTGAGTTCAACTGGAATCATAAAGCCAAAGAATTTAGCCTGATCGCTGCGACCGCAATCTCTCCGGATGAAACCTATGCGGCGACGGCGAACCAGCAGGATCTGGTGCTATGGAATATCGCTAACGGGCAGCCCGCAGGGTTCTGGAGTTCACCCGCAGAAATTCTGCAGATGGATCTGTCTCCCAACGGGGATTTTGCCCTGCTGGGTCTGGCAAACCATACCGCAGTCTATTTTGACGCTAAAAACGGCGGTGAACGCCGTGTTTTCCGTCACGATGGACGGGTGCGCAGTGTTGACCTGAGTCCGGATGCCCAACTGGCCATCACCGGATCTGATGCATACAAAGCGAAGCTCTGGAATGTGGAAAGTGGTGAACTGTTGCAGGAGCTGGAATTCGGTAATGTGGTCGATACGGTCGCCCTGTCACCGAATAGCCAGTGGGCATTCAGTTCTGGCAGCCTGGATAAAGCAGTTATCTGGAATACCAACACCGGACAGATCAAGCACTCGCTCAGTACCTCTGGTGACTTTTTTAAGAAACGGATCAGCTATCTCAGCGCTCGCTTCTCTAAAAACAGTGATCGCTTGCTGACAGGGACTGTCTCAGGTCTGGTGCAGCTGTGGGATGTCCGTAGCGGCAAAGAGATCAAAGCCTGGCGTATTCATCGCCGTGACCCGTATGGCCCCGTCAATGCCGGTATTTATGCTGTGGGCTTTGGCAGCGGACAATACTTCGCGCTCAGCTCCAACGGCATCATGAACGTGCTGAAATAAATACGTCTGAAAACGGACCCATAAAAAAGGCTGTGCCCCAATGGAGCACAGCCTTTTTTGTATCTTATAAAACGACTTATTTAGCCGCTTCGGCCTCTGCTGCTGGCATGATTTTCAGCAGCTCGATCTCAAACACCAGAGTTTCGTTTGGACCGATCGCGTTGCCCATACCACCCGGACCGTAAGCCAGATCCGACGGGATCACCAGACGCGCTTTACTACCTTCGTCCATCAACTGAACACCTTCGGTCCAGCCTGCGATAACACCGTTCAGAGGGAAAGTAACCGGCTCACCACGGGAGTAAGAACTGTCAAACTCGGTACCGTCAACCAGTGTGCCGCGGTAGTGCACCTGTACGTTATCCGTCGCCAGTGGCTTCTTACCGTTGCCGGCTTTCAACTGCTGATACTGCAGACCGGATTCGGTGGTCATCACGCCGTCTTTTTTACCGTTATCCGTCAGGTAAGACTGACCTTTTTCCATATTTGCCTGCGCCAGCTTAGCAACTTCCTGACGCTGCTCTTCGATTTTGCGCTGCTGGAATGCCTGCATCACCTGATTCACTTGATCCGGAGTCAGCAGTGGCTCGCCATCTGTATAGATGGTCTGCAAACCTTCCTGAAACGCTTCCAGATCCACATCCTGAACATCCTGCTTAAGCTGTCCACCCACGATCAGGCCCAGGCTATAGCTGAGTTTCTGCTGTTCGGTCGTCAGTTCAAAAGAAAACGCCGAAGGCGCAGTTAGCGCTGTCGCAAGAGCGGCAGCCAGCCAGGTTTTTTTCATCATTTTATCCTTGTTGTGTTTTCCACATGGATGTTTAGTGGGGTCAGATGAAGGAAAGTTCAATCCCACAGATCCCTTAGGGTGAATCTATTCGACTGGGAGCGACAATATCTGCTGCCAGTCCTCGGGCATCTCCGGTAAAGCAGCCTGCAGTAACGGTTCAAACGCAGCGGTCACCGAAGGGGCCGCATTCAGTGTACAACCATTCAAGTAACCCGCAAGGTTTTCCAGCACCAAAGAACTACCCGCCTCCCCCTTAAGCATCTGCTCCGCCACATCATACATAAGCGCCAGTTCCAGCTGCTCACACGCCAACTCAGCTTTGCGCATCGCTGAATAACACGCCTGATAGGTTTCATCCTGTTGTTTGTACGTGCGCACCTTATAGCGCAGCGCACGCAGCGGATGGGTGATCTCTGACTGCCAATCTGTTGCGCCTTGCAATACCGTCAGATCCAGTTGACGCCCGGCGTCCTGCCCCAGCCATAAACAGAACAACAGACGGTTGATGCTTAACCCTGTTTTTTGCAGCTCAAGACAGGCGGACTCCACCCCCGGCTGGCTATAAAGACGTAACGCGTAGTGCCAAAGATCGTTTTCGAGTTTCATTGCTATGCTACAATCCGCGCCCATGATTCAGTTACAAGACATCAGCTTACACCGCGGCACCCAGTTTCTACTAGAGGATGCCAACCTTACAATCCACAGCGGCTGGAAGGTCGGCCTTATCGGCGCAAACGGCGTGGGTAAGTCCTCCCTGTTCAAGATGCTGTTGGGCGAACTTCATGCCGATAAAGGGGATCTCTACCTGCCCGGCCAGTTGCGCATTGCGCATATGGCGCAAGAGGTCTCCGCCACCGATCGCAGCGCATTGGAATACGTTCTCGACGGCGATCCCCAACTGCGTCAGGTGCAGATTGATCTGGACCGGGCCGAAGCGGAACATGACAACCACCGAATCGCTGAGTTACACGCAGAGCTGGAAGCTATTGAAGGTTACACGGCCGAGTCCCGTGCTTACCAACTGCTGGCCGGTCTTGGCTTCAGTACCTCAGACGCTCAGCGCCCGGTTAAAGATTTCTCCGGTGGCTGGCGTATCCGACTGAATCTGGCCCAGGCACTGATGTGCCGTTCCGACCTGCTGTTGCTGGATGAACCGACCAACCATCTCGATCTGGACGCAACGATCTGGCTGGAGCAGTGGCTTCGCCAGTATCAGGGTTCGATCATCCTGATCTCCCATGACCGGGATTTTCTGGATAATGTGGTGGGACATATTGCTCATCTCTATAACCAGAAAATCGAGCTGTATAAAGGCAACTACAGCCAGTTCGAAGTCCTGCGTGCCAGCAAGCTGGCTCAACAGCAACAGGCGTTTGAGAAACAGCAGGTTCGCATCAGCGAAATTGAGGACTTTGTCCGTCGCTTCCGTGCTAAAGCCACCAAGGCCAAGCAGGCGCAAAGCCGGATCAAAGAACTTGAACGCATGGAGAAGATCGCCCCTGCCCATGTGGACAGTCCATTTTCATTTACCTTCCGCGAATCAGAGAAGATCTCTAATCCGCTAATGGGGCTGCGCCACGCACAATGCGGTTACAGCGACAAAGTGATCCTTGAGGATGTTTCCCTCAACCTACAACCTGGCGCCCGTATCGGGCTTCTGGGGCCGAACGGTGCGGGTAAATCTACACTGATCAAAACCCTGGTGGGCGACATCGGGCTGGTCAGTGGTGAACCCCACAGCGGTGAACACCTGAAGATTGGTTACTTCGCTCAGCACCAACTCGAAGCGCTGGATCTGGATGCCTCCCCCCTGCTGCACATCAAACGCATCTCACCACAGGCATCCGACCAGGAGATCCGCGACTTCCTGGGGACCTTTGGTTTCTTCGGCGATGCCGCGCTGGATCCGGTAAAACGTTTCTCCGGCGGCGAAAAGGCTCGCGTCGCGCTCTCGATCATCGCCTGGCAGAAACCCAACCTTCTGCTGATGGATGAACCGACCAACCATCTGGATCTTGAAGTCCGCCACGCGTTGACACTGGCGCTACAAACCTTTGAGGGCGCGCTGATTCTGGTATCACATGATCGCCATTTACTGCGCAATACCGTAGACGAGTTCCTGCTGGTTGCCGACGGAGCCGTTAAAGAGTTTAAAGGTGATCTGGACGACTACCAAAACTGGCTAACAGAGAACAAACGTCAGCAACAGGCGAGTAGCGAACCCGCGAACGAACGGGAAAACCGCTCTCTCAGCGCCGCCGAGAAAAAAGAACAGAAGCGGCTGGAAGCCGACAAACGCAAGCAGCTCAGTCCGTTAAAGAAGCAACTCGACAAGCTGGAGAAGGCACTGGATAAATACCAGTCCGAGCTGGCTGATACTGAAGAGGCGCTATCCGATACGACACTCTATGAAGATAGCCGCAAGGATGAGCTTAAGGCACTGTTACAAAAGCAGGCCGAACTGAAACGCAATGCAGAAGATACTGAAGAGCAATGGCTGGAACAGCAGGAAGCACTTGAGATTCTGGAAGCGGAGCTAAGCGGTTAAAGACCGTAAGTTAAGCAGCACTCCGATTGCCGCTTAATACGAGAAAATTTTAAATACAAAAGAGAGGCGGTGGCCAGAGCAATCAGCTCTGACCACCTTCAAGCAGCGCCGTCAGTTCACGGATCGCTGCATCATCGTTAAGCAGTTCCTGTACCGTTTCAGCAGCCACCTCAGCGCTTAGCCCCAGATCAGCCAGGACTTCATCCGAAATCTGCTCAACCGGACCGTCACTCAGCCCTTGCTGGCGTAACAGTCGGTTCGCTACATACAGCAGCTTCACGTAAGGCCCATGCTCACCATCGTATTCAAGGTGATTCTGATAACGAATTGAGTCACACACCTCTTCCGGCAACGTCCAGCTAGACAGCAACCAACCGCCAATCTGTTCACGGGTGACATTAATCACCTGCTGTTCAATCGCTTCCAGACTAAAGTGAGGATTGGCTTCGATATAACGGGCCAGCAATGCAAACTGCGGTGGGAACAGGTGAGCCAACAGCAAGTAACCGAAGTTATGCAGCAAACCACTCAAATACGCGAGACCCGGCTTAGGGCGCTGTTCCTGAGGAATTTTTTTGCATAACTGCTCAGACAAGGCAGCACAATAAACCGACTGTAACCAATACGGTGTACCACCACGCGGACCGTTGGTCGGCACGGTCAGCATCTGACCCATCGCCGTCCCTAACGCCATATTCACCACTAACTCGAAACCGAGCACACGGATCACCGCATCATCGATCGAATTGACATCACCTGGCGCCGCATAATACGGCGAAGCTGCCCAACTCATCACCTGTGCGGAGAGGCTTGGGTCAACCCGCACAACCTCGACCAACGCATGTACATCCGCCTCTGGATCAGAGCGCAGCATCAGAATTTTTTGAGTGGTTGGCGACATAGACGGCAAACCCAGCGTGTCTTCCAGACGCTGTTGAATACGCAGCTTCGTGAATTTCTTCACGGCACTGGTAATCACCGTCTCGTCGTCACCTTGTGGTGCTTGCAGCGCTATTTCATCTGCATCGGTCGCCAGCTTGCCATGCGACGCATCACTGAGCAGGCTGGCAGCAACCTCCCAAGTGGTCTTTGAGTACGGCTCATTAACCTGCAGTGTTGGATACTGCAGGCAACGCTCGTCCACCAGCAAAGGCAGGAGAGGTAAGGTTGCCAATTTACGAAAACCGCTTTGAGACTGCACCGCATCCTGACCGAAGAAACGCTCAGCATCTGCACCTTTAACCGGTTGCAGTTGGCGTCCCGTCAGTTTCCAGACATTTGCCAGATTCAGTAGGGTTGTGGCCGGTAGCAATGCCAGAACCTTACCATCCTTATCATGCATCAACACCAGACGGGCCAAACTACCATCATGCCCCATAGGTGCAGCTTGAACGCCTACAGACAATGTACTCTCTCCAGCTAGGATTTACGTCTTATAATCTGACCGCGGGATCCTCTGCGGGCAGGGCTTCGAACCTCGGGTAGCAAGGCTATCCCGAACTATATATGACAAAGTGTTCGTTAACGCCTAACCTACCGTAAATATATAGCGTTCAGCAATGTATCCGGCGTTTTTTTACCTATTTCCGGGAGTTATCCATGTTCCGCCACCTTATTTTGGCTCTTCTGCTCTTTTCCTCACCCCTATGGGCCGTCAATGAAGATCAGGTCCCAGAAACAGCAACCGGCCAACAAGAGAGCCAGACCGTTAAGGCCGAGAAGTTTCTTGCGGTATCTGCCCACCCACTGGCCACAGAGGCGGGTTACAAAGCGCTCAAAAACGGCGGTTCGGCCGTAGATGCTGCCGTAGCGATTCAAGCCATGCTGACACTGGTGGAACCCCAGTCATCGGGCATTGGTGGCGGCGCTTTTATGCTGTATTGGGATAACGAAAACAAACAGCTGCATGCCTACGACGGACGTGAAACAGCTCCGGCCACCGCCGATGAAAACCTGTTTATCAAACCGGATGGTAAACCGATGAACTGGTATCACGCCTTAGTGGGCGGCCGGTCGGTTGGCACACCCGGCGTCCTCAAGATGCTGGAAACGGCACACGTGGCACACGGCAAAACCCCGTGGCATATTCTGTATGTCGACGCGGTCAAACAAGCCCGTAAAGGCTTTAAGGTGGGCCCCCGACTGCATGAACTGATCAAGTCGGACATTAACCCGGGACTGAATCGCTACCCTGCCACGCGGGCCTATTTCTATACCGATGCAGGTGAACCACTTCCTGTAGGGACTGTGCTGAAAAATCCAACCTTAGCCAACTCACTGGCAGGTATCGCCCGCAGTGGAGCCGGTTACTTCTACGGTGGTCCGCTGGCACGCAAGATCATCGCCTCAGTACAACAGGCAACGGATAATCCCGGTCACCTGAGTCTGGATGATCTTGAAGACTATCGTGCACAAGAACGCGATCCGCTTTGTCGCCCGTACCTGACGTATAAAGTCTGTGGATTCCCACCCCCAACATCCGGTGGCGTCACCGTGTTACAGATTTTGAAACTGCTGGAGCAACAACCGCTGGCAGAACTTGACCCGAAGGGCGTCGAGTTCAACCACCTGTTCACTCAGGCCTCCCGTCTGGCATACGCCGACCGCGCCCGCTATCTGGCCGACACCGACTTTGTCGAAGTCCCAGTTGATGGTTTGCTGGATGAAAGCTATCTGGCGCAACGCCGTCAGTTGCTGAGTCTGGACAAGGACGCAGGCACCGCCCAGGCAGGAACACCTGAGCCAGCCCTCAACCGCCGTGATGACCAATCCCCCGAACTGCCGTCGACCAGTCATTTTGTCGCGATCGATCAGTGGGGGAACGCGATCTCCGTCACCAGCAGTATTGAGATGGCATTTGGCTCAACGTTAATGGCCGGAGGGTTCCTGCTGAACAACCAGCTTACTGACTTCTCGTTTGTCGCTGAAAAGGACGGCGAACTGATCGCCAACCGGGTAGAAGCGGGTAAACGTCCGCGTAGCTCAATGTCACCGTTTATGGTGTTTGACCAGAATGACCAGTTGATCGCCGCGATTGGTTCTCCCGGTGGCAGCCGTATCATCAACTATGTGGCACAAAGCTTATTAGTCAGCCTGAATCACAAACTTCCCCTGCAACAGGTCGTTAACCTGCCCCACGTCAGCAACCGCAACAGCCTGACCGAACTGGAGGAAAACACCGACGCGACGAAGTTAGCGGAGGCACTCGAGGCACGTGGACATACCGTTAAAGTGCGCGATCTGAATAGCGGCTTACACGGTATGCACAAAGACGAAGATGGGATCTGGCACAGTGCGGTTGATAACCGCCGTGAGGGGAGTGCTCAGGGCGAATAGTCATCCAGCCCTGAGGAACATAAAACCTGACAAAGATCGTAGTGTGCGAGTAATGCCCGTTACTTGCGCACGATCCGATTGACGGTTTTCAGCGCACGGATCTTTTTCATCACCCGCGCCAGATGGATACGGTCACTGACCTGCAGCTCCATATTCACTTTCGCCAACTTGCCTTCATGATCATCAATGTCGATCTGTAACAGATCAGCACCCATTGAGGTCGCCATGGTGGCCAGTTCGGCGATGATGCCGCGGTGTGATTCAACTTCACAGGACAGATCCGCAACAAACTCATCTTTCAGTTCGTCATACCATTCCAGATAAATACATTTATCCGGATCGTCACGCAGATAACCGATATTACGGCAGGCGGTACGGTGGATGACCAACCCTTTACCCGCACTGATGTGACCAATGATCTCATCACCCGGAATCGGACGGCAGCACTTCGCGTACTGCAACACCATTCCTTCGGTACCTTTAATCGCCAGCGGGCTTTCACGCTGCTCTTCCGCACCGTCTTCCGCTTCGGGACGCACACGACGGGCCACCACATACGCCTGACGATTGCCCATACCGATATCTTCCAGCAGATCATCGAGGGACTTAAATTCAGCTTCGTCCAACAGCTCCTGCAGTTTACGGTTATCCACGTCTTTCACGTTTGCACCGTACTTGCTCAGGAACTGATTCAACAGACGACGTCCCAGATCAATCGACTCGTGACGCTGCTGATTTTTAAGGAAGTGACGTATCGCCGTACGTGCCTTGCCGGTCATCACAAAGTTGAGCCAAGCCATATTCGGCTGTGCACTTGGCGTTGTGATGATTTCAACCGTCTGGCCATTTTCCAGCGCCTGAGACAGCGGCGCTAAACGGCGATCCACGCGGCAGGATACGCAGGAGTTACCAATATCGGTATGCACGGCATAGGCGAAATCAACCGGCGTCGATCCGGCTGGCAGCTCCAGAATCCGTCCCTGAGGGGTGAAGACATAGACTTCATCCGGAAACAGGTCTTCCTTAACGCTTTCGATAAACTCCATCGAGTTACCGGCACGCTGCTGCATCTCCAGCAGGCCCTGTACCCATTTACGGGCACGTTTATACGAGCCCACGGCACTGTCGGAATCGCCGTACGTTTTGTAGTGACTGTGCTCCGCGACCCCCTGACTCGCCACGGCATCCATCTCTTTGGTGCGAATCTGCACCTCAATGGTGATATCACGCGCCCCGAACAGGTCGGTATGCAGTGACTGGTAGCCGTTGGATTTTGGGATAGCGATGTAATCTTTGAAACGGTTCAGAACGGGCTTATAAAGATTATGGACGGCCCCCAGAACACGGTAACAATCATCCACATTGTCGGTCACAACCCGAAAGGCAAATACATCCATGATCTCCGCAAACGATTTATTCTGGGATTTCATCTTGTTGTAGATGCTATAGAGATGCTTTTCACGCCCCGTCACTGTGCCATTGAGGCCTTCCTGACGCAGACGCTGATTGATGGTGTCCTGAATGGAGCTGATCACATCTTTGCGCTGACCACGTGCCTGTACGACGGCACGGCGAATATATTTCGCGCGCATTGGGTAATGTGCCTGAAAGGCCAGATCTTCCAGCTCGATCTGCACATCCCGCATACCCAATCGACCGGCAATCGGTGCATAGATATCCAGCGTTTCCTTGGCGATACGGCGCTGCTTATCCGGGCGCATCGCGCCCAACGTCCGCATGTTATGCAAACGGTCAGCCAGCTTAACCAGAATGACGCGAATATCTTCGGCCATGGCCAACACCATCTTCTGGAAGTTGCTCGCCTGCGCTTCCGCTTTGGTCTCAAATTCCAGATGGGTCAGTTTGGATACACCGTCTACAATATCAGCGACTGACTCACCAAACTGGGAGCATACGCCATCATAGGAGACTTCGGTGTCTTCGATCACATCATGCAACATCGCAGCCATCAGGCTTTGATGATCCATATGCATGGTCGAGAGAATACTGGCTGCAGCCAGCGGATGAGTTACGTAGGCTTCACCACTTTTGCGGCGCTGACCTTCGTGAGCCTGTTCGGCATAAAAATAAGCACGACGCACCTGCCGGATCTGTTGCGGATCCAGATATTCAGTTAAGCGTTCAGAAAGTGCGTCGATGGTCGGCATCACCCCTCCACAATACCGTCAGTGCAAAAAAGCACTTATTTGTCCGATAGTTGGAATGATGCCGTATAAAACAGAGTTGGGGAAGAGTTAGTCTTCTTCAACTTCGTCCAGAACAGTTTTATCTACGTGGCCTTCAGCAATTTCACGCAGAGCAACAACGGTTGGCTTGTCGTTTTCCCACTCAACTTTTGCTTCTTTACCACCGGTAGCCAGTTGACGCGCACGCTTAGAAGCGACCATCACCAGTTCAAAGCGGTTATCAACGTTATCCAGGCAATCTTCAACGGTTACGCGAGCCATGTTCAGCCTCTAGTTTAGGGGTTTTTCGAAAGACCGGGCATTCTACTGGTCAATAGTTAAGCTGACAAGAGTCCTTGCAGCAATTCCTGATGTTTCTGGGACTGACGATTCTGCCCCAAACGACGACTCAGAAACACCGCCACCAATTCATTCAGGGCAGTATCGAAGTCATCGTTGATGATCATGTAGTCATATTCACCGTAGTGGCTCATCTCACTCACAGCCTGAGACATCCGGTGATCAATCACATCCTGACTGTCGGTACCACGACCGGTTAGACGGCGACGCAGCTCTTCCTGCGATGGTGGCAGGATAAATACGGAAAGACACTCAGGCATCAGACGGCGTACTTGCTGAGCGCCCTGCCAGTCGATTTCCAGAATCACATCCATACCCTGAGCCAGCTGCTCTTCAACCCACACTTGTGAAGTGCCGTATTTGTTGGTGAAGACATCCGCATGCTCAAGGAACGCCCCTTCGCCGATCATCTGATTGAAGTGATCCATATCGACAAAGTTGTAGTCCTTACCATCCACTTCCCCCGGACGCATATCACGGGTGGTGTGTGAGACAGAGACCAGCACACGACTATCGCGCTCCAGCAGCGCTTTAACCAGACTGGTTTTACCGGCACCGGATGGGGCCGAGACTACATACAGAGTTCCTTTATCGCTCATATCGCTACTCAGTTGTTCGCGGGGCTATCAAAGCCGCAGGTTTCAAAGAGACCATTATACAAATATGACGCGGCTTTGCCGGAATTTCTCTCCCCATCCACTCATCGTACTGTTTCAGAGATTCCCACACGTTTATAAGCATATCTACGTTATTCCTGCGGAAAATTCATCTCTCAGCGACCGCTACTTTAAAGATCTCAGCACCTCACACTGCAATTCCTGAAATACCCATTTCCCCCTCGTGTTCTGCCCGCCTTTCCCTTTCTATGGTGGTGACTGCACATGCAGTCCGGCAGCTCTCGTCTGCCGGTTTTCTATTCCACCCCTCCACCTAACTACGGAGTTATCTATGATTTCCGCAATTCGTGAACTAATGAATGATCCGGCGATAAGCCTTTACCTACTCGTCATCGCCTACTTTTGGTGTCAGTGGACGTTTAAGCTCATATTGTGTGGGCGCTATCGACCCAAGCGAACCCATTTCGATGAGGCTATCTCTGTCGTGATGCCAGTTTATAACGAAGACCGATCTATCTTGTTTCAAGCAGTCTCCCGCGTCCTTGCTCAACCCACCTCACGCGTCGCGGAGGTTATTGTGGTTTGTGACCAGCGTGAACCGGACCTACCCGACTGGCTGAACCAGAATTTCGCTTCTGATGAGCGGATGATCACCACAGTGGGAGACACGCCGGGTAAACGCTTTTCTCTGCGCCACGGTATCGAGAAAAGCCGGTGTAATGTGGTGGTCTCTATTGAATCCGATGTTCTCATACGCCCAGACAGTCTAGATGAATTGATTAAACCCTTTGCCGATCCACGGATCGGCGGCGTGATTGGTGATCAGGAGGTGCATGACCCCAAGCGCAGCCTCTGGACCTTTCTTGATTTTGTCTGCGAGAAGGTGAAGTACGGATTCACCTATCCAGCACTGAGTGCAGCATCGCAGGTGACGGTACTGTCAGGGCGCACTGTGGCCTACCGTCGCGCAGCGGTATTTCCCGCTTCTGGAACACCTGACCCATGAAATATTTTTGGGTAAACGTTGCGTATCTGGCGATGACGGACGTATGACCAGCCTGCTGCTCGAAGCAGGATGGCTGACGTTCTATCAATCCACCTCAGTGGTCGAGACGATCTCGCCGAGCAGTATGAGCGCGTTGCTGCTGCAGCGAACACGCTGGTATAGAAACACGGGACGGCGCACGCTTCGGGCACTGTTCTGGGACCGCCTCTGGGTCTGGAGACGCTACCCACTGGCAACCTGGCACATGCTAAGTTCCTGGGTAAATACCTTTATGGTCGGGCTGGCTTTTACCCTGCTGGGACTCAGTATTTCAAGCGGCCATTTTTTTTGGTTCGGCAACGAATATGCCGAGATAGCCGCGAGAGTCGGGGTTCTGATGTTTGGGTTCTTGCTCACACGTATGATACGTGGACTACCCGCGTTCGGAGCTATCCGTCGCGCGCGCCCCGGTAAGCACTGGTGGCTGTTATTGGTACTGCCTTTTTATCTGCTGATGCTGTGGTTCGTTCACCTTCTGGCCATCGTCACGATGAACAAGCAGGGCTGGATCACACGTACCACACAGAGCCCGGGAGGATTGGGCAAATGAACAATCTGAAGAAAACGCTGACATTGTCGTCACTGGGTCTGCTGACCCTGGCAATACAGTCCGCTTACGGTTTGCCGTCCCGTCTGGAAGCGCTCAACGGAGATACCGATTCTCGTCAACACTGGCAGCTTCTGGTCAATGACCAACCCTATCAGATTCGTGGAGTGGGTTGCGCCAAAGCTGAAGGTACGGGTGGTGTGGACTACCTGCATTTAGCTAAAAAACTGGGCGCCAATACGGTCAGAACCTGGGGGCTAACCCATACGGACACAGGCTATCTGGATCGAGCCGCAGCATTAGGGTTACAAGTAGCCGTCGGGATCTGGCTACCGCACCCGAAAGCGAGGTCGCTCTATCAAAACCCCAACTCGGAAGAACTCGTACGTTTACGTGCACACATCCTGACACAGGTTGATCAGTTACGAAAACACCCTGCTGTGCTGTTATGGGTGGTGGGCAACGAAGTGCTGCACTCCGCTGACAGTCCGAGTGAACGCACAGGTTTTCTGATCTTTCTCGAAAGCCTGATCAAAGAGATCAAAACACGCGACCCCGACCACCTTGTGAGTTACGCCGCAGCGGAATCGGTCGATCTGCAGATGCTGGCCCAGTCAGCAAAGAGTCTCGATATCATTGGTATCAACCTCTACAGCGACCCACGTAAGCTACAACGCCGCAAACAGCTATCAGGCGAATTGCGCCCCCTGCTCTTTACGGAGTTCGGACCACGGCGGCCTGAAGACATGCGTCTGGATGCGCTGGGGTATCCGCTCACCCCAACGGATCAGGCTAAGACCAAGCGTTACGTACGGCGCCTCGACCAGCTGGAATCACTGTCGAAGCAGACACTGGGAGCCTTTGTGTTCCGTTTGGGTGATCCTAAACCAGACGACCTCCATTGGTGGAATCTCTCATACGGCGATCATCCCCGCGCAGCATACGTTGCAATCGCACAACGTTACCAAGGGGACGATTGGGATGACGCACCTATCTGCAAGGCCACCCCTTCTTCTCGCATTCAGGTAACACCGGGGACACCACTGCAATTGCAGATATCTGAACAGACGTTAAAGCAGGTACGTTACGGCAGCCATTTCTGGCCCGTCGCAGCTCATGTGCGTACACAACCGGCCAGCACGCTGCTTACGCCCGATCTGGTCTCTACAACTCCAAATATGGGGGTGAGCGCTCCCGATCAGCCCGGCGACTACTGGTTAATCACTCATGCAGTGAATGCCAACGGAACCGCCTGTATGCAACGTTCATCATTGAGGGTGCAGCAACCATGAAATATTCACGCGAACTAACTGAGTCCCAACAACCCTCGCTATCGAGAGCAGCAAGCACTCTTATCACTCAATGGAGGTGGCTAGTGTTCCATCCAAGAATCCTTAAGCACATTCTGAGATCCGCCTTGGCCGCAATGATTCTATGCCTGTCACCACAAGCCCTGTCGGCCCCCACAGCGGAATCCTTTCGATTGCCGTCAACACCGGGAGGGCTAGATCCTCTCCAGTGCTGGTATGCCCTGGGCAGTACTCCAGACGGTTCAATCTATATCGCTGCATCGGATCACAAAACCAACTCCGCACTTTTTGAAAAGAGAACCGATGATCAGGTATTTCGCTATGTAGGTGATGCCCAACAAGCCTCAATACAGGTCGATAACTGGGAAGCCGGAGAAACGCTGGAGAAGTTCCATGTACGCCCAACCTATCTAGATGGAGACATCTATCTGGGCGGGCTGAACTACTCCTATTACAACCAAGGTTATGCCAAGAAACGTGGTTTCCATTGGTACCGTTATCGGCCCTCAACCGGGCAGTTCGAAGACCTGTCTGCACAAGCCCCTGATGGAACGGCTTCTCCGTTTCAGCTGGAGTATCTGATCGCTGATCCTAAGCATCATCGTCTCTATGGCGCAGCAGTACCTAAGGGACATCTGGTACGTTTTGACCCGCATACCCAAACCACTGAAGATTTGGGTCGCCCACCAGAATTAAAGAAAAACTATCTGCCTTCAGACAGTTTCATGTGGGTGAACAGTCGAGGTCGGGTCTACTTTGCGATGGAGGGACGCGGCGGCTGGTTCAAGCGTATCCATTACTTTGATCCAGACAGCAATACATTCGGCACCATGGATGACTGGAAATTGCAGGGCCCGCCCCCTCGCAAGAAGGGTAAGAAAAAACAACAGGTTAAGGGAGGCCTGAAATCCGCCCCTATCGGTCGCATCCCAAAGGTCGGACAATGTGACCCTTCAGGTAAGCGCTGTTATATGTCGGATAACAATGGACGTATCTATCGATGGCGCGAGACGCACAACGCAGAGCAATGGACATACCTCGGTCAGGTCCGTTTTCCGGCCCCCCACGAAAAACAACGACTGGCAACGCGGACCTTTCAACTCTCTGCAGATGAGAAAAGTATCTACATGGTGAATGAACGCTACCTTGGTGCACCCGATATCCTTTTACACCGTTTTGATATCGCAGCAGGCCGCTCGGAAGTAATCGCCCCACTGTCTCAGCTGGCACCTGAGGCAGTTGGAGAAGGCCGGGAACTGCACTGTGGGCATAATGCCTGGGACGCTGAAGGGCGCTTTTACATCGCCAGTTTCGGCATGTCGGGCAAAGGAGGTAATGTCGTCGTGACCGCTATCAAACCATAACGTTGTCCCGCAATACCCTTTCACTTCGCATGGAGTGAAAGGGTCAGGATGACACGTACCAGAGGGTCTACAGTCATTGCTCTGACTTAATCAAGATTTTCCAGCAATGATGGGGATGAGACTAAATATAAAGTTCTTGTATCGCTCATATCATTGCTCAGCTTTACTGCTCAGAAGGGATGCCTTTTGGCTTGAATGCGCGTTATAAGCGGTTTTCTCGATTATCGGCTTAAGAATCCAGAGGGGCTTTAAAATCGGGGTTCAGAATTTTACCCATTCCGTTCATTGTCACATCCAATGACAACACATCAGATAACGCATACAACAAGGGCTCTGCAGGGCCAGACTGTTTCAGGTGCTTTTGAGTCTGATGCGATATATGACGAGCTTGGTAGGCGTGCTCTGGCGTTGTTTGCTCTTCGCACCGAACAGGCGAAGCATTCATCACGTAATCACGACACATCACCGGCCGAACCGGATAGATCAGACAACTGCGTTCATATAGGAAAGGACACATCACCGGGGTTTTACTGAACTCATCAATAATCCAGTCATGCATATTACCCTCGGCCTCACGGCGACTGCCCAATCTAGCTGACGAGCTTACGCTGTCCGAATCGTTCAGGACATTGCCGAGCCACAGATCATAAACACGGTTGTACTGCTCAATCCATACCTTTGCATGCTGACGGATATGCGCTTTTCTCTCATCCGGGAGTTTCCGGATGTGTGCCTCTAAGGCGGGCCGTTCGAGCGGATAGATATCAATCGCCTGATAACAGCAACGACCGCACTTGTGACGACATACGGGAGGCAAGTGAGTCATCACGCGATCAACCGCCCGGAAAAACACACGGGCCTTTTCTTCGGGATTGCTACCGCAACCCTGCGCAGCTTGCTCCAACGGCTGATCGATATATTTTCGTTCGAATTCTGCCGCCTCTTTCGCGTCAGCCGCCTCTTTTTGATCCTGACGTCCGGTCAGCACCAATGTGATCGACATCAATATCGCAAAGCCGACCAGGCCGAGCGATATATTCATCAGCAGATCAAAAAGCGGGATGGTCATAGCAACATCCATTGTTGTAGATCCTCAGCCTTATTCCCAAGAAGGGATACCGCGATTAATCTCAGACAGAACTATCCGATACTCTGGGCAGGTTCCCCAACACCCGACATCCGTTTCAACACACTGGGGATATAAAGATATAGACGCTGTTGTGAAAATTGCCAATCGCCACAACCAAAAAAGCCCCTTAAAACGGGGCTTTTTAATCTTAGAATACGTGCGAACACTCCGAATCACTCAATATTCTGGATCTGCTCTCGCATCTGTTCGATCAGTACCTTCAGCTCCACCGCGCACTGAGTCGTATCGGCAACAATGGATTTGGACGATAACGTGTTGGCTTCTCGGTTCAGCTCCTGCATCAGGAAATCGAGACGGCGACCAATCGGGCCTTTTTGCTTCAGCACTCGACGTACTTCCAGCACATGGGTATTGAGACGGTCCATCTCTTCGTCCACATCCGCTTTTTGCGCCAACATCACCATCTCTTGTTCAAGACGGCCTTCATCCAGATCTTCTTTCAATTCTTCCAAGCGACTGCGCAGATTATCGCGCTGCGCCTGCAGAATCTGTGGCAGTTTGCTGCGCACTTCAACAACGATCTCTGAGATCGAGACCAGGCGCTGCTCAATCAGCGCATTTAACTCAGCACCTTCGCGTTCTCGACCGGCAATCAGATCATCCAGGGCACGACCAAATAGCTTCAGTGCTTCGGCCTTGACCTGATCCATATCGATCTGCGCGTCCTGCAACACACCTGGCCAGCGCAAAACATCCAATGGGTTCATCGGCTGGGTATTACCCGATAGCGACAATGCCGCTACTTCATCGGCCGCCGCGATCAGTTCTTTGGCAAACTCGCTGTTCACCGTCAATTGCTGTGCTTGGGCTTCGGGGTGAAAACGTAGCGTGCATTCAACTTTGCCGCGACTCAGCTTCTTACGCAGTTGTTCACGCAGAGACCCTTCCAGTTCACGCAGACTTTCGGGCATGCGCAGGTGAGGTTCCAGATAACGATGATTGACGGAACGGATCTCCCAGATCAGGGAACCCCAGGAATGCTCGGCCTCCTGCCGGGCAAATGCGGTCATACTACGTGTCATATGGCTTTATCTCGATTAGAATGCAGGCTTCATTCTAACAGCCAAGCGTACACAGCGGCTATCTGCGGTGTACGGAAAACAAGCAACGGTAGTTAATACGTATGAGCTCCAGCATCTCCGAACAGCTGAACAATCTCGGTCTGAACAAGTTACGCCCGAGTGGCCGTCAACCGGACCAGATGCGTCCGGTGAAAATCACCCGCAACTTCACCTGCCATGCAGAAGGCTCAGTGCTGATTGAATTTGGCAACACCAAGGTGATTTGCACTGCATCTGTTGAGCGCGGTGTGCCACGCTTCCTGCGCGGCAGTGGTAGCGGTTGGGTCACTGCTGAATACGGCATGCTGCCTCGTTCAACGAATTCGCGTAATGGCCGTGAAGCCGCCCGTGGCAAGCAGAGCGGACGTACCACTGAGATTCAGCGACTGATTGGCCGTAGCTTGCGTGCTGCACTGGACCTGAAAAAGCTGGGCGAGAACACCATCACCATCGACTGTGACGTAATTCAGGCCGACGGCGGCACACGTACAGCTTCTATTACAGGTGCTTATGTTGCTCTGGTTGATGCCATCAACGTGCTGAAACAGGACAAGAACGGCGCGATGAAAGGCAACCCTCTGAAACACGAGATTGCCGCAGTGTCTGTTGGTATCTACGAAGGCGAAGCCGTTCTGGATCTGGATTACGCAGAAGACTCCAAAGCCGAAACCGATATGAATGTCATCATGACCGGTACCGGTGGCTTTATCGAAGTTCAGGGTACCGCTGAAGGCGCGCCTTACTCTCAGGAAGAGCTGAACAAGATGCTGGATCTGGCTCAGAAAGGGATCAAGGAACTGTCCGGTTTGCAGAAAAAGGCACTGGCTGAATAAGCCACTGACCCAACGAGATTACCTCGTGTATTAAAAAAGGGAGCGTTTAGCTCCCTTTTTTGTGACCTTAGAAAAACGTGGTCGATCAGGTATCAAGTGCGTAATCGATAATCACCGGCGCGTGTTCACTGAAGGACTGATCACGATAAACCTGCACCGACTTCACCATCTTACGTAAGTTGGCGGTCGCGATCTGATAGTCCAGACGTGCACCTTCGTTCAGAGAGCGGGCACGATTGTAGTCAGGCCACCAGGTAAATTGGCGCTCGGCCTTGTTGATCTCGCGGAACGTGTCCACATAACCCATATCGCCTAGGATCTCTTCCATCCAGTCACGTTCGTTCTGTAAGAAGCCCGAGACACTCTGGTTTACATACCAGTTACTCAGATCGATCGGCTTATGGGCAACACTGTAGGTACCGCAGAAGATAAAATCACGGCGCTTACGCAGGGTCTTTTTCATATGCCCCAGGAAATGCTCCATGTACTCCTCTTTCACCGCCTGAGCTTCTTCGTTCGCCAGACCGGATGGAATACTCAGAGATGCAACACTGACTTTATCAAAGTCAGCCTGGATAAAACGGCCGTGAAAATCGCAAAGTTCAAAGCCCAGACCGGTCATAATCGCCTTAGGCACATGACGGCTGTAGATAGCGACACCGCTGTACCCATCTTCGAACGCATCAAAGAAATAAGGGTAGTAACCTTCCGGGTGATATCGCTCATCATCAAGCTGATATTCCTTCGCACGCAGATCCTGCAGACAAATGACGTCAGCGTCCTGCTGGACCATCCAGTCAAAAAAGCCGTTATCTGCAGCCTGTTCAATACCCTGAGTATTGAATGTAATAACACGCATAGATTAAGGATTCCCGTTACAAGCAGCGCGCAATATGAAGAGAACAAAGTAAACGCGAATTGTATAGCTAAGTTGGCCAAATTGAAAATATCTCACTAATTCTGTCAGATATTGTAGAACCATGACCGCTTTTGGACATCAAATGCCCCTGAATGTTGCACTGCAAAAATACCATATCTGCCTTTTATCCGCATCTTATCTATGATGCAGGATATTTGCGCCAGATCAGCCCTATCGCAGTGCACCTGTATGGATGGTGTACAACGCCTTGCACTGGTAAAATCTGCGCCTGTCTTTAATGCCTTGCCGGAGAACACAATGCAGGATTACCAGCGCGAATTTATCGAATTTGCTATCGAACAGAACGTACTGCGCTTTGGGGAATTCACCCTGAAGTCCGGACGTGTCAGCCCTTATTTCTTCAATGCGGGTCTGTTCAACAGTGGTGTGGCGCTGGCCAAGCTGGGGCGTTTCTATGCGGCAGCGATCGAACAGGCGAATGTACCCTATGACGTCCTGCTGGGCCCTGCCTACAAAGGTATCCCTCTGGCCACAACAACGGCTGTAGCACTGGCGGATCATCACGGAAAAGACGTGCCTTACGTCTTTAACCGTAAAGAAGCTAAAACGCACGGCGAAGGTGGTAGCCTGGTGGGCGCGGCACTGGAAGGTGGCGTGATGATCATCGACGATGTGATCACAGCGGGTACCGCGATCCGTGAAGTGATGGAGATTATCGATCAGGCTGGTGCAAAACCCGCAGCAACCGTAATTGCCCTGAACCGTCAGGAGAAAGGCAAAGGTGAATTGTCAGCGATTCAGGAAGTAGAGCGCGACTACAATATGCCGGTAATCAGCATTGTCAGCCTGAACGACCTGATCGAGTATCTGGAAGAGAAAGGCGATAAAGCAGACGAACTGGCTGCGATTCGCAAGTACCGTGAAGCCTACGGCATCTGAGTAAACCGCTGTCGCGTGATGGGTTAAGGACGCACCGTCCTGACCCTGATCCGACGTGACGCGGTTTCAATACTGGCCGCGTTGCCACCACAACGTCCGGTTGAAGTAATGGTGGTGTAATCTACCCCATCGATCGGTGTCACCTTACAGTTTGTGGTAGCACTACAACCTCTGATGCCTGCCGCAGTAAAGTTGTATGTCCAATCCTCATCATCTGTCGCTGCACATCCGCCGCTTACCTGAGGATGGATCAATTTGCTCAGTTCAAGCTGCACACCACTTTCCGCTGCCTGCAACGCTCGCGCTGACTGAAAGCTTTGCACAGTCTGTTTATGCCCCAGCATCATCATCGACGCCATCCCAGCACTCAGCAAGGCCCCCACGGTGATCATAAAGATCACAGTGACCAATCCCAGACCACGTTGTGCTTTTCTGAATGTTATCTCAGGGCGCATTTCTCACCTGTACCACATGTTGAATACGGACACTTTCTCCGGCATCGCTCACCTGCATATCAAACACAACCAGTGCATTTCGCTGCAAGCTGATTTCGAGTGATGCAAAGGTGGGATTAGAGGACACCGTTGAAATACCACTCGCGAGCAGCGCTCTGTTAGGCTCAGAGTTAGGCAACTGCGCGATCAGGGGCTGCGTTGAAAAAAACGCAGTGCCCGCAGAGAAGTAATTTTCGTAACGATACAAATCACCTGTAGTGGTCCGCAAACAATAACTGACCGGCGAACCCACCACATAGAATCGTGCCGAAGGGGACTCCGTAGGAAACTGATGGGTATCCGACAGCGTTGCCGTAAAACTTGCTGTCGGATCTGCTGCGTTCATCGCATTGATAAACGTCTGAGCATTGTTCAGCAGTGCGACGACCGTATCGTCCTCAACACTATATAAGCCTGCTCCAGTAATCGGGTATACGGCCACGTACAACGGCTCTCCCGTTTGCCAACGCGTGATCGCATCGGCCCCCAAGGGGATAGCCGTAAAGGTATCGCTAGCCGCTGTCACAGGCAGATCTTCGTAGCTCGACGCACCCAAAACCGGAATAAACTCAATACAGCTGGTACTGGCATCACTGCTTACCCGAACCGAATTCGGCAGCGCATTACGCAGCTCACGCCCGATGCGCTCTATCGCTAGCTGGGTCACGTCGGCCATATTCTGACGGCGTGAAGAGTCGACATATCCCCCGGCAATGTTGGCGATAAACTTTACGGAGACGAGCGACATGATACTGAGCAACACAATCACAACGATCAGTTCAACCAGGGTAAAACCTCTGACAGGGCGCATCAGTAGTTCCCTTTGTATGCACTGAAGACAACCGGATTCAGGTTACCCGGCGGGGTGACGGTCACAGTGATACGCTTCACCATACTGGCAACGTTGATCTGCGTTGTATCATAGGCAATAGCGACCGCAACACTGTAGTTTCCGTAGGGGTTATTGTTGCCGGTGAAAATGTTATTCAGTAAGGAGAGCGGGACTTCCGTCAGACCATGATAGTCGTCCACGTCATCAAAGTTGGCTCTGGCCTCACCATCACTGCCAAAGTTTGCTGCAGAAGTGCACGCAGGCATCGTATCCCCACCTAAAACCCCCACACCACAAGGCAATCGCCCATCGCTGGTGCTGTTTTCATCAAAGCGCTTAGTCAGAATCTCTTCCAGGTAAGTTTGACCAATATAGGCGGTGCGGGCCTGCCAGGTGACATCCGCGCTATGCTTCGCCGCGATACTCCAGCCATAGATAATGGCCACCAGCGCAATCGAAGTCACGGTGATCGTAATGACTAATTCAACGAGGGTAAAACCTGCGTTAGCGACACGCGCCATCATAGGCAAATCCTGTCAGAGAGATACAAAGCAGACGACCGTTTGCGTCCAACCGCATACTGCTGCTCAGCGTACCCGACACGGTTCCGTTGCCTGCCCAGATCAGATTGCCGGACGAGTCATAACGTAGGGTCAGGGTGTTGTTCAGATTCAGCGTGCCCGCAATAAAGCCACCGGCCGCCAGGCTCGCGGTATAAGTCACCACATGATTAGACGCTTGCGTCTCACCCACCTGTTCAGCGCTATCAATATCGATCGCATATCGCCAACTTTCCGCTGCGGGTCGATTCAGGCGCCATTCGATAGTGGATGCGTTATGGGACAGTGCAGTGCGTTGCGATAACCGAAGAGAGGTGAGGAGCGTTTCCTGAAAAAC
Organism: Pontibacterium sinense; assembly: GCF_015209595.1. Taxonomy (GTDB): domain Bacteria; phylum Pseudomonadota; class Gammaproteobacteria; order Pseudomonadales; family Balneatricaceae; genus Pontibacterium; species Pontibacterium sinense. Next base: position 17,102 of record NZ_JADEYS010000005.1, on the reverse strand, counting down.
GCGATCGCGATATGAAGAGATACCCGCGAAACGAGGAAAGGCGACCGCACTGAGAATACCGAGCATGATCAGTACGGCAACCATCTCAATCAGGGTAAAGCCACGCTGAGTAGCTCCCCCCAACTGCAACGCCTGCATTATGGTACAGTAATGTCTACACCACCATTTTCAGGTGTATAGGTAATGAAATGTGTACCCGCAGCAATAGCATTATAGGTATATTTACAATGTGCAGCGACGGCACCTGCTGCTGCAACCCACTCTGCTTTGTAGTCAGTAGAATCATCCGTTGCCACAACGGGTGCGCCATTCTGCAGGATATTCTCCCAAGTACTTTGGCACGTTGCATGACTGTCTGCTTCTGGGTAAAGATTAGCGTTAATGGTCACAGGAGTACCATCATAAGTCACTGTGCCTGACGCTTCATCAACAACGGACTGAGCTTTTACCAAGCCTGCCGCAGAGCGCAACGCTCCACCCGTACCACTAACAGATGCGTTATGAGCATCATCAGTTACATTCAGAAAACGTGGCAATGCCACGGCAGCAAGAATACCGAGCAGCGCGATCACTACTACTAATTCAACAATCGTAAAACCTGCTTGTTTTTTCATGGTTTTCTCCACTAAACCTAGGCAATTTGTCATTCTGTCACGCCAAGCGTTAAAAACGCATGACGCAAGTCCATAAATCTTCGCTCTACAACATATTCAGATCGATCCGTCGCTTAAATACGTAGGCTGCGATCAAATTTCCAAATGCGCTGCTTTCGATTTTTGAGTACTGTAACAGGTTCTTGGTAACAGCATCCAGCCCAAAGAAAATCATTTTTTCTCGACTGCTGTCAATCACCCTTTTATTGCAGTACTTAGCTCCCAGAGTGGCAGGAAGACACCTAGCGCCAGCACCAAAACCATCCCGCCGATAATCATAATCAGGATTGGCTCAATCGCTGTGGCGAGGTTTTTCAGGTCGTAATCCACCTCTTCCTCATAGAAGTCGGCCGCTTCCGATAACATCTGATCCACCTGACCGGTTTCTTCACCCACCGCCAGCATCTGCATCACCAGCGGACTAAACATACCGGTGCGAGCGGCCGACTGGGTAAAGGACTCTCCACGCTCAATCGCCTGACGCATTCCCGCCACTTTGCCGCCAATGTATTTGTTACCCACAGCGCGGGATACCACCATTAAACCTTGTTCAATTGGCACACCGGCTTTTAACACCATGCTAAACGTCCGGGTAAATCGTCCTAATATGACACGATAGAAAATACTGCCGATGAGCGGAAATCGCAGCTTGGATTTATCCCACTGCAGCTCACCGGATTCTGTTTTTTTCCAGCGTTTAAAGAACACATATCCAGCAACCATGATCGCCAAGAGCAGATGCCACCAGTCCACCATGAAGTTGGAGATGCCAATCAGCACTTGGGTCTGCCAGGGCACTCCGCCTCCTAAGCTTTCGAAAACTGATTTAAAGGCCGGGATTACGAAGATATTAATCACTACCATCGCGGCTGCGATCGTAATAAATACAAAGGTGGGATAGCGTGTTGCCTGCTTCACATTTTTTACGGTATTACGTTCCAGCTCAAGATAAGCGGCCATCTGGGCAAACGACGCATCAAGCCGACCGGTATTTTCACCCACATGGATGATACTGGTGTAGAGATCACTGAAGATCTTCGGATGCTTGTTCATTGCAGCGGACAAGGTATTACCTTTGTCCAGATCGTCCGACAGTTCCGTCACCGCTTCCTGCAACATCTGATTGCGCAAACTTCCCGCAAGCCCCCTCATCGCCCGGGTTAATGGCACCCCGGCCTTGGTCAGGCTGTACATCTGGCGACTGAACATGATCAACTCGTCAACGCTGACCTTCTCCAGGAACTTCAGCCGAATCTCACCACTGCCCTTTTTATCATCCTTCGCAGCCTGACTAATGGGCGTAATGCGGATGGGGGTGATGCCGTCTGCAAGCAACTGCGAAGCGGCCTGACTGCGACCGTCAGCCTCGACACGCCCGTGGGCTTTCTCACCCTCTGAGTTACGGCCTTCATACTCGAAATGTGGCATTCAGTCTTACTCCAGCTCCAACTTGATTGTACCGCCCGGGGTGCGAGCTGGCGCTTGCTGGGTCGTCGGTGAGACTGTTTTAACTTCTTTCGCTTCCTGCTCCGCGTTTGCCAGTGACTCAGCATTGTACTTCGACTCATCCAGCTGCTCGGTCACACGGAAAACTTCTTCGAGTGTGATCAGGCCTTTTGAAGCCAGATCCAATGCGCTATACACCAAAGGCTGGTAATGCGGATCAGTAGAGGCCGCAGCCGTAAATGCAGAGCTGTCGTTGCGGCGCAATGCATCAGCCATAGCATCGTTCAACTCCAGCAGTTCAAATATACCGATACGCCCCTTATAGCCTGTATTATTGCAATAGGTGCAACCGCGCCCTTTTTTAAACTCGCCTTCGCTCAGCCCCAGTTTCGGTAGATGGGCCGCTAGCCACGCATTTTCCTGCGGTGAAGGCCGAAACTCGCTGGCGCAGTTGTTACAGACTTTGCGCACCAGACGCTGGGCCAGAATAGCGCGGATCGCAGACGCCGCCAGATAACCTTCGACACCAATATCCACCAGCCGCATCGCACTGGAAACAGCGTCATTGGTATGCAGTGTCGAAAGGACAAAGTGCCCGGTCATCGCCGCTCGCAGAGAGATCTCCGCCGTTTCACGATCACGGATCTCACCCAGCAGCAACACATCCGGGTCCTGTCGCAGACAGGCCCTCAGTACACTGGCAAAGGTCAGGCCGATCTCAGGATGAACCTGCACCTGATTGACACGTGGCAGCCGGTATTCCACCGGATCTTCCACCGTGATGATTTTCTTATCGAAACTGTTCAGTTCATTCAGCGCGCCATAGAGGGTCGTGGTTTTACCACTGCCGGTTGGTCCGGTCACCAGGACGATGCCATGAGGTTCTCGAATCAAGCGGCGCAGACGCGCCAGCATTTCATCGGGCATCCCCGCTTTATCCAACCCGACAATCCCCCCGGACTGATCCAGCAAACGCATAACAACCGATTCACCGTGTTGGATCGGCAGCGTTGAAATACGCACATCGATACTGCGCCCCTTCACATTCATATTGAAGCGGCCATCTTGTGGCAGGCGTTTTTCGGAGATATTCAGATGCGCCATCAGCTTCAGACGCAGTACCAGTGCTGAGGCGATGCGATGCTCTTTCATCACATGCTCGTGCAGCATGCCGTCTACACGCTGTCGGACGCGAAGTACGGTTTCATCCGGTTCGATATGAATATCTGATGCACCAATCTGCACCGCATCTTCAAACAGACTTTTGAGCAGCTTAACAACCGGTACGTCTTTCTCATCGTTCGCGGTCATCTGGGCCAGATCGAACGCGTCTTCGGCGATCTCGTCACTCAACTGATCCGCCAATACCTCAATATCGCTGGTACGGCGATACACCAGATCCAGTGACTGCAGCAGCTGGGATTCCGATACCACAGCAACATCAACCGGTTTTGGCAGTAGGCGCTGCAACTCGTCGAAGGCGAAGATATCCATTGGATCGCTCATACCCACGACAAAGGAATCACTGTCTTCCTTCAGTACAATCGAGCGAAAACGACGGGCATGGGTTTCAGACAGGCGCAATACATCCTGCTGATTAAATGAGTAGTGGGCCAGATCCACCATCGGGATCTTCAGCTGCTTGGACAGAAACTCCAGAAAATGCTTCTCTTCCACCAGCCCCATTGTGACCAGTGTTTTACCCAATTTCTGACGTGTTTTTTTCTGCTGGGCGAGCGCTTCCATGAGCTGAGGCTCTGTCAGCACGCCTTCCTGAACCAGCATATCGCCGATACGTAATTTGGGTGCAGCCATGTTGTGCCGTACCTCCTACCGCTCAGCCAGCTGTTTAAGCCGCTGAGTTACAAAACGCTTAAGATTGTCATCCAGATTTGGCACCTGCAGGCTACTTTCATACGCCTTGCGGGATTCATCCTCGCGGGTCGCTAACTCTAATGAGTAACCTAACCCCACCCAGAGACGTGCCTGTCTGCTATCGTACTTCAGCAGTTGATAATATACGTTAACGGCATCCTCTGCCCGTCCTTGCTGCTGCAATGCTGCAGCCCGGATCTCATGATACTCTCCATCCAATTTGATTGCAGGCGGCGCACTCTCCATCAGGTTAACGGCCGCAGCGCTATCACCTTTTGCAAGTAATACACGCGCTTTCACTTTCTTCAGCCCCGAATCCAGCGGCATCACCCGCAGGCCTTCATCCACCAACCGTTCTGACTGACCATGATCACCTGCCGCCAGATAGATCCCCGCCAGCAGTGCACGACTTTCAACGGACGCTGGGGCCTGCTCTAGCTGTTTCTGTAACAGCGCTTGTGCCGTTGAAACTTTGTTTTTCTGCAACAGCTTACGCGCTTTCGCAACCGCCTGATCGTCCGTCAAAACTTGAGCAGTTTTCTGAAATACCGGCTTAGGTGCAGGCTTGCTCTGCGCAACCACCTTCGCATTGGGCTGCGGCTTTTCCGCTTTCGATTTAGCAGGTGAAGGTTTGTGCGAGGTCTGCGGCCTTTTCGTTTTACTGTCTGCGACGGCAGTATTTACAGAGCGACCAGTCGTGCTGGATACAGACGCGGAGGTTTGGGCCGCGTTCACGCTCTTCGTTTCAGCAATAGGCATCGCAATATTGGCAACGGGTTCTGACACGACTTCGCTTCGGTTCTGTCGAATGGACTTAGCGACGGACGTCGACGATAGCAATTGCGGCTTCGCCAACAGCACTTGCACGCGGATTTGATGCTCAGAGTCTCGTATCAGGGAAAAGCGTGCGTCTCGGCTGGCTTTTAGATCCAGTAACAGCTGACCTTTCGCCGACATCAGATTGAACTCGCTGATTACCTCAGATGGGGGTAACGGCAGAGTGTTATCTAACCGTGCTTTCGGTAGCGCGATCACCACCGACTGACGGGTTTGATTTAACAGCTGAATATCCGGCCGCGCATTAAACTGTATCACCAGATCGCCGCCTGTAGATGTTGGTAACCAACGCACCTGACTAATCACCAACCTCTCAGCCACACGGGCAGGCTCAGGCTGAGTATCAACAACCTCAACCACTGTCGGCTGGACAGACAATGCTGTAGAGGCCACTTGCCTCTGCGCGGGCACGCTGTCCTTTGAGCGCTGCTGCCATAGCTGCCACGCGAGTAGAACAAACCCCAGGATCAAAGCCACCAGTACAATCAACAAAGGCCAGGAGCGCCTTTGCTGTCGATTGGCAGAATCGGAATGACTCACACTACGAACAGAATCGTCGGACAATGGCGATTGTCCACCTTGTCCCCGTTTTTCTAAGTCTCGCAGCATGTCATTCACCAGGCTCATGGCAGCAACCCCAGCACCGTCACCGTCCAGGTGATTGCTGCGACAGTAATCACTGCAGCAACGGCTGGCAACCACTGCTTAATCTGGGAAGACGCCGGTAAATCGGCACCTTCTGTGTCTGCAATAGCCCGAAAGGCATACGTGGCAGATACCCGGTCGTCACCTTTACCGAACGCAGCCAACAGTGCTTTATGGGCCAGAATATTCACCAACCTTGGTACACCACCCGACGCTTTCGCAATCGCGGCACAGGTCTCGTGGTCAAAAGGCGGCATTCCGCTATAACCCGCGGTTTCCATCCGCCAGTTAATATATCCACGGACCTCATCCTCATCCAACTTCTTCAGGCAATGGCTATAGGTGATCCGCTGTTTGAGCTGGCGCAGGCTGTACTGGTCCAGTTTTTTGTCCAGCTCTGGCTGGCCAAACAGCACCACCTGAAACAGTTTTTCAGACTCTGTTTCAAGGTTGGTGAGCAGGCGTAGCGCTTCGATTGTTTCATCGGGCATAGCTTGTACTTCATCCACCAGTAAAACCACACGCTGGCCCCGGTGAGCGTATTCGATCAGTCGCTCGGTTAACGACTGTAACAGGTCATGATTCGACTTTTCCTGCGCATAGATGCCTAATTCAGATGCAACGGCACAACGAAACTCATCCGGGCTTAAGTAAGAGTTGGGGATAAAAACGGTAACGTAGTGGTTATCATCCAGCGTGTTGAGCAGCTTACGGCACAACAACGTCTTACCGGTGCCAACCTCACCCACGACTTTGATAAACCCATCGCCACTGTGAAGCGCGACCAGCATCAGATTTAGTGCCTCCTGATGGCTGGCCAAATTCAGAAAAAAGCGGGTATTGGGTGTTAATGTGAACGGCAGCTCGCGCAAGCCAAAGTGCTCAGCATACATTCACTGTCTCTCAATTCACTTCACGCTATCAGCGCGAAGACGCTCAAACGATTGCAAGCTACGCTCCAGCTCTTTCTGCCAGCTGTCGTTGTTTGCCAACACCGGACGCAGAAGAATCACCAGCTCGGTTTTGGAACCCACCGAGCGACGCTGCTTGAACAGATTACCCACACCGGGAATATCACCCAATAAAGGCGTGCTCTCATTCTGATCAGAGTTCTCAGATTTCATCAAACCGCCAATGACAATCACCTGTCCGCTATCAGCACGCACAATGCTGTCGGATTCACGAATGGAGCTAAACGCAAGAGGAATCGAGAAGTCGTCGCTACCGACATTAATTTGCTTCTGCTGATCTTCAACCTCAGACACGGTTGGATGAATATGCAGGACAATTTCACCCTTTCCGCTAATCTGTGGCGTTACATCAAGCGCAATCCCCGAGAAGAAAGGGGTCAGCTCAACACTTGGTGTGGTGGTCGTTGAGGTACCGGTGGTGGTGGTCGTTTCAACAGCCGTGACAAAAAATTCATCCGTACCAACTTTGATCACGGCTTTCTGGTTATTCACGGTTGATACACGCGGGCTAGACAATACCTGAACATCGCCCTGTTGCCCCAGTAACTCGATCACTGCAGTAAAGTCATTTAAGGAAAAGGCTGAACGGAATATACCGCCCAAACCATCTGCACTAATTGACGATGCGACCTGATTCAGCGTGATTGTTTTTCCTGCACTCGGCTCACCCAGTGTTGCCCAGTTTACGCCTGCCTGGAACTTATCACTGAGTGTGATTTCCAGAATCTTGGCTTCGATGACAACCTGACGGTGAAGTGTCAGCTCAGCCCGTTCCAGATATTCACGCACTGTCGCCAACTCACTCGGTAATGCCCGCACGATAATCATGCCGGTCTGAGGCGTTACTACAACACGACGCCCATCACCTGAAATAAGCGCATCCAGCGTTTGCTTCAGGTTCACCCAGAAATTAGCCGACGTTTTGGTACTGATCCGCGTACCCACAAGCGTAGAGGATGAACCGGAGCTGCTGCTGTCGGATGAACTATCACTGCTTGATGAACCGGAGTCAGATACGGAATCTCTTACAGAACCCGCACTAACCTGGGTATCAGAGACACCTTCACGTTGGATATCCAGATAATTCAGCTGAAACATTTCTGTCTGTAGCTTGGCGGGAACCACCTGATAGAGCTTACCTTCACGACGATACTCGTAACCGTATACCTTGCGCATCGCTTGCATCACCTCTTCTACGGTGACGTTCTTCAACTTCAGGTTAACCGCCCCTTCGATATCTCTATGCACAATCATGTTGTAGTCAGTACCTTGTACCAACCCCATAAAAAAGTCGTGCGCACTAAGACCATCGGCAATCACGTCAAAGCGCTCTTCACTGGCTTGACCCAATGTCTGTATATCCAGCGGAGGCACAATCGGAGGGGGCAGCAGTTGAGGTACGGTATCCCCCGCAACTTCAGCGTCCTTTGTTTGTTCGTTGATCGCCTGCTCCAATACCGCGATGCTCTCATCGGTTACAGCAGTATCGTTCATCGAATCAAGTGAGGAACAACCCGATAAGGTGACTCCGGCGCTCAGCGCCAACACACTCAATAATCGCTTCATGGTCAGTTCCGTTTCCTGTCACTTAGTTCTTTCTTAAATCCCGTCTGCTTATTGATCAGCAATGTCCGGCGTTGATTGCCCACCTGCAAACGCACCCCGTCTGGCGTAATCGTCAGTACACGAGCACCGTCCACCCGGCTTCCCGGAACAACCTGCTGACCGTTAACAACAGCAACCCGCCGCTTTTCACCCACCATCAGGTAACTGAGGGTAAAGTGCCGCTTTGCCACTTGGGTCGTTTTTACCACAGTTTTATACGCTGTTGGGCGAGTAGGGTCACCCGGGAGTTCATTGGCGGAGACCTGCATACTCAGTACAACCGCCCCAGCTAGAATCAAATTACGCACCAAGCCAACTCTCCTCTGTGCTGAGTGTATGAACACGCAAGCGGATGGTTGCATTCGGATATTTATCCGCGGTGTACTCCAGACGATCCCAGAAGAATCCCTGATGTAATGCTTCAATACTTTGCAAATAACGATACAGGGCTTCGTAACTGCCCTGTAACTGCATTTCAAACGGATGGATATAGATAACCGCTTCCTGCATTGCCTTTTCCCGAGCCCGCACCTCCGCATCAGCGGTTAAGCGCCGAGGAGCAACCGGAGCTTCAGTGCCCTCTGTCTCCTTATTGAGTACAAGTGGCTCCACCGGGAGACTATATGCCTCTATCAGCTTCAGATCCTTTTCAGGCCCTAGCACAGAATGTAATAACCCCAGCATCTGCTCCGGACCGACCAGATTACGGGCAAAACGATCTACATCAGAATTAATGACATCCAGTCGGTTCACCAGCGCTTTAAGGTCCCGATGAGCCTTAGCATTAGGATCCGGCAAGTCAGCATCCTGCAACATTCTCAGCATTTTCTCTTGCGCCCGCACGGAATGTTCAAGTGACGCAATCTGGCCATCAACGCCTTGCATACGGTCCAACGCCGGCTCCAGCACCATTACAAATAACAACATCAACGGCAAAACGCTGGCGGTAAAAAAGAGCAACAAACGCTCACGCTTAGTCAGCTTTTCCCAGGCATCGTTGACTGTCCTCCACGCCTTATTACTCACCGTCGCCTCCACCTGTCACATAAGCCAGTACTTTAAACCGGTGATCTTTGATCTCTTTCGCAACAGAAAAATCAGCAATACGGATCGCACGAAACGCGGCTGTTTCACCCAAATCACGCAATAATAAAGGGACGTCATTGGGCTCTCTGGAAAGGCCATTCAACTGTACCTGACTCTGCGCCAGATTCAGATCAAACTGTGTAATCCAGACACCACGGCGGCTCGCCGATGCCAACCCGTACAAATAGGGAGAAAACCCCTGATTGGATACACCCGGCTGCATTTGATTCAGCATTTCCGACAACTCTTGTTTCTCAGCAATATGTTGACGGATTCGCTTCTGTTCCTGAATCAGGGCAGGATCAGGTCTCAGATCCTTACGCTGTTTCTCCAACATCTTGATCTGATCAGGCAGACCATCATTTTTAGCCTGCAACGCATCCAGCTTTGCCACCTGAGCATCAGCATATTGAGTCACGCCCCAAGATACGAAAGCCGTAATCAGCGTAACCAACACAACCATCATGATGACCGATGGTAGAGACCAGATGCTCCGTGCAACAGCAACTTTGGGTGTATAAAGATTGATTTGCTGTTTCATTTCGCGGTACTTCCCTGGCTAGTGAGAAGACTACGACAAGCTGCCGCCACCGCGAGTAGGCAACGTTGCTGCGTTTCGACATTCAATGCTTTCTCTGCCGTGACCACATCCACCAAGTCCAACGACTGGACCTCCAGTGGTAAATTACTTCGCAATTCTGTCATTAATGCTGTTTCTCCGACTTGAATCGGAAGAACAAGCAGTTTTACGCAAGGTGATTTACCCACTTGGCTTTCGTAATAATCCAGTGACCGCTGTAGTTCCAACACGGCGGAACTCGCAGACTGATGCGGATTCAGATCCGCATGCTGCACGTCATAAGACAGTGTGCGCGTGAAATACATCGCTTCCTGTGAAAGCAAACTCACACTGCTAGATGGCGATCCCAAATGAAATAACACCAAACCCGCTTCTTCATCAGCCAGCTTTTTAGTGATATTCAGTAACGCCAGCTCCGGGATATCGACCACTGCAGGAGCTAACCCCAACTCCTCTATCCAGGAAGCCAACCGTTCCGTCTGAGATTTCTCAGCCACAACCGCATAGACCATTCGGGAACGCCCACGGTAAGCATCTTCAGGCAGCTCGATGTAATCAATCGTGGAGTTTTCGATATCAAAGCCAACCAGATCCTTTACGCGCCAACGTAAAGCATCCGCCATCTCCTCATCAGGCACATCAGGTGCGTCCACCAATAACAATTGATAGGCTCCCTGATCCAACACACCCACAGTCTGAGAGCCTGTCAGTCCTAAAGCATCAATGCGGTCACGTAGCAATTTAATATCGGTAAACGGAGAGGGGGTCTCAATAAATTCACACACCGTCAACGCAGATTTTTTACCACTGCTGACATGTGCCAACGCGACACCGCCATCGACCAGTGCCAAAGCCGTTAACCCTTTTGCCTGCCCCTTTTTCTTAAGGAAAGGAAAGTTAGCTGCAATCTGCTTTACATCCATCTAGCGACCGCCCGAAGAATTCTTGTATGTACCCTAATCTACCGATCTTTACACCTGTTCAGCAAGTACAACAAACAAGTGTTTTGATTCTTATCGGCCAGCCCCAGAAAAGTTTGATGATTTAGGGAGTTATCAGTACAACCTCCGTTGCGTACCCCCCAAAATACAGGCTGTTTTTAGAATCAGCCCTAACTAAGCCCCTCCTTTTCACCTGTATTTGAATATGCCCCCACCTTGCACGCAAAAAAACACAAAAAACACCGTTTTTCCGTTGACAGGATTCGGATAAACCTTTTAAATACGCACCCACGTTACGACGTTGCCCAGATAGCTCAGTCGGTAGAGCAGGGGATTGAAAATCCCCGTGTCCGTGGTTCGATTCCGCGTCTGGGCACCACTTTAAAGCCTCGTTTATTCCTTTTTAGGAAAGCGGGGCTTTTTTGTTTCTGCTCCTTTCAGAAAAACAGATTTGCCTCCCTCGGCACTGCCGATCCCTCAACAACGCAAAGTTCCCACGTCTATGTGTCATTCACTGCCCAAATGCAGGAATCAAAGACACCACCCAGATCCCGCAACCGGCACCACACACCTGTTAGAAAGCGTGTTCTCTAGAACATGAATCGGCTATAATGGTCGTTTTTTGAACAGCAGAGACCTGCTACTTTTCTTAATACACTCGCTCAGGTTACTTCATGCAAACATGGGATCCTGGGTTGCTAGCCGGTTTACAATTAATAAACCTAAGCAGATATAACAGGGAAGATTAGATACCTATGGATATTTAATATTTACTGGATATATAGAATTATTCCCCATGCTGAAAAAATATTTTAGAAAGCTGTTATATTTATGCGCCTCGTTTCTTGGAATTATTCTGCTGCTTATGGCCTCATTTAAGTGGATTAATATTCCAACCAGCGCATTTATGATCGCACATAGTATTGACTATGTATTTGATAATAAAAAAGACGCTGTAAAGTTTGAGTGGATTGATATCGAAGACATTCCTCTTAATATACAGTTTGCTGTTATTGCTTCTGAAGATCAGAAATTCCCAACCCATCATGGGGTCGATTTTGAGGCAACCTCTGAGGCCGTTAACAATGCGCTTCAAGGAAAGACGTCCAGAGGTGGAAGCACCATTACTCAACAAGTCGTTAAGAACTTGTTCCTCTGGGAGGGCAGAAGTTATGTCCGGAAAGCACTAGAGATTCCGCTTGCGATGCTGCTTGAGTTGTTCTGGGATAAGCGTCGCATTCTAGAGGTTTACCTGAATATTGCTCAGTTTGGCACCTCAGACTATGGGGTAAAACGAGGTAGTATTTACCAGTTAAATAAACCCATTCAGAACATTAGCTATAAGGATGCCGCGTTGCTGGCAGCAGTTTTACCTGCCCCCTCCCAATTTAAAGCACGTACTCCTAGCCGCCGCTTAGCCGCCAAACAAGCAAATATTCTCCGCCAGCTGAAAGTTATGGATAAACAAAAGTATCTAACCGCGCTTAAATAATCATTATCGAATCTGGATATTTATCAGGAGGCGTATTCATATTCCCTATACGCCCACACCATCATTACTAGTCTATCCGAAACATCAAGCCCTACCCCTGAGAACAGGCTATTCTCAGCCAAACATCCCTATATGTTCAAAATACGATAGTATGAGTATTCATACACTGCACTGAGCATTAAGAAAGGACTGGTATGCAACACCTCTCAGAAATCCTCAATATTGACGCAGACAACCAGCACTTGCTGGAGTTGCTATCCAACCTTTGCCAGGGGTCAATCGCGATAGATGCCGAATGCCGTATTGCCTGGATCAGCGATCAATATCGCCAATTGATGGGACTACCCAATGAGGCCAACCTCGTAGGCCAGAATATAGAAGCTGTATTACCAACCACACAAATGCCCAGAGTGGTGAAAAGTGGCAAGCCCGTATTTGTCGATCTAATGTCCATTAATGGTCGCTGGTGTTTGGTTACTCGTCTGCCGCTGAAGAATGCCAACAAAGAGATCATGGGAGCACTGGGATTCGTTTTTTACGACGATCTGGACAGCTTACAGCCACTGTTTGATAAGTTCGCCCGCCTGCGCCGCCAGTTTGAATCGGAAAACCTGATCCGCCCGTCCAAATACGCACTGGACGATCTACTGGGAGAATCAGACTCAATTCGCCTGTTAAAACGCCAAGCCCTGCGCGCCGCACAACTGGATACCACACTGTTGCTCTTGGGCGAAACAGGTACAGGGAAAGAGTTACTGGCACAAGGTATTCACCACGCATCTCCCCGTCGTCACGGTCCATTTGTGGGTATTAACATGGGCGCACTGCCCGAATCCCTGGTTGAAGCGGAGCTGTTTGGCACAGCGCCAGGCGCTTATACGGGTGCGGACCGTAAAGGACGCCAGGGGAAAATTCAGCTCGCGAACGGCGGAACGCTCTTTCTCGACGAAATCGCTGAAATGCCACTGCCGATGCAAAGTAAGTTACTACGCGTGTTGCAGGAACGGGAGGTCGAAGCATTAGGCTCTAATCGCCTGGAAAAAGTTGATGTCCGGGTGATCGCAGCCACCGCAAAAGATCTTCGAGCCTTGGTCGATAGTGGCGAATTCAGGGCGGACCTCTACTTCAGACTCAACGTCCTTCCGATGCGCTTGCCCCCACTCAGAGAGCGTAACAGCGACGTCTTGATGCTCAGTACTAAGCTGCTGCCACAAATCCAAAAAGACACTCAATTGCCTGCCCTATCGCTTTCAGAAGCGGCCCAATCATGGTTGCTTTCTTATCCCTGGCCGGGGAACGTACGCGAATTACGTAACCGTCTGGAGCGCGCCTGCGTGATGGCCGAAGGCCAGCAGATCGAGCCTGTCGATCTGGGGGCGCTAGACGATCTGCCCTCTGATACCCCACTCTCGCCTCCCCGCACAGCAGAAAGCCTGAATGATCACCGCTTACAGGCCGAACGCATCGCTCTGGAGCAAGCTTTGATTCAATCGGGAGGTAATAAATCGGCTGCGGCCCGCAACCTGGGAATCTCTCGCGCTACATTTTACGAACGTCTGAAGCGCTGTAATCAACAATAAATTGTTCCGAAACAGAAAGTGTCTTATTTTTAAAACACCAACTATACACAACTGCATAGCAACCCATACATATTGCTAGAAAGATTAGCCTTAGCGTAAGCAGAAACCCACATAACTCTTTGTTTTAAATAAGCTAAGCGTTTTCTGGCTCAGCCTTTGCTGTTATTAACCCCTTCTAAAATAAAAAGAACAGATGGGCGAGAACATGAGCGACTACATCCTTTCTTCTGCAGCAGCGGCACAACTGATTCCTGACGGCAGTACCGTAGTAACCGCAGGTTTTATTGGTATAGGCTTCGCTGAACACCTGGCTAAAGCCATTGAACGGCGCTTTCTGGAAGAAGGGCATCCACGTGACCTCTCGTTAGTATATGCCGCTGGACAGGGTGATGGGCAGATGAAAGGCCTTAATCATTTTGGTCATGAAGGGCTGGTCCAGAGAGTTGTAGGCGGTCATTGGGGTTTAGCCCCTTCGCTCGGAAAACTTGCCTTGGATAACAAAATAGAAGCGTACAACCTTCCCCAAGGCGTCATCTGTCATCTGTTCCGAGATATAGCCGCCGGAAAAAAAGGCACCCTGACCCATGTCGGTCTCGACACATTTGTCGATCCGAGATATGAAGGCGGAAAGATCAACGACATTTCGCAAGAGAACCTCATTGAGCTAGTCGAAATCATGGGTGAGGAACAGCTGTTCTACAAAGGCTTTTCCATCGACATTGCTCTATTACGCGGCACCACTGCCGATCACAAAGGCAATATATCAATGGAGCGTGAAGCATTGCCCCTGGAGGCGCTCGCTATTGCACAAGCCGTTAGAAACAGCGGCGGTAAAGTGATTGTGCAGGTAGAACGGATCACCGATCAACACCAACTGACACCTGACCGGGTGCGCATCCCCGGCATTCTGGTAGATCATGTTGTTGTCTCACCTGCCGAAGATCATCTGCAAACCTTCTCCGAACCGTTTAACCCCGCCTACTGTGGAGATATCCGCGTCTCTGAAAACAGCACGAGCAGTATGCCATTGGACGCCCGCAAGGTCATTGGACGTCGAGCTCTGATGGAGCTTCGAAAGGGCTCCGTGGTTAATCTGGGCATTGGAATGCCCGAAACTGTAGCTCAAGTTGCTGCCGAAGAGGGACGCCTGAGCGAGTTTACTCTGACAGTCGAACCCGGGGGAATCGGGGGGCAGCCCGCCAGCGGCCTCAGTTTTGGCGCGGTAACCAATGCGCATGCAATCATAGATCAGCCAGCACAATTCGATTTTTATGATGGAGGCGGTTTGGATCAGGCTTTTTTGGGGCTTGCTGAAACATGCCCGGAAGGGCACGTAAATGTCAGCCGTTTTGGCAACAAGCTAGCAGGCGCAGGTGGCTTCATCAATATTACCCAGAATACCGGTGATCTCTATTTTCTCGGCACGTTCACTTCCGGCCGTCAAACACTGGAAATTGAAGAGCACAATCTAAAGATTATCAGCAACGGGGCTATTCGGAAATTCCGTCAATCGGTGCAACAAATTACCTTTAACGGGGAAGCAGCTATACGCAACGGGCAATCCGTTATGTTTATCACCGAGCGAGCTGTTTTCCGGCTCACCCCGGAAGGTTTAAAGCTCATTGAAATTGCGCCTGGAATAGACCTACAAAGGGATATTCTTGATCAGATGGATTTCAGACCGATCATTGATGATGATCTGGATATGATGGATCCGCGTCTATTTCACGACGGCCCGATGAATCTGGATCACCGCGGTAGCATGCCCATCAAGCACATGCGTAATCTGTTCCGCAACATGCTACACGCCCAAGACGAGCACTTGGAAACACACAGGGTTCTTGCATCCCCGGCAGCCTAATCTGCTGGTTTCAGGCCTTGAGATCTGACATCAAGGCCTTTCTCCGTACCCAAATCTGGTCGTGCGTTGGTCATTTTTTGCGTCGGGTACGGAGCCTTTTACGAATCCTTTCGAATTGAGGCGATCAATCTCTGTTTATTAACTACAGTGCACACAAGACTGCGTGGCCTCTCTCCTGATCTGCATCCTCTATCAGGACATAATATTATCGCCGGCATCCACATACACGAGGTTACCAGTCATTCTCTGGCCCAAATCGCTAATCAGAAACGCCACCAAGTTACCAACGTCTTCTGGTGTCGCCAGTTTATGAAGTGGTGAGCGTGCAATTGACTGCTCCATCAGTTGATCGAAATGATCAATACCAGAAGCCGCTCGGGTAGGCATAGGCCCGGGTGAAATCGAGTGTACGCGAATATTTTTGTCGCCTAGCTCTGCCGCTAGATAACGAGTGGAGCTTTCCAGTGCAGCTTTGATCGGCCCCATCATGTTGTAATGATCTACAACCTTCTCTGATCCGTAGTAACTCATGGTGACCAACGTCCCACCGTCTTTCATCAACCCCTCAGCCCGTTTGGCCATTCGGATAAAAGAATGGCAAGAGATATCCATCGCCTTACAAAACCCTTCAGATGTGCTGTCAGTCAATCGACCGTGCAACTCCTCCAAAGGTGACCACGCAACGGAATGAACGACAAAATCAAGTTTGCCCCACGTCCGCTCGATCGTCTGAAACAACTCATCCATTTCCGCTTCCGAGCTCACGTCTAAAGGCAAGATGAGCTCCGCCCCTAAGCGATCAGCTAATGGCCCCATGTACTGCAATGATTTCTCATTCATATACGTCACACACAGGTCAGCACCGAGCTCTTTCAACGCTTGAGCACAGCCATAAGCGATGCTTTTGTCGTTCGCAATACCAACAACCAGACCTTTACGGCCTTCCAGAGACAGCTTATTACTCATTGCAAATACCTGTAAGAAAAGTGTTTTGTAACCTGAGCCTAGAGTGGCTCTATTACAGCGCGGTTAACGCATACGCAGCATAATAAGGAAACCATATAGACATGCAGGTATAGCGGCACATACGAAGATAGCATTAGGAAAATTTAGCGATCTTTTTTTTGCAGTCGCACAGTAATCGGAATTACTTTGATAAGAGTCGATGAGATATCAACGTGGTGGCGAGAGTAAACACAGTGTAGCGCACCATGAGTTTAGAGAATGCGCCTTATAGAAGCGTCTTTAGGCGACAAGGGCTTCGGAGAAGCGCGGATGACGTGTTCGAGTTCAGAACTAAGGTGATTGGCAGAAGGCATGCTGATGCCTGCCTGGTTGCCTGAAGATAACCCTACATTAAGATGGGAGCGCGCAGTGCGCGGCCGTTTTGATCTCCGGCCATAACGAAAAAACCCCAGCTGCATCGCAACTGGGGTTCTCTCTCATACCACAAGGGTACTAATTAGGTGCTTGGCAATGACCTACTCTCACATGGGGAAGCCCCACACTACCATCGGCGCTAAGGCGTTT
>NZ_JADEYS010000049.1 GCF_015209595.1 Pontibacterium sinense | reverse complement strand
ACGTAGGTTGGGACGAGCGCAGCGATTCCCAACATCCAAATCCCATCACCCTCACGTAGGTTGGGACCAACACAGCGATTCCCAACATCTAACCCCATGATTGTGACAAGCGAACAAACCGTTACGTCCACCCATAAGACACCATCGATAACACACCATGCAAGATCCCTCCTTTGAGCACGCTGAGCTGATCATTTGCATCACAACAAACGCAGATAATGTTCTGCGGTGAGATAGGGTCAATATGAAGGTTTGTGTTGGGTATCGCGTTGCTCAACCCAACCTTGTATCTCTCCATCTGCTCTGTTTGATTAGATAGAGCTCCCCGGTCAGGTGAGGCTGTACCCAACCT
>NZ_JADEYS010000048.1 GCF_015209595.1 Pontibacterium sinense | reverse complement strand
TCAGCTACGTCGATCTCTTCAACGTCCAGGAAGGAGTTGTATACGTCACCCTGGTCGCCTGGCTCTTTAACTACAGCGATCTCTTTGGTCAGGCCAGCACCTTCGGAATCGGTACGTGCAACGATCAGACCGTCATCAACACCCAGCTCCAGGAAAGCGTAACGCAGTGCGCGCAGCTTAGCGTGGAAGTCGTTGTGAGGTACAGTTACTTTACCGTCCTGGTGACCACACTGCTTCTCATCAGCAACCTGGTTTTCGATCTGCAGGCAGCAAGCGCCAGCTTCGATCATCTGCTTAGCCATCAGGTAAGTCGCTTCAGCGTTACCGAAACCAGCATCGATATCAGCAACGATTGGCACTACGTGTGTTTCGTGGTTGTCGATCTGGCTCTGGATGTCAGCTTCTTTAGCTGCATCGCCCGCTTCGCGTGCTTTGTCCAGTTCACGGAACAGGCC
>NZ_JADEYS010000047.1 GCF_015209595.1 Pontibacterium sinense | reverse complement strand
GTCAAAGACATCCTGATCGCTTGTGTTGATGGCCTGAAAGGCTTTCCAGATGCAATCAATACCGCCTTCCCTGAAACACAGATCCAGCTCTGTATCGTCCATATGGTGCGCAACTCAGTTAAGTATGTCCCGTGGAAGGACTACAAGGCTGTTACCGCTGATCTGAAGCTGATTTACCAATCAGTGACGGAAGAGGAAGCCTTGCAGGCACTGGAGCAGTTTGCTGAGCGCTGGGACGATAAGTATCCCCAAATTAGCCGCTCATGGCGCACCCATTGGGAAAATCTGAACACCCTGTTTAACTACCCTCAAGACATTCGTAAAGCGATCTACACGACCAACGCGATTGAGTCTTTGAACAGTGTGATCCGCAAGGCGATCAAGAAACGGAAGTTGTTCCCGACGGACGATGCGGCGAGAAAGGTCGTCTATCTGGCGATCCAGGATGCCTCTAAAAAATGGACCATGCCC
>NZ_JADEYS010000046.1 GCF_015209595.1 Pontibacterium sinense | reverse complement strand
CGACCGCCATGCTTTCTTGAAAAGCTAAATTCCAGACACAAAAAAACCAGCACTAGGCTGGCCTCTTTTACTGCTTGGTAGCTAACAGCTGACTTTTCACGACTATTCATGAGTAGCGGGGGACCGGATTTGATCGGGGCCACCCTGGCTGACGACTGACGCGATTTCCCTGAAAGCCAAATTTCAGACACAAAAAAACCAACACTAGGCTGGCCTCTTTTACTGCTTGGTAGCTAACAGCTTACTTCTCACGACTATTCATTGGTAGCGGGGGCCAGATTTGAACTGACGACCTTCGGGTTATGAGCCCGACGAGCTACCAGGCTGCTCCACCCCGCATCAATAGATACCGTTGATATATCCCAAATACGCCAGCAATACTTCACGCTTAAAATTGGTAGCGGGGGCCAGATTTGAACTGACGACCTTCGGGTTATGAGCCCGACGAGCTACCAGGCTGCTCCACCCCGCATCAAAAAAGCGTTGATATAAACTTACGATAAGACAGTTTTAGCTGTCTTAAGGATTGGTAGCGGGGGCCAGATTTGAACTGACGACCTTCGGGTTATGAGCCCGACGAGCTACCAGGCTGCTCCACCCCG
>NZ_JADEYS010000045.1 GCF_015209595.1 Pontibacterium sinense | reverse complement strand
GAGACTGTAGATAAAACTGTGTAACTGCCTATTATTGAGCCAGCAATGGCTAAGGATAGGCAGTATGGACAAGCAACAACTTGAAGCCTTCGCACGCGAAGCCGCTAAATCGATCAAAACCGAAAGCGATCTGAATGATTTTCGGCAGATGCTCACCAAAATCACCGTCGAAACGGCGCTCAATGCCGAACTTGATGAGCACCTCGGTTACGATAAACATGGCCAAAGCCCTTCTGATAACAGCCGTAACGGCTATTCCAGTAAGACATTACGTACCGAAGATGGTCAGTTTGAGATTGATGCACCACGGGATCGGGATGGCAGCTTTGAGCCGAAGTTAGTCAAGAAGCAGCAAACACGCTTCACCTCCATGGACGACAAGATCCTGAGTCTTTATGCCAAGGGCATGACCACCCGTGAGATCGTCGCCACCTTCAAAGAGATGTACGGTGCTGACGTTTCCGCCAGTCTCATTTCTAAAGTAACAAACGCCGTATTGGAACAAGTCATTGAATGGCAATCACGTCCTTTGGATGAGGTTTACCCCATTGTTTATCTGGACTGTATCGTTGTTAAAATCCGCCAGGATAAACAGGTCATCAACAAAGCGGTTTACCTGGCTCTAGGTGTTAACCTGGAAGGCCACAAAGAACTGCTGGGTCTGTGGCTATCTGAAAATGAAGGCGCTAAGTTCTGGCTCAACGTGCTCACAGAGCTTCAGAACCGTGGCGTCAAAGACATCCTGATCGCTTGTGTTGATGGACTGAAAGGCTTTCCAGATGCAATCAATACCGCCTTCCCTGAAAC
>NZ_JADEYS010000044.1 GCF_015209595.1 Pontibacterium sinense | reverse complement strand
TTTATGATCGAATTTGAAGACCGCTTGGCGGATTACATTTAACCCTGGCAGTTACACAGAATTATTTACAGGGTCTTCGGTAATGATGCTGATGCAAGAAGAGTCGATATCTGCATCGTAATAGGCCATACCCAGTTTATCCAGATATTCCATGCGATCTGCTTTTCGCAATTCTATTTCTGGCGCATTAAAACCATTCGCCTGATAAACACCAGCCAAATGCGCCATGAATGCTTCACCCTCTTGTACTAAAAGCAGGCTTGCCGCACCTACATCGGGTTTTACCTGATTATTTAAATCTTCAGGAAGTATTACTGCGAACACGACCGGCTGCTCATCGCCTTCAATGCGTACACTGCGATCTCTAACAGTCTGGCTTGCCCAGTAATATGCGAGCTCTTTACTCTGCGTCAGGAATACCGGTTCAATCGTTTCTGTATAGTGATTTCCGATTGTTGCCATGGTCTGTTTGGCCGCTGCCTTGAGAGCTTTATCACCGGAGCGATTTAAACCCTGCTCGTTGATTGAGTCGACCAGTGCTGATGAGGTCCCGTGATACCAGGTGTTGCTGGTAGCGAAGCCTTGTTCGGTTAACAGATCTTTGGCATCTTGAAGAAAAGCAGGTGTATCAGTCATATCTAAATCACTTAAATCAGTTGCAGTCACAAGCGGGTGGTAATTCTAACCTAAAAAACCAGTCGATTCTTTTATAGATTCCTCAATACACACCGCATATCTGAACGTTACAAAGGTGTCTCTATATCAGGTATCGGCGTGTGCCGATGACTGATCAGATACAAAAAAGGCAGCCGTTTGGCTGCCTTTTTTACCGAGCTAGCCCTTAGCTGAACTGGTTAGAGGTGTTTTTCGCACCGCCAGCTTTCAGCGCGTTCTCGCCTGCGAAGTATTCTTTGTGG
>NZ_JADEYS010000043.1 GCF_015209595.1 Pontibacterium sinense | reverse complement strand
TGCTTGTCCATACTGCCTATCCTTAGCCATTGCTGGCTCAATAATAGGCAGTTACACAGTTTTATCTACAGTCTCTTACCGAATAATCTATCGCTCAAAAAATCACTGAAACGTATTCGTTAATACAGTGACTATTCCACTAAAGGGTGCAGCAGCACCCTTTTCTGTATCTGCGATTACGCTCAGAACGAACTTTTCCGTTCAGCCCCATCGCTTTTTGTTCGGTTTACGATACTGAATAGTACAGAGAAAGAATTCTACAATACGCAAAACAACCGCCCCTATTCCTTACCAAACAGTTGGATCTGATCTGTATCGATAAGCGGCAAGGCATAAGCTTTATTCCTCCCATCGAAGCCACATGTTCCGGCAATAAAACTGGCTCGATCTAAACACTTTCCGACATAAATTTGTGCATCTGCGTAAACAAAATATTCAGTCACAATATACCCTGCTATTTACACTAAACCATCCTATCCACGGTTTAATCTCCCTCATACCACTTAAATCTGGAGTCAAACCAGGTCCACCAATAAGCCACCAACATAGCTTTCAGAAGCCCTGTGTTTGGCAGCAGGCTAAAAACAGATCACCAAACAATCATAACCTATTGAATTAACGGAATTTTAATCAAAATGTAGTCAAACAAGGAAAAGAACTTTTAGCTATATAAATCACGCTTTATATAACATATATTCTTGTAAAATATGCAAAACGCCCCCTAGACTAAAGTCTTTAGCACTTCGGTAGGATACTCTTAAAGCCTTGTATTTACAGGCTTTCGCGCCCCCTTCCCGCCTTTGCATCTTGTAGTGAATTTACACACTCACGGCAAGGATAAATGTAGTCAAACTACAGTTTTGCTGCTTCGCACAAATGCGCATTGACGGTAACGTCAAGGACACGCATTATGCAGCCTAACAACGCCACCCAGACTGTTTTTTAAATAGCTGGAACGGCAAAGAGATTCGCTATTGGCGGGTTTCTTATAAGAACTGAGTCAAGGGAATTGGAAGGAGCTCCGGCTCCAACCCTATAACTATAATCGTTACCTAACAGGTCAAACTGTAGAGGATTTACCATGTCTACACTGAATCAAGATATCGACAGCATCTCCGCACTGAAAGCGGATGCCGGTAGCCCTTGGGATGCCATCAACCCAGAATCTGCTGCCCGCATGCGTGCTCAGAATAAATTCAAAACTGGC
>NZ_JADEYS010000042.1 GCF_015209595.1 Pontibacterium sinense | reverse complement strand
GTAGATACCATCTCTCCATATGTGCCTCAAGTGATTGATTAGGTCATTTGAGGTACATATTCAGTTTGCTGTTTCAGCACACCAAAACAGATATGAACTAACTTGCGCATTGCGCCTCCGAGGGCTGACATTTTGCTTTTCCCTCGAGTGATCATACGATCACAATGTGCCTTGATGTCGGGATTCCACTGGCTGGCGACAATCGCTCCCATATACAACTTAGCTCGAATTAATGAAGGGCCTGCTTTGCTCATGCGCGGTGGGCCTTTAATGCTGCTACCGGATTCCCAAGGAATAGGGTTTAGCCCTAAATAGGCTGCACATTGCCGAGCGCTTTCAAAGTTCCGGCTACGGATCACTGCCATCATTACACGAGATAAAACCCGCCCTATACCGGGAATCGTTTGCAATAAGGCTTGGTCGTTCTTTAGCGTCGGGTGGCCATCAATATGGTCGTTAATCTGTTGTTCCAAGCGGCGTTTTTCATCTTTCAAAGCCTTCAGCATCAATTGAATTGACTCAATAACTTGTGCTGATGCCTGACTAATTTCCGCCTTTTCAAGACGATTTTCTTCGCGTTGGATGTCTTTATCCAAAGCCTCTAGTCGTGCTAACAGGGCTCGCAACGTCCGTATTTCCGGGGCTTCGGGCTGCCAAGGCTGTAAGGTATTCACAGCACCAAAGCGGGCCAGTACCATACTGTCTTTCTTATCTGTTTTACCCCGCGTGCCAAGACTCTTGGCAAAGTCGCGCACACGGGTCGGATTCACGACATACACGTTGGCCCCTGATTCATGTAACGCATAAGCCAGGGCTTCATGGTAGATCCCCGTGGCCTCCATGATAAAACTGCAGTCAGATAAGTACGCACCAGTATTTTTCTGCACCCAGTTGATCAGGGCTTTGTGCCCATCGGCTGTATTGGCGAGTACCTTGGTTTTCACCTTGAGAGTGTTTAAGCCCTTAAGCCATAAGCAATCTAGTTTGGCTTTACTGACATCGATTCCAATCATTACATCCATTCTTTCCACTACCCTTGTACATACAGCATCACCCGATATTCGGGGCGCTAGGATACCATTCAGTATGATAAAGAAACCGGTCAGGGGACGAATCTACGTCTCAGCAATAGATGCTTAGGTTGGGTACAGCCTCACCTGACCGGGGAGCTCTATCTAATCAAACAGAGCAGATGGAGAGATACAAGGTTGGGT
>NZ_JADEYS010000041.1 GCF_015209595.1 Pontibacterium sinense | reverse complement strand
TGATCTTCCCCCGAAAAAGTGGACACCACTTTCGCTTACGCCGTCATTGCTTCATATTCGACCGGGCTCCGGTAATTTAAACTGGAGTGCAATCGAATTCGATTATAAAAATGCTGGATGTAACCAACCAGCTTATCCCTCAAATGCATCTCACCAAAGAAGTCTCGTCCTTTGATGAACTCGCCCTTTAGCGTATGGAAGAATGACTCCATTTCCGCATTATCTGTGCAGCAGCCCGGCCGGTTTGTACTCGCATGCATACCGTACCGATCCAACACTGCCTGGAACTCGTGAGCACGATACTCAACACCCCGATCCGTATGGAAGATCAAACCCGGTGGCGGCTTCCTATTCCTGATAGCCATCATCAGTGAAGACTTTGTCAACGCCACTGTTTTCCGTTTACCTAAAGACCAGCCAACGATCCGGCGCGAATACAGGTCTATCACGGCAGCCAAATACAGCCATCGCTTGCCTACCCGAATGTAGGTCAGATCAGCCGCCCAGTGTTGATTCTTGCGCTCCGGCTTAGGAAGGTCCTTACGCAAATTATGCGAGCGCTGATAAAAACGATGCAGCCCCGCAAGCTTCTTATAGACCAGAGAGACCCGGGCTTTGAGACCGTCCTCCCGCATCAGCCGCTCTATCCGCTTCCTACTCACGACGATCCCCTGTCGCTTGAGGGCATGATAAATACGCGGACTGCCATATGTTTCACGGCTTTTATGGAAGATATCGCGTATACACGCCAATAAGCGCTGATCTTGTTGCTCTCTTTTGCTCTGACCACGGCAGCGCCAAGCATAAAAACCGCTGCGTGATACCCCCAGAAACCGGCAAAGCATGTTGACCTTATACAGCCTTCTATAACGGTCTATGAACCTGAACTTTTCCTCTGTTCCTCCGCGAGAAATTGTTGCCACTTTTTTAGCAAATCATTCTCCGTTTTCAGCTGCTGGACCTGCTTCTCCAGCTGACGAACTCGTTCGTTTTCACTGACTGTACGCGGCTTTTTAACCAGCTTTTCCCGGTTGTCCGACACGATCTTTCCTTCTCGATATTCCTTTCGCCACCGAGACAACATGAAGGGATGAATGCCGAGTGACTCCGCAACACCTTTCACACTCGCCCCTTTTAAGTGACTCAGCTTAACAGCTTTAGCCTTGAACTCATTGCTGTACTGTCGTGTCTTCTTTGGATTCTTATATGCTGGCACTGAACACCTCAACTCAATTTGATTGAGGTGTCCACTAAACCGGGGGAACTACAA
>NZ_JADEYS010000040.1 GCF_015209595.1 Pontibacterium sinense | reverse complement strand
GGAATTAGCTCAGTTGGTAGAGCGGGACCTTGCCAAGGTTCAGGTCGTCGGTTCGAGCCCGATATTCCGCTCCAATCCTTTACCTAGTATTATTTTTCCTGATGATCTATTCCATGAATCTACATGTTGAAAACATGTGGATAATCTGTCTGTATTCTTGTTGCTTCTAAACCTCGGGTTGACTGTTTTTGGTTAGTCTATCCACAGGTTCTTTATCTCTAAGCCGTCTATGTATATTGATGTTGCTCTGTGCCTGGTTGCCGCGCTATTACGAGGTCGATTGTTCCGTGTTCGGTAAAGTCTGCATGTCGTAAATAGGGGCGGACATTTGCTGAGAAACCTCCGCCTGTTGACGTCAGTGATTAACCGTTGATGTGCGCCAGTACTTTAGTGACCTGGTTGCGTTCCTGTTTCACAATTTCTGAAAAGCAGTCGCGTGAATAGCATCGCTGCAGGAAAGCATGCAGGGTAGGCCAGCGTGTTTCGTCTAGCATATGTTCAGCATGCTCCATATTGATCAGCTGACAGGCGATAGCAATATCCGCCAGTGAAAACTGATTATCCACAAACCACTCGTTTCCACCCAGTTGCTCGCTTAGGTAGTTAAGTAATGGGGGTAATTGTTGTTCTTTGGCGTGTCGTATTTTATCGGAGTCAGGCTGCTGTTTGATGAGCGGTACGATTAAGGTTTCGCGAAACAGTATTTCTGTGGACACTTGAGCCAGCTCGTAGTCAGCGTATTTCTCTAACCATTCGCAGTGAGCGCGAGACGCTGGTTTTGCAGGCAGAAGCGGTGTGCTGGGGTGAGCCTGCTCAATGTAATGGCAAATGACTGCAGAATCCGCGAGTGTGACCTCTCCATCCTCAAACGCTGGAATTCGGCGCAGGGGATTTAGTTTTTCGTATCCCTCTGGGAGATCGTAAGGTACAGCGATCTGTAGATCGTAGTTGATCCCCTTTTCGGTTAACGCTAACCGTACTTTACGGACAAAGGGAGAGAGTGGTGCGCCGTGTACCTTGATTGTCATCAGGAATCCTCATGAATTTTTATTTTGGATTGGTGTAGGGGAAAGTACTTATCATTAGGGGTTGCTGCAAGTTTTAGGCTAGGCTGTCTGTTCTTTTTTTGCTCACTCGTTAAGTTTGCTGATTTTGTTAGATTTTTTTCGATTTAGGGGTTGACGCTATCTGCTCTGATCCTTAATATACGCGCCTCCTCTGATGAGGAACGCCACTTAGTGGCATATGCGTCCCATTCGTCTAGTGGCCTAGGACACCGCCCTTTCACGGCGGTAACAGGGGTT
This sequence comes from Pontibacterium sinense, assembly GCF_015209595.1. Classification (GTDB taxonomy): domain Bacteria; phylum Pseudomonadota; class Gammaproteobacteria; order Pseudomonadales; family Balneatricaceae; genus Pontibacterium; species Pontibacterium sinense. The sequence goes on along the minus strand of NZ_JADEYS010000040.1, from coordinate 17 downwards.
CGAACCCCCTATGGGAC